>NZ_AP024326.1:0-600000 GCF_018408855.1 Caballeronia sp. NK8 | reverse complement strand
GCGGATGCCCTGCTCGAACGCGTGGGCCTCGCGCATCGCGCTGATGCGCTGCCGCGTCATCTGTCCGGCGGCCAGCAACAACGCGTGGCGATTGCGCGTGCGCTGGCGCCGAATCCACGCGTGCTACTGCTCGACGAGCCGACTTCCGCGCTCGATCCTGAACTCGTGGGCGAAGTGCTCGAAGTGATCCGCCGCCTCGCGCTCGACGATGGCCTGACGATGATCATTTCGACGCATCAGTTGCGCTTCGCCGATGAAGTGGCCGACCGCGTCGTGTTCCTGAGCGGCGGGACCGTCGTGGAGGACGGAGCCGCGCATCAGGTTTTGACGCGACCGAATCATCCGTTGACAGCGCGCTTTCTGAACGTGATGGGCGCGGGCAGCACGCTCGAAACCGTGCACTGAATCACATCGATAAAACACCCTCTTGCCAAGGACGATTCAATGAAGCATTACACGCTGCCCGTTTCATCATCCACGGTGCATTGGGGATACTTCAGCAAACGGGTAGAACCACGCCTCACGCTCAAGTCGGGCGACCGCGCCACCATCGAAACGCTGACGCATCACGCCAACGACGACCACGAGCGCATGATCGCGGGCGATCAGGGCGCGCAAAGCGTGTTCGAATGGACGCGCGAGCACAAGGCCGTTTCGCGGCGCGGCGCGGGTTCGACCGAAAGACCGTTCCGCTTGGGCGCTGGCGAAGGCGTGGGCGTGCATCTGCTGACCGGTCCGGTGGCAATCGAAGGTGCCGAACCTGGCGACGTGCTCGAAGTGCGCATCCTTGATGTCAGGCCGCGGCCCAGTTGCAGCGCGTGTCATGCAGGCAAGTGCTTTGGCTCGAACGTGGCCGCGTCGTGGGGCTTTCAATATCACGATCTGATCGAGGAACCGAGGCCGCGCGAAGTGGTGACAATCTTCGAACTCGATACTTCCGGCGAACCGTATGCGCGCGCGGTCTACAACTATGTGTGGACGCCGCAGACCGACCCGGATGGCATCGTGCATGCGACTATCGATTACCCCGGTGTGCAGGTGGATCACCGGCTCGTGACGAAGCGCGAAAACATCTTGCCGGATATCCGCGTGCCGGCGCGACTGCATTTCGGTACCATGGGCGTCGCGCCCGCCGAAGCGGACTATGTCAGTTCCATTCCGCCGAGCTACACGGGCGGCAACATCGATGACTGGCGCATCGGCCGGGGCGCGACCATGTATTACCCGGTGGCGGTCGAGGGCGCGCTCTTCTCCGTGGGCGACCCGCACGCCGCGCAGGGCGACAGCGAGCTAGGCGGCACGGCGATCGAAACATCCTTGACGGGGGACTTCGAATTCATCCTGCATAAGAAAGCGGACCTCGAGGGCACGCTGCTCGAAGGGCTCACGCATCCGCTGCTCGAGACGGATCAGCAATGGTCGGTGTATGGCTTCACGTTCCCCAACTATCTGGCCGAACTCGGGACTAACGCTCAGGTAGAAGTGGCACAGCATGCGAGCCTCGACAAAGCCATGCGCGATGCCTTTCGCAAGCTACGCCGCTTCCTGATGACGGTGCACGGTTTGAGCGAAGACGAAGCCATTGCGCTGATGTCGGTAGCTGCGGACTTCGGCGTGACGCAGGTGGTCGACGCGAACTGGGGCGTACATGGTTCGATCCGCAAGGATATGTTTGCGAACTACAAGAAGAGTTGATCTTCGTTAGGTTGAGATCGAACGGATAAAGCGTTCACCGGCGCGATTCAGGACCTCGATACCTCCCCTGTTAATCCGACGACTTGATTGGTCCGGTCAAATACGCATTGGCTGCCTTGGCAGTTGAACGCGCAGCCATCTGCGCGGCGTCACGTCGTTCGCGCGCATCGCTTGCATACCTGAGACGAGCGGCCGGTCCATCTATCCATAACATTCACGATACTCTCACGAAGAGACTGGCCGGTCGCGTCCGTTCGTATCGGCGGACGAGGAAGAGGGCATCGCCTGCACTTCGGCGATGCGCGTCGCGCACCAATCTGTTTCGTCGCCTTCCCTGCGCTTTTGTCCGTTTGTGTCATTTTGGAAGACAACGGACATGCGGTCAGGCACGCCGCGCCAAGTATCGCCCGATTGCGGCCAAGCGCGGGAAATCGGAACGGAAGCCGCTAAAGGGTAGGCGTTCCTAATCGACGCACGCGAAGGATGCCCTCATGCGACCCGCCAAACTGCCTGCCATCGTCATTACCGGTTTCCTTGGAGCCGGCAAGACGACACTCGTGAATCATCTGCTCGAATCCACGCGGCCAATGCAGATCGGAATCGTCGTGAACGAATTCGGCGAAGTCGGGATCGACGGCCAGTTGATCGTCGCCGATGAACGCGCCGTGATCGAGATCAACAACGGCTGCGTCTGCTGCACGGTCCGCACCGATCTCGTCGCCAGCGTGCGCGACATGTTGATGCGCTTCGGCGATCGCCTAGAGCGCCTCATCATCGAAACGTCGGGCCTCGCCGATCCCGCGCCGGTGCTACAGACCTTTCTCGCCGATCCCGACGTGCGCGAGCGCGTGGAGCTGGAATCGGTCGTCGCCGTGGTCGATGCGATGCACGCGCGGGCTCAGCTTCATGACGATATCGCGCGGGAGCAAGTGGTATTCGCGGACCGCATCGTCATCAACAAGACCGATCTCGTTTCGTCCGATGCCGTCGATGCGCTCGTCGCCGGGATTCGCCGGCTCAATCCGACTGCGCGCATCGAGTACGCGCAGCGTTCCAGGATCGACGCGCGTGCGCTTTTCGGTCAACAACCTGCTCGCCATCGAGCCGAATCTGCTCGACGAAGACAGCCACGACCACGAACACGACAACAGCATCGCATCGTGCGCGCTCGTGGTGTCCGGTGGTATCGATGCGACGCGTTTAAACCGCTGGATCAATCAGCTCGTGCAAACGCAAGGCGCACAACTTCTTCGCATGAAAGGCGTGCTCAACATGCACGACGAACCGCGACGCCTGCATTTTCATAGCGTGCATATGTTGCTCGACACCACGTTCGGCCGTGCGTGGATGCGCGACGAAACACGAGAGAGCCGTTTCGTGATGATTGGCCGCAACATCGAAGCCGCGCGAATGCGCGATGGACTTCTGAGTTGCATGAACTGAAGCCTTCATTGATTTGTTCTTCAAGGAGCTACGCATGAAAAAGCCAGAGGCATACACGGTGAGCATCGGCGTATTGGCGGTCGTCGATACATGGCTCACCGGCACGATCTTTCCGGTTCCCGTCTAGGTGACGTTCATCGCCTGGGCGTCGTTCTTCGTGCTCGGCGGCGGGCGCGCGGGCTTCGTCAAGAGCGTGGCGTTGAATCTCACGGGACTCGTCATCGCTTCGCTTACCTTGCTCTGCATTGCGACCACGAGCGGCGGCGCGGTCGCGGTGGCGGTGCTGGTTGGCATCGGGCAGCGCGGCGATGGTTCAGGCATCCAAGATCAAATTGCTCGACGTCTTGCCTGCGATCGTCTGGGGCTTCGCCTCGACGGTCGGCACGATGGTGGCCACAGGTAAGGCGATCATTACGGCGGGCATCGGCAATCCGGCGCTGGTCGCGGCCGCCGCGCTCGTTACCGGCGCAGTCTTCGGCTTCGTCTCGGAAGTCGTCGGTGAAGCACTGCAATTCAGACGCGAGCATCGGCTCGGATGAGACCGTTCCTATTCAAGCGGAGCAAAACGTGAAGCTACAACATCATCTTGGCGGCATCGAAAATCTGGGGCCGGTCAGCACTGAAAAGCGCGTATTCGTCCAGCCATGGGAAAAGCGCATCTTCGGCATTCATACGGTCATGATGGCGGAGAGTGCGCATCTGTCGGATGCGCCGCATCGCTATCCGGTCGATATGCTGCCCACCGCCTTCAAAAGCAATTGGACCTGGGCCTCGCTGCGCACCGGCGCCGAAGACATGCAGCCGTTCGAGTACTTTAAATATCGCTACTAGGAGAAATGGCTCGGCGGCATCACTCAGTTTTTCGTCGATCAGGGGTATGTGTCGGCGGAGGAACTCGCAGAGAAAACCGCCCACTACAGCGCGCACCCGGACGCGCCTTTACCCAATCGCCCCAATGCCGAACTCGCCGCGCAGCTCGACGCCTATCTGCAGAACGGTGACTCGGGCTATCACGCGCTCGACGGCTCGGCGCGCTTTCGAGCTGGCGATGCCGTGCGTATCACCGATCCCGAAGCGGTGGACCACACGCGCTTGCCGGGCTATCTGCGCAACAAGACCGGCGTGGTGGATCTCGTCTATCCCGGTGCGTTCTCCTATTTCGTCTCGACGGGCATGGACGGTATTGGCGCGCCGATGCCTGTGTATCGCGTTGCCTTCGACGCCGCGTCGATCTGGGGCCCCTGCAAAAGCGAGCCGAACACGACCATTTACGCCGACCTGTACGAAGCTTACGTGCACGCAGCCGACTGAATTCGAATACAAGCCAACCACGAGCGAACCCATGAGCCAACTTTTCGAATTTTCCGACGACCGCGAAGCATCGAGTGCCGCCAAAGTGCGTGCGCTGGAAGCCTTGCTGATCGAAAAATGCGTGATTGTCACCGACTCCGTCGATGTCGTGCTCAAACACTTCGAGACGATGGCCGGCCCGTTCAACGGCGCGAAGATCGTCGCGCGCGCATGGGTCGATCCGGAATACGCGAGGCGTCTCGTCGAGGACACGCCGAAGGCGATTGCCGAACTCTCGCTTCCGCTCGGCATGACGGGCGCGGAAGGCGAGCATATGGCCGCGGTCGCGAACGATGCGAACGTGCATAACCTGAACGTGCATAACTTGATCATCTGCTCGCTGTGTTCGTGTTATCCGTGGCCGGTACTCGGCTTGCCGCCGTATTGGTACAAGGACGCTGTATTTCGCGCGCGCGGCGTGCGCGAACCGCGCGCCGTCTAGCAGGAATTCGGTACGGGTGCACGCGACGAAGGAGGTGATGTTGTGGGACAGCAGCGCGCAGATTCGCTGGTTCGTCGTGCCCGAGCGCCCCGCAAACACAGAGCATTTGAGTGAGGAAGAACTCGCCGCGCTCGTTACGCCCGAGTCGATGATGGGCGTTGCACTCGTCGAAGCACCCGCAGCCTGAGGAGCGTGTCATGTTCACGCGTTTCGAAGAATACGCTGCCGCGTCGATGCTCGGCGCACCGGATTCGCCGCCGCGTCTCGACGGCAAGCTGCTGTTCGCCAATCGCTGGGAGCGCGATGTGTTCGGCCTCGCGCTCTCGCTATCGAAGGCGGTATGTTTCGAGTGGGAGGACTTTCGCCAGAGCCTGATCGCGTCCATCGCGAAGTGGGAAGCAATCGAATGCGCGAATCAGCCGCGCTGGGACTACTACGAACGTTTTCTCGAAGCGCTGCTGAAAGTGGTCGAGACGAGCGGTGTGCTGTCGCGCCGAGAGATCGAAGCTATCGTCGCGGCGCGCAGCCGCTAACATTTTTCTGACTCTTCCGGAGGTACTTCATGACTCAAGCTGGCCTGCATTCCACTGACACGTTCGAACCGATTCCGCTGCGCGAGCTGCTGCCGTGGATGATCTTTGGCGGATTGCTGATGCTGCTGGCGCTGTATTTTGTTGGAGCGGAGCGGGGTGCTACCGCAATCTTTCAAGGCACCGCCATACACGAGGTCCGTGCATGACGGACGCCATCTGTTGGGCTTCCCCTGCCATTGACGAGGAGACGACGATGGTCAGCAAACTGTTGATGCGCGGCATGCTCGTGGGCCTCATCGCGGGACTGCTGGCGTTCTGCTTCGCGCGGGTGGCCGGCGAGCCGCAGGTCGATCGCGCGATCGCTTTCGAGGCCCATGAAGCGCACGAGGACGCTCACGCCGCCGACGCGCCCGAGCCTGAAATCGTCAGTCGTGAAACGCAAGCGGGCGTGGGCTTGTTGACCGGAATACTCGCGTACGGCGCTGCATTCGGTGGCCTCTTTGCGTTGTGCTTTGCCTATGCGTGGGGACGCGCGGGAAGCATGGGCGCGCGGCCACTTGCGGCATGGCTTGCGCTCGCGGCTTTCGCGGCCTTGGTGGTGCTGCCGGCGCTGAAATATCCGGCGAATCCGCCTTCGGTGGGCGCCGCGGAAACCATCGGCGTTCGCACCGCGCTTTATTCTTACTGCATGGGGATTTCCGTCGCCATTACACTGCTGTCGATAGCTTTGCGCCAAGCTCTGCCGCGCAAATGGGGCGATGCCAACGCGACGCTCGCCGGTCTGCTGGCTTTCGCGATCATGACTGCTGCGATGCTCGCGCTGTCGCCGGCTATCGACGAAGTGCCCGCCGAGTTTCCCGCCACGTTGATGTGGCAGTTCCGGGTGGCGTCGATCGGCATGCAGGCGATTATCTGGACGGTCATCGGCGCGGCATTCGGTGCGGCGGCAGAACGCATGGCGCTGCCCGGTGCAGCGCGCGCGTCGGGGCATGCCCATGAGCAAGCCTGTTCTGAGAGGATCCGGATATCCGCGATGAGACGAATCAAGGTCGGAATGCTCGTCTTTCCTGGATTTCAACTGCTCGACATCGCCGGGCCGAAGGATGCGTTCGCCGAAGTCAAGGTGCTGAGCGCAGGCGAGTGCGAATACGAAATGATGATGGTCGGCACGACGCGCGGCACGGTCCAATCGTCGAGCGGCCTGACTACCGTGCCGGATCGTACGATCTTCGATCCCTGCCCGGAGTTCGACACCATCATCGTGCCGGGCGGGCTCGGCATCTTCGACGCCTTCGACGATCCAGCGCTGAGCAACTGGCTGCGCGCGCAGCATCGGCAGTGCCGCCGCGTGTCCGCTATCTGCAACGGGTTGTTCGCTCTCGGCTCGGCGGGGCTGCTCGACAACAAACTGGTGACGACTCACTGGATGGACGTGCCCCGGCTCGCCAGCATTTTTCCGAAGGCGCGCATCGAGCCGGATCATATCTTCGTTCGCGACGGCAGCATTTACACGACGGCCGGTGTCACGGCGGGCATCGACATGTCGCTCGCGATGATCGAAGACGACTTCGGTCGGCAAATGGCGCTCGATGTCGCCAAGTATCTGATCGTCTATCTGCGGCGCTCGGGCGGGCAGTCCCAGTTCAGTCCGCTGCTGGAAACGCAGGCTTCGCCTGGTTCGCAGACTATCGAGGTCCAGCAATTCATGCTGGATAATCTGCATGTGGATCATACGGTAGCGTCGCTCGCGGAACGCGTGCATATGAGTGCGCGCAATCTCTCTCGTATCTTCGCAAAGGATTGCGGCATCACGCCGATGACTTATGTCGCCAATGCGCGCATCGATGCCGCGCGGCGCTACCTAGAAGCCACGGACTTGCCGCTGAGAGTCGTCGCACACCGATGCGGCTTCTGCAGATTAATCCGGTCGATTATCGCAACCGGTTCAGATCGATGAAAAAGCACGAGTCGCTTGGTGCGGTTTGATGTATCTCGCCATGCCGAGATGGCGCGCTGAGATTGACTTTTCTGGCACTAAACGCGTGCATGGCAATGCACTTCTTCGGGGCTAATCGGCGCACTAAAACTTTAATTAAAGGTTAATTTTGGCGAGCCGTAAGAGGCGTAATAGATAGGTGGGCGAACACGATCGCTGGCTGCCATTCGCTGCCTTGTGAGCGCCCGCCTGCATGACTTTTCTCGCACGTTTCCAAACGTCTCGCCCATGAAACGGAATCCTTTCTTCAAGCTGCTCGCGCATTTACGCGTGGGGCACAAGTTGCTGCTCATCTACCTGCTTGATCTCAGCGCGGTGATCTACATCAGCGGGATTCTGATTCACGAAAAGTATCTGGCGATTGACTTTTCAAACAAGGAGATTGTCGGCAGCGCGTATGTTCACGAGGTGGAACATAGCATCACGTCCATCGCAATGGCGGGCGCGGGCAAATTGCCGACGGTGGCGCAACTCGATGCAGAGGTCGACAGGCTCGTTCGTGCCGAGCAGCAATACGGCGCGCAGATGGGAAGCGCAGAGCCCAGCAACGCGCTGCGGACCGCTCTCCAGACGATGGCGCACGAGCGTGAACTCAGGATCGCGTCGACGGACCAGGCGCTGACCGCCTCCCGCGATCTGATAACGCGCATCGGTAATCAGTCGAACCTGATTCTCGACCCGGATCTCGACAGCTACTACGCGATGTCGCTCTCGATCTTGCGCTATCCCGCACTGCTGACCGCGGTGAACAGCATCGGCCGCCATCTGCACGACGGTGTTCACGCGCGCTCGCGAGAGGAAGTGCGTTCGCGCTATCTGGTCCTCGAAGGGCAACTCGACGGCGTCATGCAGGGTTTGCGGTCGGACTACGCCGAGGCGGGGGCGGCCAATCGTCAATTCGAGCGCACGCTCACCCCGTCGTTCGATCGTATGCGCACTGCCGTCGAGGCATTCAGGCATGCGGCGCGGGTAGTGGTGGACGACAACGTGGCGCCGGATTCAGCGGTGCTGATGATCGTCGACAGCGCGCAGCAAGCGCTCGTTCAAAGCGTAGACGACCTCTGGCGCGATACCGGCGAGCAGCTCGACGGCCTGCTGCACGCGCGCGTGCAAGCCCTGTTCTCGCGCATGTGGCTGCATTTGGGCACGGCGCTTTTCCTGCTGTGCGCCATCCTGACACTAGTTTATTGCGTCGCGCAGCAGATTTCGTCGCCGCTACGCAAACTCGCGCGCGTAATGGATGTGGTGCGCCGTACCGGCGATCACACGAAGCGCGCCGACTGGGACAGTCAGGACGAGATCGGCCAGCTCGTGCGTGGCTTCAACGAAATGCTTGCGCAGCTGGACCGCGAACGCGTCGTGCAGAAGGAATTGGCGGCGACCGCCCGCGCGTCAGCCGCGCAATCAGCGCTCGTGGAAGCTACGCCCGTGCCGATGGTCGTCACCGCTATTCCCGGTCACGAGGTATTGCACGCCAATGCTCCAGGACTCTTCTGGCTCAATGGAAGCAGCACCGACCCGTGGGCTCAGGGCCTCGACTCTGCCACTCGCGCGCGCTTCTTTCAGCAACTTTCCGACCGCGAAGCCATCGACGAATTCGAAGTTCACTGGAAAGCCACCTCTCAGCCGAGCTGGGCGATGCTGTCTGCGCGCCGTCTCGACTTCCAGGGACGTGACGCCATTCTCACCGCCTTTACGCCGATCAATCAGATCAAGCTCATGGAGCAGCGGCTGGAACTGTGGGGCAAGGTGTTCGAGGCATCGTCCGAGGCGATCGTCATCCTGAACGCCGAGGCGCGTCTGCTCACCGCGAACCCCTCGTTCTTTCGCGCAACTGGCTACAGGATGGACGACGTGGCGGGCAAGCCGCCGGCCTTCATCGACACGGCAACGCAGGACGACGAAAACGGCCCGCTGGGTAACCTTCTGCAACGCGTCGGGCGCAGCAGTACGTGGCACGGGGAGGCGCAAATAAGCCGCCGCGAGGGCGGTGACTATCCGGCGTGGCTCATGATCAGCGCAGTACACGACAAGCGGGGCACCGTATCGCATTACATCTGCACGCTTATCGACATCACGGACCGCAAGAAGAGCGAAGCGCGCATTCAGTTTCTCGCGCAGCACGACGTGCTCACCGAACTGCCCAACCGTGCACTCTTTGCCGCGAAACTCGGGGTCGCCATTGCAGCAGCGCAGCGAACGCGGCAGCGCGTCGCGGTGCTGTTCATCGATCTCGACCGTTTCAAGAACATCAACGATTCGCTCGGACATCACATCGGTGACGGCTTGTTGCGGTCCGTGTCGCGACGCCTGCTCAATGCGGTCGACACCCACGACACCGTGAGCCGCCTGGGCGGGGACGAGTTCACGGTACTGCTCAACGGAGTCGGTCACGCGAGCGAAGTGGCGCGCAGCATCGCGCAGCGGCTGCTCCCGCTGCTTCGCGAAGCGCATGAAGTGAGCGGGTTGACACTGCAGGTTGCGAGCAGCATCGGCGTCGCACTCTACCCGGATGATGGCGAAGACATCGATACGTTGATGCAGAACGCCGACGCCGCGATGTATCAGGCCAAGTCTGCCGGACGAAATCAGGTCAAGTTTTTCGCGGCCGACATGGCCGAACAGGCGCGTCATCGGCTCACGCTGGAAACGGGTTTGCGCACGGCTATTGAACTCAGCGAGTTGCGGCTCGAGTGGCAGCCGTGCCTCGAAGCGCGATCCGGTGCGCTCGTGAGCGTCGAAGGACTGCTGCGCTGGAAGAGCGCGGTACTGGGTGAAATCGGTCCGGCGGTGTTTATCCCGGTGGCGGAGGACACGCGCCTCATCGTTTCCATTGGCGCGTGGGTGATCGAGGAAGCGTGCCGACAGCTTGCCGCCTGGCGCGACGAAGAGGGCCTCGAAATACGCGCGTCCGTCAACATTTCAGCGATCCAACTACGCGAGCACGAGCTCGTTGCGGCGCTCGGCAAGAGTCTGCTCGCGCATGGCGTGCCGCCGCATTGCTTGGAACTCGAAATCACCGAGACGGTTCTCATGGATGGCGCTGAACACTACGCGCAAGCCATTCACGCCATTCGCGGGCTAGGCGTCAAGCTCTCGCTCGACGACTTTGGCACCGGCTACTCGAGTCTCAGCTATCTGAACCGGTTCCCGCTCGACCGTCTGAAGATCGACCGCGCGTTCGTGCGAGACATGCTCGACGCGTCCGCTGATCTTGCCATCGTCAAGGCGATCGTCGATCTTGGGCATGAGCTTGGTTTGCGCGTGGTGGCCGAAGGTGTGGAAACCGGCCATCAAGCGCAGGTATTGCGCAAGATCGGCTGCGATGAGTTGCAGGGCTTCCTGTTCGCACCGGCGATCCCAGCCGAAGAACTAGTGCTGTGGAACAGGGCGCGGCAAGACGAGGCGCTCGATGCTTCGCCGGCTTGAGGCGATCCCATCCGCCACATGCGAGTCCTGACTAGCCATTCACCAAGGCCGGCGTACGGAATCCTGGTAGTGCGTGAGGATTAAGTGCGCGACGTCGTCGGAATGATAGACGCGAATAAGTGGCCCGCCCAGGCGGCCGCTGCGTCGCGCGTGCGCACGGTGAGGACATGCTGGTAAGGTGAGCGCGCATCCTCGATGCCGATGCTGTCGCGGCCCGGCTTCAGCTTGTTGCGCGCACCATCGTCGGCGTTCATCGCGACGAAGCTCGCCGTGTCGAGCGCTTCGTAGAGCTTCGCGTGGTCCACCCGGAGGGTCTCCAGACCGAAGCGATTGCCGGTGATAACCGCAAGCGTCGGATGAAGGCCCGCACCGTCCTGCAGGGTGGTGAGCGCATACTTCTGCAGGAGGATCAACGCGCGCGCGGCAAGTAGGCGATCGATGCGAGCTTGCGCGAGTAGAACGCCATCGGCAATGTCACGGCCGCGGCGACGCTTTCGATCGCGTAGCCGTTGCGCGCGCCGCGGGCGACGAGGCTCGCTTCGTCCTCGAACTTGGCGGCATCGATCGTGCCGTTCGCGAGCGCAGCGTCGATGCGGTCGGTATCGTCGAAATTCACGCCGGCGAGCGGCAAGCCCAGCCTCGCGGCCACTTCACGCACAGGCGGGACGATCGTCGCTTCGTCGTTGAGGTGAGAGACAAGCGAAGTCTCGCCTGTCACACGATGCAACTAACCGTCTATGTTTGCTTCCGCCTTCGAACTGAAAAAACGCCCTCAGTCAGGCGGGAGGAAAAAGAAAAGTTTCAGGCACCTGCGTGGCACGACGCACGTTACGCTCTCTCCGCGCCAATCGATCACGAAGCTGAGCGTCTGTTTGTCGGTAGAGGTCTGAGGTTCGGGCACAGGGACTTTTATGAGCAAAGTTGCGGTTGGCGGACAGAATCGGCAGCAGGCGGGACGCGTTAAGCGGACCTCGCTGAGCATCATCAGTCTACCCGGTGCTTTTCTTCGGTTTCCTTATGCCGTCGATCGCCGTCGACATGCAGGTAGATGCTGGTCGTCGTCAGCGAGGCATGTCCGAGGTTGTCGCGCGCGTGTGCAGATCCGCTTTGTGGTCGGCCATGTGCGAGCCGGCGCTATGACTGAGCCAATGCGCGGGATCCTTCTCGAGCAGATCGGCTCGCGTGCTCGCCGGATCGTCGAGCTCGCGTAAGCGCGCCGCAGCGCCCGCAAACACATCCTTTACGATGGCGTGCAGCCCCGCGCGCGTGAGCGGCGCGGCGGTCTTAGTGCGTTCTTTCGACGCCGTGGCGCCAATCGCCAAAACGAGTGGTGTGTCTTCGTTGGGCGACGGCAGGGCGCTCAAGCCGAGGTGCTGGCGATAGTGTCCCAACAGCACTTAGCGTTACTACATATTTGACATAGGTAAAATTGCAATTCGGACCATATCCAGGGTAAGGGGCTACGTGAAGTCGGGGAGCTAAAAGATGGTCTGCGAAAGCAACTGTTCGCGGCTGGAGGCTCTGCACCATCGTTCAAACTCGGACGAATGGCGAACAACGTAGTGCAGCAGCCTGATGAGAGCTAGTTGCTGACCGTCGGAAACATGCCTTGGGTCGGTCCGTCAAGTGATTTGAGGTAGGCACCCGAAGGGTAGACTCCCCGCGGTTCGGGCAAAGCAAGTTGTGCGCGACAACCGATCCGTTAAGAGAGTGGTAGTTATCTTCATAGCCGCGTTTTCTAACGTTCCTAACAGCAAGCAGGAAGTGATGGAAGTGTTGACTGGACCGGAGCGCCGGCGGCGGTGGTCTGCGGAAGAAAAGGCGGCGATGATCGGGGGAGTCTGGAGCCTGGCAAAGCCGTGTCTATGGTAGCTCGCCAGCACGGCGTCAATCCAAATCGGCAGGTCCATTAGAGAAGCTGTATCAGGACGGGAGCCTGTCGGAGGTGCCCGCCGGTTAGGAGATCGTCCCTGCTTCGGAATTAGCAGACGCGCTCAAGCAGATTAGGGAGTTGCAACGGCTGCTCGGCAAGAAGACCGTAGAAGTTGAAATATTGAAAGAAGCAGTTGAGTACGGTCGAGCAAAAAAATGGAGTGCCCGCTCGCGATCATTGCCGGCGGACGACCAGTGAAGCAGGTCTGTGATGTTCTCGGCGTTGCGCGCTCGAACGTGTCGGTCAGGCGTTCGTGCCCTGTCGGCTGGCAAGACGGTCGCTGCGTCGGGCGGACAGACGATGCGGAGCTGGTGGCAGAACTCCGCGAGGCCGTCGTCGATTTGCCGAGTTATGGCTTTCGCCGGGTCTGGGGCGTCATTCGCAACAACCAGGAGATGCACGGTGAACATCAAGCGCAATTACCGAGCCATGCGCGTTCACGGCCTGTTGCTGCAGCGGCGGCCAAAGCGTCCCTCCATCACCCGGCGACACGACGGACGTGTTGCAGTGACCAGAAGCAATCAACGCTGGGTGCTCCGATGGCTTCCAGTTCCGGTGTGAGAACGGCGAGCCATTGCGCGTTACGTTTGCACTGGATTGTTGTGAACGTGAGGCCATGCGCTGGGTCGCAACCACAGGTGGCTACACCGGCAACGATGTTCGTGACGTGATGCTTGCAGCCGTCGAGCATCGGTTTGGCAACGTCGACGCCGTACCGTTTTCGATCGAATGGCTAAGCGATAACGGCTCGGGATATATTGCGCACGAGACACGCGCGGTTGCGAGCGGTCTCGGACTTACGCCGCTCAAGACGCTGGTTTGCAGTCCGAAAAGCAATGGCATGGCCGAGTGCTTCGTGAAGACCATGAAGCGCGACTACGTTGCCTTCATGCCCAAGCCTGGCGCCTCGACGGCAGTGCGCAACCTGGCGGTGGCATTTGAGCCTTACAACCGAAAAGCACCCGCACAGCGCCTTGAATACCGTTCACCTCGCGGATTCAGGCGCAGGACGGATTCATCAACTCAGGTGTGAGACGGTGCTCGGAAGTACGGGGGCAGATCCATTCAGGCGCGCTCCCGCGTCATCAACCTAACGGTGTCTGCGTGTCTTGAGTCACGGGGCAGCTACGCCGCGGGGATCCTCCTTGCGTTATGCAACTTCAATCGCTATCAGTATTGAGCCAGACTCGAGAACAATTCGACTACCAGTGTCCGATCGGTCGTCACAAGTCCGTGTGCATCGGCATGCGACGAAAATTGCCATAGGTTGTTACACCTCCGATTAACGTGCGGAGATAGGGGGCCGTTCCAGCACAGAAGCAAGGCTTGCTCGCCTCTGACGGCGTGAAGCCCGGCAATGCGATCGTTGTGCCCCCCAGCTTCTCCTGGAGCTCTTCTTAGAGTAAGAGTCCCGCCGTGAGAGACCACCATCTCTACTAGCCCTTCGACAAGTGAGACATCCGGATTCACAATTGGAACAAGCATGATATCAACGGATTCGAAGAGTGTGAACATTCCCTCTAAAACTCCGTCAGCACACGAACTCGTGGTCATTGCATTGCTTTCTTAAGAAAGGAAAGTCGGAAAATTGCAATTGGTTGCTCGTCGGGAATTCACGCTTAGTATGCACAGTCATATCGATGACGAGGCCATATTCTCTCCAAATTTTGCGCCAAAAGCACACTCAAAGTCGATAGAGCCGACAAATATTCCGATAGAAACTATCGGCTTTTTAGGTCCTTCTCCGCGACGTGCGGCTGCGTCTTGGGTTCAGACCAATACTCCTAAAAAAGGAAGATTTTCCTTAGATTTCGCTGTACCTTAAGTTGACCATGATCTGCTTTCCTATACGTGCAGCGCCTTCCTTCGTTTCCTTCGTCAAGAGGTTTCCATGAAAACCAGCGCACGCAACCATTTCACCGGTCGCATCGTTCGGCTTGACAGCGCTCCCGTAGGCGACAACGTTACGCTGCGGACCGCAGATGGAATGGACGTTCATGCGCTGCTGACAAGCGGCACTGCTGTTTCGCTCGGGCTTTCGTTGAATTCGGAGGCCTTCGCTCTGGTTAGAGCAACTTCAGTCATCCTTCTGGTCGGTTTCGACAATAGCAAAGTATCTGCGCGTAACTGCTTTACGGGAAGAATTGGTTTCATTGAGAAGGGACTGGTTAATGCTGAAGTTGCAGTTGCTGCCCATGGAGGGAGGGTCGTCGCTTTCGTCACCAATGACAGTGTCGGTCGATTAGGTCTTACGGTCGGACGCATGGCGACCGCAATCTTCAAGGCTACCAGCGTGATAATCGGCGTGGATTAGCAAAGACTTTGCGCGTCGAATTTGACTTTTGCACAGTTGACTGGATATACCGCCGGTGCAACAAAACGATCGTGGGCCAGCGGCTGAATCTTGTCGGCCCGACAACCCAGAGGTACAAAATGAACGAAACAACCGTAGAAAACATAGTTGAATTACAAATAAAATTGGCCCAAGCCTATGCATTGGCGAGGAAGGCGTACGACTCAGCAAAAAGTCCGGACGATTTGAAATCGGCGGCTCGAAATCAGCAGGAAGCGTACGGCGTCTTCAAAAAATCATTACCGTCCGCGATTCTCTAACCGAGTCACGATCCGAATCGTGCGTTGAGTATACGACAAGGCCTTCAAGTGGCGGGGCGGGCCTGTTCGGCCCAAAACCGCAGCTTCGCTCAAGCAATTAATAACGTTGCGGGGCGGCGACGCAAAAGCCGCCGCTCTCTTCGTTCCGAGTCAATTCAACCGCTGGCGCATTTTGGTACTACAACTCGTCCGACGTGGCGAGCAGTAACGTAGAACGCATGTCTTTGTGCGACTTGACGTGGCCAACCGATGCGACCAGTCGCGCGCAGCTTGCGCATTTTAAATGGCGAGATGCCCGATGAGCCTCGGCATTTCTGCGCACTATCCTGTCTGAAGAACCTCTGGTGGTTCCAGACCAAACGAAAGCGTTTTGTTCTGTGATCGGCCCTAACACACCCCGAGTCGAGCTTAGTTGGATACCGGCGGACAAGGGACCCAAGCGCCGCGTGGGAGCGGCATACGCGCAGGGGTCTCAGCACGTCATCAGAGTCCTCAGTGGCCCTGGTATTGCGATTTCGGGGTTGCTTTCACTTTCGCGTATTGGAACTCAGGGAGTGCCTTAATTGCATCTTTGGTGGCTCTGGGAAGCACGGGTACCGTTCTTGAAGTCGAGCTGTTCCATCGGAACCGCCGCATCATGATGTGATACGCCAAGGAACTGATTCGCTGCGATGATGGCAAAGGAGACAGCGTTGTCGGGAGCTAAAATAACGTCGTGCACCACGCCCACACGTGCACCGCGATCATTGACCACTGGCTCGTTCAGGATGGCCTCTCTCACGCTCCAACCATTCAGATAAACTGAGTTGGCTCCGTGAGCCATTTGATTCTTAATCTCGGTCTAAAGCAACCTCATCCTAGGCACAACGGCTGTTCTTGAACACACGTCATCTACTAATGTTGAGTATCGGAGGCTCAAAATAGACGCGTCAGGGAAATCGAAGTGTATGCACTTGGTTCCCTTCTGAAGGGGGGCGGAGGTATTCGTCAAAAGGTCTGCCCCGGCGGCGTGGGCGGGGCAGGTTCATTCACGCGGCCAATGAATTAGTGTCGACAATCTCACGTAGAGCATCATCGACTGTGTTTAACGGGACGAATCGAATCTGATTGCGAGCGTCGGTGGGAATGTCTTCGAGGTCGATCATGTTACGCGAGGGAAGTAGTACAGTGTGGATGCCTCCACGCAAGGCGGCTAGCACCTTCTCCTTGATGCCACCCACGGGCAGGACAATGCCACGAAGACTGATTTCGCCCGTTACTGCGCAATCGCTGCGCACGGGCATCCTCATGAACAGCGATGCGATTGCAATGAACATGGCGACTCCAGCGCTGGGTCCATCCTTGGGCACCGCGCCGGCTGGCACGTGGATGTGAACGTCATGCTTTTCGAAGCTGGAGTTGTCAATCTGAAGCATGTCGGAGCGCGATTTGACGAGCGTCAGCGCTGCTTGAGCACTTTCCTTCATCACCTCGCCCAATTGGCCTGTGAGTAGCAACCTGCCGTTTCCGGGTGTTCTGCTCGCTTCAATGAAGAGCAGGTCACCACCCACTGGCGTCCATGCCAGCCCGGTGACGACGCCCGGCATGTTGATGCGCATGGCCACTTCACTTTCGAAGCGCCGGTGCCCGAGGATCGTCGCAAGGTCATCGGGTTCGATTCGTTCGCGTGTTGCCTCGTCCTCCGCGACGCGCAAGGCTACGTACCTAAAGACGGCGCCAATCTGCCGTTCCAGGCTGCGAACGCCGGCCTCGCGCGTGTATTCGCGAACGATCGAGCGAATGGTATCGTCACCAAGCTGGCACTGAGCCTCGGTGAGTCCACATGCCTTCAGTTGTCGAGGAACGAGAAAGCGGCGCGCGATCTGAAACTTCTCGGCTTCCGTGTACCCCGGAAGATCTAGCATCTCCATGCGGTCTCGCAACGGACCGGCAATGCCTTCCGCCTGATTGGCGGTAGCGATGAACACAACTGCGGAAAGGTCGAAGGGAACGCCCAGGTAGTTGTCGCGGAAGGAGCGATTTTGCTCCGGATCCAGTACTTCGAGCATCGCAGCCGACGGATCGCCGTGTACGCCGCGCCCCAGCTTGTCCAGCTCATCTAGCAGCATCACGCAGTTGCGCGCTCCAGCTTTTCGGACCGCCTGGATGATGTTTCCGGGCATCGCGCCGATATAGGTACGCCGATGGCCGCGAATCTCCGACTCGTCATGCACGCCGCCCAGGCTTACGCGGATAAACGGCCGCTGCAACGCGCGGGCGATGCTCTGCCCCAACGATGTTTTTCCGACGCCGGGCGGTCCCAAAAAGCAGAGAATTGGGGCATTTCCTTCCGGATTGAGTTTCCTTACACCCAGATACTCTAGAATCCGCCTCTTCACCTTTTCAAGTCCGAAGTGGGCTTCTTCCAGCACAACTCGAGCATGTGCGATGTCGATGGGGGACGCCGGCGGAAGGTCCCATGGCAGTTCCGTCAATAGCTCCAGATAGCTCATGCCAATAGCGTATTCAGAGGAACCCTCCGGTGCGCGTTCGAGCCGATCGAGCTCCTTGCGGGCATGCTTGTCGACATCCGTCGGCATGTGGGCGACAGTAACGGCTTGCGCCAGTTGCTTGAGCTCCTCCTGCCTTCCAACGTTATCGCCAAGTTGAGTCTGGATCGTCTTGAGTTGCTCGCGCAGCATCACTTCGCGCTGTTTCTCGTCGAGCCTCCCACGCGTCTGCTCGCCAATCTCGAGCGACAGGCGAAGGACCTCGATTCTCGCCGCAATGGCGTCCAGAACGTTATCGAGGCGCTTGCGGATGTCGATCGTCTCCAAGATGTCCTGCTTGCGCTCGGGCGGAATATCGAGCAGGCCTGCCACCGTGTCCGCCAAGAGACCCGGAGCCTCAATCGCGTCGAGCGCCTTCACTAGGTCCGCGCCCGCATTCGGCAACAGCGCAATCATTTCTCCTGCGCGCTGCCGCAGGACGAGCACCCGTGCGTCGATTGCGGCATCGGTTTGCGATGCATCGGCAATGAATTCCACATGGGCTGCGCGAAAATCCAAGCCATCGAGCGGAGCGATGAGCTTGAATCGACTCACTCCTTGGCAAACAAGGTGGTGGTTGCCATCTTGCGAGTTCGTCAGGTAGCGCAGCAGATGGGCCACGGTCCCAATCGTGTGCAATCCATCGAAAGGTGGCTCCATCACTTGCGGATCGCGTTGTAGAACAATGCCCAGCGGCGATTGGCGCCTAACGGCAGCTTGTACGTCCTGTCTAAGCTGCGCGGTCTCGGCCATCAGCGGCAGGACCATGCCAGGAAAGAGCACTGTGTGACGCACCGGCAGCAGGATCAGGCTATCTTTGGGCAATGCCGACGGATGAGAAGTCTCGCCACTCTCGGTCGCCTTCTCTGGGCTCTTGCTGCTGTCCGTATTCATCATCGCTCCTCGAAAGCGCTGTTGGCATCGGGTCTCAGTCCAGCATCTCGATATCTAGCAGCAGACACCCATGTTCGGAGTCACGTCGAACCATGCGATAGCGTCCCGATGGAAGACGGATTTCTCGCTCGAATCGACCGTATGGTATTTCGAAGCAATGCACAATGCCCTTGGAGAAGGCGCTGGCAAGTTTTCGTTCCGCCGTCACGGTCAAGGTACTGTTTTCGAGGGTCACTTGCACGAGATCTGGCCTGATGCCCGGTAACGCGATGACGACGGACAATCGGCCATGGTCTTCGAAGAGCTCTATCGGAGGCTCCCAGACGGGCGCCTCCGCTCGTTGCCCGGCGAGCCGAAAGAACTGACGATGCAGTTGAGCGGCGCGCTCCAGTACGTCAACCGCTGCCTCCCACATTCTGGCGTGATGTGTGATGCTCATGAGCAAACCCCGACAAGTGACGCTGCGACAGGAAATCCCTTGAATCATTAAAGGGCGCGCAGCGCATGAGTGTCAAGAAACACTCTCTCTCTACGCGCCGGCACGAATCTGCCACGAGACCACCCTGAGATCAACCAACTCGGCAAGTCGGATGGGCGCTCGGAACCCATGCAGAGGGCGGGGCAATTGATCTAGCTAAACAAGTCGATAATAAGTATCGGCTCTTTCCGATTTGTCGCACAAGTGTGCGGAAACCTAGAGCTGAGCAGGGTTTATGAGCGATTCACTCGAACGCCGTAGACTTCTATATGGCTTGACATCAAGACAACACGGGCGTGAAGATTGTGCTCAAGTCAGCACGCCGGCTTTGCAAGCGTGTTCGTCGTGGAGGCTTTGGAGGAACATGATGAATGACATGACGTGGGTTGTGGTAGCGGATGCAGGTCGGGCGCGAGTGTTCCAATCTCCGGGACTGACAGTCGACTTGGAGGAAGTCGACGACTTCGTCAATGTCGCGCATAGCGCCACGACACTCACCGAAAAGCAGGAGGTCGAATTTTCCGCAAGTGAACAAAAGGAGAAGGAGAGGGATAAATTCGCAAAGCAGGTGGCCGAATACCTCGAACAGGCGCGTCTCCATCAACGGTTTGGCCGCCTCAGACTGATTGCGGAGTCCAAATTCCTTGGCATGATCTTGTCCTGTATGAGTGCGCAAACTCATGAACTTGTCTTCGAGAAAGTTAGTAAGGACTATTCGGCGCTGAGCGTAAGGGAGATTCAAGAGCGTTTGCAGCAAAGCTGACGATACGAACTGAACGACCGTCTGCCAACATCTCCTGATTTTCACCCCTCGGCGGGCGATCTTCTTTTGGCATGGCAACCCGATTGTCGTCCTCGGATGACGGTGTCATTTTTGAGTCACGCAGCGCCTCGGTCGAGCTTACGCGAAAGTTTCATTCTCGTTATGTGGAAGGCAGTCTCATCCAATGCGATAGGACAGTAATCTCAAGTCTGAAAATCGCTGCTATTCGAGTCTGACATTCCACCCTGGCGGTCTCCGATACTTAGAATCTTTGAATCAAAAGCGCCTTTCCCAGTCCCCAAGGGCTGCGGTAGGAAGAGAATCTGTTCAGCGCGCTTGAGCCGGTATAACAGGTCTGGGCGTGTCGGCATTGATTGAGAAAGCGGGCTATTGACTTTCGTTGGTTGCATGAGGAGACGTTGAGCTCTGTTTGGGGACGAATTCCCAGCGCTATTCCAACTTTGTCGCGGTTTGCTCCTGAGCGAACGTCATTGTGAGGTCTCTCTTGAACGAGTCGCCTCGCGCACTAGAATAAATTTGAGATGCCTAACAACAACACGTCAGAACCGCAAGCTGTCTGCGATCCGATTTCACGAAGTGCAATATTTATCGTTGCCACGCTGGCGCGCGGCGAAGGCAAGGCCGAGGTTGTACGGTCGTGGTGCGGCGAAATTTCTGCGTTGGTCCGAGCTGTGAGCACGCGCGCGCCGACCGCGAACCTTTCGTGCGTGTGCGGGTTCGGCTCGGAAGCATGGGACTCTCTCTTCGGCGCGCCGCGACCAGCAGAGCTGCATCCGTTCATCGAGTTCGGCTCGGGCGAGCGTCGCGCGATTGCCACTCCCGGGGATATTCTGCTGCATATCCGCGCGGATCACATGGATCTGTGCTTCGAATTGGCGTCGCAGATGCTGAACAAGCTCGGTGACGCGGTCACAGTCGTCGACGAGGTGCATGGTTTTCGTTACTTCGATCTACGCGACATGATCGGCTTTGTGGACGGTACCGAAAATCCGCGTGGCCGCAGCGCCAGCGCCTTTACGATTATCGGCGAGGAAGATGAGGCGTTCGCCGGTGGCAGCTACGTGATCGTGCAGAAGTATTTTCACAACTTGGATGCATGGAATGGTCTGACGGTCGAGCAGCAAGAGAAGATCATCGGCCGGGAGAAACTGTCGGATGTCGAACTGGATGCAGCGGTGAAGCCCTCATGCTCGCACAGTTCGCTTACAACAATCGACGAGGATGGCCAGGAAGTGAAGATTCTGCGGCACAACATGGCATTCGGCCGTCAAGGCTCAAAAGAATTCGGCACGTATTTCATCGGCTATGCGCGCACGCCGAAGCCGATCGAGCAAATGATGGAAAACATGTTCGTCGGAAGGCCTCCTGGCAACTACGACCGCCTGCTCGACTACAGCCGCGCAGTGACAGGCGGCCTGTTCTTTGTGCCGTCCGAGGATCTGCTCGATGAGCTTCCCGACAGAAGCCCCCAGGCAGCTTCGACGTCATCGGTGCCTTCCAGCGCGACTTTTCTCCCAGCAAGCCGCAGCGGAACATTGAACATTGGCTCACTCAAAGGAACATCACAACATGAATAACCTGCATCGAGAGCTTGCGCCGATCTCCAGTGCCGCATGGTCCCAGATCGAAGCGGAAGTCGCTCGCACGTTTAAACGGTCCGTTGCCGGGCGGCGCGTCGTCGACGTCAAAGAACCCAGCGGCGCCGCGCTGTCGGGCATCGGTACCGGACATCAGTCCAATATTGCGGCCCCGAAACAGGGCATCGGCGCGAAGCTCTACGAAGTGCGGCAGCTCGTTCAACTGACTGTGCCGTTCACGCTGCAGCGCGAGTCCATCGACAGCGTAGAGCGCGGCTCAAACGACGGCGACTGGCAGCCCGCTAAAACTGCCGCCAGCGAACTTGCCATTGCCGAGGACAGTGCGATCTTCGATGGCTACAAAGCCGCGGGCATCGTGGGCATTCGCGAAGGCAGTTCCAACGCGCCAACAATGCTGCCGGGAGATGTTGTCGACTATCCCGATGCGGTCAGTCAGGCACTCGAAAAGCTTCGACTCGCGGGCGTCGACGGCCCATACTCTGTACTGCTTGGCGCCGACGCTTATACCGCGCTCGCCGAAGCAAGTGACCAAGGCTATCCTGTAATCCAACACATCAAACGTATTGTGAGCGGAGATCTAGTGTGGGCTCCCGCGCTGCAGGGCGGATGTGTGCTCTCGACCCGTGGCGGCGATTATGAACTGCACGTCGGACAGGATTTGTCGATTGGCTACTCGAGCCACGCTGAAACCGCCGTGCAACTATATCTTCGCGAAACGCTGACTTTTTTGATGTTGACCAGCGAGGCATCCGTTTCCATTGCAGCAGGCGGATAGTCCACGCGATGGGTCGAGGAACATGCCCGATCAAGATTCATGAGGAGAAGACCCACCACCATGCGGCGGTTCGAAGTAGCCAGCGCTGCGCGTCGTAGTCGTCGAATCGCCATCTAACCGGAGACGATTGATCATGCCTGCTCTTTGCGAAATTTGTCATGCCCGGCCGGCGGTTGCGCAGGTAACCGTCTTGCAGAACGGCGAACGCAAGTCAATGTCGATCTGCGAGTACGACTACCGTCAGTTGATGCGGCATCAAAGCATGTTGAATCCATTCGATTCTCTCTTGGGCGGCGGAGGCCTGTCGCGTTTCATGGGCGGCATGGCGGGCGACGAGGACGATGAGGATATGGTCGCATCGGTGCCCCGGGAGTCCGTCGACGTCACCGACGCCTTCAGCGAGCAAACGATGGAGTTGCTGCAACGAGCCGCAGAGAAGGCGCACGAATTGCAGAAGACAGAGCTCGACACTGAGCAGGTGCTCTACGTGCTCGCTGACATGGATGTCGTGCAGGCACTTTTCAAGGAGTTGAAGCTTTCGCCCGACGACATCAAGCGCTATATCGACGAGCACGCTCAGAAGGGCAAAGCCGAGCCCGACGCGCCCGTCGAAAAGATGACCATTTCCCCACGCCTGAAGAAAGCGTTCCAGTTCGCGTTTCAGGCCTCGCGTGAACTGGGACACTCCTATGTCGGGCCCGAGCACGTGCTGATTGGACTGGCGTCGGTCCCGGATTCGATTGCGGGAACCTTGCTAAAGAAATACGGAGTGACCGCTGAAGCTCTGAGGCAGAAAGTCGTTAAGGTCGTCGGCAAGGGAGCGGAAGACGGACGCGTGGACACGCCGAGTGGCACGCCCACGCTTGATAAGTTCGGCCGAGACCTAACCGCAATGGCACGCGAAGGCAAGCTTGACCCGGTGCTCGGTCGCGCGCTAGAAATCGAGAACACGATTGAGGTGCTCGCTCGGCGCAAGAAGAACAATCCCGTGCTGATCGGCGAGCCGGGTGTTGGTAAGACGGCAATCGTCGAAGGACTCGCGCAGCGCATCGTCAACGACGACGTTCCGGAAGACCTACGCAACAAACGTCTCGTCGAGATCAACATCAATTCGATGGTCGCGGGTGCGAAGTATCGCGGCGAATTCGAAGAGCGCGCCAAGCAGCTCATCGACGAAGTGACGGCCAAGCAGGACGAGCTGATCGTGTTTATTGACGAACTGCATACGATCGTCGGCGCGGGGCAGGGCGGGGGGGAGGGCGGGCTGGATATCGCCAACGTGCTCAAGCCCGCGCTCGCGCGCGGCGAACTCAGTCTGATTGGCGCGACCACGCTAAACGAATATCAGAAGTACATCGAGAAAGATGCCGCACTGGAGCGTCGCTTTCAACCGGTGCTTGTGCCAGAGCCGACGGTTGAGCAGACGATTGTGATTCTGCGCGGCCTGCGCGACAAGCTCGAGGCGCATCATCAGGTCACCTTCGCCGACGATGCGTTCGTCGCAGCGGCGGAGTTGTCAGATCGCTATATCACGTCGCGTTATCTGCCGGACAAGGCCATCGACTTGATAGACCAGGCGGCGGCGCGTGTTCGCATCGGGTCAAAATCGCGTCCGCCCGAGATCCAGGAGCTGGAAGCAGAAATGGCGCAACTCAAGCGTGAACAGGATTACGCGTCGTCTCGCAAGCGTTTCGATGAAGCCAAGGGTTTCGAGGAGCGCATCAAGGAGAAACAGGCGAATCTCGAAGAGCTGACCGAGGCATGGCAGCGTAAGACAGGCTCGGAAACATTGGAAGTGACGGTGGCATCGGTCGCGGAAGTCGTGTCACGCCTGACGGGCATTCCTGTTACCGAACTGACTCAGGAAGAGCGCCAGAAGCTGCTCGAAATGGAGAACACGCTGCGCGAGCGCGTGGTCGGACAGGATGAAGCCGTGGTCGCGGTGAGCGATGCGGTGCGACTCTCGCGCGCAGGCATGGGTCAGGCGAACCGGCCAATCGCAACGTTCCTGTTTCTCGGACCGACTGGCGTCGGAAAGACGGAACTCGCCAAGGCGCTTGCGGAAACTGTGTTCGGCGACGAGCAGGCGGTGATCCGCATCGACATGAGCGAGTACATGGAGCGCCATGCGGTCGCGCGGCTAATCGGCGCGCCGCCGGGATATGTCGGCTACGACGAGGGCGGTCAATTAACCGAACGTGTGCGTCGCCGCCCCTATTGCGTGATCTTGCTCGACGAAATCGAAAAGGCACATCCCGATGTGAGCAACGTGCTGCTACAAGTATTCGACGACGGGCGTCTCACCGACGGCAAGGGACGGGTGGTCGACTTCAGCAACACCATCATTATTTCGACGAGCAACTTGGGCGCGTCCATCATCATGGACAACCTGGAGAAGGACGAAAAGGACCGCGAGTCGGAAAAGGTCATCCGCGAGAAGCTGATGGACGTGCTTAAAGGCCATTTCCGTCCAGAGTTTCTGAATCGCATCGACGAAATTATTACCTTTCATGGGCTTTCGCGAGAAAACATCCGCTCAATCGTTCAAATTCAGATTGAGCGCGTCACTCGCACGGCGGCGGCGCAGGACATCACCCTCAACGTGCAGGATTCGGTCATCGATCATCTCGCCGACGTCGGCTATCGACCCGAATTCGGAGCGCGCGAACTGAAGCGCCAGATCCGTCAGGAACTGGAGACGCGGCTCGCGAAGGAGATTCTTGGCGACAAGCTTAAGTCGGGCGACACGGTTGACGTGAGCTACGATAAGGAGACCGACAAGGTCGCATTTACCAAGGTCGAAGTGGAAGCGAAACCGAAGGAGAAGAAGAGCAGGTCAACGAGTAAGAAGAATGCGGCAAAGTCCTCGCAAGGCACGAAGGAGTCTGCCGCAAGCGAATCCTGAACGCCGGGGCGTCAACGATATGGAAGGAGCCGGGCAGTCGAGTCAGCTGCCCAGCTCCTGAAACGCGTGACCATTCGCCCGGAGTTCTTTGAGGATCTCGGGCGACAGTTCGCTTTGCCAAATGTGCCCTGAAAACTGCCAATGTTTTGCTTCTGACGCGGCGAAATCCGGTAGGCCTGCACCCTTGAGAACGTAAAGTCCGAGGCTAGGTTTTTCGAGATTGATGTAAAAGTCGAATTCTTCCTGCTGCTGTTGCATGGACCACCTCCAGGTAGCATGAAAGAGCATTGTACTCAACATAGGCCGCACCAAAGATCACACAGATCGATTTTCCCAAGTGAAGCACATACGCACGCGAAGTTCCAGAGACCTCGGGTTCGACGAGAAGCCCTTTCGTGAACTCGGATCTTTACGCGGACGTCACCCCCGTGGAGCGCGAACATGAGCATTCAACAACGCAAGGTCGGTGACGGCGGCGCTATTCTCAGGGCCGACCGTGAACGCAGCCGACCCCACCGTAAGCAGCTACTGTGGTTCATTGCACTATGGCTCGTTGGTGTGGTTTCCACCGGGCTACTCGTACTTCCTTTCCATCTTCTTGTGTCGTTGTTCATCCACAACCGATAGGCAGCGCAGGACAGTAAGGCGAACGTTCACTAAGCGCTCATGCTTACTGCAACGTAACGAAATCAACGCCGTCGCGACGTGAAAATCGTCTCGTGGTCGTTGGACAGGTATCCTACCGTGCACCCGGTGTTGGAGCCGTGAGGCGGACGGATCGGAGACAGTGCTGTTGCCAGCCTCACCTTATGGGGCGGAAAGGCTGCACTTCTTCTTCAGTTGGGTGGAGGCAAACATGCAAACATCGTGGTCGCGCAAGAAATTCGCCTTGAATGTGCATGTGCAAAACTGTGAGTACTCTGCCGCAGAGTCGGATCGACTCTTCAAAAACGGTTTCGTCGCGATCGTCACGATTTCACTATCGTCGGTAGCCGTACCGACGTTTCCACGTCTAACACTGAGCGACGATCAGGGCGACGGCTTCGATAGTGAGTTAGAAGCGCTTTCTGAAGGAGTCGCCGCCGCCAATCGAATAGTTGACGATCTTCTGGGATCGGCGGTGGACCGCACACAAGCGATCGCGCTTTAACCGACAGCACATGAATGAGACATCGTTTCTCACGAAGTACACCGCGTGGTCAGTCCGGTTGTTTCGACGAATCCGGTTTCGGGTCTTCGCGCTCGCTGCTTATGGCAATCGGATCGCTAGCAGGAAATGTTTCCGCAAGCGCTTCGTCGAGTGGATCGCGCTCGGGCGGAGGTACTCGATCAGCATTTTGAGGGGCGGACATTTGCGGACCCTAGGGGTGTTGAGGTGCCTACGGAAAGATGCCACCGTCGGATTGAAGCGGCTCTTTAATGCATGTTGTTGAGAGTACCTCTTTTACAAGAATTGGAGAAGCGTGCGAGGGGTGCCCAACAATCTTCCGATGATAAGTATCGGACAATGTTAAACGCCCCATCTGACGTGCATGAGTTCTAACGGTCTAACTGGCACAAGTCGCGTTTCGAACGATTGACCAATATTTAGGTCGAAATTCAATAAGCACTAATCTGGCTGGACGCATTGTCCAGAGGAACGGTTTAGAAAATGCAAACGGTGAAATTATGAACCATGAGAGCCATATGAAGTGTGTAAGCGACACGTTTATGGGCTTCGCAATCTCAGTGCGTGTTGGGCTTAACGATCGGAATGCTTGGGTTGCCGAGATCGAATTCAGCAAGGGAGACACTCCGCTTCTCGATATTTGGCCACGGACTACGCAACCGGAGTGGCTTACGCCTGAGGAAGCGATACGAGATGCAATTGAATGGAGCCGTCGGACGTTGATTCAACAATCGCAATGTCCATCTCATACGTGGGTGGAGACGCGCGAGCGGGCATCCAACTGGGCGCGATCGGAAGTAAATGCTAGCTCGGACGGGAAAACATTCAATTTCGGGGACTGAATTCTAGTGGCCGCTGAAACTTCAACCCGAGGAGGTCGACGGATGCAACGAGACTCGCTCGCTCTTTGCATTGTTGGAGTGATGGAGCAAGCGCTCGACATGAAACTGAATCGAATCCCAACGGGCAGTATCGCGCTCATTGAGTCATAGACTTGCTGTGCAACCCTGAGCCTACTTATGAAAGTTTTCTTTCAGGCCATGCGACGGCGTCCTCACTTGAGTGCCGCTATTGGTCTCGGATTCGTGATGGCTCTATCTGCGCCGGCCTCGCTCGGTGGAGTTACGCGTACTCTTATTGGCTGGGATGTTGGGGTGTGGACGTTTCTAGGAACCATCTGGTATCACATGCTGAAGGCTAGTCCGCAAGAGGTCAGATCGAACGCGTCCATTGAAGATCAAAGCGCCGTTACTGTATTAACGGTGATTTCGATTGCCACAATTGCGAGTATTTTTGCAATTGTGCTTGAATTGGGGACATCCAAAGGAATGGTTTTCGAGTCGAAGTTGATGCGTGCGACAATCACAGGATTAACCATTTTTGGCGCATGGTTCCTAATACCAACAATTTTTGCTCAGCACTATGCAAGGATATTCTATGCGTCAAATCCTCAGTCCCCTGCGTTGGATTTTCCAGACCAGGATCTGGAGCCGGACTACTTGGACCTTCTCTATTTCTCCTTCACGATTGGGCTTGCGTCTCAGACGGCAGATATCGGTCTGCGTTGTCGAAGTGCGCGACGCACTGTCCTTGCTCAATCGATTCTGGCTTTCTTTTTCAACGTCACGGTCTTAGGACTGTGCGTGAATATTGCGGCGAGCATGGTGGGGCCGTAAGGCATAGGCTTTAAAACATTTACCCCACCATTGGTGCCTGTCTGCACTCGAAAAAGTTTTCAAAGTCCTCTTCGGAAGACGGAGCCACCGGCTTCAGAGACGAAGGTGTTCACGCGCGCAGGCGTATCTTCATTGGCCTCCAATATCAGCGCGACTTGTCCAACGGGGAGGACGGCGAATTCACGCTTGATCGACTCGTCGTCTAATACATCCGACATAACATGTTCCGCGATACCGGCAGAGGTTCCGATCGTAAAACCTAACGCTGCACCGACCGGCCCTCCGAGCATGCCGATGAGAGTCCCAGTAACCGCACCAATCACCGGACCCCACATCGCACGAGACTGCGTTTGGATGACTTCAGGCTTTCCATCGTTTCCCTTCTTCAAAAGGATGCCGCTATTGATCGTCAATCCCTCGTCTTTTGATGCGAACATCTGAATATTTCGGCTTGCGTGTTCAGCGTCCGCAATATTCGTGAATCTTGCAATAATGAGATGGCTTGACATTTATAAATCCCCTCTACAGTCATGTAAAAAGGTATGGGCGTCTTGGCTTTATTTCATCCGGCAACTCACGACCGTAAATCTCGCAGAGAGACCGTTCAATGTTTCGAGAGATGCAGTCAAGCGCGAGCGCGTTGGGCGCATCGCTGAAAGGGTCTGCGACTTCGCTTGCAATGGCCTCAAGCGCCATTAACGTATATGAAATGAATACACATAGAAGCGGCGTGAAAAACTCAGTAGAATCAACTAGTCCAAATGGCAGTAACACGCAATACGCATAGACAGTGCGGTGAAGCAGGACGTTATAAGCGAACGGGATCGGTGTAGAGGCGATTCGTTCACATCCTCCCACCGACTTCTCTAACTCAGAGACCTGAGCATCCAAAAGAAGCAGTCTTGTGATCGCCGTGTTTCTATTTGAATCGACGCGCGATAGTCTATCTCTTATGAGATTCAGAATGGCAACCGGAACATACAATTTTTTACTCAGATGCTCTTCCACAAGAGGGGGAAGTAGGTGTGTAAGCTCTTCCTTCGGACTTGTCTTGCGTAGCTGATGTTTAAGCGCATATGAGAAGGCGGCAAGCAGGTTGCAGAATTCTACTTGATCAATCTGTGTCGGAAAATATGAATACGCCTGCGAGGCCAAATTTCGGCTGGCGATCAGAATGTTACCCCACAGGTGACGAGCTTCATTGAATCGGGCGTAGCTTTCATTGTTTCGAAACGCTAAAAATATCGCTAGAGCGATGCCGAGTAGAGTGAAGGGTGTCGTGTTAAGCGGTATCTTTTCGCCAAAAATCTTACCGTGGGTGAATACGGCGAGACTGCTAACCACTCCCATAAATATTAGTTGCGGAATGACAGATTGAAGCACCGATCCGTTCCATACGAAAAGTAATGACAGCCAATTTTGATTGGGCCGAACGATCATAATCGCCTTCTTTTTTGCATAGGACTGGCAGCATTCAGGTCACACGCCGAACTCATTTGTCAACGCCAATGAAATACTGAACCGATCCAATCAAATTAGTGATAGCCTGCATCTCCCTCGCGTACTTTACCCCGGAAAACCCGATATTGCATTGCGTTGTAAACAAGGATAATTGGAAGGACGATTGCAGTCCCGACAAGCGCGAAAAGCTGACTTGACCTCACGCTTGATGCTTCCCAAATGGTTAGCGACGGAGGGAGAATAAATGGCCAGATGCTGATGATCAACCCGCTAAATCCGAGGAAACAAATGGCTAGCGTCAGGAGAAACGGCGTCGCTTCGTGACCACGTTTGAGCGAAAAATATATACCCCAGACACATGCAATGACCAAAATCGGTACGGGCGCGAAATATTTGGTGTTGCCGCTTCCAAACCAGCGCGCTTCGACCCGAGGTAGGCCGAGCACCGTCCAGATGCTGACAATAACTATTGTGCCGAGGAGCACGGCCACGAGGGGTTTCATCACAGCCCGCATCTTTGCCTGGATCTCTTTTTCGGTTTTCATGATGAGCCATCCACACCCCAATGTTGCGTAGGTAGTCATCAAACCGAACCCGCAGAACAAACTAAAGGGCGACAGCCAATCAAAGGGTTCGCCCACGAACCGGCCATTCAAGATCTTTGTCCCCTGGAGCAAAGAGCCAAGTACGATGCCCTGGCAAAAGGAGGCAAGTGCGGAGCCACCGATGAATGCCAGATCCCAGGCATGCTGAGTGCGTCGTGCCTTTGAGCGTAGTTCAAAAGCAGCACCTCTGAAAATCAAACCAACAACCATTAGGATCAGCGGCATATAGTTTGCGGGAAGGAGAGTTGAATAGGCCAAGGGGAATGCGCCGTACAGGCCCGCTCCGCCTAGGACTAAGAACGTCTCGTTTCCATCCCATACCGGCGCCACTGTATTCAGCATAACTTCTCGTTCGCCTTTACTTTCGAAGAAAGGAAAGAGAAGGCCGATGCCAAGATCGAAGCCGTCAAGGATTACGTAGATGAAGACGGCGAGCCCAATGATAAGTGCCCAAATAATTGGAAGATCGATTTGCATGGCTATTCTCCTTCCAGTGCGTCGAGCGGCCGATTCCGAAGGACGGGATGTCGAAGGTGCGCCCATTGATCCACAACGGGGTTAGGGCCGCGACCCATCATCTTTAGCATGTAGTAGATCCCCACGCCAAACACTAGGAAATACACCATCACAAATATCAACAGTGACACACCCGCCTGCTGTGCTCCGATTGGGGACATCGAATCAATGGTTCGCAGCACGCCATAAACCGTCCACGGTTGCCTTCCGACTTCTGTCGTAATCCATCCCGCTAATAGTGCAACGATGCCGGACGGCCCCATACAAACGACAAACCCATGAAACCAACGAGTGTCATACAACCGTCCTCGTAGGCGAAGGATAAGCGCCACAACTGCAGTGAGGAGCATCAACATTCCCAGTCCGGCCATCAAGCGAAACGTCCAAAAAATGATAGGCGAGTACGGTCGATCCTCCTTCTTGAATTCCTTTAAACCGCGTATCTCCGCTGTCCAGCTGTGCGTGAGGATAAGACTTCCAAGGTGTGGGATCGAGATCGCGTATCGAGTGACCTCGGCGTCCATGTCAGGGAAGCCGATCAGGTTCAATGCAGTACCGCCTTTTTCGGTTTCCCACAACCCTTCGATTGCAGCGATCTTCGCAGGTTGATACTCACGAGTGTTTAAGCCATGGGCGTCTCCGACGAGGATCTGGATCGGCGCGAGAAAAAGCAAGATCCAAAGAGCCATTGAGAAACTTCGTTTGATCGGCTCATCAGTGCGACCCCTGCGAAGATGCCATGCGCCACACGCTGCGACGATGAATGCGGCAACGATGAAGGCCGCGATAGTCATATGAGTAAGCCGGTACGGAAAGGAAGGATTGAAGATGACTTTCAGCCAATCTGTTGGCACGATGCGTCCGTTCTCCATTGCAAAACCCTGAGGGGTATGCATGAAGCTATTCGAAGCGAGTATCCAGAACGTGGAGATCAGCGTGCCGACCGCAACCATTAACGTGGCGAAGAAGTGACCTCTTGGACCTACTCGGTCCCATCCGAACAACATAACGCCGAGGAAGCCGGCCTCCAAGAAGAACGCCGTTAACACCTCGTAGGTCAGAAGCGGCCCCGTGATGTTGCCCGCAACATCGGAGAATCCGCTCCAGTTGGTTCCAAATTCATACGCCATCACCACGCCAGATACCACGCCTAAGCCAAAGCCGACAGCGAAGATCCGAGACCAAAAATGGAACATCTCTCTATAAGCTGCATTTCCTGTCGCCAACCATCGCCATTCAAGCACAGCCAGAAAGCTTGCCATGCCAATGCTTATCGCAGGAAAGACGATATGAAAGGAGACGGTGAAGGCGAACTGCAATCTCGCAAGATGAAAGGCGTCGAAAATGTCCATTTAGTGCGGCTCCAAGGCGTTTTTCGCGTTCAAACCTTACATACACGCATCTGAAGGAGGTTGCCCAAAGTCCAAGAACGACAGGCATACACTGCAAGGCGCGCTCGTACCGCCGGCTTGGGGTAACACAAGCCGACGGCCTCGCCAACAAGTTCAAGGGGCGTTTGCCTCTGACCGTCGAACGCGAACAGGAACGGATTTATAGGATGGCGTCCCGCTTTCTTTATCAATGTAATCTAGCGGAACAAGGACATTCGCCTCCGGGTAGTATGCGGCCACTGAGCCCGGAGCGATCTTGTACTCAATCGCTGTTATTCCCCTCAGGGTCAGCGTCCGATCGGTGCAGATTGTCTCGATATCCACGACATCACCATGTTCGAGGCCAAGCGCCGCCAAATCTGCTTCGTTCATGAAGAGTATGTCGCGTCTTCCGAAGACGCCCCGATACCGGTCATCCATAGCGTAGATCGTTGTGTTGTATTGATCGTGGCTACGGATGGTAATCAGGCGCAGCACGCCTTCCGCGCCGAGAACGTCTGCATCCTCCTTGACGCCTTGGTAGATTGAAAATTCGGCTTTGCCGGAGGGAGTATGCCAAACACGTTCGGTAGGCGGGAGTGGCAATCTGAATCCACCGGGCACGCGGATCCGTGCATTGAACGCTTCGAATCCGGGAACGGTTCGTTCGATGACATCTCGGATTTTGTCGTAGTCCGCGATGAGTTCGTCCCAATTGACCTTGCTCGCAGGCATAGTCGCTTTCGCCATGCCGGCAACGATTGCGGGTTCGGAACGCAGGAACTCGGACGCCGGCATCAGCTTGCCCGAGGACGCATGGACCATCGACATTGAATCTTCGACGGTAATCGACTGACGGCCGCCTGCCTGCATATCGAGCTCTGTGCGGCCCAAGCATGGCAACACATAGGTCTCTTTCCCGACCAACAGATGGGTTCGATTGAGCTTGGTGCCGATGTGAACGCTGAGATCGAGGTCTCTCATGGCCGGAAATGCGAGCTCCGAGTCGGGAAGGGCGACGGCGAAGTTACCGCCAAGGCAGACTAGCGCTTTAGACTTCCGCTCGATCATGGCCTGCATCGCCTGCACGGCATCGTGTCCGTGCTCTTGCGGTGGGGAAAAGCCAAAAACCGATTCTATGCTGCTGAGAAACTCAGTCGACGGTTTCTCCGTAATCCCGACGGTTCGATTTCCTTGCACATTGGAATGCCCTCTGAGCGGGCAAATGCCAGCGCCGGGCTTGCCGAAGTTTCCCTTCAGCAACAGCAGGTCAGCTATCAGCCTGACGTTCGCCGTTCCGCGGTTATGCTGAGTAATTCCCATGCCATAGGTGACAATCGTCGCCTTCGACTTTGCATAGGCGAGCGCAACCTGCTCCAACCCCGGACGGTTGAGCCCGCTCGCTTTCTCAATGTCAGCCCATTCCGTCGCTTCAATATCCTCCTTGAATGCGTCGAAATTGTTGGTGTGTTGGGCGATGAAATCGTGATCGAGCACGTTTCCTTCTTCCGCGTCCATCGCTAGCAAAGCCTTGATGACCCCCTTGATTGCGGCTGCGTCGCCGCCAGCGTCGACCTGATAATAGGTCGAAGCGATTCTTGTGGAACTGAAGGTGGCCATTTCAAGAGCGTCTTGAGGATCGGCGAAGCGTTCGAGCGCGCGTTCCCGCAAAGGATTGAAGACGATGATCGGCACGTTGCGCCGGGAGGCCTCGTGGAGGGTTCCCATCATGCGAGGATGGTTCGTACCGGGATTGTGCCCGATCGAAATGATGAGCTCTGTTACGTCGAAATCGTCGAGCGAGACCGTGCCTTTACCAATGCCGATGGATCTCGGGAGCCCGACGCTTGTGGGCTCATGGCACATGTTCGAACAATCGGGGAAATTGTTCGTACCGTGCTCGCGCGCAAACAATTGAAACAGGTAGGCTGCTTCATTCGACGCTCGACCCGACGTGTAGAACTCGGCCTCATCGGGAGTCAGGTTGCGAAGAATTTCTCCGATGCGGCTGAACGCAACGTCCCAGTCCACCGGAAGGAATTTGTCGCTCGCCCGATCGTACACGAGAGGGTGCGTGAGCCTCCCCATTCCTTCGAGCTCGAAATCGGTCAGACCACGTAGAGAGGTAACCGTATTCGCGGCAAAGAAATCAGGGCCCACGCGTTTGGTGGTGGCCTCCCAAGTGACTGCTTTCGCTCCGTTTTCGCAGAACTGGAATGTAGACCGGTGCTCCTTATCAGGCCATGCGCATCCGGGGCAATCGAAGCCGTCAGGCTGATTGGTACGCATCAGCGTGATAGGTGCCTCGATTGTCTCCATCTGAGTCTTTACGGCTTGCGCTGTAGCTTTCAGCGCTCCCCAGCCACCGGCCGGCGAATCGTACCGACGAACACCAGGAACCTCTCTTTTTGCCATACCGGCCTCCGAATGAACACGGATAAGAATTAGGTCGTGCTGACAATGTGACCCAGCGTCGCGCATTCGAGAACGCGTGGATGTTTTCTGTGCGCGTTTATGACGGACTTATTCGAACCGAACTTAGTGTGATATGGGATGAATCATTGTAGGTGCTGTCAGAAAGCATAGTACTGTTTGTTGGCCGATGCTAAGTATCGTCAACGACTAATCCGTAATGTTTTACCGAATATAACGAGTGGGAAATCCGTGTAGAAGTGGCGTTGGCAGGTCTTGCCTAAGACCTATGATTGCGTTCGTTGCCTTGCATGCTACTGCATCGCACTCGCTATCTTGAACGCTGTTGTCACGCTGTCACGCGGTTCGCGGAAGGAAATTAGGAACAACATTCCTGAGAATGGAGACAATCGTTCGCACTCGTTGCGGCACTGGACGTTGGGCCTGGATCAGCAGGTTCAAATCCAACGGGACGATCTTGAGGTCAGGAAGTACTTTCACCAGATCGCCGCGGTCAAATGCTTCTGTGCAGGCATACTCCTCGAACATTCCGATGCCCATGCCCATGCGCACCATTTCAAATGCCGGGCGCCAGTGGCTTGTCTTGATGTCGCTTGGGAAAGGTATGTTCTCCACAACGCCTGATTCGCTGATCATCGCAATCTGATCCGCTGAGTTGTTGAATCCAATCAAGGTATGCAACGGCAGATCGCCTGGCGACGTGAGGAGCCTGTTTTTTTCAGCGTATGCCCGCGACGTGACGAGAAATCGGCTCACCTTTCCAAGCGGGTAAGCGACGAATGCGCCCTCTCCAAGGGGACCGGTGCGAAATGATAGGTCTACTCCCTCCGTGACCAGATCAACAATCCGGTCATTCAGGGTCAAGCTCAACGACGTCGGCGGAAAATTGCTTCGGAAGTATTCAACCAGGTAGGGCAGTATCGTCTCTCCGAAGCAGTGTGGCGCTGCGATGCGCGTAATGCCATTCGCAAGCTGTTGATCTCCGGAAATCTCGCTTATCGCATCAGAGGTAGCCTGAAGGATTGTCTTGCTCCGTTCATAGAACGCCTGGCCCTCGGGCGTGCAACTGAAGGCTCTTGCGCTGCGCAGTAGCAAACGGCATCCGAGGAACTTCTCGAGCTTCTCGATTCGCTCGCTCACGGTCGATTGACCGATCTCAAGATCTCGCGCTGCATCAGAGATGCTGGCGCGCTCGACCACTCTTACGTAAATACGCATGCTCTCAATGAGGTTCATCTACAGCGCCCCCCCGTACTCCTTTGAGGCGGAGCTCTACGAGAACCCACTAGATTGCCGTGAAGTGCGGAAGGGGCGCTACTTTGCAGACGGACAATGGAGTGTCGCGAGTCCATGTTCGGTACCTATCATCTATTTAAATAGCCTTCACGATAGATGCATTGCTGTCGGCAAATGCGTTACAGATCAGGTAGATTTAGTAGAGTACAGTTGCAAGAAACGGCATTAAATGTGCACTGTTCTCTATCAGTCCAAGCGAATTGAACTTCTGATCTTTTTGTCTGAGGTTTGCATGGTGCTGTATGAAGAGCTTGCGGACGACGTTGAGGGGCTTATCCGTCGCGGGGTGTATAAGCCGGGTGAGCGCTTGCCATCCGTTCGGGAGCTGAGTAAGCAATATGGCCGGTCTATATCCACGGTCATTCGCGCATATCTGCGCCGGGAGAGTAAAGGCTTCATTTCCTCGCGGCCTCAGTGCGGTTTCTACGTGTGCGATAGTTCAGCGAGCACTGACGACGGGCCTGTTTTGCCAATTCTTCCGTCTACGCCAGTTTCAGTGTCCAGTCCTGTGGAGGTCAGCAGACTGGTGCTGTCGACGCTGCGCAGGATTCAAGTGGACCATGCAGTGCCATTGGGTTCGCCGTATCCGGATGCCGCGGCGTTACCTTTCGATAAACTCAATCGGATAGCTGCGAAGATCGGCCGTTCACGAAAAATGTGGGGCGTGGGGGACGCTCTGCCGCCAGAGAATTACGACCTGGTCCGGCAAATTGCGAAGCGTCACCTAGACGGCGGGCTGGTAGTGGATCCCAATCAGATCATCGTCACGGTCGGTGCAACCGAAGCGATCAATCTGGCTTTGCAAGCAGTCGCGAGTCGTGGCGACACGGTCGCCGTTGAGTCGCCGACGTTCTACGCGATGTTGCACGCGATCGAACGATTGGGGATGCGGGCCATCGAGGTTCCAACCCATCCGATGCTCGGAATCGATACAGATGCGCTGTCTGGCCTGATCAAGCGGGACCATGTGAAAGCGTGCATGCTCATGCCGAATTTCCAGAATCTGCTCAGGTTTGAAATGCCGGACGAGAAAAAAGAGGACTTGATGACATTGCTCGGCGAGCATGAGATACCCGTCGTGGAAAATGCGGTGTATAACGAGTTATATTTCGGTAAGGCTGCGCCGACTACGCTAAAGAAGTTCGACAGAAAAGGGTTATTCGTCACATGCGCGTCCTTTTCAAAGAGTTTGACGGCGGCGTACCGAATCGGATGGGTTATCGCGGGTGTATATCGGGACAAAATCGAGAATCTGAAATTTATAAACACCCTGACTTCTCCGCCCATTCCGCAAATGGCGATCGCCGAATTTCTAGAAACTGGGGGATATGAGCGTCATCTTCGGCGTCTAAGGAAGAACTACGCATACCAGACCAAATTGATCAGGGCGTTGATTCACCGATTTTTTGCCCTCAGGGACTCGGATTTCCGAACCGCGCGGGGGCTACGTCTTGTGGGTGGAGATGCCTTCCAAGGTGGATGCGATGGAGAGGTCTATCGACAGGCGCTCGAGCGCGGAATCACCGTAGGACCGGGTCACATGTTTTCTAATTTCGAGAATACATATCGAAACTTTATCCGCATCAACTGCAGCAGTCCGTGGTTTTCGAGAATAGAAGAGGCGCTAGTTACGGTGGGTAAGATCGTCGCTTATCTCTCACAATAGGTTCACGATCCGAGGGACATCGACATTCGAGCGCAATGTCGGATTCTGGCGCGGGCCGTTGAGTCCATCGCTTATCGCTCGGCCTCGCGCTTCGCCTGTTCCGCAACCGTGAAGATAGCCTCAGGCATTACCTCGAGACGCGCCTTTGGAATCGGCGCTCCGCTCGCGTCCGAAAACCCATACGTGCCTTCGTCAATCTTCTGCAACGCTCGCTGGATATCGTCGATTCGTTGATCGTTGGCATCGCGCAAGGCTTGATTGGAGACATATTGCTCTCGACGCTGTGCCTCGTCTTCAAGCTCCTCAGCTTCGAACCCATGTTCTTCCTGATATCGTCGTTCGGTTGCAACGGTGTTCTCCTCGTTGCCAAGGATTTCCTTCTGCAACTGCTCGAGCCTTGTTCGTTGCTTCGCAATGAAGTCCGTGCTGAGGCCGTCGTCTTTACTCATCACAAGGTCCTCCTGAAGGTTGGGCTGGCGCATTCAGGGCCGAGGCTTTGACTGTAGGTTACCGTCTCGCGCATAGGTTTCGGCAAAGAACTGCACGCAAACAGAACGGTTGAAAGTCGACTGCACTCGATTGTCTCAACGGTTACTTCGCAGGTACACAATCATCATAACGCCGACTTAGACCGTTCGATGTCCAAGCTACGCGGCAAACTCGCGATAGTTAGTATCGGCCGACGAGGCGTCAAGTTTCGAGGGCCGCTCGGCTTTGATGTCGACATCGCGCGTGGCGTAGTATGGAAATCACAAGCGCTGGCTTCGACGAGATGGCTGAAGAGAATCGGGAGTCAAGAATGCATACGAAAATGATCGTTAGGCTCGCTCAGCGCGATCTATGCTATCGAAAAACATTTGCTAGTGCTCGGGATTACTCTGGTATCTGCTCCGTTTCTCCCAAAATATTTATCTGCAAAGGCGATTGCCATCACGCAACGATTGATGGGTATGATTTTGGCTGCAATCGCGATGGAAATGATGGTCAGCAGCCTTCAGGCTTTCTTTAAGTGAACAGGGCGAGTGTTGCACATTGATAGTCCAGTAAGTTCGCGCGTGGCACGCGTCGAGTCACTGCAACCGAACCCACAGCGCGAAGTCAGCACCAAGACAAGAGGGCGGATTGAGGTCACTGGGCGCGCAGCCGTGTTCAAGCGATCGATCAACGATTATCGATAGCTGCGAATAGAGCGAGAACGGATGCTTCTATCAACGTTCGGCTGGCCTACTCACGCAGCTCCCGTATCACTATGATCGCGATAACGACCGAGCCGTTTGCGCAACGTATCGATCTGATCGAGCAAATCCAGCACGAGTGCTACACCGGGCGCATTCACGTCCAGATCGGTCGTCAGCCGTCGGGCGATCATGGCGCGGCGCAGGCACGTGCCACTGAAGCGCCATTCCTCCATGCGCGCGCCCTGTGGCTCGAACGCGCCTTCTTCGACCCATCGTGCTAAGTCATTGCTCGATGCGCCTGTAATGCGGCACAACTCAACCAGCGTGAACTCGATGCGTTCCTCGACGATCTCGCCTTGCAGATATGTAGGATCGTTTCCGTTCATGATGATTGTCCGTAAAAATGCGCGCGCGGATCGAAATCGAACGCGTCGTGCATGGTGGCGTAGGCGGCTCGTTTAGCCTCGGTATCCGCTGGAGGCAGCACAATGCCCAGCATCACGTAGAAGTCGCCGGGCGGATCGCCGGGAATTCCTCGCCCCTTGAGTCTCAGTCTCCGGCCGGCCCACGATCCTGCGGGAACGGTCACGGTGACGTCCCCTGAGGGCGTCGGTACGACAACTTCGGCGCCAAGGGCTGCTTCCCAAGGCGCCAAGGGAAGGTCGGTCGTCACATCCCGGCCGTCGACGCGGTACCGCTTGGGGGTACCGAGTGCGATCTCCAGATACAGATCGCCGCGCGGAGCGTTGCCAATGCCCACACCGCCCTGACCCGCGAGCCGCAGTCGCTGGCCGTCGAGGATGCCTTTCGGTATTGCGACGTCGAGCGTTCGCGTTTGAAACGTGACGCGCCCCCGATCGTCGATCACGGGCGTTTGCAGCGTCACGGTCCGTTGTGCGCCGTTGTAGATGTCTTCAAGGCTAACAATTACCTTGGCGTGGAGATCCTCGCCGGGCCACCCGGGCTCGTGGGGGCTTGCTGAGTGGCGCGCACGCGTCCCGAACAGGTCGCTGAAGAAGTCGTCAGCGTCCTGTGTGCCTCCGCCGGTGCTGTACTCGTAACCGCCGCCAACGTCGGCATGCGGGCGGATCTCGTCGCCGTCCTTGAAGCCGGTGCCGAGCGAATCGAATGCTGCACGCTTCTCTGGGTCCTTGAGCACCTGATAGGCTTCGCCGACCTCCTTAAAACGCGCTTCGGCGTCGGCGTCCTTGTTGAGGTCCGGATGAAACTTGCGCGCGAGTTTGCGATGGGCGGTCTTGAGCTCCGCTTCGGTAGCTGTTCGGGGCACGCCCATGACGGCGTAATAGTCCTTGTATTTCATCGTTTCCCTTATCGTCCAATCCATCGACTTGGGTAGAGGCGCGGCGGTGGTCCAAAGTGCTGCGATCGCCGACTACTATACAAGGATGCGAGAGAACATGCCTTCGGATCAGTGCTCAGGCTCCTACGTCGAAGGAATCTTTGGCAAAGCTACCAACTCTGCGTCAACACCTATAATGCGTCGTTAGATACCGCGAACATGCGAAGACGCGTGTGAAGATAAGTCGGCGCAATCCGTCTCGCCTCAAATCGGTTGCGGCAATTCATGTCCGGAGGCTTGCGGCCTCTCGAGCGCACGTTGCATATGCGTGGTGTTCCACGCCATCAAAATATTCGTGAGCAATGTCAGCGCGGGCGAGACAGCTAACCGGTGCGGAATAGTCGCCCGATGTGCACGTCGCCTTCATAAACGGGTTGTCCGCGCGCCGCAGACCCAAAACGGGTGAGGGCCCGCACAGCAGTGCACTTTCCAGAGCGAATCGAGGCAGCAATCCTGACAAACTCGTCCCAAAACTCTACGATGAGGTCGGTCCGGACATCACGATCCGTGATTGCGGAAACCTCTTCTGGAACGTCCTGATTGCGAGGAACGGGAAGCCGACGACCCGAAGATGGGATAGGCGAGGGAAGAGATCGAATCCCAATGCGCGGACCAGACCCATCGCGAAAGCCGTAAATCCATGCGTATCGACTGCAAGCTGTGCAAAGACGGTTCATTATCTGCCGGATGGCGTCGTTCGAGGGTTCGTCACAGTTCCGCCGCTGAGAGCGAGGTGCCGTGCGCGGGCACCGCTGCGTAAACCATTAACAATTCGCCCCGAGAGCGCGGCTCGCGTCCAAGCAGGAACCAGCTAAATCGCGTGGCGCTATCTGTCTCGAGGATGATGTCCGGAAGTTGCGCTTGGGGAGGTGCTTGATAAATGGCTTGTCGAAGGCGACTTGCCTCTGCATCCGATGGCTGCGCGAGGAGCGGGCTAAAATGCACCGAAGGTCGCACGACGAGGTCCTTGCTGTGAAGATCGAACAGGCGCATGGGTTGAGAGTCCGGAGCGTTCGGTACGATATCCTCCGCCAACCGTTGGACCTTCAATGCAAGCGCTTTGGAGCTCCGCGTATAACTCAAGGAGTTGCACCTGCGCTGCATCATCACCGTCGAACTAGCCAACGCCTATGCGCCCAGCTTCATGGCCACTTACAACGCGCACTTTGCCAAGCCGGACCGTCCCGACAAGCGCGAATAGCTGGCTCGAGTGACTTGAAGCGGCTTCCCAGATGGTCAGTGAAGGCGGAACGATGTTCGGCCAGATCCGCGTGTTCCGGGGCGGTGGGGAAGGGGGCGCAGGGTATCACTGACGCCAACGGCGCTATCGGTACATCGAGAGAGCAAATCATGATCGTGAGGTCAAACTAGAACTGGTTCCGTTTGCTGTTCGTCCGGAACGGTTCTGTGTTGCAATCGATTATCCCGCAGCTGGTTTTCATGGGGATTGTCAGCAGTCCCGCCGTGCTCACGCAGGGGCGCATTTTCGGCGAGAAGATTCCGCTCAAAGGCGCCCTTCACATTGTTCGGTCTCGCTCTCGCCATATTCTCGCGTTTCGCAATAACGCGAGCTATGAACGGTTCAAAGAGGCGCGCCTTCTTTGGGGCAATCTTCTGATCTCCGCGCGGTCGCTGACGTCGCAGATATTGTGCTACGTCCCGCCGGGCTCGGACAGCACGCACATAGCCCGCACGCTCATCGCCTGCATCTATGCGCTGAAGCACGAGCTGCGTCGAACCGATCCGGTTCCGGATCTTCTCCCCTTACTCGGGCGCGCGCGGACCGAGGCGTTGCACCGCACCTTCTACAAGTCCACGGCGCTTCTCAATGACGTTCGTCGGGATGTGGCCGATTTGCAGACGCGCTCGTTGGCTTCGGAGACGAAGCGCTGGATGTTCGACGCACAAATCAACGAACTGGGTAAGGCAATTGGCGGATGCGAGCGAATCGCGTCGACGCCTATTCCGTTTTCCTACAGCGTATTGCTTCATCGGACCGTCTACGCCTATTGCATTTTGCTCCCGTTCGGTCTCGTCGATTCGACGGAATTTTTCACGCCTCTGCTTTGTGTTTTCATCTCATATACGCTGATCGCGCTGGAAGCGATCGCGAGTGAAGTCGCAGTGCCGTTTTCCGTCGCGCCGAATGAGCTGGCGCTCGACGCCATTACGCGCAACATTGAACGATCCATTTTGGAGCTGCGTGGATGCAAGATTCCCGACGAGGTCGTACCCGTACGTCCGTATCAACTGACTTGATTGTGCGGTGCGTGGGTCCGCGTCGGGGTGGGCGTGCAAGACTGTGCTTCCGGATGTCGACGCGAACTGTGCGTCGCAGGCACCCGCCAAGCGACTATCCTGCAGGACAGCTAATGCGCCGGGCGCACGCGCTTCGCTCGGAACATTGACGGCCGCTCCCCGGCCCTACCACTCGCAGTTCATTCTCGAATAGATCGTGAAGATAATCGACCAGCCGATACCAGCGGATACGGCGTCCCGTGATCGCCTATCCGCCGGTCAAGCCACGCCCATTCTCGACAGGCTGGATCGTCCCCTGCGGGATTTGCGGCTGTCGGTTATCGATCAATGCAATTTTCGCTGCACCTACTGCATGCCCCGGGAGACGTTCGGTGCAGACTATCCATTTCTGCCGTCTTCGGAACGCCTGTCGTTCGCGCAAATGCTCAAGCTCGCGAGGGCGTTCGCATTGCTCGGCGTGGAAAAGATTCGTATCACCGGTGGCGAGCCGCTCTTACGGCGTGGCCTCGAATCGCTGATAGAGCAGCTCGCGAAAGTGACGACCATAAGCGGCAAGGCGATGGAACTCGCGCTCACGACGAACGGTTCCCTTCTTGCCGCGAAGGCGCAATCGCTTCGTAACGCCGGTCTGGATCGTGTGACGGTCAGTCTCGACGCCGTCGATTACGCCGTGTTCCGCAGGATGAGTGATATCGACATACCTGTGTCTCGCATACTGAAGGGGATCGAGACGGCGCGCGCGGTCGGTCTCGATCCGATCAAGGTGAACACCGTGGTCGAGCGAGGCGTGAACGACAGCCAGATTTTGCCACTCGTGCGGCTTTTCAAAGGCACCGGCGTGGCGGTGCGCTTCATCGAGTACATGGACGTGGGGGGCGCGGCGGATTGGTCGAACGCGAACGTGATGACGGCCCGCGAGATTCGGGACGTCGTCGAGTCGGAGTTTCGCTTGATTCCTCACGCGGTTGCCGAGGAGAGGGGCACCGCGGTCAACTATCGCCATGCCGGCGGTGAAGGTGACGTCGGATTCATTGCGAGCGTATCGCAGCCCTTCTGCGGTTCGTGCTCGCGCGCCCGCATGTCCGCCGACGGACGGGTTTATTCATGCCTGTTCGCCAAGGAAGGTGCGGACCTTACGCCATGGCTCACGGATACCGCGTCGGTCGAACAACTGGCCGTGGCCGTCCGCAGCCGGTGGGTCCAGCGCGATGACCGCTACTCCGAACTTCGGTCGACGCAGCGAAAGAAGGGATCAGGACGAGTCTATCCGACGGTCCGCATGTCGCTTGTCGGGGGCTGACGGTGTGCCGGCCCGTGAAGCAGACAAAGCGGGAGACGCTAGCGAGCACACGTTGCGACGAGCTTGCCGACGGTAATCACGGCCTGCTCGATCTCGCTCGACCAAGGGCTGCTGTAGTTGAGCCGTATGAAATTCCGGTAGGTCGACTCGGAAACCGAGAACATGTAGCCCGGACCGATCGTGATGCCCTGATCGAGCGTGAGCCTGTAGAGACGCATCGCGTCGACACTGGACGGCAATTCGATCCACAGCACGTATCCCCCCGCGGGGTTGGATATGCGCGTCCCCTCGGGAAAGAAACGCGAAACGATCGCCTTCATCAGATTGGCCTGCTGTGCATACGCCTTCCGCACCCGTCTCAGGTGATGCTCGTACCCGTCGCGTTCGAGGAACTCCGCTATCGCCAGTTGTGGAATCGCCGGCGAGGTCAGCGTATTCAGGAACTTGAGCTTCTCGACGCGATCGCGATAGCGGCCCGGCAACGCCCAGCCGATCCGGTAAGCCGACGTCAGGCTCTTCGAGAACGAGGAGCAGTGAAGCACCAGTCCCTTGGTGTCGAAAGACTTCAAGGTGCTCGGGTGGGCGCGGTCGAAGTGCAGCTCGTTGTAGACGCCGTTCTCGATGACCGGGATGTCCTGCGCGTTTAGGAATTGAACAAGCTCCCGCTTGCGATCGTCCGGCATCTGGAAACCAAGCGGATTCTGGAAATTGGGCATGACCATACAGGCGGTGACCGTCTGCGACTTGACGATCGCGGCAAGCGCCTCGATATCGATGCCGTACTCCGGATGAGTCGATACTTCAATTGCCTTCATGCCCATGCGTTCGATCGCATGGAGCATGGCATAAAACGTCGGTGACTCGACCGCGATCACATCGCCGGGTTTTGCGACCGCCTGAAGACATAGATTGATGGCCTCGGTCGCGCCGACCGTAATGATGATCTCATTCGGATCGACCGCCATGCCGTTCTCGAGGTAGCGACGCGCGATTTGCCGCACGAGCTTCGCGTTGCCCGGCGGCAGCGCATCCGTCACGCCCCATTGCGCCTTGCCCCGTCCGGCGTCGTAGGCATAGCGGTTGATCCGCTCGAACGGAAACAGACTGGGGTCGGGGTAGGGCGAACCGAGCGGTACCGCATCGTCGACACCGATCGAACGCAGCGTCGAGAGCACCAATCGGCTGACGTCCACTGGCGACGAGATCGGGATCGGTCTCGACGGCCGTAGCTCGAGCAGCTTCCGCTCGTCCGCGTCGCCGTGGAAATTGACGAAATAGCCCGACTGGGGTTTGCTCGTCACCAAGCCGCGGCTTTCGAGTAACAAGTACGCGCGAATGGCCGTCGTGACGCTGATCCGATGTTGCTGACTTGTCTGACGAACCGATGGAAGGCGCTCGCCATGGCGGTACACGCCTTGCCGGATCGACCGCTCGATGTCGTCTGCAAGCTTCTCGTAGAGATTCATTCGACGGCTCCCGTGACGTCCGCTGCATGAGTGGTATTGGCCGCCTTCCTGGCGCGGGCGCGCTCGCGCCGACAGATTGTCGCCCGGTGCCGAGATCGTATCAAAAACTGTAATGACGGGAGCCAGCCCGATCTGTGCACTCCGCGACAGGCGCTCCAGCCGTACTCTTTCCTCCATCGAATACACGATTCGAAATCGCGATGCCGCGACCCGCGCACAACGATCGAGGCTAGAGAATGAAAAAGGCAAATTGGAAGGAATCGACAGGAGCAGACCATCGGTGGCGCGCAGGCCCGGCGTCTCATAATTGTGACGGCGCAAAGGCGGGGCGAATAAAGTGAATCTTCTGGAAGCCATGCGCATATACGTCAGGGTCGTCGAACGCGGGAGTATCTCCAACGCGGCGAGAGACCTCGGCATCGGACAGCCGGCCACGAGCGAGCGCATCGAGCGGCTCGAAAAATATCTCGGTTGCCGGCTCCTGCTTCGCAGTGCCCGCGCATTCAATTGCACGCCCGACGGCATCGCCTTCTATGAGCGTAGCAAGAGAATTCTGTCTGCAGTAGAACAAGCGGTGTCTGAAATGTCGAATGATGAGGAAGCAATCAGAGGAACGATTCGCCTCGCGGCGCCTCACTGCTTTGGCGAGACCGTCGTCACGAAGACCTTGGCGCTCGTACGCGCGGCATATCCGCAGCTCGAACTGGAACTGGTGTTGAACGATAGGGTAGCCGACCTCGTGACCGAGGGCGTGGACATTTCGTTTCGTCTGGGCCCGCTTGGAGAAGGCGCGTTCATTGCCCGTCAACTCGGGCAGATCGGGCGTACACTTGTTGCCGCGCCGGGCTACCTGAGCCAGCAGGGCTTCATTCTGGAGCCGTCGGACCTGATCAGGCATCCGTTCATTCGGGTACAGGCCATGTTCGGCACGGACCAGTTGCCGCTCCGGCACGACGCGACCGTTGTGGAAAACGCGTCGATTCGCACTGCTATCAGGACCAGTCATTGGCGGCCTGTGTATGAATCGATTCTCTCCGGCGTCGGGATCGGCGTGCTGGAGGATCTGGCTTGCGCCGATGCGCTCGCAGACGGCCGGCTCGTCCGGATTCTGCCTCGGTACGAGGTACCGTCTTTCGAGCTGAACCTCCTGATCCAGGCACAACGCCCGGTGCCGCCGCGGGTACGTGCAATCGTGAGGTTGCTGAAGACATGCATTCCTGAAATCCTGGAAAGGATGTACGTCGCTCGCGGCAAGGAAGAAGACTGTCTTGAAGCACCCGCCAACGATGATGCTTCTGAGCTTCCAGACTTATCGTTGCTGCGTTAAATTCCAACACTGCACGGTCCTCAATGAGAGAACACTTTACACAAGGCCTGACCGAAAACGTCCGACGAAGATTCGACCACGTGATAAACGTGGTCGAGCTGACGGTGCTGATCCTGATCGGCCTCGCCACGGCCTTCGCCATGGCTCAAGAGACCTGGAAGGTCCTGAGGGCCGGCACTGTCTCGCTCACCGACCTTCTGCTGATGTTCTTGTATCTTGAAGTCCTTGCAATGGACGCACGATATCTACGTCTTGGGCAGTTGCCGGTGCGTTTTCCGCTCTATATCGCGATGGCGTCGCTCGCGCGAGATCTCATCCTCAACCGGGCCGACACGGCGGACCAACATGTTCTGCTTACTACACTGGGCATAGCAGTGTTGGCAATCAGTGCGGTTGCCCTTCGATTTGGTCAATACCGGTATCCAGCGCGCGACGATGACGGTCGTGATGAACTAACAGATTCCCGGCCATCGACGTAGAATTCGGATGCACACGGTCGAATGCGATCTAACTGATCTTCAAGACGAGCAGTCAACGGAAAAAGCCCTACAACGCGCGCTTTGCGTTTGACGTTTCCGCATCGATGCAGTCAAATCATTGACGGCGGCCCCAGTGCAATCTTACGTGCGGTGACTTGCCGACGAGCAGAACGTGCTTTCGCTGGGAGAAAGGCTGATGAAGCACCGAACACAATCCTCGCGGCCCTTTATAACCGCTGACGGCAACGGGTCTGCGCTTCCCACTGCGGAGCTGCGCGCAGTTCTCTTGCTAAAAAGAATCGGATCGGACAATTCGATGCTGCCCAGGCGCGATGCCCACGGCGCTCGAACGGCCAATAGTGGTAGGCAAAGACACGCCAACGCGGCGCCTGTATGCGCCTTTGCTGGCTTGAATCGATTCTCTTGAATGGTTTCGCCTTCAGCCAAACCCTTGAGGCCAGCAGCTTTCGCGCACCCAAATCTATCTGAGCGCGATCATCGTTAGCCACGATGGAAGCAGAGACCCGTCGTCAGCAAACCCGAAATCGCCGAGAATCCGGGATGTCGGCCGCCGAACTGTTGACAGGCTATGTAACAAACACTTTTTATTACGCGAGGCCCAACCTTCCATGCGCTACTTCTCTTTCGATCAAGGCAAGGACGCACTTCTTCTCCTCGCTCGCGTGCTCCTGATGGCGCTTTTTGTGCTCTTTGGCTGGCCGAAGCTGACGGGCTTCTCAGGCACTGTTGGCTATATGACTTCGGTCGGCGCACCCGCGCCGATGCTTTCTGCGGTTGTCGCGGTCGTGATGGAATTCGTGGTAGGCATCGCGATCATCGTCGGCTTCTACACCCGCCCACTGGCTTTGCTGCTGGGTCTATATACACTCGGCACCGCGTTCATAGGCCACCACTACTGGACCATGACGGGCACGGCGCAGTACGCAAACATGATCAATTTCTACAAGAACGTTAGCATCATGGGTGGCCTGTTGCTGCTCGCCGCAACAGGCCCTGGCCGTTACTCACTAGATAGGAAGTGAGGTAATGCGAACCAATCCTGGCACTTGAGGTTAAGGAGAGCGCAATGGTTGATGGTTTGTAGGACTTGACTCGGTGGCCGCCAGAGTTGTTCTCGGATCGCGTCGAGATGGGGGGCGGTCCACCAACGATGATTCGGGCTGCGTGGGCCAACGCACAGGGACACTGTTTGCATCTCGAACCGGCTCGCGTTCAGGCAAGAAACGGCCGTTCTTGTCGCCGCATGACGCGGCCCGGGCCTTTGGGCGTGACGGCGGTAGCAAGTAGGATCAATCCATCGCAGTTCCTGCGTCGATTTCATATGGGAATCGAGGCACCCGGTTTAGTATGAGATGACCCCTGTGCTGGCGTGTTTCACTTTGCCCAGCTGACTTTATTTGACATGAAAGGAATTATCGCATTTTCATTAGGGCAACTAATTGAATTGACGAGGCGCAGTTAGATACCGGCAACGTCGCATCGATCCATCGCAGGCGTCGGCCCTTACCGCCCGGTCGCCGGACCCAATCTCGATCACGGATAGCGTTGGCGCGCGTGGAGCACATTCACGATCAATATGCGGTCGCGCTTTACGCGATAGACAATGATGTAATTTGGAAGCACGACCATCTCGCGCGTGTTCGGCACGCGGCCTTCGCGGTAGGCGTACGGGTGGTTGGGTAATGTTGCGGCCGCCGCGACAATCGTGTCGAATACTGCGTCGGCCGCGAGGAAGCTTTCTTCGCTGAGGTGCGAGTGTATTTTGTCGAGTCGGCGTACCGCACGCGGGCGCCAGTCAACGATCATTCGTCACCTTGCGCCGCTCGGCAATACGTGCGCGCATCCACGCCACCGCTTCATCGTGAGGAATGTCCGCACCTTGTTCTTCGAGTGACATGCGCACTTCTTCGCGAAACCACGCGTCGTAGGCTTCCGCCTCTTCCTTTGTGTCATGCCCGCTAAGGGCGGGTTCGGTCCAAATATTTCCCATGCGTCACCCCGTTGCGTATGCCCACCATGATAGCGCGGGCGGCTTACCGCGTCACGGCGTAAACTCAGACGCAGGCGCTGCGGTCTGGCCGGCGGCGCAAACTCGACAGCGCGGTTCCCTCCGCACCCCGGTCGCCAACCGGTCGGCTCTGTTCGACGGCATATCGGGCCCTTTAATGCTTAGTCCCGTAACAGCATAGCGCGCAATCGTCCGACAGGGATCCGCGGCAAGCCGCATCTCAACTCTTGATGGGCCTCCTTCTGACGAGCAGCAACCGTGATACGAATCACGACAGCACGCTTACTTTCTACTCCGCGTTGATGACCGTACTCTAAGCGTCGCGGAGACCAGAATTTAATTGCGTCTGAATGCAAATATTTCGCCATCTATAGGGGAATAAGCGTGAAAATACGAATTATCACCATTGAATTGTGGTAGGGATTTCGTAGCCCACGCTTCAAATCGTTCTATATAGTAGGCGCGCGCTCGGCTGGCACGCTGGCGCCCACGACGCGGCATCTAACTTGCGCTGACCGCAGGACACCTGCATGCCGCAGGCAAACCGGAGAGCGACTATGAATGAAGATCAGGTTAAGGGCGTCGGCGAGAAGGTCAAAGGCAAGATCAATGAGGGCGTTGGCAAAGTGACGAACGACCCCGTGCAGGAAGCAAAGGGCGACGCGCAGCAGGTCGAGGGCGAAGCGCGTAAGAACGTCGGTGACGCCAAGGAGGACTTGAAGGACGCCACGGACGATACGGCGAAGCCGTAATTGCGATCGCGCGCAGGTTGCCAATCTGGCTCGACACTTTAGTCCGCAGCATTCACCGCCCGCCTTGAGCGGGCGTTTTGCTCCCGGTAAAACAGCGCGATCTTCCTTGCTCAGGAATTAGACGCGTTGTCGGAGCTTCTTGAACGGCCCCGCCAGTGGATTATCAAGAAGGCGCTGGTTCAGTTTCTTGCGCGCGAGGCAGAGAAGCGACGCCTGATTCAGGAGGGTCTTGATGACGTCACCGCGGGCCGTCTGCTTTCGATGGAGCAAGGGGAGACTCGACAAGACCGTTGAAAGAGGCCGTTGCGCTGCCTGGCCGGCGGTGCCCCTAACGGCCGCCAAGCTTAGCCCCCCGGAACGGAGGTAGGTTACACGGACTATCCTTCCCTCGACGAAGCGTCGGTCGCGTGAGGCAAGCGATGTTCTCTCTCGCACCAGTCAAAGCATTCACGCACGGTGAGCACTTTCGCGCGCTTGCCGTGCGCAACCCGGAAGGCATGCTTGATCCCTTCCTTGGAGTCGATCACGCCTGGATGAGTGCGCCAACATTTCCGCCCCATCGTCACGCCGGCATGTGCGCCGTGTCGTACGTCTTTCTTGACTCGGAGACGGGCGTGCTCAACCGGGATTCGATCGGTACGCGAAACTTGATCCGACCCGGCGGACTGCACTGGACGACGGCCGGGTCCGGCATCGCTCACGATGAAGTTCCGGCTGAATCCGGCAAGACCGTTCACTCGCTTCAGATCTTCGTAGACCTGTCGCGCGAGAAGAAAAGCATCGCGCCGTCTCCGTTGATCGTCGAGCCCGAAGAAGTGCCGGTCGTGACACAGGCGGGCGCGACCATTAGGGTACCGGTCGGCAACTTCGGCGGCGTGGTTTCGCCCGCGATACCGCCGACGCCTGTGACGATTCTCGATGTATCGCTCGCGGCCGGTGCCGAAATTGCTATTGTAGATTGTCAATTACGATGGCCGCCCGGGCGACAACTATCTTGGCCGGTCGACGGGGTTAGTTGTCGCTGCTCAGCTCGGCATAGTTGTCGCTCCTTCCGATTCGGGGTGGGGTAATTGACGCCGCCGCGCGCGCTTGTTGTCATCGGCACTGCGACGCCGGTAGCTCTCCACGTTCAGCTCGAAGATCGTCGAGTGATGCACCAGTCGGTCGATGGCGGCGACCGTCATTGAGGGATCGGGGAAGACATCATTCCAGCCGGAGAACGCGGCGTTGGCCGTGATGAGAAGGCTTCGACGCTCGTATCTTTCCGCAATCAATTCGAACAGCACGCTCGTTTCGGCCTGGTCCTTTCTGACGTACGACAGGTCATCGAGGATGATCAGATCGAAGTGATCGAGCTTGGCGAGCATCGATGGCAACTGCAGGCTTTGGCGTGCCGCCTGCAGCTTCTGCACGATTTCGCCGGTGCGTGTGAACAGCACCCGGTACCCGGCGTCGATCAGCGCATGACCAATGCCGGAGCCTAAATGGCTCTTCCCGGCACCCGGTGGCCCAAACAGCAGGATCGTGGCGCCTTTCTCGAGCCACGAGTCGCCGCTCGCGAGCGCCATTACATGTGCCTTGGACACCATTGGTACCAAGCCGAAGTCGAAGGCCTCGAGCGTCTTGCTTGGGTCCAAATGCGATTCGACGCGATGCCGCTCGATGCGCCGTTTCGCGCGCTCGGCCAGTTCGTGCTCGAGCAGCGCGCCGAGCAGGCGCGTCGATGGCCAGCCTTCCTTGTCGGAGCGCTGTGTGAACTCGGACCATAGCCGCGCGATCGTCGGCAAGCGCAACTCGGTGAGCATCAGCCCCATACGGGCGGCATCGTAAATTGCGGGCGCGTTCATACCGATGCCTCCTCGCCAAGCAGCGTGTCATAGAGAGCGGCCGTCGGCATGTCCACAGCCACGTCTGGGCATTGCGCCTGCCGCGGCGCAAATTCATTCTGTAGTTGCTCGAGATCGGGCAGCTCGCCAGCGGCGAGCAACGCCTCGAGCCGCTCAGCAAGAACGGCCTCGACTCCGTGATTCGCGGCCAGTTCCAGTAAGCCGACCATGGTCTTGCAGGCTTCGCGCTGCGTGAGCCGAGCCTCAAGCCGCTCCCACGTCCGGCGGTACGCCTCGCGCGGAAACAAGTCGTCGCGAAACGCTAGCCCCTTGAACGCCTGGGGCTTGCGCTTGAGCGCCTCAATGAAGTGCCGGTAGTCGAGCTTGCGACGGCGGCTATTGGCCGCATGCGAGCCCCGTGCTGTGCTGTGCACGAGCGCGCCGGACAGATAGCAGTCGAGGTGATCGGCATAGACGCGCACCTTCAGACGGTGACCAATCAGGCGCGACGGCGCGCTGTAGAGAATGCCCCGCACGGTGAAGGTGCCACAGCGTGTCACGCGTGCTTCCTCTTCGATGAAGTCGGTCGTGCGATGTGCGGGCAAATCCTGCAAATGTTCGCGCTCAGCGTTAAACGCCGCTGCGTTACGGCGGTTACGGCGCATGACGACGTCGCGAACAAACGCGTCATAGGCAGCCCGATCGTCGAAGTCGCGATGGCCACGCAGCATCAGCGCTTGGTCGATCGCCTCCTTCAGATGGCGGTGCGAGGATTCCACACTACCGTTCTCATGGGCCACGCCGACGTTATTGCGCGTGCCGGCCATGCCGTAATGCACCAGCAGTGCGTCATAGCGAGCCGTGAAGTCCTCTTCAGTCTGCAAATTCTTGAACGCTGCCGATAGGCTGTCGGTGCGATGCTCATGCGGGCAGCCGCCGGCTTGCCACAGCGCGTTCTGTAATCCGGTGGAGAGGGCCTCGAAGCTCTCGCCACCTTCGACGACATAGGCATATTCCCAGTGCGAGAACGCGAGCACGAAGTGATAGAGCCGGTGATCGAGGGGCGCACCGGCGACCGTCACGCGCAGATCCCGCATGTCGGTAAAGTCCGAGAGCCCCTGCACGCCGGGCAAGTGCTGCTGCGGGAAGAAGATCTCCTTGCCAGGGCCCTCGAGTGCGCGCCATTGGCTGACGCGCCGCTCGAGCGTACGCCGCATGCTGTCAGGGAAGAGGCCCGGATGCGCCTCCTGCAGCTTGCACAGCAACGTGATGGCCTTGAGCCGGGGCGCGTGGCGCAGCAATGGCACGACCTCGCTCTCCCAAACTTCCGCGAACGGATCGTGACGTGTACGCCACGCGCGTGATGGCTTCTGCGACGGCAGACGGCCCTCATGCTCGATGCGCCGGGCCGTGCGAACGCTCATGCCCGCCATCGCCGCGGCGACTTCCTGAGTGTGATGTTTGCGCTTACTCATATAGAGTCGGACCTGCTGGTCCGTCACGTAGGTTCCAGGCATGGCTGTTCGCTTCTTGTTCGACGCGATCAGCCATCGTAAAACCCCGTTACTCCGGCGCCGCCGGTAGTTCGTCGTCTCCGGCGGCTACGCCGCCTTCGACTCCTCACCACCGGCCAAGGTAACTGTCAAAGGACCGGCCAAGATAATTGTCGTTCTCTATGCTATTCCGCTTCTGTCCGGTCAGACGCTGTTCCTCCTACCGATTAGTGGCGCGATCGGTACCTGGGTCAGCGCTTCGGTCCCGACGGTCCAGCAATTCCGGTGTTTCATGGCCGGCCGGATTGTGAAGGCGTCTCCATTACTGCCGCGGACGGGCCCGCGCAAGCTGTCGTGTTTTTCGGTGAACAGCTGCAGCCGTGATGCGCGCTGAGGCACGATTGCCGAGTAGAGTCAAAAAGTCGAAAGAAATTTCGATCCAGTTACCATTCGGCCGATCAATACCGGCGCGCCAAGGCAACGCCTGAGCTTGGAATGGCAAACGGCTTGCCTACGCGGACGTGCTTCGAACGCGCTTGGATGACGGGACAGGGTATGGCGGACTCGACCTCACACGCTGATTGCCGCGGACTGTACGGCCATCGGCTCCGTATGAGTCGGTATAGAAATTCGCGGCGCAGAGGATTCCCTTCCGAAACCCGCGGATGGTCGAAATCGCCGTTTGGGTCGCGTAGCATCCGAGCTTTGCCATCACCCGCATCGATTTTTCATTGGCTATGCCAGCGTTTGACACAATCTCGAATAACTGAAGGGACTGGAAGCCGAACCGAACTGCGGCCGCGGCAGCTTCGGTTGCGTAGCCTAGGCCCCAGAAAAGCCGTGCAATAATCTCGAAGTCGGCAGAACCATGATGTGGACGGCGCGTATCGGCGTCGATCGGCTGATGACCCAAACTGCGTGGTGCGTAGGCCCTTCGGATGCCTGTGGATAGTTCAATCAGGGAGTATGCGGACTGTATTGAGGCGCGCGGCGAGCGCCGCGCGACCCCTTTGACTCAATCAATGGGTGAGCGCGGTCCTCACCGAATTAAATTTCTCGTCGCGCCTACACTGCCGATGAGCAAACCTAGCAAAAAGCTCGAGATCCCAACGATGCCCAGCACGACCAGCGGATTTTCGCCGGTCTGATCTCGGACCATATCGACCGTGCGGCCCGCGAACTCTTGGGTGGTCCCGGCTACTTGCCCGACCCTGCCTTTGATTTGGTTCATCGCGTCGCCGGCACCGCTGCCAATGGCCTCCTGTACCTTGCCTGACCGCCGTACCTACGAATCGCCCGCGACGTCGGTCGACTCGTTCAGCCCGGCGAAGCGAGTCAGCGCGTGAGGCTGCCAACTTGGTGTAACATAGATGCCAAATGGCAGGAGGTGCTATGGCCGTCATCAGCAAAATTTCGGCGGATTCGTTGTTGGGTGGACGCTCGGTTTTGCGCCGCGCGCCCCGATCGGGCCTCGAATGGGTGGATATTGTCCGTCACGGCATCTCCTCCCAAGCGCTCGACTCAATGCTCAAATCCATCGCGATTTCGCAGTCAGAACTGGCGCAGGCGCTCGATATTCCCGAGCGGACCTTGGCGCGGCGCAAGCGCGAAGGCGTTTTCAGCCGCGAGGAGTCGGCCAAGTTGATACGACTCGCGCGTGTCGCGGCGCGCGCGGCGGAAGTATTCGAAGATCTCGATCTGGCGATCGGGTGGCTCAAGATGCCGGCAGCGGCACTAGGCGATGCTACTCCGCTCAGTCTTCTCGATACGGACATTGGTGCCGATAGCGTGATGGATACGCTTGGGCGCATCGAGCATGGTGTTTTTGCATGACCTTGATGGCATGGCGGGTAGTGACAGAGCGGTATGCTGATAGCGCCTTTTCCGGCGAAGGTGCGCGCCTCTATGGTGGGCGGTGGAACCCGAAAGGGGTGGCGCTCGTATATACAGCACAGACACAATCGCTTGCGCTCCTCGAGATGCTCGTGCAGGACTCACCGCTACGGGCGCGGTATGTGATGATCCCGGCGCGAATTCCTGAGACCCTGATCGAGCGCGTCGATGCTGCGAATTTGCCGCGCGACTGGAGAGAGCTCAGTGCACGGACCGAGCTGCAACAGATTGGTGCTAAGTGGGCGCAGAAGCGAACGAGCGCGGTGCTTGCGGTGCCGAGCGCGGTCGTTCCTGCCGAAACTAACTATCTGCTCAACCCCAGTCATCCAGACTTCGCGCAGATCGAGATTGGGACGCGCGATGAATGGGAGACCGACCCGCGGTTGTTGCGGCGCGCCGCTCGAAACGACGTATGACAATGTTTGGTCGCCGCGCAACCGGCATTTTGATTTTCCCAACGGGCTTGAGCTAGAGTTTCGGCTGGGCTCGGCACGGTACAATCTGGTGACTGATTTCAGGCATGCACCATGGGATTCGAACAGCTCGTTGCGCTTAAGGCGCAGCTGAACCAGGGCGCGAAGGGCAAAGAGGTGGCTCCACGCTCGACGTCACAACCAGTGGACGTCGCGCGGGAAATCAAGCAGCCACCGAAGCCTCGGCGCACGTCTGCCGACGCAGCCGCGCGTGCAGTCACTATGCTGCAACGACATTTCCCGTGGGCGTTTCCGCGCAGTCCGGAACCAAAGGTCCCGCTCAAGATCGGGATTCTTAAGGACGTGCTTGCGAGAGCGCGTCGCTTGGACTCGGCGAACGAGACGCTCGAAACGGCGTGAAGCTTTGGTGTCGTGGCCAACGCTATTGGACGTGTCTCGTCGAAGGTACTGTGCGCGTGGATCTTAATGGCGCAACCACTGGCGTTGTCACCGCTGCGGAAGCTGAGTACGGCGCAAGTCAGGAGAAGATCCGGCTCACGCGGAGGCGGGAGCAGATTGCGAAGAATCGGCCCGGTCAACCGCGTTGACCGGCAAGCCCAGGGACTTGCAGAATGATTTTACATAAATAGTATTGCCCCTCTTTTTTGGCAGAGCCGTAGGAGGGTGGGCGAGCAGATTTCTGCTGGGCAGGGATCGTTGCAGGCGAGGGCGGAGACGAGTAGGATTAAATCCTACTGACCGGAGGCTGCCATGAGAACAACGCAGCAGATGAGCATCACTTTACCCAACGAGATGGCCGAATTCGTCCGCACAAAGGTCGCAAGCGGCGACTACGCGTCTGACAGCGAGGTGCTGCGAGACGCGCTTCGCTTGCTCCGCGAGCGTGACCGTGCCGTTGAAGCATGGTTACGAAACGAAGTCGTTCCTGCAGCGCAAGCACTTCGGGACGATCCAAGCCGTGCACTATCAGCAGACCAGGTACGTGCCGAACTGAAAAAATCTCGCACGCGCCACGAATGAATTGGCGCGTTCAGTTTGCGCCCGAAGCGCTCGATCAGCTGCAGAGCATTGAAAAGCGCATCGCAAACGCGGGCGCTCCGATGACGGCCGAACGATACGTTGATTCGATCGTCGATTTCTGCATGAAGCTCCAGACATTCCCAGCGCGCGGTGTCGCACGTGACGATTTGCTGCCCGGACTTCGAGTCACTCATTTCCGCAAGCGGACCATCATCGCCTATACGGTGGAGAAAGAGGTTGTTTCGATCGTTGGTGTCTTCTACGGAGGCCAAGATTACGAGGCGGCGCTTACCCTTGATGAAGACCAGTAAAGCACGCTCTCATGCCCGTCATCCTTCAAAAGTCCGTGAACTCACGTATCTCGGTAAGCGAAAACCGTCGTGATTTTACATAAGTAACATCAGCACTTTGTCTGTAGGTATCCTAATGTTTTTTGATGATACCCCATCCTAGTGACCCTCAACATTGACGGCCCCCCTGGAAGCGGAAGGAATAGGCGTTAGCAAGCTGCCCCTGGGCACCCATCTTCAACAGCATTCTCGCATGCAAGTAAAGGCCGCGTCGCTAGTGTCGTGAGTTAGAAGTTCGTTGAATCAATTTCCCGGTCTTTCTGGAATGACGAAATGTTGATTAAAGAGCCGCTCGGACTCGCGCAATCCTTCTTCGGTAAAGATCACGGACTTCGTCTTGTTGACCGGGTCTTCGATGAAACCTCGTTCGTAGAGCCGGTTCAGTACATCCCAGTCGAAACCCTTCCATGCACGGTATCGGTCATGCAGGGTCAGGTAGAGAAGTGCCAAGGCGACTTCATCAATTGCGTCGGTGTTGATGTTCATGATGCTTCGCCCGCGGCCTTCGTGACCCGCATACAGAACCGTTCGAGACTGGCCAGAATTTCATCAGCCGACTTGCTCCAAGAGAACGGCTGTGGATTGGCGTTATAGATCTCCAGGTATTGACGGATCGCGTCTTCGAGTTGACGTGTCGAGCGATGCGTACCGCGTCGAAGGTATTTTTCAGTGAGCGAGGCGAACCATCGTTCGACCTGATTAAGCCACGACGCCGAGGTGGGCGTGAAATGAACATGGAAGCGGGGATGACGGGCGAACCAGGCTTTGATCGAGGGCGTTTTGTGCGTGCCATAGTTGTCCATCACCAGATGCACATCCAGGTGCGACGGCACGCTGGCTTCGATGGTGCGCAGAAAACGCACGAATTCGCTGCTGCGATGGCGCCGATGTACCTCGCCGATCACCTCGCCAGTCGCGATGTCCAGCGCCGCGAACAGCGTGGTCGTGCCGTGACGCATGTAATCGTGCGTGCGTCGTTCAGCGATGCCGGGGGCCAACGGCAACATGGGTTGCGTGCGATCGAGCGCCTGAATCTGGCTCTTTTCGTCCACGCACAACACCATGGCCTTAAGCGGCGGATCCAGGTAAAGCCCGACGATATCTCGCACCTTGTCGACGAACATCGGATCACTGGAGAGTTTGAACGTTTCCTGCCGATGCGGCTGCAAACCAAAAGCACGCCAGATCCGCGTGACCGCCGTTTGCGACAGTTTCATCTCACGAGCCATCGTGCGCGTGCTCCAGTGAGTTGCGCCGACAGGCACGGACTCAAGCGTCTTTGCAATAACCGCATCGACGCGCGCATCATCAATCGTTCTCGGCGCGCCGGGCCGAGGCGCATCGAGCAGTCCGTCCAGACGATTCATGACGAACCGCGCCCGCCACTTCGACACCGTTTGCTGAGTGACCCGCTGTTTCGCCGCGACACTCCTGTTGTCCAGTCCATCGGCACAGGCCAACACGATGCGGGCCCGCAATGCGAGGGCCTGTGCGGTCTTGCGTCGCAATGTCAGTGCTTGCAGTTCTTTGCGCTCCGATTCGCTCAGCACCAGTTCCCCTTTGGGCCGTCCGCTCATCCCTGCCTCCTCGCATCAAGTGCCACACAGAGCACTTTAGTACGTGGTCGGCATCATTCAATGAATTTTTAACTCAGGACACTAGCAGCTGACCACGTGGCGTCGAGGGCCTCACCGCGGGCCATGACATCGCCAAATAATATGGCGCCACGGTGCGTTCAAGTCTCTTCGCGGGCCCTCTGAATTGCGAGTCGAAACTTCCTACGCAGGAATATCAGGCACGTAAGGTAACATCCATAAACGCCTAAATTAATGGGCAACAACAACACCGGGAGGCGCCAACCTTCGGTGATGCCTTCGCTTCAGCTTTCGCCTTCCTGATTTCGTATTGCCATTTCATCGCACCGCCAAACGCTGTGAGGACAGCCCCCAGGCCGACAAAATATGGCACCCATGACTGATACTCTCCAGCGACGCTTGAAACCCATTCGAGCATGCCATACCTCCGCAATTTTCCACGGAGTTGACCAGCAATCAATGCGTCAGAAAGGTCACGCCTTTTTCTAATCGAACTCGCGAAGATAAGCCAGAGAGGCCTCCACCGTATCCGCTGCCTGCTGGTGCAGTCGAATCAACGCGTCGTCGATCTCCGCTCCGGTCGGTCGCTTTCTCCACTCCGCAGAGTCGAATAGCAGGTTGATCGCGGCCCGCAGGCGAGTGCCAGGGTTAGGTCTGCCATCTTAGCGTTTCCCAATTTTCAAACTGTCATGACCAGCTTGGAGTAGGCCGATAGGTGGCCATCGGCCGTCAGCAGGATCAGCGGTTCCGACATGGCTTGTGCCACCAGCAGTCTGTCGAAGGGGTCTCGATGAATGTCCGGCAGGTCGCGAACCAACACCGCATGTTTTCCAAGCACTGGCAGTTCACGAAAGCCGCTGCCCTCGATCTCCGCTACCAGCATCTTCGGATCCGCGTCGAGCTTCCCCAGCCCCGCTTTAATCGACGCTTCCCAAATCGACGCGCTGCTGACGAAAACCTCGTCGGCCTCGGTTATCAGGCCGCGGGCGATGTGGCTCAGTTGCGGATCGTCTTGAAGCACCCACAGGTAGATGTGCGTATCTAGGAGCACGCGCACCATTAACGACCCTCAAAAGAAGCGAGCACGTCGTCTGGCAACGGCGCGTCGAAATCATCGGCAATGTGCAGTTTTCCTTTTAGCCGGCCAAAAGTGCGCGTCGGCCGCGCCGGCTCGATCGGAACGAGCTTGGCCGTCGGCTTTCCTGCTTTGGCGATGATAATTTCTTCTCCGCCCGCCGCAGCGTCGACCAACTTCGAAAAGTTCGTCTTTGCGTCGTGAATATTGACGGTTTGCATAATTTCCTCCATGTGGACTAAGGTTAGTCTAGTCCATATTAGCCCACTCGGTCAATCTTTCTTGGCCGCGGCCGAGGGACTAATGACATGACGCGGGGCTGAACGGCCGCGTATAAGTGGACGCAAGACCAGCGTCTCGCAAACCACTATCTTGCATATTGCGCCGCGCCGGGCCTGAATTCGAAGCGCCGCAGCCGCCCGAGCAATTTCGGACGATAGCGCGGCTAAGTTCACCTTTCGTTTTACATAATAGAAGTTAGAGAACGTCCGTTTGTCAGAGCTTTTTAGATGGAATGGTCGCCTCCCGCCTTAACGGTCAGCCGTCGCCCGAGCTCCGTTGACCGGAGCGTGGGACATTGCTGGTTCGGCATGTCCGCCGCAAAGGAGAATCAGATGGAATCCTCGACCATTGCCATCGATCTGGCCAAGCGCGTCTTCCAGATTCACTACGTCGATCCTGAGACCGGCGCGATATACAGCAAGGCGCCTAAACGTACGCAACTCGTGCCGTTCTTCACGAACCGGCCGGCATGCCGGGTTGTCATGGAAGCCTGCGGCAGCGCTCATCATTGGGCCCGAACTCTGGCACGACTCGGCCACGATGTGCGCCTAATAGCGGCTCAGTTCGTACGTCCGTTCGTGAAGTCGAACAAGAACGACGCGGCTGATGCCGCCGCAATCTGGGAGGCTGCCCAGCGCCCTGGCATGCGTTTCGTCGCGGTCAAGACCGAAGATCAGCAGGCCATGCTTGCGCTGCACCGGGTCCGTCAGCAACTTGTCCGAATTCGCGTCATGCAGATCAATCAGCTTCGCGGATTGCTCTACGAATTCGGCATCGTACTGCCACAAGGCCGTCGCCCATCGATTGAGGCTGCAAAAGCGGCTCTAGCGTCATTAGCTGACCAGCTTCCGGTCATGCTGACGGACAGTCTGCAAGATCAACTCTCGCGGCTTCGCATCCTCGACGAGCAGATCGAACTGCTCGAACGTCGCATTCAGGAATGGCGGCGCAACGACGAAGCATGTCGTCGCATCTCCGAAATTCCTGGCGTCGGTGTTCTTACTGCGACCGCTGCAGTATCCGCGATTGGACAGGCGAAGTCGTTCCGCTCCGGGCGAGAGTTCGCTGCTTATCTCGGTTTGGTGCCGCGACAGAATAGCTCCGGAGGCAAACCGAAGCTTGGAGGCATCAGCAAACGTGGTGACGTGTATCTTCGAACGCTGCTGATTCACGGTGCCCGAGCGGTGATTTCAAGCTCAAAGCATTTGCCGGAGCGATTGCGGCTGTTGTTGGCTCGACGGCCAACGAACGTCGTTGCCGTCGCACTCGCCAATAAGATGGCACGCACGATTTGGGCTCTCCTAGCCTATGGACGAACGTATCAAGCCCCACCCATGCCGTAACGCAAGCTACGCAGATTCGAACCCATCCACGGTTGCACAGGTAGATTGAACGATGGCAAGACAGGTTGGACCGCGCAAAGGCAAGCCTGAGACATTACTCGGACATCAAGTCCGCTTTTTAGATTAGGACCTTTGCGGCGAAATCCATCGGGGCCGGCGGGCACGCCCGCGATCGAGTCCGGATATAAGTCCGCAACCACCCTCCTCGCCACGCACAATTACCTTGCAAATGGGAGGCGACCATATAAGTAATGTCGGGTTTGAGCTCATTAGAAATGTCCGGTTTTGTCCCTTGAAGGCGCACGCTGAGCGCAAGCGTCTTCAAGGGGCTCCACCATGAACGAGCGTGGTTTCATCACGGCGACTATGCACGAACTCGAACGCATTAAAGTGATCGAGGCGGTCTGCGAGCATCGGCTGACGATGGTGCGGGCTGCCGAGCGACTGTGCCTGTGCGAGCGCCAGATCAGCCGTCTGGCTCGCCGCTATGCCGCGAGTGGTCCGGCGGGGTTGATCTCGGGCAAGCGCGGACAGCCGAGTAATCGCGAATTACCCGTCGACCTGCGCGCCCGGGCAATGGCGCTGGTGCGCGAGCGCTATGCCGATTTTGGTCCGACGCTCGCCTGCGAGAAGCTGCGTGAATGTCACAACATCGAGTTGGGCAAGGAAACGGTACGGCGCTGGATGCGCGATGCCGGGCTCTGGATTCCGTGCAAGCAGCGTCCACCGACGCTACACCAGCCGAGGAACCGCCGATCGTGTCTGGGTGAACTGATTCAGATCGATGGCAGCGATCATCGCTGGTTCGAGGATCGCGCACCGGCTTGCACGCTGCTGGTGTTTATCGATGACGCGACGGGCCGGCTGATGACCCTGCACTTTACGGCGACCGAGTCGACCTTCAGCTACTTCGAGGCCATGCGCAAGTATCTCGAAGCGCATGGCAAGCCGCTTGCGCTCTACAGCGACAAGGCTGCGATATTTCATTGCAACAACCACGCCGAGGCCGCTGGCAAAGGCGTCACGCAATTTGGACGGGCTTTGTTTGAGCTCAACATCGATACCTGGTGCGCCAATAGCAGCCAGGCGAAGGGACGCGTCGAGCGGGCCAATCTGACCTTGCAGGATCGGCTGGTGAAGGAACTGCGCCTACGTGGCATCAACACGCAGGAGGACGCCAACGCTTACGCGCCCCACTTTAGCGCCGACTTCAACGGCCGCTTTGGCAAGGTTCCAAGAAGCGCGTTCAATGCCCATCGCGCGCTCAGAAGCGACGAGAACATCGAGTTGATCCTGACCTCACGCGTGGCGCGGCGCGTGACCAAGGTGTTGACGGTTCAATACGACCGGGTCATTTACATGCTCGACGATACGGCGCAGAACCGCGCGCTGATCCACCAGTATCTCGACGTCTTCGAGTACCCGGATGGACGCATCGAGATTCGCGTGAATGGGGCGGCCCTCGCCTATCGTCGATACGATCGGCTTTCCGAGATCGATCAGGGGGCGATAGTCGAGAACAAACGGCTTGGACACGCGTTGCAAGTCGCTCAGGTGCTGCAGGCCGAGCGCGACGATCGCTGCGCTTCGGGCATGCCCTCGCGTACCAACCAAGGCATGGCGCCACGGCCGAAGGAGCGCAAGGTGGGCACGCGCACGCAACGCGAACTGACCTTGGAACAACTCAACGCGGCTGTGTTGAGTTCCGCGCGAGAACGGGCAGCCGCGGTGGGGAAATCATGATCTGAAGAAGGATTAACAAGCCCTAGACCCGGACATTTCTAACGAGCCCGCACCCCGACATCTGTATTTGGCCGTGACACCGTTCGAAAACAACTTATGCGCTTGGCAGGAAGGCGTTCAGACCCGTCCCTATTAAATTTCGCCTTCGCCATGCCTAAATACGAATTATCAGGCATGGATAGGGCGTTTTTTCGGCGGATCTCCATGCCGCTGGCCGACAAAAGCCGTTGATGGGTCGTACCGCAGCGGCAGGATTAAGCGCAATGGTGCTAATACGACTTATCACGCTTGAAACGATGTCCTCCGGCGCGTAGGAAGGGCGTTGGGGCGCCGCGTGCCTCCTATTAGGTCGGCCGGTCTACCGCCCCGCAAACGAGAGACGGAAATCACCGTGGTAGGCGGCCTTGGATGGCGTGATAGCAGGAACACAAGCCGGTCGCCCTCGGCGAGCGCCTTCCCGGGCGCAAGGCACGACGCCCGAAACGGAATCGAGGCCAAAACGCGGAGGCCTACCCAACCGAGCCCATTTGCGGCTCGGACAGTATCGGCATCGGGGAGAATCGCGCACTCGTATCATTTGGTCTATAATGGAGGATCAAGTGATCCATTCGGAGGTTGCCATGCTGTTGGTCTCGCCGGAACAGATCGCAGCCGTGATGGCGCTGCCTCGCGTCCCGCATTCGGTGGCCGAGCTCGACGCGCAGGTCCGTGAGGGCCTACCAAAGTCCGCGCTCAAAGAAGGCGTCGAGCACGCGACGCGCAGCGCCGAGGAACGGCGCGCCTTGCTCGCGCGCATCGTGCCGGAGGCGACCTTCAAACGTCGCCGCGACAAGCTCAGTCCCGACGAGTCTGAGAAGACGGAGCGGCTCGCACGAATCGTCGCGACCGCGCGTTATGTATGGGACGACGAGGGTGATGCGCGGGAGTTTCTAAATACGATGCACCCGTTGCTCGAAGGGCGCACGCCGGTGGAGGTCGCCTTGAGCGAGCTCGGCGCGCGGCGCGTCGAGGAACTGTTGTGGAAGCTGTTCTATGGGCTGCCGGCATGACTTCCTGCATGGAAGTCGTTGAGGTGCCAGCCTGATGCGGATTTTTAGAATTGCGGATCGGCGTCATCCGGTGTGGAGTGGCACTGGGGCGATGCTTGTCGGTGGCCGCTTCAATAGCCCCGGCCGCCCAGTCATTTACGGCGCGCTGAATTTTGCGGGGGCGATGCTGGAGGTGCTGGTGCACGCGCGGATCGGTAAGGTACCCAAGCACCACGTATGGGTTGAGGTCGAGGTCCCGAAGAACGTGACAATCGAGCGCGTCAGCGTCGAGGACTTGTCAGCGGGCTGGGATGCGCCGGATGCGCAGGTCGCGCGCCGTTTCGGCGACAAGTGGATCGAGGAGGGAAGATCAGCGGTGCTGGTGGTCCCGTCGGTCGTGGCGCGGGCGGAATGCAATGCGGTGGTCAACCCGGCACACCCGGATGCCGGACGTTTAGTCGTCTCGGCGCCGCAGCCTGTCGTGTGGGACCAACGGCTGTTCGCGGGCGGACCTGACTTGTCGCCCGAATAAGCTGAGTAAGCGGCTCGTCTCGACCGTCGTAGGGCGTGACCTCAATACGCAGCAAAATGATGTCCATCATTTTCGATTTGATGGACACCACTTTGTCAGAGTCCTCAGAGAAGAAGCCGGGTAGTCGAGCGGGCCGTCCGAATTACCCAAGGGAGCTTCGGGACCGGCTGGCGGCAGCGGCGTGTGAACCGGGCGTCTCCGTTGCGAGACTCGCCCGTGAGAATGGCATCAACGCGAACATGCTGTACACCTGGCGGCGCCGATATCTTACCGAGCGGCACGCTCAGCCTGCCGGCCTTCTGCCAGTCGTACTGCTGAGTGACCCACCGACGCAGGCCCTGGCCGCGCCGTCAGGCGATTTACCAGCATTAGATGCAAACCCGGCGCCACCTGCGGGCACGATTGAAATCCGAATCGGCCGTGTGGTGGTCAAGGTAGATGGTCTGGTCGACGCCGACATGCTGCGTACCGTGTTGGGCAGTCTGCGATCATGATCTCGCTCCCGGCTGGCACGCGTATTTGGATTGCTGCAGGCGTGACCGACATGCGCTGTGGGTTTCAGGGGCTAGCGGCAAAGGTGCAAACGGCGCTTGAAGAGAATCCATTGGGCGGCAACGTCTACATCTTCCGAGGCCGCCGAGGCGATCTCATAAAGGTCCTCTGGGCGACGGAGGATGGGATCTGGCTCCTGGCAAAGCGTCTTGAGCGGGGCCGCTTTATCTGGCCCCAGGCCGACGGCGGGAAGATTCATCTGAGCTCCGCACAACTGTCAATGCTTCTCGAGGGCATCGACTGGCGACAGCCCCGGCGCACCGCCGCGTTATCGATGTTGTAAACGGCGCGGAACACTCGTAAACTGCCGTGCATGTCGAACGGCGCCGATCTTCCTGACGATATCGAAGTCCTGAAGGCCTTGTTGGTCGAGGCTCGTAGTCTGCTCGCTGAACGCGATATCGAGATCGATCAGCTCAAGGCACAGATCGACAAACTTCGGCGCATGCAGTTCGGCCGCAAATCCGAACAGTTGCAGCGGCAGATAGAGACCCTCGAGACCCAACTCGAAGATCTGGCCGCCGGACGCGGCGTTGCAGACGTGCAGCGCGCGCAGACTCAAGGCGCCAACGCATCCGCCTCCATCGCAACAACCGGCGACGCGGCTTCGAGACATGCACTACCGACGCACCTCTTGCGCGAAGATCATGTGCTCGAGCCGGAATCCAGTTGCCCGGAGTGCGGTCAAACAATGCAACTGCTCGGTGAGGACATATCCGAACAACTCGCCCGGGTTGCGGCCGCCTTCAAAGTCATTCGCACGATCCGGCGCAAACTCGTTTGCCCTTGCTGCCACGCCATTAAACAGCCGCCGATGCCGGGACTGCCAATCGAGCGGAGCATCGCCCATCCGAGTTTGCTCGCGGATATCCTCGTCGCGAAATACGCAGACCACCAGCCGTTGTATCGACAATCGGCAATCGCCGCTCGCGACGGCGTCACGCTTGACCGTGCCAGCATGGGGCGCTGGGTCGGCCAATGCGAAGCGTTGTGCACGCCGCTGATCGAGGCGCTGCGCCGATATACGGTGTCGGCCGCCAAACTGCATGCTGACGACACGCCGATTCCCGTGCTCGCACCGGGCAACAGGAAGACCCGAACCGGCCGTCTCTGGGTCTATGTGCGCGACGATCGTCGCTCGGGCTCCACGCAACCGGCTGCGGTATGGTTCGCATACTCACCGAATAGGCAAGGCATCCACCCTCAAACTCATCTCGCTGGCTTCACGGGGACGCTACAAGCGGACGCATACGCGGGCTTCGATGAACTGTTCCTGGATGGCTCAGTACTGGAAGCAGCCTGCCATGCTCACGCAAGGAGAAAGTTCTACGATATCCACGTACGAACGCCGTCCGACACAACGCAGAAGGCCCTCGAATTCGTTGGCGCGTTGTACGACATTGAAGCTTCCATTCGCGGCATGCCTGCGGACGAACGGCTGCGAATACGGCAGGAGAAAGCCAAGCCACTGCTTCGCATCTACGAAGCGTGGCTCAAGACCAAGCTCGAAGCGTTGTCGTCGAAGTCTGACACAGCCAAGGCGATCAGCTACTCGCTTAATCAGTGGCGCGCGCTGACGCTCTATTGCGAAGACGGTACGCTCGAGATCGACAACAACATCGCGGAGAACGCGCTGCGCTGTGTGAGTTTGGGCCGCAAGAACTTCCTATTCGCGGGCTCCGACAGCGGTGGTGAACGTGCTGCTGCAATGTACTCGTTGATTGGCACGTGCGCCCTCAACGACATCGATCCGCGCGCGTACCTAAACTATGTGTTGCCGAGAATCGCCGACCATAGAATCTCGGTCATCGACGAGCTCTTGCCATGGCGTGTGGCTGAACAGCTGCACGCAGCGGCCAGTTCACCACATCAAGATATCTAGCCGCTCCACCTGAGGCAATCATGCCCCAGGCGCGCACGCCTCTACACACGGCCTAGGCGAGCCGCTTACTAAGCTGAGCCGTGTCGCGCCACAGAGGAAGTCCGCTACCAAGAAGATCGTGTTCCGGCGTCTCGGGCTTGAGGAATTAGCGAACCTCAACAACAGTGACAGCCAAGAATTTTTAGGCGGCGGTCGTCGAATCGTTGCCTTGGCAAGACGCATCACGCGCAGCGCGAACTGTGACTCTAGAAACGCCGCGTCTAGGACGGCCCTCGACTCGTCAAAGCAGAACTGCTTGTTGCAACAATTCGAGCGCTTTCAATTCGTCCAACCGTCCTGTGCGCGCCTTGCCGGCGAGCGTCTTCAAAAGCGCCTCTGCTATCGGTGCTATCCCGTCAAGACCGTCCAGGCGGGTTTTGCAACGTGGAGATGGCGTGCGCGGCGGTTCGCGGGGGTGCAGCACGGGCGAGCGGTGACTCCGCCGGTCGAGCAACGGCGTCCGCAACTTTGCTTTCGTCTGCGTCAACACGCTCGTCGGCGGGAGCGGCGACTGCCTCGTTGAGTTCCTCACGACCAATCACGCCGCCTTGCCCGCCCTGTGCATCGGTCGGCGATGCCGCAGCTTGCGCGTCGCTCAAAGTGCTAGACAGGACCACGTCGCTCTGGCTTGCGGGAGCGGCTGCGTCGAGCGTGTCGTTGTTCGGCGCGGCGGGGGATGCCGGCAGCGCGAGAGTGTGCCCACGGGCGCGTGAAGCAGGTGCGAGAAGCAGCACCACTGACTCAGGGATGTCGGTATCCGAACGAGGCGTGTCTAGCCAGCCTTCGGGAAGACCCAGCCGTTCGGTGAAGCGCTGTGCTTCAACGTCATCCATGCGCTTTTTGCCGTGCAGTCGATGAGCCATATTCGAGCCGGTCAGTCCCATGACTGCGCCGAGCTTGACCTTGGAGCCGTTGCGTCCGGTGAGCACGTGAAGATTGGCCCGCCTGATCCCCTCGACCGTGGCCGCGCCTTCCGAGTGGGCTCGTTCTCGCTGAGCCGCTTGACGCGGCCCGTTCTGGTTGGAAGCACCTCCAACGATAGATGGTCGGCCGCCTGCGTGCTTAGGGGTCTCAGCTGACCTGGCCTTAGTCGCGGCAGGTGCGCCCTTCGAACTCTTCGATCGCATTTTTGCTTCCTCGGACAAACTGCTCGCAGGCAGTGACGGCTTTTGATTATTCGGGAGGAGGGAGGTCTCTTCAACGTCGCCTTGATCGCTAGCCTCGTCTACGCGCACGAATTCGAGCGGCGACTTCAGGCGAGCGATCACTTCCGGTGCAAGTGCAGGATGATGTTGGTCGAAAAAGCCGGAAGGCAGCCGGAGCGCAGTTTCCATGTGGAAGGCGGTCTCGGGCGTGAAACGTTCGCCCCGCAGGAGTTCTGCTATCCGCGTCAAGCTGGAATCTAGGCCTAACGCAATATTCTCCGCGCCGACGGCATCGACGAGAAACTTCAACGAACGAGTTTTAATGATGGATGCTTGGGCGGGTGCGCTATCACTCGCTTTGAGGGGCGGTTGGATCCGTCCAGGGCGACTAGAGCTAGCCGGATGTTGAGGTTGGCGCCGATTGTTGGACTTGCCTCGATATCCCGCATTTGGCCCGCGGGGTTGACTCATGGTGGAACTCCGATGCAATGCGTGAGTTTCAACGCTAAGGTTATATCGGCGATTGCTGTTACCGAACGATTGTCGCTGAAAGCGTCGGTCGCTGCTTCAATTCAATGTGCTTGGGTCGCGCCGACAGTCAGCGTTCGGCAAGCGGCTGTGAACTCGTGCGAACTACCGGGTGCAATCGCCGCTGGACGAATATATTCCCTTCATTGACCGCGGGCGGCGGACATCAGCGGCGAGCCGCGCCCGCTCGCAGCAAAGCGCTCGAGCTTCTCCCGCGCTTCGAGATGGACGTATCGGGGCGCACCCGCTAGTTGACGATCTGCCTCTTGCAAGACCGCCACGAACAAGGGCAGCTCGGCCGCATCGACTGTCCATATTCTCTCCGTTTCCGCCCGCTGCAGGCAGCGCTCCAGAGCCGCTTCGGCGCGCCGATAGATGATGACGTCCGTCTCCCCGTAGCCCGCATCTTGCACGAAATAGGTGACGTAGACCAATTCGACCAACCCGTTGACCAGATACGCAGATCCAGCGCCGGCGCGACAGGCTGCGAAAGTCAAATGGTTGGACAACGCAACGGTCCGCGCCGCTGATAGCGGCAGAGGCAGCAACATCTCTTTACTGAGGGGTTTGCGGGAAGGCGAACGAGAAACTTGCGAGCGAGGGTTGCGATAAGACATGCTGCAATAAGAGAACGAAACGAGTTCGCGTTCAGTGGGTACCCCGAAATGATAGCAGGGCGCAGGAGCCGACACTGTGGCGCGCGCCTCGCTGCGCGGGCATCAGTCGGCCACTCACTTGGCGGGTTGAGCGGCGGCGAGCGATGTGGCCGCACCGCGGCCGCCAGAAGTTGTCAGATTTACGGCCAGTAATGCGATCAAAGAAGCGATCAACGGCGCGTTTACGCGCCAGCGAGCACGGATGGGCGGGGACTCGCCGCGACTTAAAAGAGCTGGCTGTCCAACGGTAGCAGATTGATCAGTTTCACCGCAGTGCGGCGCTCGGCTCCATCCGCATGGACGGACCGGATCATGACGCGTTGGCCGCGGGCCTCGCCCAGCACCTCGACAATTCGTTCTCGATAACGAGCCAGCGTGCCGCGAGGCGGTTTGCACGTAGTGGGGCGGTTCGTCGTCGAGCGGTACATAGGCATATCGCAGCAGAGGCGCTGTCGCATTATGCAATGTAGCGGGTTTCACTGCGACGCATTTTGTCCACTTCCGCATGCGAGATGCGTACTGCTTGCTGCTCGTGTCGCCGAGACCATGACCGGGGCGCTTCTCACGTTTACGGCCAGATCACATCTGTTCGACTTCGTCAGATCCGCTAGGTGCAACGACTTCCTGCTTCTTGCTGTCACTCAGCGTCCGCATACGTTCCCAAGTCTGCACACTTAGCGTCTGCTACGAGTTCCTTGAGTGCTTCAATGCCAGCGTCAGTGAACGCGGTGATCGAGATCACCTCGTCGGGCGGCACGTCAAGGTCATCTATGACGCCCAAGCAGCCGTCCTCCGGCTCGAGGTTCATATTGGCCAGTTCTTCAAGCCATTCCTCTGGTTCATTAAGCATCTTGGCTACGCACGAGATAGTGTAGACGTGAGGTGGGGCCGACATTGCACGCTCCAGGTTTTGTGAAAGCCGAGATTCAGGCGGCGATGGCGACTGTAATCAACGTGCGCATCGCTCTCGAATGCGACGCCATCCGTTGCGAGCCTGGATCGCATCCGCACTTCGGAATGGCCATGGAAGGTTCCCAGGTATCCGGGTCGAAGCGGGACCGCAGGCGCTCAGAACCCCAATCCCAACTGCCGGTTGAGCACAAACCAGGGACGCTCGCGTTCAAGACCGATCGTGTCAGCGTCGTGGCGGACCGATTGTCGGTCGCTAACATGATATGCGCAGCTGGTGATCCGGTACTGAGCAGAAGGTATCAGAACGCGATCGGCGCGTCAGCCGCGATGTTGATGCAGGTCGCTTGTCGGCCTTAGCTGACGTTTGTCTAACGCGGGCACAGCGGCCGCTGCAGGACGATGAGCGGCCGAACGATAGGAGGACTGGTTGATCGCCGCCGTCGCTTGCAATAGGCGGTCATCAACTCAAAACCCAATTCGGAGTCAACCGCTTCCAATGCGGAAGTCTAGTCGATAAATGACCATCGCTTCCTGAATGCCAACAAGGTAAAGCGATAGACACTGGTGAAATTCGACGATGCGCCGTTCCACAGATCGTGACTCCGGTTCCTGCAGCCTTTTCGCGCTCGGCCTGGTGCGACAGGGCGCCCCGACTCTCCGCCAGCGGGTCGAGTCGAACGGAGGGAAGCCGGCTATATGATTATCAGAGCCCCGGTGCGCACAGTTCGTCCCAATCGCCGACTTCCGCACTACGCATCCCCATCAGGATGCCGTGCGGCCCCGGTGTCGGAAGCGGCAGATCGTTCATCAGCACCATCTCTTCGCAACAGGCCCTGATGGCACAGCCGCGCATCGGTGCTGGAGAACTTGCGGTGTCGCTCATGGCTAGTCTCCTGTGATAGCGCTGTCGCGCAGACGGTCGTGACGCTGGGGCGGGACGTTCAGGTATCTGAGACTGAGGAAAGCATAACAAATCACCGCAGCGGTAAGACCAAGCAGGATGTAACTGGTTCTGGGCAATAGCAGGGCAAACCCGATCAACACGAATACGATCAGGGTGTTGACGACCAGTTGGCGCCGCAACTCGGGACGCTCCATGAAATAGCCGTACTGCTTGCCAATGAAAAAGCAGACCGCGCCGATGACCGACAGTACTCGGAAATCGGATACCACTATGTCGTCCAGGATCGCGTGCCGGATCATGCTGGCCAGGATCGACAGGCCGATGAAAACGAAAAAATGCGAGTACAGGACCGAATGGCCGGTCGCGAGCTTCTGTTTGGACAGCAGGTGAAAACTGTCAAAGTAGACCCACCAGATGCTCGATATCGTCACGAAGCCGGTGGCGTTAAGGTTTATTCGATGCCTGCCATCGGCCGCAGAAATGTGCGTGCCGCCGCGCATGTCGGCAGGCGTCGAATAAGCCCGATGGAGGAAACCGCGGAGTGCCCCACTGCGGTTGGAGGGTTCGCGGCTATGGCGATTGATAGACCGGAATGGTCAGTGGTGCCGGATGCGGCACGCTCAGGCGGGGTGCCGGAGGGACGCTGACGCCGTAGCGAAGTGGTTTAGTCGTGCATTCGCGATGATGAGGCGGCCGGGCAAAGCGCTTCGCGTAGCGACACGCGCAGGCTTCCATCCTTGGGCCGCGTTGCCGCGGAGCCAACGTTCGACAGGCAGGTCGAGGAACCGTGGGGTTCATGTCGGATCCCGGCGCATTGGCGGTGCGCGGATCGGGGCGCTGCGCGCGAGGATTTCGATGACGACCATCGGTGCGCCGCAGTGCCGACAGATGAAGACGGGGCGGGTTTCGATGATGGCGTCGTCCGGCGACGGGCTGATCTCGGGTTCGACGTGCAGCAGTTCGCGCACCTTTGCGAGATTGGCGCGGCGCACCGGGTTGGCGAGCAGCCCGAAGTGGCGGATCCGATGGAAACCACCGGGCAGCACATGGAGCAGGAAGCGGCGCATGAATTCGCCGGTTTCGAGGGTCATGGTCTTGTAGCGGGTGCGTCCCTTCGCACGGTAGTCCTTCCAGCGGAACGTCACGCCACGCTCATCGACGGCGACCAGGCGCTGGTTGGAGATGGCGACGCGGTGCGTGTAGCGTGAGAGGTACTCGAGCACCGCCTTCGGTCCGGCGAACGGGCGCTTGGCGTAGACCACCCATTCGCAAGTACGTAGGGGCGCAAGCCATCGGGCGAAGGTGGCGGGGTCGGCGAGCCCGGTGTACTCGCCGAAGAACTGCAGGTCGCCACGGTGGTGAACCGACTGGAGTGCCTCGAGGAAGCGGCGTCGGAACAGGCGTGAGAGGACGCGCACGGGCAGGAAGTAGCCGGGCCGGCAGGCGATCCAGCGTTCACCGTCAGGCGACAGCCCGCCACCGGGGACGATGCCGTGCACATGCGGGTGATGCGTGAGCGCCGATCCCCAAGTGTGCAGTACGAGCGTGGCGCCGATCTGGGCGCCGAGATGCCTGGGATCCTCGGCGATCGTGCGCAGCGTGTCGGCGGCGATGTCGAACAGCAGCCCGTAGATGACCCGCTTGTTGTACCAGGCGATCGCGCTGATTTGCGCGGGCAGCGTGAAGACGACGTGGAAGTACTCGACGGGTAGCAGATCGGCCTGACGCGCCTCTAGCCAGCGGTGTGCGGCGCTGGCCTGGCACTTCGGGCAATGCCGGTCTCGGCACGAGTTGAAGGACACCTCGGTCCTTGTGCAGCCTGAACAGCGCAGCACATGTCCGCCCAGTGCCGCCGTGCGGCACCGTTCGATGGCCGACATGACCTTCAGCTGCCCCAGGCTCAAGTGTGTCGTGGCTCGCCACGCTGGCCCGTGGCTGCGGAAGATGTCCGCAACCTCCAGCATGAGGCGTTACAGCCCGCGGGTCTACTCTGAGGGCAGACGGTCCAGCGGACTGGTGACCTCGTGCAGCAGGTCGGTGGCCACCTGGACGTAGAGCGCGGTGTTCTCGAGCTTTGCATGGCCGAGCAGCACCTGGATCACGCGGATATCCACCTTCTGTTCGAGGAGATGTGTCGCAAAGCTATGGCGTAGCGTGTGCATGGACACACGTTTGTCGATGTTCGCAGTCTCGGCGGCGGCATGAATGGCACGGTTCAACTGTCGCGTGCTTAACTGATCGAGCGGATCGAGTCCGGGAAACAGCCACCCACCATCGAGCATCTTGCCCTGCGCACGGGCCACGCGCCACCACACACGCAGACGTTCGAGCAGCACCGGCGAGAGCATCGCGTAGCGGTCACGGCGGCCCTTGCCCTGCTCGATACGCAGTGTCATGCGCTCGCTGTCGACGTCGGTGACCTTCAGCGCCACCACTTCGCTGGCGCGTAGCCCCGCGCCGTACGCGACCGACAGCGCGGTTTGGTGCTTCAGGTTACCGGCGGCCTCGATGAGCCGCCGCACTTCGTCGGGGCTGAGCACGACGGGCAATATGCGGGGCACGCGCACCGGTTGCATCCTGACCATCAGCTCGGGCCGGTCGAGCGTGACTTTGAAGAAGAACTTCAGGCCGGTGATCGCGTGGTTCAGCGACACGGCCGATGTGCCGTGGTCGACCAGATAGAGCTGGTAGCGGCGCAGGTCCTCGACGGTGGCCGTGTCAGGCGAGCGCCCGAGAAAACGGGCGAACTCACGCACGATGTGCAGGTAGATGTCCTGCGTCTTGGGGGCAAGCTGGCGCATGCGCATATCGTCGATCATGCGCTGGCGCAGTGGGCTGGCGTTTGTCGGTAAGGAGGTCATGATTCGGCTCCTGTTGAAGAACGAGGCGGATTGCCTCATTCGCCAACATAAAGCCGGGTGACCGGCCTCTCCCTGACCACCAGCGTCGGACCGTAGCCCCTACCGCGCGAGCGGTTTAGTCCGGCGGCCAGTCTCCGTCGCTGGACGAGTATCGCCTACAACGTGCGAGCGTCCGTTCCCTCCAGTTCGCCGTCACTCTTACGACGGCTTTGGACGATCGCGCGAGCGCGCGTGGAGTGATCGCGCGAGCGCGCCAGAAAGAATCGTGTGCCGCCCGCAATAAAGAGCGCGGGGTTCCGCGCTAGCTGTCTATTTGTCTGAGCAAATACAGCAACCAATCGGGTCCCGCGTCTTTCTGACGGTACCCGTCAAAGCCGGCCGCAATCCCGTTCGCGTGGATCGAAAATTCGTCTTTCGCGGTAAAACCTACAATAACGATATGCTGGGTCCGTCTGTTCTGTCGTAGTTGCCGTGCGACCGCGAATCCGTCCATGTCGGGCATGTTGATGTCCAGTACCGCGATGTCCGGCGTCCAGCCATTGATGGCGGCGATAACCGCCATCCCGCTCAGGACGAATTGAGCTTCATATCCTGATAGGGAAAGTAAAGCAGTGATTGCTTAAGCGCCGGACCGGTGGTCGTCGACGACGAGCAGACGGTACTGACGGTCTGCCGGCCGCTGGGATAGCTGTAGGGTCCAGCGTGCATTTTGGAATGGTCTCATGTGTGATACGTCTGTTAGCGCGCTGATGCTCCTAAGAGGATGGACGCATCCGCTGTTCCCGGAACCCGGACGGCACCACAGCGGCCTAATACTTGCCTATCACATCTAACACAATAAGCGACCCGGGGGGACCATGAGCCTGTCGGACTTTATCGAATCAAACCTTCCTGAACTGGTCGACGAGTGGGCGGAGTATGCCAGCACGATCAGCCTGAAGGACAGCCATCTCACCGAGACCCAGTTGCGGAACTCGGCTCGCGACATCCTGACCCGGATCGCCGCGGATATGCGCGAACCGCAGACCGCTGAGCAGCAGCAGGCCAAATCGCGCGGGAACGAACACGATCCGGCATCCGGTTTCGACAGGGTCGCTCATGAGCACGCAGACGACCGTCTTGCACAGGGCTACGGGATCAACGAGGTGGTGGCGGAATATCGTGCCCTGCGCGCCAGTGTGCTGCGGCAATGGCAGCAGACGTCGCCGGACGCCGCAGCGGTTTCTGAGGAGATGGTCCGGTTCAATGAGGCAATCGACCATATGCTCGCGGAATCGGTCCGGCACTACGCGCAACGCACGGAGCGCATCCGGGATCTGTTTGCCGGCGTGCTGGCGCACGATCTGCGTTCCCCCCTTGGCGCAATCTTGAATTCGGCGGCGGTCGTTCTGCATGACAACGGCCTTTCACCATCCAGCGTAAGGGCGGTCGCGATCGCGCAACGCGGCGCCGTGCGCATGAAGCTCATGATTGATGATCTTCTCGTCTTCACGCGTACCCGCCTGGGCGACACGCTTCCAGTCGATTTCACGCCGCAGGATATCGGGCGCATTTGCAACGATGCGGCGGATGAGGTACGCGCCTCGTATCCGGACGCGTGCATCGACGTACGCCTTACCGGCGAGCTTGCCGGGAAGTGGGACGGCGCCCGTATCGGCCAGTTGCTGGTTAACCTGCTGGTGAATGCAGTCCAGCACGGCTCAGGGAATATAAGCGTCGATGCTCTTGGTCACGGTGAGCAATTGACGCTTGTCGTGTCGAACGAAGGCGTCCCGATACCGGCGACCGCCCTGCCCACGCTCTTTGATCCATTGACGCGGGCAAGCCGCTCGTCCAGGCAAAGAGGACCGTCGTCGAGCATGGGCCTAGGCCTCTACATCTGCCGGTGCATCGCACGTGCGCATAGCGGCACCATTGAGGCTGAATCGGTGGAAGGTGGGACGAGCTTCACCGTGCAGATTCCTCGTTTTCCGTCGGCGGGACGTTGACCTGGGCGGTCTTCTATCGCGGTTCTCACCGGGAGTTTGTTGCGCCTCATCGTACCGGTCGGCAGACCGGTCGCCAACTGGGCGGTAGTTGATGGCCGCTGTACTCTTAACCGGACTCGCGCGCGCACGCAGTCGAACGACGGCTGTGGGTCGGCAAGACTCATTCGCTGAAAATAGGCCCACTACTCGCGGAGGCGAAGCATGCAACGGCGGGAAACGTGAACGGGACCTGCCTCGCAAGGAGGGACACCGAACGTCAGCATCGTGGCACGGTAGGGGCACCAGGTAGCCCGTCTCGATCTGTTCGCTAGCCTGCGGCTGAAGCGGAATAGCTCATCCGCCGCCCTTGCTTCGCGCTTGATCTTCGAAGGGTTCAGTGCGCCGGCCCAGACTGCCGATTTGCAAGTAGGCCCTCCGCGATCGTTGATATCCGAGTAGAGCGGCGCTCAGTAGAGCCCGCGCTTTTGTCGATTACGCTAATTGCAGCGCCCTCTTACGCTGAGGTTTCTACGGGCGATACATTCGGTTCGACCACGTGCGTGGGTGCTTCGACTACCGACGATTTTTTCGCGGCGATCTGCTTCGTCGACGCTCGTTTCACGGTGGCCTTTTTAGCCGCGGTCTTCGGCGTGCTGGTCGAACGGACTAGCCGCCTGGTGCTACCACTGACCTATCGGTCTACAATCAGGACGAACTCGACGCTATCGCCGAACTCTTGAACGGTCGGCCTCGCGCGACTCACGCGTTCCATTCTCCATTCGAGGACTTCGCCGCCACGCTCGCCTCAGCCAGTCAGCCTCACGGTTCTAAACACTAGACTCCGTGTTGCGCTTCAGTTTGAAACCGCCGCTCTTCTTGTGCCTGATAATCTCGGCGGGTCTAAGAAAAGTGGTGGGCGCTCGCCCTCGACAGCCTGATTTGCATGAACTAACCGGGGTACAGGACTGCCAGGGCTGCCGTTTTCGAAGGCAGAGTCGCAAAAGAGGGGGAGGCGGAAAAGATTTGCCTTTCGGCGAGTTTTCCTAGATCGACCTATATTGTCGATGGAACGGGCGATTACGGGCGATTTTGCCTGGACCTGGTAGGCGAGTGGTTGTCGGGAAGCCGCAAATTCTACGCGATGAGCGGTGGCATAAGCGTTGCTGGGATTAACAGAAAAATAGGCCTGCGTATGGCAATCATTTTACTGCTTGACGATAATGCCGTCAGTCTCGCAAGCTTGAGTTTTGCGCTGGAGGAGGCCGGCCACCGCGTCTACACGGGATGTCATGGCGTCCATGGTTTGTCAATGCTCTCCCGACTTTTCCCAGAGGTCGTTGTGACAGACTGGCAGATGCCTGTGATGGACGGGCTGGAATTTTGTGACCAAATAAGGCAGCGCGTTGTGTTCCGTAATACGCCGATCATCTTGGTGTCTGGCGCCCTTGAGCCAGTGGACTCGGTTGCTCAGGTGCAAGGCTGGAATGTGTTTTTTAGAAAACCTATCCCTTTGCAGGACTTGATTAGAACTGTCGAAGTGCTCACCCGTCGCGCGAAGTACGCGCAGCATACAGACGCGGGCGGCGGGCCTGTCAATTCGCGATGGGCCGCAGTCCGCGCCGTTTGCTGGCCGTGATTTCTACGGCGTCGACGAAGTGTTCGCGCCTGTCATCTTGAGCTTGCCAACGGCGCTGTGCATGTTTCACGCTTACTCGTAACTCCGCCCCAAAACCAACCCAAGAACGCTCAAGTTCTGCGATGTTCCAAAGTAAGCGCTTCCAGCGGGGCGATAGGCAGGGTTACGGTGAAAGAAGCGCCACGATCAGGGCCATCACTGTGTGCTTCGACGCTTCCATGGCGCATCAAAACCAACGTTCGTGCGATATCGAGGTCTAGCCCCAAACCGGTCCTGTTGCTTGCCGTGCTCCCTAGCTGCACAAACGGTTCGAAGACGATGTCTAATTTATCAGCGGGAATATCGGCACCGGTATCAGCAATGTTGATCCGCACCAATTTCCCACTCAATGAAATCATTCAATTTAACGGTGCTGAACAACAGGCGGGCTTGTCGCGGATGCCGTGGGCCGCCCCCTTTGTAGGCTTTGTGATCGAGTAACAGTCACCTAATGGCTCTGACCGTGGGACCTTCGAACGTCGGTACTTCCGCAACGATCGGCCATCGAACAGCTCAGATCACGGTAACGCCGATCGGCCCACAACCTCGTGGAGACTGATCGGCAAAAGCAAGATGGACTAATTCGCTTCGACGACCGGTGGGGCATCCATTTTCCTTCGTTAGCCTTAGGCTTTGGCCAGTAGGTACGAATCGTCATCTCGAAGTCCTTTTGCGGCGCGGGCAGCCAGTTCGCTTCCTGTCCTTGCCGGCCGAGTCGTGCTGGACGTAGATGGTCAGCGAGCCGTTGCCGTTCTGCGCCATGTTCTCCAGGTTCTTCGTGCCGACCGAATAGCGCTTGAGGTCGTTGGGCTCAAAAAAATCCTCGGCCGTACATCGTCAGGGACCAGAATCCGGTTGCCGGTGGCGTCCCTCCCTTCGGGAATGTCACCGTATAGCGATTTGCACCGTTCGGTCGCTGTTCGGCGCTGTCCACTTCGACGAAGAAATAGCGCGATTCAGATGGCTGGTTTCCATACATGTTCGACTTGACCGTGGCGGCACGCATCACATAGTCTTAACCGAACGCGGCGGCGTTGGGCGGCGAGTTCCAGTTGCCCGGAAGACTGAGGCCGTTGGTACGGAAATCAAACAGGGGGGGCGATGATGGCCTTCTCGGTATCAATGGCCGTCTGCTTGATTGCTCTCGATATACGGGTCTTTAGGCTATTTCTTCATCAACGCGTGTCGAGGAAGATTGATTGTGAATACGCATCCGATGCCCGGAATATCGCGCACGCTGAGAACGCCATCATTCAATTCGACGCTGCGACGTGCTATCGACAGGCCGAGTCCAAGCCCGGATTTATCGGCGCCGAACTGGGTGACCGGCAGAAACATCTGCTCTGCCTTGCCCGGCGGGAGACCACCGCCATGATCCTTCACTTCGATGAGAATCTTGTCTGCAACGGCATACACGTTCAGTGTCACATCGGTATTTGGCCGCGTGAACTTGAATGCGTTTTGTATGAGATTGCCAAGCGCCGAGTACAGGAGATCGCGGTTGCCGCTGACAGCAAGGTGCGGATCGACCGGGGTTACGACAAAGCCGCATCCGCGTAATTGCGCAGCGAGATTTGCAGCGTGCTTGGTTTCACTGATGAACTCCGAGAGCGAGAAGAGTGTCCATTTCGCGCTGTCCGGAGCAGGCCTGCGGGCGTCTTCGATCGAATGTTCGATAAGCTTCCCTAGGCCTTTCAGGCTCCGGTCCAGTACGGCGCCCGTCGCGCCAAACAACGGCAGATTTCCGGCTTTCGCAGCCTCGAATGCAAGGGTCGCCGTATGCAGGAAGTTGCGAAGCTCATGGGCGAACGAGCCCATGCGTTCGCCTTCTTCCAGTGCCTGCTGGCTCGCCATCCTGGAATCTCGCTGATAACTGAATTCCGTCACAGCGTCGGCGATCGCGTTGTCCAGGCAGCGGTTCGGCGTGCGGAATTCGTCGATCGAAAACGGCGCATCACGTTCATGTGCCAGGTCAGTAATGGCCTGGCACAGGTCTCCCTGCGCTCAAAGCCAGCAAACACACCCGCTCTCCCATAGAAACGACCGTCGAACTCTAGCGGCAACGACGTGCGACTTTGAAAATAACCGACTGGTTAGGCCTGCTTCGCAGTCGGCTTTTTCGCGTCCTCATGCGTTGCCGCGTCGCGCAGCCTCAAAGATGGATGGGGGCTTCGCCACGCGCGCCGATGTACGAGTCGACTACCTTCAGTGCATGGGCCGCAGCTCGACGGGAAAATGTACTGCGAAAGTTGTGCCGCGACCAAGCCGCGACTCGAAACGAATTTCTCCCTGAAGGACGCGGCAAAGCTCGCTTACGATAGCGAGCCCAAGTCCGGCGCCAGGTATGTCGTCGCCCGCGGCGCGTTCAAACTCATCGAACACGCGCTCCGCGTCGGACGGGGCAATGCCGACCCCAGTGTCAGAGACACGGATGGACCACGCACTCTCATTCACCTTGGCGAAGGCCAGTTCGATTTCGCCAGACGTCGTGTATTTTGTCGCGTTCGATAATAGGTTGAGCGCAACCTGTTTGACCTTAAGCCGGTTCGAAGTCATCGAACTCAGCGCTGAATCGAACTCTGGATGAAAGCGCAAACCTTTCGCTTCGATGGCCGGCCAGCTCGATGCTACCAGTTCATCGAACAGTTCCCGCAACTCGAATTTCTCAACGGAAAGGGGGTTGCCATCGCCAAGAACAACTGAGTACTCGACCATCTGGTCAACGAGTTCCTTCATATCAGCCGCTTGCCGATTCGCGAGCGTCAGCGCCGTCTCCGCTTTCGAAGGCGCGCGGCCTATTAACTGGAGCGCTATCGAAAACGCGTTCAGGAAGTTTCGAAGGTCGTGTACTACGCTTCGGGTAATTTGCATCCGCGATTCGTGAAGGTCGCTGACGAGTCGCTGCTTCAGTTCCAGTTCATGATTTGCGCGCTCCAACCTGCCCGTGAACTCGTCAATTTTCCGGTCGCGCTCATGGACGACTTGGCGTATCGAGGTCAAGGTGACGAAGCTGAGTGCCTCGGCAATGAGACGCCGCGCGTGCCGCTCTTCACGACGCGTGAACGCGCCGTCTGCATCCGTGTCGGCAAATTCGTCAAGAGCGTCCGACAACGTTAGATGGAAAAGGTCAAGTTCTCTGACCAGTTCCTCGATTCTGTAACCTTGCTGCCAGCGTACTATGCCATGTGTCTTGGCGTCGCGCTCCATTGCGGGCTCGACTTTCTCAAGGTCTTGAGCATCGAGGGCGACGCACAGCCCTTCGAGGATTTGAGGTAGGTGGTCAGCAAGTTGGTCGTACGTTAATTTGTCGGGTTCGACCAAGTCGTCGTCGCCGAAGACCGCCTTCATCCAACATTCAGTTAGACGAACTCGCTCGTGTCGCAGAAAATTGGCGAATTGCCGCAAGGGGCGGGCGTGTGCATCGGACATAATCGGCAAGTTGGGACCGCTTTTTCGAAGGACTGCGCGAGTCTGTTACCGTACCAGAAAATAATGCGGTGCGACACGCCGGCCATCCTTCCGTCATAAGTTCAGGTGCTGCCCCGGAGCTCTAGAGCGCGCTCTAATTTTCGGAAGAATTGCGGCGGACGTCCAAGCAGGTGTCTAATCTTACTGTGTCATTAAATATGTCGAGGCAGAACTGCAGAATGGGCATCGCTGGAGCCGCTTAGCGACGTGCGCAGCGATGCACCAGCGCAGCGTGGCGATCGAGTCAGCCACGTGGCGCTGCGCGCGCTGGGGAGCCGCGTGGCACGTAGTCCGAGGGTAAGCCAGACGTGTCGCGGATCGCAGCGTTTTTTTTACTACCTCCCTGAATGAGGCGCTGAGCAACGAGGAAGCCGTAAGCGGCAATGCATAGCGATGCATGGTGATGAAACCCGCGCCAGCCGCGCCCTTCAAAGTGCCTGAGGCCAAATTCCTGCTTCAGGTCCTGGTAATCACGCTCGATGCGCCAACGCATTTTTGCAACCTGAACGAGGCGGTCCACAGGCGTGCCTGCGGCCAACGTCGAGAGCCGGTATTTGATTGGCTCGGGCTCGCCATCGGGCCATTCAACCAGCAGCCATTCCTCGTCGCGCGGCGTGGGCCGCCAGTAATCGCGGTGTGAGGCGCGCACCCGCACCGCTGCGAATCGCGAACTGAGCGTAGCGCGCGTGCCTTCACGCCACGAAACCGTACGATAGCGGGAAGCGTCAAGCCCGACGGCCAACTCCTTGACCGATGCCGGTTCATGCCGCGGTACACGGCGCTGCAGACTTCTCGGTCGGCCAGGCTTGCCGCTGGATGGCTCGGCAGGCAGCGGCGCAGTGCCTGGCGCCCATACACGGGTGCTCGATTGGATACCCACCGCATATTGCAAGCCGATTTCGCTGAGGGCATCGCGAAACGCAGTGTCGTTTCCGTATCCTGTATCGGCCAGTACGACACCGTCCGGTGCACCGCTTTGCCGGGCCTCGCGCAACTGCGCGAGTGCGATCTGCGGCTTGGTCGCAAACCCGATCTCATCGGGCACGCCAGCCTGCGCCCGCCGTGGCGGATCGTCGGCCCATTCCTGTGGCAGATAAAGCTGATAAGCCACCGGCAGGCTTGCCTCTTCGGTGGCCACCGACAGGCTCACGGCCACCTGGCAGTTATCCTGTTTGCCCAGTTGCCCACAATATTGCCGCGCCACCCCAACCGAATGCTTCCCCTTCTTCGGGAAGCCCGTGTCGTCAATGATCCAGTAAAGGCCCTTTGTCGGATCCATGTGCGGCAGCACCCAGCGACGCACTTGTTCGAGTAACGCGGCGTCAGACCATTCCGACTTCGACACGAAGTGATGAAGTGATTGGTGCCGCGCACTCACGCGCTGAGGTTCCAGATGTGCTGTGTCAGCGTCGGATAGATACTCCTCATTTTCGTCGAAGTAAATTTCCCCAGTTTTTGTTTGGCGCCGCCGCGTAAGCGGTGGCGCCCCGTCGATCACCGACCATATAGGCCTTCGCATTCGTCGGGGAGCTACCGGTGGTCGAGCTGGGAGAGGTTATGACGATTCTGGAATTGCATCGGCAGGGGCTGAGCATCTCGGCTATCGCCGTTCGACTAAATATGGATCGCAAGACCGTTCGCAAATACATTAAGAATGGTGTGCAGGCGCCTCGTTATGGTCCGCGTGCGCCGCGTCCTTGTGTCGTCGATTCGTTTGTCCATTACGTGACCGAGCGTGTGCGTGAGTATCCCGAGCTGAGCATTGAACGACTTCTTCGGGAGGTTCAGGCGATGGGCTACGTCGGCGGTCGCACAGCATTGGGTGATTTGGTCCGAGAAGTTCGTCCGCCCAAGCAGCGTGGCTTCGAGGTGCGCTTCGAGACGCCGGCTGGAGCTCAAGCTCAAGTGGACTTTGCTCACTTCAATGTCGAATTTGATGACGTCCCTGGACAGCGGCGCTCGATCTGGTTGTTCTCGCTCGTGCTTGGACACAGCCGTTATTTGTGGGGCCGCTTCGTTGAGCACCAAGACCTTCAAACGGTTTTGCGCTGTCACATGGAGGCGTTTGAGCACATCGGCGGTGTTCCTCAAGAGGTGCTTTACGACCGCATGAAGGCGGCTGTGCTGGGCGAAGTCGAGAAGCACATCGTCTACAACGCAAAGCTCGTCGCATTCGCGCAGCACTATGGCTTTGCTCCGCGCGCATGCAAGGCATATCGCGCAAAGACTAAGGGGAAGGTCGAACGCCCATTTCGATACATCCGTCAGGACTTCTTCCTCGCTCGACGATTTCAGAATCTTGCCGACATGAATCGCCAGTTGCGTGAGTGGCTTGACTCAGTAGCCAATGTTCGTGTGCATGGCACGACGCACCGAGTTGTCGCGGAGCATTTTCTTGAGGAGCGCCCGACGTTGCAAGCGCTTCCCGCCGGTTTGTTCAATGGCGTGATCCGACTCGAGCGGCGTGTGAGTCACGAAGGACTCGTCTCAGTCGGCGGAAACTACTATAGCGTGCCCGACCGAACGCGCAAACGCACCCTCGAAGTTCACAGTCTGGCTCACGAAATCCGGATTTACGAGCAGGGCGAACTGCTGGCAGTGCACCCCGTGCTGGAAGGCCGACGACGAACGTCACTGCTGCCTGGCCACAGGCGCTCCGGTAAGCGCAAGCCGCAAACTGGACGCGCGCTGCCGCCTTCAAATGCAGGCGTCGCACGCCGGCCCCTATCGTTCTATGATCAGGTCGCAAAGCGCCTAGCTGACGTTGGGAGGCATGCATGAACAGCGTTCCAAGCTCGACTGTCGAGCGGATACAGCGTTACCTCGTTGGCTTGCGCATGCCACGCGCTTTCGAAGCTCTAGATGCCACTCTGAAGCGCTTTGAGCAGGGCGACAGCTCAATGCTGGAAGTGCTCGAGACGCTGCTGGGCGAGGAATTCACTACGCGCGAGACACGGCGTATTCGGATGGCACTACAGACAGCAAGATTGGGCACAATCAAGACGCTCGCCGGATATGAATTCAGTTTCCAGCCGAGCCTCGATCGTGATCGGATCATGACGCTGGCGCAACTGGATTTCATCGAGCGGCGACAGGCGGTTCATTTCCTCGGGCCGCCTGGAACCGGTAAATCACACCTTTCCATCGCGTTGGGTGTCGAAGCGGTCCGCGCCGGCAAGAGCGTGTACTTCGGCTCGCTCGCCGAAATCGTCAGCTCGATGGCGAAGGCCGAGCGCGAAGGCAATCTGCCGCAACGCGTGCGCTTCCTCGCGCGCAACAGCCTGCTTATTGTCGACGAGATCGGATATCTCCCCATCGGCTCAAACGGCGGCAACCTGTTCTTCCAACTGATCAACGCCTGCTATGAGCGGTGCGCGATTATCTTGACTTCCAATCGCAGCTTCGGTGAGTGGGGCGAGGTATTCGGCGACAGTGTCGTTGCAGCAGCCCTGCTCGACAGGTTGCTGCATCACGCGATCGTGGTGCAGATTGAGGGCTCTTCTTACCGTCTGCGCGAGCACGCCGATTTACTCCCTGACCATCTACGCAACCGTCCATCATCTCTACACCCGGCATCTGCCGAAACGCCGCGCCGGCGCCCAGGACGCCCCCGGAGGAGCTCACCCGATCCCGAAAACGGCTGATCACCACGCAGATACAGGGTGGGGAATCTTACTCCGACAGTTTTGGGGAAACTAAGTCCGACGTTGACAGTGCTGCCAGCGGCTCCACGCTCTTGCGCCGGATCGGCAGCATCAAGCCTTGGCAATAGCCAATCAACCCGGAGTGTCACACAGAGTTTCTCTGCGACTGTGAGCGCGGCCTTCCATGCAGTGTCAAACATCGAACTGCTTCTGTTGCTGGAGAAGGCGCTCCAGCGTCACAAGCCCGTGGCGGGGTGACGATACCAAGGTCAAGGCCAGTGATTGACACGGCGCCTGCGCCACCAGCGGCTAATGCCAATGACAGCGAGGATTACCGCGGCGAGTGCGGTGAGAATGGGCACAACAAGCTCCATATACGGCAGGAGACAAACCGGCATACGCGCTCAAGTCCGTCTGCCAAAGCCGCTGACAAACCAATCGAAACACCCAGCGCGAACACAGCGGCTGCTTTCGGAAACCATAAATAGGAAAGCGCCAGAACTTTTCAAGAGATCGCTTGCGGATTTTTTACACGACAAGCCACCGATCGCTCGCGCGGCGGGCCACTCGGTGCCTAGGCGCGCAATCCACGGCTGGCTGTGCCGGTCAGCGCAGTGACTAAGATGGGGCGTCTTGGGATCCGGATTCCTGAAGGCTACGGCCTGGCATGGCGAGCTCCCGCGAGCGGGCTTCCGGCGAAAGGGTCGTTTGCCCAGTTCGCCTCAGCTTGACGCGCTGTCCGGACGTGCGTCCCGATCGGAAGTTCGAAGTGCCTGATGGATTGTCCCGCGCTAGTGGCCTGTTTAAGCCATTGCGGCATCTCGCCGTCGCCGCTCCAGGTATCACCGCCCGCGCTACCGTAGCGACCCATATCGGGTCCGGCAGGCTTGATCCCCAGGAAGGAAGCGAGGTCATCAGGGCTAATACCGAAGTCATCCATGCGGTGGCGGAGATACACAATCATGCTGTCACGCTTTCTTTCGTCCATAAGAAATTCCTGTAAGGGTTTTGCCAGGGTTGCGATGTAAATCGTGAACCCGCAGTTGCTCGCTTGCTCTGTGCGCGCCCCCCGGCCACCTTAATATTTTCATTGCCGCCCCGCATAACGCCTTACAGACGCTGGACAGCACTCACGTAGGATTTCGCCGCTTCGCTCAGTTGCCCGGCGGCGGCCTGTACGCGGGTCGGCAGTTCGCTTAGCGCGAGCAGGGCGTCCACGCCGTCCAGCCGCCTGCGAAGCTCGATCACGAGATCCATGACGCTGGCCTCACCCACCCGCCGGCGATTGCTCTGTCTGGAGCTGACCGTGGAGCAGTCGACCAGGCGATCAATCTTGCGAAAATAAGCTTGAGCCGCCATGCGATGCCTCGCATATAGCGACGCAACATTTGGCCTGGAAAGACAGTCCTTAACGACATCGGCGTTCATGCCGAAATGAACCTGCAGCGCGTCGGTGGCATCCGCCCGGTGGAAACATGCCACCTGATCAAACAGCGTCTCGCCGTCCCGGTCAATCAGATCGATCCAGACCTCGCCATCTTCAAGTGTCTGGCCGGCGCGATGAATCACCCGCTCATCGTCATTCGCGCAAGCGAGCATCCGGTGTCCATCGACGTCATCCACTGGCATCTCGAACACCTCCACCAGATCCCCGCTCACTGCAACCTGCATAACCAGCAACGCCATCGCTGCTCCTTGAAATGTGAATGACGGATACCGCTGCGCCCATCAGACGGTCGAGCCCGGTGACCCGTTTGAGTGGCATTTCAGGGCGACGTGACGGGGCCCACCTCTTCGCGCTCTTCAGTACCACGTTCCTGGAAGAGCTGAATGATGCGGGCGCTTGGTGGAACACACGACTGAGAGGCATTCAAACCGATGCGCGCCACGTATCGCCGCGCCTGCGCTACCAGGCCGGCCCACTCAACCGCGACTGTCAACCCAGCCGCGCGCCCATGCTGCTGCGTGCCCGACAGCCTGCGTTTCGCTATCAAAATAGTCGAGCGCGTCAAAGTGGTAGTAGACCGGCCAAGCACCCGGCCCCCTTGTGAGCAGCAGATTTGCAGCAAACCAGCCGTCAGGTAACCGGTGAGAGGATGGGGAGATTGAATAACCGTTGTAGTGGTGAAGATTTTGATTACTGTGCATAAGCGATTACCGACCGCACGACATCTTGTAGTACAGGCGAAATAAATTGAAATGAGGCTAGACGGATCGCGTCGAAAGACAAATGATGCGCAGGTCGAAGTCCGCGCTCAGATCGGGAGCGCATGGCTCCGCGAGGATGCTAGTCACTAACAGGCAAAAGGCCGGTAGACCGGCCCTTTAAATACGTTACTGCGGCGAGATATTCGCGGCCTGCAGACCCTTCGGGCCGCGCCTGGTCTCGTAGCTCACCTTCTGGTTTTCGGCAAGCGTCTTGAAGCCGTCGCCCCGAACTTCCGAGAAGTGAGCGAAGAGATCGTCGCCGCCAGCGTCAGGGGTAATGAAGCCAAAGCCTTTGCTATCGTTGAACCATTTGACAGTACCGGTATCCATGAGAATTCCCTGAAATAAAAAATAACTGCTCCGGTGCGGAGCGACAAAAACTTCAAGGAAGAAGAGAGGACAGCGAATACCGCGCAGATGAGGCGGAAAATGGTGATCAGCAATCGAGCTTCTTGAATATTTCGAGATCCACAGTATAGTGTGCGAGCGGCGCTGTCAATGCTTTTCGTAAATGCGCTTCTGTTCAATCAGAGACTCCGGCGGCGCAGGGCCCAGACAGGCTTGGGCGAAAGTCGCTAATTCGAATAGCAATGGTTCGCCGAAGCCCGGACGAAACCACATGACCGTCCGGGTGATGTCGTCACATGCTTTATCCGTTGTACGTTCCGTACACACCGGATTTTCCCCGGCAGGCGGGAATCACTGGGCCTGGAACTCAACAAGCCGACGCCAGTATTCATCCTGTCGCCCTTCGGGACTTCCTTCTTGCTGCCACAGGACGTAGGCCCGCTCCCGAAGATGCTCGTCGAGAGCGCGATGCCAGTATTCTTCGGCGTGCCCATCAGGTCGTCCTTCTTTCTCCCAAAGCAAATAAGCACGTTGCCGGACGGCCTGCTCTAGACCTTGTCTAGTTTCCGAATTACCCTGCAGGTCATCGCCGTACGGCGCCATCTGGCCGCCACGACCCGTGTGCATCCTGGCCGTGAGGGTACCGAGTTCAGGGTCCGGCACAAGCCGCCCGTGCGCCGCGGCTTCCAGCGCCTTGGCCTTGTATCCGGAATCGTCAGCGCTGCCCGACTCGCTTAGCGTAATCGGGTAGGTATGCAGCACATTACCGCTGCCATCCATCACGTCAACCAGTCGCTCGGTCATGATTGTCTCCCTTATGTTTGTCCGTTTGATGTAGGGGTGGTGGCCGGTTCCTCTGGCTCATCACCGGACCTGCCTGCCTCCAAAGGCGCCCCGCCGGCGGTTTGAAGTGTGTATGATGCGCCGCGCTGGCGCGCGTTTTTTGAGTAAGTGGGCCAAGCCGTTGCACCCACGCGCGACGAAACCGCTGACCGTGCACTACTCACAAAACATGACGACAAACCATACACTGCCACCCGGGGAAATGTCCGAAGAACGGTCTTTCCAGCTTCTCGTGGCATGCGTCAGGGATTGCGCAATTTTCGTGCTCGACCTGGGCGGTTTCATCAAAAGGTCGGCTTTCGAATGGTCACGGTGCACCGTGAAGTATTCGCGATCCGTAGGCCACAGCCATCAGCGAGTCGTCAATTGCAAACGACGCACCAACGCTGTTCTCCCTACTATTGGCAGAATTGGTATCACTCGAAAAACCGTACATACCGCCTACTGAACGCCCTTAAATGATGACGGCGTTAGCAAGGACATCGGTCGCGAGTTGCGCACGTTCGATCCGAAGCGCGTCGCGTTCTATGCATCTGGTCGCGCATCGCTTGAAACGCCGTACATGTACCAGCTTTTCGAACGCATGTACGGCACCAACAATCTGCCCGACAGCTCGAACATGTGTCACGAGAGCACGAGCGTCGGACTGAACGAAGCGATCGGCGTGGGCGTTGGCACGGTGAGACTCGAAGACTTCGAGAAGACCGATCTCTTGTTCTTCTTCGGCCAGAACGTCGGCACCAATAGTCCGCGCATGCTGCATCCGCTACAGGAAGCCAGAACGCGCGGCGTGCGATCATCACGTTCAATCGATTGCGTGAGCCGAGGTTGTTAAAGTTCAGCAATCCGCAATCGCCGGTCGGTGAGCATTACCGAGAAGCCGGAACTCGCGCCGCTCGACAAGCTCGCAAGCCAGTTCGGATTCGCGCCGCCTCGCGACAAAGGCATGAACATCGTCGAGACCTTCGAGGCAATGCTCGAAGGCACGGTCAGCGCGGTCATCACGGGCCTTCGGCTTCGGCGGAAAGCTGTATAGCCACCTCGACGGAGGCTCTTGGGTATTCCGAGGCCGAGCGGGCCTGGCGGAATGCGTACTCGAAGAGGCACCGGCGATGCGAATGCGAAAAAAAATCGTGAGAAAAAGCCGCGATGCATTCGGCACTCCGTCACGACACCGGCAAGCCATTGCGCCTGCGTAATTCGCGGATCAAAGCGCTGTGATCCAACTCACCGTCGCCGTGTTCGACCATGTCGGTGAAGAGGCCGTCGACGAGCCCCAGCACCGGCAACTCCAGCCCCACGCTTTGCGCAAAGCCGAGCGCCGTCTTCGTATCCTTGATTTGATACTTGGCCGGGCCGCCCGGCTCGAAATCCCGCGCGATCATGCGTGCAGCATGCTGCCGCAGGATCGTCGAGTCGGCGAATCCGCCGAGCAGCGCCGCGCGGACCTGCGCGGGATCGGCGCCGCCGCGTTCCGCGAGCAGCATCGCTTCGGCGACGGTGGCGATCGTGCTCGCGACCATCATCTGGTTGACGAGCTTCGCGAGCTGGCCCGTGCCCGCCGGGCCGATGTGCGTCGGACGGCCCATCGTCTGTAGCACGCCGCGCGCGCGTTCGAATACTTCCGCGTCGCCGCCCGCCATGATCGCGAGCGTGCCGTCCTGCGCGCCTTTCTCGCCGCCGGACACGGGCGCGTCGAGATAGCCGATGCCGCGTTCCGCTGCGGCCTGCGCATGGCGCTGCGCGGTATCGACAGGAATCGAGCTCATCACGATCAGCACGCTGCCCGCACGCATTCTGGCGACGATCCCGTCGTCGCCGAGCAGGATGTCGTCGCACGCGGAGCCCGAGCTCAGCATGCAGATGACGACATCCGCATCGCGTGCAGTTTCGCTTGCGTGACCGACCACCTCGATGCCCGCCGACGTGAGCGGCGCCGCCTTGTCCGGGGTGCGGTTCCACGCCGCGACCCGGTAGCCGGCGCCGACGATGCGCCGCGCCATCGGCGAACCCATGATGCCCGTGCCGATGAAGCCTACTGCGAGGCCGGCGCGCATCATGCGAACTCGCGCCGGCCGAAACGCACCGGGCGCTCCGTCACGATCAGCGCCGGAAAGCCGGCACGAAAGCGGTCGAGGTGCGGCGTCCGCAAATGCGCATCGAACGCGGCGCGATCGTCGTAGACCTCGTAGAACATGACGCGCTCCGGCGTTTCCTCCATCTGCACGATGTCGAACTGCCGGCAACCGGGCTCGTCGGCGAGCGAGTGCCGCGCGTCGTCGCGTGCGAGCGCGAGGAAGTCGCGAACACACTCGGCCTTCACTTCGAACTCCGCGACGACCACGAAGGCTTGCGTTGCGCTATCCATGCTGGAATGCTCCATCCGATGCCATGACGTGTGTCCTTCACGCTGCCTTTGCGGGCTTGCCGAGCGCACTTTGCTCCATCTCGCGACGCAGCGCGACCACATCGAGATCGCGTTCGAGCTCGACATCCTCGAAGCGTACGATGGTGTCCTTGGCGACGGGGCGCTTGAGCCTGACGTTATGCGCGAGCCCGATCGGCAAGCCGCCGATCGCAAGGCTCTTCGATGCCGGGATCGCATTGGCCCAGACCGCGTAGCCGCCCTCGCCGTCGAGCATCTCGCCGGGCTTGAGGTCGCGCTTGGCGGTCGCCACGGCGTCGCCGCGGAATTCCTTCGACGAACCCGTCGCCTCGCCGCGAAGCACGGCCGACAGCACGCTCACACTGGTTTCGAGACCGATCATGTGGAACGGGCGCCACATCGAGCCGTACCAGCCGGTCGGATCGACGAGCAGGCCGTACTGTTTGAAGCACGCACGCGCGTATTCGTTTGGCGCCTTGAACGTGACGAACACGCCGTAGCGGATGTTGTTGAACACTTCACGGCCGTCCGGTTCCTGGCTCGCGGCGATGTCCACGAGACCACTGCGCGAAAGGCGTCCGCCATCTTCCGCCGGCCGGAAGACGCGCGCCAGATCATGCAGGCCGGCAGGAGGGAAGGCGAGGCCATTATCCGGGCAATCGAGGCCCGTGCCGTTCGCGACCGCCGCCATTTCGATTGCGGCTTTGGTGCCGTCGGTGAACGAGTTGTACATCTTCGGGTTGAAGTCGCCCTTGGCCACTTCTTCCTCGGTCCAGCCGAAGAAGCCCCATACCGTGTCCGGTGTCGAATAGCGATAGCGCGGCTCGAAATTCATGCCCTTGCCGGCCGAGGTCAGCTCGAAGCCGCAAGAGCGCACCCAGTCCACCAGTTCGCAGATGATCGCGGGCTGGTCGCCGTATGCCATGCTGTAGACGAGACCGCGCTCGCGAGCGCGGGCGGCGAGCAGCGGGCCGCACATCGCGTCGGCCTCGACGTTGACCATCACCACATGCTTGTTGCCTTCGATCGCGGCGAGTGCGTGACGCACACCGGCGATCGGATGGCCCGTCGCCTCGATGATGCATTCGATCTCATCGCAGGCGGCGAGTGCGGCGGCATCGTCGAGAACACAGGTGGCGCCGGTCTTCATGGCATCGGCGAGCGTGCGCGCGCCATATTGCTCGGCCGACCAGCCGACTCGCGCGAGCGATGCGCGTGCCTTGCCGACATCGAGATCGGCGACGCCCACCACGTGCAGCCCTTCGATATGACGTGCCTGCGACAGCACCATCGAGCCGAACTTGCCGGCGCCGATCAGGCCGACGCGTACGGGGCGCCCGGAAGCGTTGCGTGCCTGGAGCAGACTGGAGAGATTCATTTGCAATCCTTTGTGGTCGAGACTATGGATCGTGGCCGCGAGCGCGGCGCGCGGTGAGTGGCCGGGGAGGCGTGATCGAAGGCATGACAGCGGTGCGCCTTACTTGCGAGCAAGTGTAGTCAGGGGGTTCAGCCAGAACAATTAACATTTCCGAGGCGATTTGTTAGCCAGGCTTCAACGTCAGCGGGCGGCGGCAAGCTGAGAAGCGGCTTGCCAGGCGGCACGCTCGGCGCGCAGCCAATCGAGGAACAGGATCACTTTCTTCTTGTGCAGATGCTCGAACGGACAGACGATCCACTGCGTCGTCAGCCGGATCTCCGGAGGCTCGCGCACAGGGCAGATCAACGTGCCGTCGCGCAGCTCGCGCCACATCATGAGCGTGCTTTCTAGGGCGATGCCCATGCCGTCGACGGCGGCATCGATCGCCATATGGCTGCGGTCGAAGAGCACGCGCTGCCCCGGATCGAGCGGGTCTGCGTGCGCCACCGAGAACCAGTGCGGCCACTGGACCTGCGACTTGATCGAATAGATGAGCCGATGACGCCGCAAGTCGGCGGCATCGAGACTCGACGGTGCGCAGTACGCGGGCGAGCAGACCGGCAGGAACGATTCCTCGGTCAGCGGCTCGACATACAAGCCCGGCCATTGCCCGGTGCCGTGACGGATCTCGATATCGACGGATTCCTGTGCGAAGTCGGTCATTTCATTGGTGCCGTTAAGACGCACTTCGAGATCGGGATGACCGTCGAGGAACGAGCGCAGGCGCGGCAGGAGAAACTTGGTGGACAGCGTTGGCGTCGCGCGCACGGTCAGGAGCGTGACGGAGCGCAACCCGCGTATACGCTGAGTCGCGTCGGCGATGCGGTCGATCTCTTCTGAAATCATCGCGAAGTAGCGCTCGCCTGCTTCGGTCAATGCCACACCACGTCCGACCTTCGTCATCAACGCCGTGCCCAGATGTGTCTCCAGAGACTGGATTTGCTGGCTGACGGCCGATGGTGTGACGTTCAGTTCCGCGGCCGCGCGAGAGATGCTCCCCGAACTCGCCGCAGCATGAAAAACACTGATGGCCCGCAATGGCAGATACATGATCACCCTTTAGATTGGCTACACCTTTGCGCAAAATAATTGAATTGTCCTTCACCAACAAGCCTCTTATATTTTGCACACGCAGGACCGGCGGCGCCTCGACAAGAGTCGAACAAGTGTCACCACGTGCCCGCGACGCCATGCAGACAAGCGGCGCGTGAACACGGAAGTTCATATAACAGGAGACAGCATCATGAGCACGTCGAACTCGCCGCGACGCATTTCGCGACGCGCGGTGTTGAAGGCTGCGGCAGCCCTTCCGCTGGTAACGATATGGACCCGGCCCGCACGCGCCGCCGAATTCACCTACAAGCTCGCCACCGGGCAATCCCTTAATCAGCCGATCAATACGCGTCTCAAGGAAGCCATCGACCGCATACGCGAGGCGAGCAGCGGCAGGCTCGAGATCCGCTTCTTCCCCGCATCGCAACTCGGCTCGGACACCGACCTGCTATCGCAGACGCGCTCGGGCGCTGTCGAGTTCCTCAACATCTCGGGCTCGGTGGCGTCGACGGTGATCCCGCTCGCGGCCATCACCAATCTCGGCTTCGCGTTCTCGGACTACGATCAGGTCTGGCGCGGCGTCGATGGCGATCTCGGCAAGATCATTCGCGCGCAGATCGACAAGAGCGGGTTCGTGTCGGTTTCGAAGGCGGCGGACAACGGCTTCCGGCAGATCACGTCCACCACGAAACCCATCAAGGCGCCCGACGACTTGCGCGGTTACCGCATTCGCGTGCCGGTCTCGCCGATGTTCACGTCGCTCTTCCAGACGCTTGGGGCGAACCCTACGTCGATCAACTTCAACGAGCTCTACACCGCGTTGCAGACGCATCTCGTGGATGGCCAGGAAAACGGCCTCGTCACGATCGAAGCGGGCAAGCTCTATGAAGTACAAAAGTACGTGGCCGAGACCAATCACATCTGGGATCCGTTCTGGCTGCTCGGCAACCCGCGTGCATTCAACGCTCTGCCCGACGATCTCAAGACGATCGTGAGGCGCGAATTCGACCGTGCGAGCGTCGAGCAGCGTGCGGATGTCGCGCGCTTGAACACGTCGCTGAAGTCGCAGCTCTCCGGTAAAGGCCTGACCTTCGTTCCTGCGGACAGGGACGCGTTTCGCGCAGCGCTCACGAAATCCGGCTTCTATGCGCAGTGGCGCGACAAGTTCGGCGCCGGTCCCTGGAGCGCCCTCGAAGCGGTAACGGGGAAAATATCATGAGCGCGGCACACAACCTCGAGGTACCCGGGCCGTCGCTCGTACGCAATCATCACGGCGAGACCGGCATTGAACGCTGGTTGCGCCGCGGCATCGAAGTGCTCGCCGCAGCCGCGGTCGTCGGCGAGGTTGCTCTGCTGTTCGTCGGCATCGTGGCGCGTGCGGTGTTTCATCAACCGCTTATCTGGTCGGACGAACTCGCGTCCATCCTGTTCCTGTGGCTCGCAATGCTGGGCAGTGCGCTCGCGGTGCAGCGTTCATGTCACATGCGGTTGACCTTCTTCGTATCGCACATGACGCCGCGCGCACAGGAGTGGGCCGAGACACTGGCGGTCGCTGCGGCGGCGGCTTTCTTCGCGCTCGTGATGCATCCCGCGTTCGACTATGTGCAGGATCAGGCATTCGTCGAAACACCGGCACTCGGCTGGTCGGGCTCGGTGAGAGCACTGGCGATTCCATTCGGCTGCGCGGCGGCATTGATCAGTTGCGGCCTGCGTCTTGCACGGCATGACCGGCGGCATATCCTCGGTGCGCTGGCGCTCATCCTGCTGATCGCGCTCGGCTGCTATCTCGCCAAGACGCCATTGACGAGCATGGGGCAGGGCGCGCTGCTCGTGTTCTTTGTCGGCGTGCTCGGCACGGCGGTGATGGCGGGCGTGCCGATCGCCTTCGCGTTCTCGCTCGCGACGAGCGCCTACTTACTGACGACCACGTCGACGCCGCTCAGCGTCGTGGTCGGACGCATGGACGAAGGCATGAGCACGCTGATCCTGCTTGCCGTGCCGATGTTCGTGCTGCTCGGGCAACTCGTGCATGTGACGGGCGTGGCGCGCGTGATGGTCGCGTTTCTCGCTTCGCTGCTCGGTCATGTTCGGGGCGGCATGTCGTATGTGCTGCTCGGGGCGATGCTGCTGATCTCGGGTATCTCCGGATCGAAGACGGCCGACATGGCGGCGGTTGCGCCCGTGCTTTTCCCCGAGATGCGCAAGCGCGGGATGAAGGACGGCGAGCTGGTATCACTGCTCGCGGCATCCGGTGCGATGAGCGAAACGATTCCGCCGTCGCTCGTGCTGATCGCGATCGCGTCGGTGACAGGCATTTCGATCGCGGCGCTCTTTACCGCGGGCATTCTGCCTGCGATCGTACTTGCTCTCGTGCTCGGCGTCGTCGCATGGTGGCGTGCGGGACGCGACGAAAAAACGGACGCGAGCCGCGCGGGCGCGGTGAGGGCGCCGTGGTCGCAAGTGCGCCGCACGTTTGTCATCGCGCTGCCGGCGCTACTGCTGCCGTTTCTGATTCGCAGCGCGGTTGTCGAGGGCATCGCGACGGCGACGGAAGTATCGACGATCGGCATCGCGTATTCGCTCGTGATCGGCCTTCTGATCTATCGCGGCGGCCTCAAGTGGAAAGCGATCATGCCGATGCTGCTGCAGACGGCGGCATTGTCCGGCGCGATTCTGTTCATCGTCGGCGCGGCGAGTGCGATGGGCTGGGCGCTGACGCAGTCCGGCTTCTCGCACGACCTTGCGAATATGATGACGAGAGTCCCGGGCGGTGCCGCCGGCTTCATGCTGGTATCGATCGTTGCGTTCATTGTGCTCGGCAGCGTGCTGGAGGGCATTCCGGCGATCGTTCTGTTTGGGCCGCTGCTGTTTCCGGTCGCACATCAGCTTGGTATCCATGAGGTGCACTATGCGATGGTCGTCGTGCTCGCGATGGGACTCGGCGTCTTCGCGCCGCCGTTCGGCTTGTGTTATTACGCGGCGTGCATCATCGGGGAGGTATCGCCGGAAGCGGGGCTCAGGCGGATCTGGATCTATCTGGGCATGCTGCTTCTCGGGCTGATTGCAATTGCCTTTATTCCCTCGATTTCGACGGCTTTCCTCTGAATCTATGGACCGCACTTGCCAGTCGCGAAGGTGCGGTTTCACATTTTGAGAGCAGCGCCCGGTGGCGTGAGACGTTCTCAAAGCCGCACGGTGCTGTCCGTTTCGCGCGCGGCTTCCGCCCCCCCTGGAGCTGCCGGCGCTTAGGCACTCCGACGCCGCGGCTGATGGCTGGCGTCTTTAACTTCGAAACGCCGCAGTCTGCCCGTTGAGGCTACGAAATGTGGGCGAACACACGACGAAAAGCGAATGGCTGAGATCAATGCATCACGTGGGCACCGCGGCAAGAATAGCGCACAATATCGATCATTCTCGTTGTGGTCACCGGTGCCGTTCGACCGCTGACCAGCGCTTCGGTGGCGTACCGGATTCAATCAAGGGGGAAATGTGACACGCCTACAAAAGTGGTCAACATCCTTGATCGTAGTTGCGCCGATCAGTTTCAGTGTTGGCTGCTCTCTTAATATGGGGGTGCCAACCACAGATAAACTGCAGGACGAAGCGGCGATAAAACAAGTGGTTTCTGAGATGACTCAGGGCTTCAACAGCCACGACGCGGAGGCAGCCACCCGAATGTACACCGACGATGCCGACTTCGTCAGTGTCCGCGGCGAGGTGGCAAAGGGAAGGGCCGAGATCCGAAAGGGGCTGGCTGGCATTCTGAGCACAAGGGCAAGGAATGCATCACTCGATACTCAAGTTGTAACGATCCGGTTTGTTCGACAAGACGTTGCTCTCGTGCAGGTTATCAACGAGTTGAGCGGGCTCGTAAATTCCGAGGGACAAACGCTGCCCGCGCATCGGGAGATAAGCCTTCGAGTATTAGTGAAGGAGCCCGGGGGCTGGCGGGTTGCCGCTTTCCAAAATACTCTAGCGAGACCGTTTGAGCCTAGCTCGACGTTGAGGGGTGCTTCCGCGCCGTGACAGACGAAACGCAGTTGTCAAAGAGGCTGTTACAACACCTGGAATAGGCCTGGCCCGAGACTCGACGATAATTGGATTGCTGACAGCCCTACCTGATCCGTTTCGTGGAGTAGGCATGCTAGAGGCCTTGTCTTAATTTCCATAAATCAATGGTAATTCGGGGCGGATGGGAGATTAGCCTCCTATCGTTCGTCCGATGGCAATGCGCCGAGGTCAAGGAGCCGGCCATCGGTTTCGGCCACAAGCAGTACCGAGGCGTCCGGAAACCCTGTCGTTTGAAGGTCGCTCAATCATCCTTGAGCGGTCGTTGAGAAAAATGGCGCTTGCGTAAGGGGACGTAAAAGCACGATACGTTACCAACGAAATCGGCCATGCTGTCGGCTTGGCGGCCCTGCGTGAGGGTGTCGTAATCGCGGCTCGACAAGCCGACATAGGCATGGCTGTTAAAGATGCGATTGCTCGACGAGAACTGCCCGTTTTTCAGATTGAAGCCGCTCTCCAGCGCGAAGATGGACTTTAACCCCGCATTGAGGTCTTGCTACTTCATCGCCGTGCGTGGCTTGACTAATGTTTTGCAGTGCGTGATGTATGACGAGCTAGGGGCGATTGACGATACTACCGTGCTGGAGCCGACCTCGATCGAGCGGTGCAATGGGATGCTTGTCAACGCGTGCGTCGCGTTCGAGTTTCTTTGCGGCACCTTGCCCGGCGCGATTACGGCGAAGGCTTAGGCGGCGCTTGCCAAGTTCGGCGTCCACTGGCGCCCATTCGAGGCAGCAGACTGCCCCCGTCGGAGGATGATGACGGATAGAAGGACAGGACATTTAAGAAGGATCGGCCGCCGAGGTTTCGGGCCTGTCCCGTAAGCTCGTCGCGCGAGACTCTCTAAACCTGCTCGATCGCCGCGCACAGGTTGCTGCCTTCTTCCGCAAAGCGGTGTTTCGTTCGACACGCGGCGGCCGAACGACGACCGTTGGTTATGGCCGATTATGGTATAGGCAGTTGCCGCCAATTCGCTACGGTCTCATCGACCATGGTCAAACTTATGACCGGATGCACGCGGTCCTCAAACTTGCGGCGCAGCGCCGGGCTGCTTCCACCGACCCAAATGTGCACATGCGGAGGCAGCAGATTGCGCAGATCGGTCAAGCCGTTCGCGACGGACTGCGTGGGCAGCGTCGCGGTGAAAGAGAGCGCGACGATATCGACCCGATGCGCCGCCACGGCGCCGACGATATCATGCAGCGGCGTCTGCAGCCCCAGCTGGATGCACTCACATTCGGAAAGCATGAACATCGCCTCGGCCATCAGGATTCCAAGACCGTGGCCCTCACCGGACAGCGTCGTGAGCAGCACGCGGGGCCGGCCGCCGCGCCCGCGAAGCGCATCGGACAGAGGGCGCATCAGCGTGCGCAACGTGGTCTGGAGCGCCTCGCTGAACAGATGCTCGTGGTACACCTGCAGGGTACCTGCGGCCCAGGCGTTTCCGACCCGTGCCGACAGCGGCGCCGCTACGTCCAGGACAAAACGCTCGAGACCGTCGCGCGCGGCGCGCTTCAACAGTTCAAAGCGAAACTCCTCATAGGCACTCGCGCGCAATAACGAAATCAGACGATCAAGTTCGGCGTCCGGCACGTCCTGCCCGATCCCGGAGGTCTCGGCGAGCTGCTGGAGCGCTTCGAGCGACTGTGCGAGCACCTTACTCGGACGATGACCTGCGTCGAGCAGACGCGTGACGAGCCGCAGCTTCGACACCTGCTCCTGTGGATATAGCCGCTCGCCGCTGGGAGCGCGCATCGGCTGCGGAAAGCCGTAGCGGCGCTCCCAGACGCGCAAGGTGTCCTTCGTCACACCGATTTCCTGCGCGATCGCCCCGATACCGATTCCTGTCACGCCCGCCGCCGGAGCGCGCGCCAATCTGGGATCTGACGCGGTAGTGTTGTTAGCGCCCTGGTCCGAATCGTAGGCCTGCTCTGTCGAATTTGTCATATCCCAGTGGACCAGATGTCGTAAGAAAAATAGACGAGCGCTTCCGGGTTGCGGCAGCTTTTATCATAGACAAAATCCAAGGCTGACGGTCGCTTTCCTGGCGCCCGCGGGGGATGAGTCGGCGTGGGAAAACCAAAGAGCAGGCCGGGAGCAGTGCAACATAGCGCGTCACGCCGCCATGCTACCCTCGAAGGAGGAGCGGAGCGGCTCCCGGGCCTTTCACCTTGGAGATGGCTTGCACTCGGTTTCAAACCAATGGTCGACCAGACGCTGCGCCGCGTGCAGATCTGCTGGGTAGTTTGGGTCGTCGTGCCACGGCGACGGGTTGTAGCCCGCTTTACTGAGGGCCGAAAGCTCGCTTCGGTGCTGTGACCTCGTCTTAGGTGCGTTGCTTTTGGTCGCGGTCAGGTCGCGGCACTCCGTTTCGCTCAGATGTCGTCCGCTTTTTGGTGCGCTGGCGGCGGGATATCCGATCAGCAGGAGCGCGAACGCGGCAAGCGCCGTGCAGATTTTCCATAGCGCATCTCCGGTGCGTCTGAGTCCGCAACGCAAGCGGCGAGATGCCGCCGGTCGCGCGCGTCTTCCGCGTATATTTTGCCTTATTCCGTCATCGGGAGAGGTGCACTCCGGCATCTTCGATACGATCTCTCGGGTCATTCTCGACGACGAGGCATTTTCCCGGATCTCCCAACTTGGTCGAGGGCACGCTGAAGGAGGACGAGGCACTGCTTCCTTCGGGTGAGGCCGGAAGGCCGCCTTTCAGTTGCGCTATGCCGCCCGATCGTCGGCGCCGCTCACTCCGTCAGGCGCTACACCATGGAATATTGACGCGAGCAGACGCTTAGGCCGCATGTAGATGAAATGCAGCGGAGTGCAAAGAGACTTCATGCCAGGCGAACCACGCGCGCCGAGCGGCAGCAAGGTCGGAGTGGTTTGACGACGCGCAACCGGTGTTAGTCGGCCGGCGAAATCAAGGCGGTGCTAAGCGATCACCAGTGGCGGAGACCGGCATGAGCCCATAACGACGCCCGACAGCTTGCCAATTCACTTTCGAGCGCCGCCGCGTGGCTTAAAACTTAAGACAGGGCGAAAAGAAAGGAATGGAGTGATCTCAGTTTGCGCAGCGGATGAATTCATCGAGACGATGGCCTTCCAGTCGAATCTGTCGTTTTCTGGGTATTAGAAGCGATGCCTCATGCCAACAGTCGCTTCGAGTTGATTGGTCGTCGAAGATGGTGCGGTGACGCCGTTAATCCATGCCACGCCCAGTGGCGAATTGCCGCTGGGGCTTACCTTTTGCCACACGCCCTGAATGTAGACATCGGTGCGCCGCGAGAAGCGGTAATCGGCCATCGCACCCACCTGATTCCAATGGGGAATTCCGCCAGCGCCTCCGTTTCCGCCGGCGCGCGTATAAGTGTATGCCCCCGACAATTCGACCGCGGGCGTCAGCGCGTAGCGAATGTTGCCCTCGAAGTTCTGGAAAGTTCCACTCAGCGAATCCTGAAAGAATTGGGAGAGCTTGGTGTGCGAGTATACGAAGCCGGCCACAGCTGGGCCAAAGGTGTAGTTCACACCGGCGCCGAAGGTCTTCTGAGTGCTGGCCAGCACGCCTAAAGGCACACCGGTCGGCGCGAGCGCACCCTGCAGGGACGCGCCGGTTGTATCGGTGACTGCACCGTTCGTATTCAACTATCCCGGCGTGCGCGCAGAACTGCTGAGTCCGAGGTAACCGGCACCGAAACTCCACGCCCCCGAGACATATGACATGCCAAAGCTATATGCCCGATTGTTCGTGAATACACCCGCCTGATTGGAAAAGCCGTACAGTGCGCCGAACTTGAAGCCAGCGAAATTCGGGCTCAGGTACTTCACCGAGTTGTTGATCTGAAACGAGTCATTCAGGTTGTCATTGTCTAACGGGTGCGCGAAGTGCGTGCCGCCGAATTCCGTACCCGTCAGTGAAAGCGGCGCGACAAAATCGACCATGCTGTCGGTTTGGCGGCCTAGCGTGAGCGCGCCGTAATCGCGGGTTGACAAGCCGACATACGCTTGGCGATTAAAGATGCGGTCGCTCGACGAGAACTGGCCGTTGTTGAGATTGAAGCCGCTCTCCAAGGCGAAGATGGCTTTCACTCCTGCGCCGAGGTCCTCAACTCCGCGCAAACCCCAGCGACTGTACTGGACCGCGCCGCTCGTCATCTCCCAATTGTTGTGGCCGCCGCCCGTCCCACTGATCTGGCTGTTGGTGTAGGTCAGGCCCGCGTCGATGAGCCCATACAGCGTGACACTGCTCTGCGCGTGCGCCAGTCCAGCAGCAGTCACAATCGCCGTCACACTGATTTTAAGTATCTTTTTCATTTGCCTGCTCCAGCTAAGACCGAGAGATACGATTCTCTTGGAACGCTTTCTACACAGACCTTGATGTGTTACAGGCGCGCAGCCGTGCGAGTCATCAATACGAACAGGGGCGAGGTGCTCCACCCACTTTAGGCGACTGCCGTCGGATCCGCCAACTTCAAATAGGCCTTTCGAAGAGCGGCGTCGACGAACCGTGTCTTAAGCAACCCGTACGCAGCGGACGCTGGGGATCCCGCGCCGGCAGCGATGAAGCGATTCCTGTTCCTTTTGTGCTCCCAACCTGAATGTGCCTATTTGGCAAGTAGACGACCTAGATTAAGTCTTTACGAATTCTTGCCGTCCTACAATGAGATTCAGGAGGAGGAGTGTGCGGCCGCTGTCGCGCGCGAATTGTTTGCGGCTGCACAGTTTTCTGGAAAGGACGGGTGGGCCGAGGCGACTAACTATCGACTGGCACCACTGCGCCATCTTGCCGGCCGAATCAAGGGGATGGAGGCGCCGAAGCCATGAATCGCTATTTTGGCTTGAGATCAGAAAGAACAGACCATACCGCCCCAACCGCAGAGGAGATTCTGCGTGATACGCAGAATTTCTCACTGGTTCTGGGCGGCCCGCTGTTCCAATTGCTGCGCAAGGCGCACATGGCCGACGATGCACTCGAGTTGGTCCGCCAGCGGGTTCTCATTATCTCGCTTGTGGCCTGGCTGCCATTGCTGGCGCTTTCTGCGCTCGACGGAGATCTCCTGGGTCATTCCGTGGCCGTACCGTTCTTGCTGGATTTTGAAGTTCACATCCGATTTCTTGTGGCCGTGCCCCTGCTGATCCTCGCCGAACTAGTTGTCCACCGGCGCCTGCGTCCGATCGCGCGGGCATTCCTCGACCGGAAGATCATTCCGGAAGCGTCCGTTGCACGGTTCGATGAGGCCATCAGGTCGGCATTCCGGCTCCGTAATTCGATAGCCGCTGAGCTACTGATGATCGCATTTGTGTACGGCGTCGGTATCTTCGTTGTCTGGCGTCAATACACTGCGCTGCAAACGACGACATCATGGTACGGGGTCCCCGGCCCTGACGGCTTGTCGCTTTCGCTCGCTGGTTTCTGGTACGCCTATGTGAGCGTACCGATCTTTCAGTTCCTCTTGATCCGTTGGTACTTCCGGCTGTGCATCTGGACGCGGTTTCTGTGGCACGTATCGCGGATCGGCCTGAGTCTCGTTCCGACGCACCCTGATCGCGTCGGCGGCTTGGGGTTTCTTGCCAATACGGTCTACGCGTTTATGACCCTCCTGGTCGCGCACGGCGCAATGCTTGCTGCGCAATTCGCCAATCGAATTTTCTTCGCCGGGGCGGCACTCACGGAATTCAAGGTCGAGATCGGAGCGATGGTCCTCTTCCTGTTATGCCTCGTCTTCGCTCCGTTACTGGTCTTCGCGCCGCAACTGGCCCAAGCGAAGCGGACGGGTCTGAGTGAGTACGGCTCGTTGGCCGAACGGTACGTGCGCGAATTCGACACCAAGTGGTTGAGGGGAAGCTCGCCTACGGGCGAGGCCTTGGTGGGTAGTGCCGACATCCAGTCGCTTGCGGATCTTGCTAATAGTTTCGACGTGGTGCGGACGATGCGTATTGCTCCCATCACCAAGGATGCCATCATCCGCCTCGCGGTCGCGATCCTTATCCCGATCGTGCCGCTCGCATTGACAATGATGTCCCTGGAAGAGCTGCTGAAGCGACTGTTCGGACTGGACTTCTAGAGGTTCGCTGACTCTTCCCAAACATCATGAGTAACTGTGGCCGACCGGTACTTGGCGGGAGCGCTCGGAGTGAGCTACGCTCGACTCTGATATCTGTCGTTGCACCGCCGCTGGCTCGACCGTCGGCATAGCGTCGGCCCTTCGCTGCCTGGAAAAGCGCGGAGGGACGTGCTTTCCGCTTCATAATGCTGTACTACGCCGACGGTAGCTGGCGGCGACATACGCGATGGGGCGAGCAGTCGTCATGGCCATACGGACTACACGCGAAGCGCTTTCGCGCATCTTCTACCAGCGCTGTTTCTGGCTATTTGTCGTGCTGCTCACGCTGATCGGGGCGGTGTCGTTTGTGCCGGCGAGTGACAGCTGTAGATTGTCAATTACGATGGCCGCCCGGGCGACAACTATCTTGGCCGGTCGACGGGGTTAGTTGTCGCTGCTCAGCTCGGCATAGTTGTCGCTCCTTCCGATTCGGGGTGGGGTAATTGACGCCGCCGCGCGCGCTTGTTGTCATCGGCACTGCGACGCCGGTAGCTCTCCACGTTCAGCTCGAAGATCGTCGAGTGATGCACCAGTCGGTCGATGGCGGCGACCGTCATTGAGGGATCGGGGAAGACATCATTCCAGCCGGAGAACGCGGCGTTGGCCGTGATGAGAAGGCTTCGACGCTCGTATCTTTCCGCAATCAATTCGAACAGCACGCTCGTTTCGGCCTGGTCCTTTCTGACGTACGACAGGTCATCGAGGATGATCAGATCGAAGTGATCGAGCTTGGCGAGCATCGATGGCAACTGCAGGCTTTGGCGTGCCGCCTGCAGCTTCTGCACGATTTCGCCGGTGCGTGTGAACAGCACCCGGTACCCGGCGTCGATCAGCGCATGACCAATGCCGGAGCCTAAATGGCTCTTCCCGGCACCCGGTGGCCCAAACAGCAGGATCGTGGCGCCTTTCTCGAGCCACGAGTCGCCGCTCGCGAGCGCCATTACATGTGCCTTGGACACCATTGGTACCAAGCCGAAGTCGAAGGCCTCGAGCGTCTTGCTTGGGTCCAAATGCGATTCGACGCGATGCCGCTCGATGCGCCGTTTCGCGCGCTCGGCCAGTTCGTGCTCGAGCAGCGCGCCGAGCAGGCGCGTCGATGGCCAGCCTTCCTTGTCGGAGCGCTGTGTGAACTCGGACCATAGCCGCGCGATCGTCGGCAAGCGCAACTCGGTGAGCATCAGCCCCATACGGGCGGCATCGTAAATTGCGGGCGCGTTCATACCGATGCCTCCTCGCCAAGCAGCGTGTCATAGAGAGCGGCCGTCGGCATGTCCACAGCCACGTCTGGGCATTGCGCCTGCCGCGGCGCAAATTCATTCTGTAGTTGCTCGAGATCGGGCAGCTCGCCAGCGGCGAGCAACGCCTCGAGCCGCTCAGCAAGAACGGCCTCGACTCCGTGATTCGCGGCCAGTTCCAGTAAGCCGACCATGGTCTTGCAGGCTTCGCGCTGCGTGAGCCGAGCCTCAAGCCGCTCCCACGTCCGGCGGTACGCCTCGCGCGGAAACAAGTCGTCGCGAAACGCTAGCCCCTTGAACGCCTGGGGCTTGCGCTTGAGCGCCTCAATGAAGTGCCGGTAGTCGAGCTTGCGACGGCGGCTATTGGCCGCATGCGAGCCCCGTGCTGTGCTGTGCACGAGCGCGCCGGACAGATAGCAGTCGAGGTGATCGGCATAGACGCGCACCTTCAGACGGTGACCAATCAGGCGCGACGGCGCGCTGTAGAGAATGCCCCGCACGGTGAAGGTGCCACAGCGTGTCACGCGTGCTTCCTCTTCGATGAAGTCGGTCGTGCGATGTGCGGGCAAATCCTGCAAATGTTCGCGCTCAGCGTTAAACGCCGCTGCGTTACGGCGGTTACGGCGCATGACGACGTCGCGAACAAACGCGTCATAGGCAGCCCGATCGTCGAAGTCGCGATGGCCACGCAGCATCAGCGCTTGGTCGATCGCCTCCTTCAGATGGCGGTGCGAGGATTCCACACTACCGTTCTCATGGGCCACGCCGACGTTATTGCGCGTGCCGGCCATGCCGTAATGCACCAGCAGTGCGTCATAGCGAGCCGTGAAGTCCTCTTCAGTCTGCAAATTCTTGAACGCTGCCGATAGGCTGTCGGTGCGATGCTCATGCGGGCAGCCGCCGGCTTGCCACAGCGCGTTCTGTAATCCGGTGGAGAGGGCCTCGAAGCTCTCGCCACCTTCGACGACATAGGCATATTCCCAGTGCGAGAACGCGAGCACGAAGTGATAGAGCCGGTGATCGAGGGGCGCACCGGCGACCGTCACGCGCAGATCCCGCATGTCGGTAAAGTCCGAGAGCCCCTGCCGCCGGGCAAGTGCTGCTGCGGGAAGAAGATCTCCTTGCCAGGGCCCTCGAGTGCGCGCCATTGGCTGACGCGCCGCTCGAGCGTACGCCGCATGCTGTCAGGGAAGAGGCCCGGATGCGCCTCCTGCAGCTTGCACAGCAACGTGATGGCCTTGAGCCGGGGCGCGTGGCGCAGCAATGGCACGACCTCGCTCTCCCAAACTTCCGAGAACGGATCGTGACGTGTACGCCACGCGCGTGATGGCTTCTGCGACGGCAGACGGCCCTCATGCTCGATGCGCCGGGCCGTGCGAACGCTCATGCCCGCCATCGCCGCGGCGACTTCCTGAGTGTGATGTTTGCGCTTACTCATATAGAGTCGGACCTGCTGGTCCGTCACGTAGGTTCCAGGCATGGCTGTTCGCTTCTTGTTCGACGCGATCAGCCATCGTAAAACCCCGTTACTCCGGCGCCGCCGGTAGTTCGTCGTCTCCGGCGGCTACGCCGCCTTCGACTCCTCACCACCGGCCAAGGTAACTGTCAAAGGACCGGCCAAGATAATTGTCGTTCTCTAGACAGCGGCCGCCTCGTCCTGAACGTCATAAATATCTTTCTCGTGATAGCGACCGTGGCAGCTGTCGGTCGGACAACCCTGTCGTTCGTAATCGCTTTGTTACTTGCCATTCCGGCTGTCTGGTTCCAGTACCTCGGCTTGTGGCGCGACGACGATAGCAGCCTTGCTGTATCCTGGATGTTCAGCGCTGTACTCTATTTCATCACTGTTGCGTACCTCCTTCGCTACGTTTTCCAGCCGAAAATCATGACGCCGGACAAGCTGTTTGGCGCCGCGGCGGCGTATCTATTGATCGGTGTCCTTTGGGCGTACGTCTACACCAGTATCGGATTCTTCTATCCGCAGTCGTACATGATCGTCGGGCAGCCTGGCCGGCTTGTTTATGCCGACGGGCTTTATTTCAGCATAACCGTCCTCACGAGTACAGGCTTCGGCGACATCACGCCACTGACTCGCCCGGCACGTGGCATGTGCATGGTCGAACAGATCACCGGCAGCTTGTTTGTCGCGATCCTGATCGCCCGTCTGGCCGGCGTATATCCTCCCCGTGAGAGTTATACCGACGACGCATCCTAGACTGGGTGGTGTGCCCACTGACGTTGAGATTGCCGCACCCGCTTGCCTACAGATTCTCTGGCTAACCCCGGGGATAACTCGACATGAGTTCTCGTGCTGACCTGTATTCCTTCCACCGGTGCCGGTAAATAACCGATCCGATAGGGATAAACATCAGACCCAGGCCGGGCACACTCAACTGTTTCGCCGCTCACTCGGCCGGAGAAACGTTGTGCATGCTTCGGTTCACAACAGATAGCTCTAGGCCTGGAGCGCGGTCCTCGCGTCGCGGCTGCAGCGAGCGTCGCCGATGACCTGCATGAGCGCCTCGAACGAGAACGGCTTCTGCAGACAGACATCGAAGAGCTGAGCAGTGAGATTGACCCGCTCCAACGGACAGATTTGCAGTTAAAGATTTGTCGTGGTCCGGCCTCCGTTAAGCGTTGAGTCGCGGGTTGTCCACGGACGGGCAGCGGGTCGCTTCTCACGACCACGACGCTGCCCGTCGGTGGGCAACCCGCAGGGTGATACGGTTTTTCTCTTGGCGCTCAGGTTTTCGAATTCGAGCGGCGAACAATAGCCGATGCTGCTATGCCGGCGGCGTACGTTGTACCAGCCTTCCAAGAAGGAGAAGATGCGCCTGCGGGCTTGTTCATGGGTCGCGAAGTGTTCGCGCGACAGGAGTTCTGCCTCGAGTGTCCCAAAGAAGGATTCGCACATCGCATTGTCGTACGCGTCGCCGGCTGTACCCATCGAGGGCTGCACGCCGGCTTCGCGGCAGTGTCGCCAAAAGGCAATGGATGTGTATTGGGCCCCCTGGTCGGAATGTAAAATCACGCCCTCATGACGTCGCTGCTGGAGGGCCATGTCGAGCGCGCGCAACATCAGTTCGGTGTACAAGTGGCTCGACATCGCCCAGCCGACGATGCGCCGGCTGAAGACATCAAGCACCACAGCCAGATAGAGAAAGCCTTCTGTCGTCGGAATGTAGGTGGCATCTGCGACCCACAGTATGTTGGGCCCTTCAGCATTGAAGTGCCGGCGCACGAGGTCCGGCGCACGCCGTGCCCCCGCACGCTGGCGCGTTGTACGCGGCCAGCGCCGTCGACTTGCTCCCCGTAGGTCCGCGATGCGCATCAGGCGCGCGACTCGTTTGCGTCCCACGTGCACTCCCTCGCGCGCAAGTTGCGCATGGATGCGCGGCACTCCGTACGTACCTCGCGAACTCGCATGCAGCGTACGAATGCGCGTCAGTAGCTGAGCATCGCTACGTGACCGCCTTGATGGCTCCCTCACCAGCCACGCGTAGTAACCGCTGGTCGAGACTCCCAGCAGCCGCGCCATCGTGGCAAGGGCCAACGGGCCTGGTTTGCTCTCACGAATCCGTATCCTTCGAGGACACGGCTCCTGTCTCGCGGGCGAACCAGGCCGCGGCGTGAGAGAGAATGTCGCGCTCCGTCTTTAATTGCCGATTCTCGCGGCGCAAACGGGTGAGCTCTTGGCGCTCAGCCGTGGTCAACCCCTCCTGACGCACGCCGGCGTCAATATCCGCCTGCGCCACCCAGTTGATTATCGTCTGCACACTAGGCTCGAACTCTCGCGCAAGCTCCTCGGGTGTTCGCCCCGCCTTTACAAAACACAATCTTTTCAAAATCAAGCCTCGTTAAATTCGTGGGCGCCTGCGCGGCGTTCTGATTGTTTCGTCACCGATCCGGTCGTAAGCGCAGGATCGTTGACCACCAGTGATGTCCGAAAAGGCGCTTGTCAAGGCGGAGTCCCGCCCACTGCATGGTCGCGCTGCGGACTATTGCGAATTCGGTATGCCAGCCCGGACCAGCATGAGCATGGTGAACAGAACGCCGGTTCCTGAGCGGGCGAAAGCTACGATTTTTCGAGCGCCTTTCGCCCGTAACTGACGATGGCCGGCGATGTATCGTTCGCAAGGGTGAGCGCGGTCGCTGAACGGGGCGGAACCGCTAAGGCCCGGCGTCAAGCGACCGATAGAAGGGTTGGCAGGCGTTGGCATGTCATGTCGCGGTTCAGGCCGCGAGTGAAAGCAAAAAATAGCCGGAAAGCCTGAACGAAAATAACAACGTGAGCCGCTGCCAAGTAGACGCCGCTGACTGACGCACAAACAATACGAACATGAGCGCCCAAACCCAATCCGCGTCAATCGAAGCGATGGCCAAGAAGATCGAGCGTCTTGAGAAAGAGCTTGCGACGTGGCAGTCTACGTCGCACCTCCCTTCACAGTTGGGAGACTTTGCGCGCATTTTGCGCAGTCATGGCATTGCCACCGTTTTTCATGCCGGAAAGATCGATCCCATAGACGGTGGGACCGCGGCCGAAAGCCTGCGGGCGGCAGTGGAACAGTTTGGCCGCCGCGAATGCCTTACCCCGGAGTGCAGAGACTGATCGCGGAGATTTCCGGATCCCTGTTCGACGCTACCGACGGCTTCGACGCAGTTAAGAAAGCCAAGGTGGTTTGAAAGTACAGCGACAAGTTCGGAGACGATCGACCAGTTTCGCGTGGGTAAAATTGGACGCGTCTACCTTTCGCGCCGAGGTCAGCGCATCCGACTCTATGGCTTTCTCGCATCGACGATCGACGTATCTCCGACTTGGCGCAGTGGAAGCCTATGCGCGCCGGAAGCGTCGCGTCATGAAAATCGCGGACAGTCCGGTCCTGTTCGCCGTGCAGGCGGCTGACCCGATGATCATCCCCGAGTCGCTGTTCGCGCTGAAAGAGGGCGACTGCCTTTCTCCGAACGACCTCGAGCCCGTTGTCCCCGGTCTCGCCGACACGCCAAGCTCGTTCGGACCGGCGACGGCGGCGAACCCCCTGCACACGCTCACGGCCCTTACCGACGGCATCCTCGTCGTTCTCGAGCTGGCGCAGGAGGCGCAAAGGGATTCCGCGCGAGCGGAGGCGAAGCTACGCGGAACCCTAGCGCGGTTCATCGTGACGATGCTCTGGCCGCCGGGATCCGAGGTGGACGAAGCGCAGCATGCCTTGGCAAGCCGACCGTTCGGATAGGAGGCGAGCTTCGACGCCGCGAAGAACTTCTTCTCGTTGAGCCGTTCACGCAGCAACGCAAGAGGATGCCGCTTCAACGTGAGGCCCGTCGAGCGATGTCGCTAACGATCTCCTGCGCCTCATTGCTTCGGCGAGACGACGGCCGGTCACGTATCGCTTGCCCATTTGAGAGGAACCTTGACACCGAATGGGAAAATTGCCATAATGGGCATATGGTTATACCCATTTGGAGCCTGTGATGCCTTCGGTTCGATCTTCGCCCAACAAGGCCAAGCCAAGCGGCGCGAGCGATTCGCGACTGGCCGCGTTTATCCAACTCGACCCATTAGCGCAAAGCCGCGAGATCCGGCTGGGCCTGGAGCCGAACATCATCGGTCTTGTCGCTTCTGAGGTCTTGAACACCAGCATCCAATCGTTGCTTACAAGCCTGCGCATTCCGTCGAGCACTGTGACGCGGAAGTTGGCCGCCGGCGACCGCCTGAGCAGCGGAGAGTCTGATCGCGTGTCGAGAGTCATCCTGATCCACGCACACGCCGCTGACGTTTTCGAAAGCGGCGAGCTTGCTGCAAAATGGATGCAGACTCCCCACGCGGAATTGGGCGGCGAAAGTCCAGTCTCGATGTTAGACACGCAGGCCGGGTACGATGAAGTGCAGAGAATCCTCCAGCGGATTGAGTTCGGCGTCGGTGTATGAGGCTCTTCCGTTTGGCCAAGGATAAACCCGGAAAATATCGCGCTGACGATCTGAGCGGCAATGGTGCTGCAATAGCTGGCGGACGGTGGAATCCGGTCGGAATGCCTGCCCTGTACACGAGTCTGAATGCGGCAACCGCGGTCCTTGAGGTGCGTGTGCATGCGTCGGGCATTCCTCCGGCTGGAAACCTCTTTCTCGTGGAGCTAGAAATCCCCGATCACCTGGTCGACGAAGGCTATGAACCGGTTCTGCCTGCAGACTGGACTACGTTGCCAATACCTGCGTCGACCGTTGACGTCGGCCGCCAGTGGCTTATGGGAGGAACGTCGGTCGCGATGAAAGTGCCTTCTGTCGTGTGCCCGGCTGACTGGAACCTAATCCTTAACCCTCTTCACAGCGACTACCGCGAACTGAAAGTCATTCGTCAAGAGGCGTTTGAGCTCGATCCGCGACTGTTTTGCTGACGACTGGAAAACATGACTATGCGAACGACAACGATGTTGCTTCGCGCGCAAGTAGGAAAGCGCCATGGACAACCGCGACGCTTATGCCCGCCTCCTCGAGGAGCTAGGACAGCTCTTGGTTGACCATATCGAGCGGCATTACCCTGAGGCGTCACGGTTCGCTGCCATCAAAGCGTCGGGCGCGGCGGCTAAGGCGCTTGCCATGACCTACGGGCCGGCCATCAAGCCGCCAAAGAGTCACGAAGAGCAACTGGAGTGGGCGTATAGAATTTTGCAGGCGGGCTTCGCGGAAAACGTTGATGTGACGGCGAAGTGTCCGCCGAAGCGATGGGGAGTTGGCTGAGCGACTGACCACGGAAGACGAATCATGTCCAATTTGACTCCAGCGCTTGCTCTGCGGGCAGCAATTAACGTTTTGCGTGACTCTGCCGAGTCACGCAAGATGCCCAACGTTGAGCCGCTAACCGATGCCTCAGTGCAGGTCCATTTCGACGCGGCGGACTTGCTCGATGAGTCCTTGTCGGACCTTCGCGACCATGAGTAAAGAAAGCAACGCAGCCCATTAGGGAGATGACACGATGCCGACTATCGAACTCCGAATCAACGATCGTGAACTTGAAGCCGAGCTTACTGCTGGACTTAGGGTAATCATTCGTGAGCGCGATGTGGCCGAGGTTGCTTACTCGCTGAGTGAAGCATTTGCCGCGCTGCTTCCGCACGGTCCGGAGTATGTGCTCCGGTCAACCGTCGACGATGCAATCAGGGCACTGTTACGAAAGCACGCACTGCCCAACTAAAGGGAGAGAGAATGGATGCGCTGTATGCCGCGGATGCGGCTCTAAAAGACGCCGTGCCTGCGGCGGTGCAACGCCATCGGACGGCAGGTACGCTGACCTGGGCGTTGATTCATAGAATTGAGTCGGAGATTCTCAGTGAGGTTGCGTCCCAGGGCGAACATAGCGCCAGGATGCTGGGCATGTTGCGAGCGTCTCCAGCATTGGGCTATCCAAACGACGACCGACCGGTTTCGTTCGAAGGCTACGACGTGGTTCCCTCAGTCTTCGGCGCGATCTACGCCGAGTGGAAGCGCATCAAATGACAACGAGAAACACTCGGCGATACCTTATATGGCATGGACCTAACAAGCTCATTCACCCTTTGGGGAACGGATGAGTGTGGCCGGTGTACCGCAGCGTCGGCTGCACGGCGAGGGACCCAGCGACCGAGAGACCAGAGACATAAATGGACATTGCTTGGAACGACAACCAGCTAAGTATCTTCGGCTTTGCTGCTCTAGTCGGAATTTGCTGGAGTTGACCCGCTTTCGTGGACATCTATCCTTTTGTTCAGGAGGTGCCCATTATGGCGAAGCGCCGTACCCCGTACCCGGCGGAATTCCGGGCCCAGATAGTCGAACTGGTCAAGGCCGGTCGCACGCCGGAGGAACTGGCCAAGGAGTTTGAGCCGACGGCGCAAACCATCTACAACTGGGTCGCGCAGGCAGCTCGTGACGCCGGTACACGGCTCGATGGGCTCACCACTGCCGAGCGCGAAGAACTTACGCGACTGCGCCGCAAGGTGCGCCAGCTTGAGCTTGAGCGAGAGATCCTCTCAAAAGCCGCGGCCTGGTTCGCACGGGAGACCGGAACGGTGCCCGAGAAGGGTTCGAGTTCATGAAAGCGAATCGGGCCGCATGGCCCATTGCCATGATGGCACGGCTGCTCGGGGTCTCCGCCAGCGGCTTTTACGCGTGGCTTGAGCGCGCGCCATCGAAGCGAGCGTGCGGCGACGCCGATCTGCTCGCGCGCATCCGGGCGATCCACGCAGGCTCGCGTGGTGCCTACGGCATGCCTCGCATTCATTTCGAACTTGCCGAGCAAGGCGTGCATGTTGGACGCAAACGCGTTGCCCGCCTGATGCGTCTGGCGGGCCTGTGTGGCGTAAGCCGGCGACGCTGGATCTCTACTACACGGCGGCAGCCCAACGCACGGCCCGCGCCGGACCTGGTGCAACGACACTTCAGCGCCGACGAGCCCAATCGACTGTGGGTGGCGGATGCGACCTACGTGCCGACCGCCGAAGGGTTCCTGTATCTCGCGGTGGTGCTCGACGTGTTCAGCCGCCGGATCGTAGGTTGGGCGATGTCGGATCACCTGTACACGGAGCTGATGCTCAGGGCGCTCGATATGGCTCTCGCGCAACGACGTCCCGCTGGCGTGATTCACCATAGCGATCAAGGCTGCCAATACACGTCCATTGCCTTCGGCCGCCGCTGCCGTGAAGCTGGCGTGCGTCTGTCGATGGGGACGGTGGCGGATTGCTTCGACAACGCCATGTGCGAAGCCTTCTTCGCGACACTCGAATGTGAACTGCTCGCCCGCACACACTTCCAAACCCGCGAACAGGCGCGGCAAGCGCTGTTCTCGTGGATAGAAGGTTGGTACAACGTCAGCCGTCGCCATAGCAGCATCGGTTACCGCTCGCCGATGCGCTACGAGCAACTTCACGAGGAACAAAACCGAATCGGTATCACTGGCGAGTTGTCCACCGCCAGCCGGCGTCGTGGTCGTAATAGGCGACCCGCCGACCGGCCGTGGACAACTCGCGGCACTGCCCAAACCGGAGGGAATCAATCCATTCAAAATTCAACTGCCTAACCATCACGGAAGCGGGTCACCCCCATGCTCCGGGGCCCTAGGCCTCGTCGGGCTTTTGGTGGGACAGGCGATAAATCTGTGGGCCGCTGAGTTGCACTACGCCACGGTCGACGTTTCAGGGGCCGGTGGCATTGGTGGAGCGATAGGCTTAGGCCTCGCGGTAGCGATCTTCGTATACGCGCTCAGGGCGGACGCGAAGCGTGACGTTTGACCCAAAGGACGCTGCGCTAATGCGGATTGATAAGAGTAGTTTTACGAAGCAGCAATGGGAGGCGATCGCGCTTTATGTGGACGCTCGAAAGCGTCGACGGCGATTTTTGCTCCAGGCTGGCGCGGCAGCCGTCTTTGGATGCGGCAGCGCAGTGCAAACTGGGGGCCGGCACATCGAAGGTGGATCAGCACCTTTGCGTTCCCAAACCACTGGCAACAACTTGCCTTTGACGAGTGCCGCCGTACGATCGAAGATAGGCTCGGGCAATGCGACCGCCTTGAGGCGGCGCTACGCGAGGCTGTGGTCAACTGGCGCTTCTATCCGGCCGTACTGGGACTGCAGGCAATGCGGGGGATCCAGTTCACCACGGCCGTAGGCATGCTCGCCGAACTCGGCGACCTGTCGCGATTCGAGCATCCTCGCCAGCTGATGGCTTGGCTCGGGGTGACGCCCTCCGAACACTCTTCAGGAGATCGCCGTCGTCAAGGCAGCATTACAAAAAACGGAAACAGCTATGCAAGAAAGCTGCTCGTAGAGGCTGCTTGGAGTTACAGATACCCCGCTCGGGTGAGCCCGGACATCCAACGCCGCCATGAAGGAATCCCGAGACCGATCATTGACCGCGCATGGGATGCTCAACTGCGACTGTGTCGGCGATATCGCAAGTTCGCAGCGCGCGGCAAGAATGTAAACATCGGCGTGGTTGCCGTGGCGCGAGAGCTCGCGGGGTTCATTTGGGACATCAGCAGACTGGCGATGTCCCTCGCCATACCGATGGATGCTAGACCTTGACACCACGATACCTTATCGAGAACACGGAGAGTTTCCTGAAGGCGGCGTAGCCCGGCACCCGAGTAACCCGCGATTGGACTATGCAACACATCTCATGCGACTTGCGACTTTAGGTAGCGGCAGGCTCAAAGGGCGGACCACAGTAATGCGGTAACCAACCCGCGGATATCAGTGTGACCAACCGTCGAGACGTACTGCTACGTCGCCCTCAGGAAATTCAGATGAACCCAAAACCGAGAACCGATCGCGATTGACAGGGAAAGTCATATCAGTCCACCGGCCACAAGCCGCCACTCATATGCGGCGTCGCTCGGACGTTCAAGCGTCGGCTCCTCCCCGTAACCGTCCATCCAATCGTAAAAAACGATCGGTCGGTCATCGGGCTGAGCGGCCATTCGCCTTGCACAAAGTAACGTCTGTTTCGACCGAGGAAGCGGAGGCGGCCGGTCCCCGCTCCTTGAGTCCGCTCCATGCGAATAGCGTGCGACAGGTTCATCCGCATGAAGGCAGGCATTCCCTCCTTTTGTAGCCGGCGGCCCGTGGGGCCAGATGGCTTGCGAATGACTTCAAAATCAAAGCGTGGGACGAAGACCGCGTACCGGGCTCACCGCTTCGAGCAGCGAGGCGACGTGGAGAATGGTGGATTCGGCCTGCCACGCGCCAACGACCTGCACGTTGATTGGCATCCCTTCCTTACTCGTACCGAACCGCATCGCCAAGCCCGGCAGGCCAGTTACGTTAAGCGGCACCGTCGCACCTTGTAGGTAGGTAGCATCCACCGTCTGACCGTCGATGACGAAGCTCTCGACGCCATGTTTGTGAGCCGGGATCGGCAGCACGTGCGTGATCAGCGCGTCGTATCGGGTGAAAAATTCGGCATAGCCGTCGCGGAGTCGCTCGGCTGCCTGCTCAGCCTCGATAAAGTCCTTCATCGACGTATCAGGTAGTGAGAGCATCGTCTTGGCCATCTTGTAAAGTTCATCCTCGCTGCGGCCTGCCGTGGCGGCTGCAAAGGCGGGCTTCATTTCCATGACATGGAGCTTGTTGAACACGTCGAGCGCAAAATCGCGTTCCAGTGCCGGGATACGGACCTGTTCTACGAAGACGCCTTGATCCTTCAGTGCATCGGCCGCTGCCTTCACTGTCGCCGCTACCTCTGGATCGACGGGCCCGAAGCCAGGACCGACCATCCAACTCACACGTAGCGGACGAGCCGGGGTGCGGCCAAGCCCCGCATCGAATTGGACCGTACTGGTCGCAAATGCATCCTTGCCGTCTGGTCCGCTCAATAGCGAAAACGCAAGCGCGATATCTCGCACCGAGCGGGCCATCGGGCCGACGTGCCAGAAGCGACGCGGTGCGCGCGGCCAAATACCTGTCATCGGCACACGGCCATGCGTAGCTTTCATAGAAGTGATGCCGGTCTGTGCTGCCGGACCCCGCACAGAAATAGCGAGGTCTGTCCCTAGACCAATCGGCGACATCCCCGCAGCAATAGCCGCCGATTCGCCACCGCTCGATCCGCCTGGCGTGCGGGTCAAATCCCACGGGTTGTTCGACCGCCCGGAGAGCAGATTGTCACTCTCGATCCAGTAGGAAAACTCGGGAAGATTTGTCTTTGCGAGCAGAATACCGCCCGCTTGCTTCATGCGCGCCACACTGGTTGCATCGGCATCAGGGCGGCGATCCTTGAAAATGGGCGATCCGCGCTGGGTCAACACGCCGGCTGTGTCGATGGAATCTTTAACGGTGAAGGGAACGCCATGCAGCGGACCCAGCTGTTCACCGGCCAGAACCGCGGCCTCGGCCGCCTTCGCGATCTTCAGCGCATCGTGCGCCACCGTCACTATCGCGTTCACTTTCGGGTTAACCGCCGCGATGCGGTCAAGGTGTGCCTGTACGACTTCGACAGGCGAAACTTGCTTGGTACGGATGAGTTCAGCCAGCGCGGTTGCATCCTGGAAGAATATGTCGGTTTTCATAGAGAAGCTCCGTAGTGGCTGGGATTAGTGATACAGTCGCAAAAAGACATCTAACTAACAGTTGTTAGGTAGACTTTAGGCGCTATACTTCTCCGCGTCAACACTTTTTTCGGCGCAGGATTTATGAAGACCCAGACGAGTTCGAGCACGAGTTCTAGCGACAAGATTCTTGTTGCTGCGACCAAAATTGCGCAGGCCCACGGCTTTGGCGGATTGAATATGCGCGTGCTTGCCGACGATCTGGGTATCAAGGCTGCAAGCCTTTACTACCATTTCCCCAGTAAGGCGGACCTTGCCGCGGCAGTCGCCAGACGTTACTGGGAAGATTCGGCGGCTACGCTGGAGGCCCTTTTGGTCGAGACACCGGCTCCTGCGGAGTGCCTGCGCAGATACCCGGATACGTTTCGTAAATCGTTGGAGAGCGAGAACCGCATTTGTCTTTGCAGCTTTATGACGGCCGAGTACGACGACCTCCCCGAGGGGGTGAAGGTCGAAGTGCGAGCATTTACCGAGGTGAACGTCGCGTGGCTTAAAAAAGTTATTGTGGCGGGAGCAATGGTTGGCGCTCAAGACGTCGAACATCGCGCACAGGCGATTTTCGCTGCGATCGCAGGCGCGCAATTAATGGCACGAGGCCGTTCCGATATCAAGCTCTTCGATACCTTGATAGACAGTTATCGTGCGGCTGGACTGATACCGGCGTAGAGAGACATGCGGAATTCCGTATCTGCTTGGCGCGTCGTAACGAATGCAATCTGGGGTCTGCTTTTTCCGTTAAAACCGCCTGTGGCATCGGAATCAGACGATGACCGTTTCGGCCTAACTTCCGTCCTCCAACGCGACTAAACGAACGTCCGTTGTACCTTGGAAGCAGCCCCTATACGTCCCGTGAGGTCGACGGGCCGCAGTGGGTCGCGTTATGCCCGTCGAAGTACCCTAGGAGCGTCCGAACGTTCGAGCAATGAGGGCCCGGACCCGGCCACAACCGGTCACTGATTAGAATCAGCAAGTTGCCATTAAAACGGCTTATCGACGTTGAAAGCGGCCGTTAGGCGAGCCGAGCACGATGCCTGCGGCCGTCTGTCTTCGGCTGCTAATAGGTCATCACGACCTTGACCTGATCTTCGATTGGGCGAGACGTCGGGCGATATGGACGCGGCCAAGAATACCCTCATATTCTCGTCCTCCCTCATGCGTGCTTCGCTAGCCAGGGAGTGGCCCACATGCCGAATAATATCGTTGGGCATCTGGAGCCACAATCCTAGCGTGCTCCTACGTGGAAAGGTCATGGTACATCGCGCAGTGCTTCCCCCGTTGAATCCTACCCGGGCCTTCGAGGCGACCGGACGCCTGCTTAGCATTTCCAAGGCCGCCGACGAGTTGGCCGTGACCCCCGCTGCCGTCAGCCGGCAGGTGCGCACGCTAGAAGCGTATCTGGGCGTCGATCTTTTTGAGCGCGTGAAAGGACGGCTCGAGTTGACATCGGCGGGCGCGCGCTATCTGGCAGAACTGATGCCGCTGTTCGCATCGCTGCGCGAAGTAACTGACAGCCTGCGCTCGTCCGAGCGGCGCGCGCGCGTGCTCAAGATTCGCTCGCCCGCGACCTTCGCGGTTCGCTGGCTGATTCCGCGTCTCGCGAGCTTTCATCGGTTACACGAAAACATCGACGTGCAACTGACGACATCCCCGGCGCCGCTCAATTTCGCGCGTGAGGATATCGACGCCGGCATCCAGCTCGGCGACGGCAAGTGGCCCGGCCTGCGCGTGCAACGTCTGATCGCGAACGAACTGGTGCCTGTCGCCGCGCCGTCGAGACAGGTCAAGGCCCGCTCGCAGTTGCAGGGCGAAACGCTTCTGCACACACTCGCGCGCCCGGAAGACTGGACGTTGTGGCTGAAGGCAGCGGGCCTTCCATTGAGCGGGCGACGCCGCGAGATGCGCTACGAAACGTCGCTGCTCGCGTATCAGGCGGCGATCGAAGGGCACGGCGTTGCGATCGCGCAGAAGGCGCTGGTGCGCAGCGAACTGGCAAGCGGTCTGCTCGTTGCACCGTTTTCGTTCGAGCTCGACCGCGGCAATCACACCTACTACTTCGCGTGGCCGACGGCGCGTCCGCAATCCGATGCACTGAAGATTTTCCGCCGATGGCTGCTCTCGTTGCTCAACGAATAGCGCTCACGAGCCGCCGACCCTTTAACAAAAAGTCAACGGCTCGTTTCTAAATTGTCGATTGTCCGGGAGGCCGATGAGTACCTATTCTCGTCGGCAGATTCGTCGCAGTGACGAGTCACGAGACAGGACAATCACAAATGCCAAGAGACAGCCTCAACGGCGTGCGGGTGATCGATTTCTCGCATGTCCTCGCCGGACCGGTCTGTTCGATGACGCTCGCCGATCTCGGCGCGCACGTCGTCAAGATCGAGCCGCCCGACGGCGAGATCGGGCGACGCATCGGCCCGCCGTGGATCAGCGGTGAAAGCCCGGCCTTCATCAGCGTCAACCGCAACAAATACAGCGTCGCGATCGACCTGAAAACCGATGCAGGGCGCGAGGCCGTTCGCCGCATGCTGCTGGAGGCGGATGTGCTGGTCGAAAACTTCCGGCCCGGCGTGATGGCGTCGATGGGACTCGACTTCGACACATTGCGGCAAATGAATCCCCGGCTCGTCTACTGCTCGATCTCCGCGTTCGGCCAGACGGGCGCGAATCGCAAGCGGCCTGGCGTCGACGGCGTGATCCAGGCCGTCAGCGGTCTGATGAGCACGCTCGGCTCGACGAGCGCCGAGCCGCTCAAAGTCCCGATCCCCGTCGCCGACATGATGGGCGACTATCTCGCGTCGATCGCGATTCTCGGCGCGCTGCATCAGGTTCGCGCGGGGGGCGGCGGGCAGCATCTCGACGTGAGTCTCTACAACGCGACGCTGATGCTGCAGCAGATCGGCTTCGCTGCGTTCTTCGCGTCCGGAAGCGAACCGGAAAAGACCGGCAGTGCTGCGCCCTACGCGTGCCCGAACGAAGCGTTCCCAACGCGGGACGGCTGGATGATGGTCGTCGCCTACCATCCGGAACGATGGCACGCGCTATGTGAGGTGCTCGCTTCGCCGTCACTCGAAGCGGATCCGCGATTCGCCACCAACGACGACCGCGTGCGCCATCGCGCGACCCTGCATCACATACTCGCCGCGCGCTTCGTCGAACGCACGACTGCGGACTGGATGGAACGGCTCGCGCCACGCGACATTCTGTGCGCGCCCGTCGCAACCTACGGCGATGTCGTCGAAACAGCGGAGTACGCCGAATGCGGACTGGCGCAGACGATCGATCATCCGGTCGCGGGCGCGATGCGCACGCACGGTTTCGCGCTCGGTCCATCCGATCGCCCGAGCGCGCCGGATTTGCCCGCACCGCTGACGGGCCAGCACACGCTGCAGATGCTGGAGCGATACGGCTTCGCCGAAAGCGAGATCGCGGGCCTGCTGAACGCGGGCGTCATCCGCGTGGGCCGCGCATCGCGCGAAACCAGCGATGAAGACCGCAAGGTGAGCGCATGAGCGCCGCGATGATCCGGCACGAACGACGCGGACAGGTCGCGCTCGTGCGTCTCACGTCGGACAACCCGCTCAATCCGCTGACCGACGCGTTGATGGATCAACTGATCGACGTCCTGCTGCGCAACGACGCCGACGCGCAGGTTCACGCGACCGTTCTGACTGGGTCCGACAAAGCTTTCGCCGCCGGCGCGGACATCGTCGCGATGTCGAAGCTCGATTACGCAAACGCATTCTCGGATGACTACATCGGTCGTAGCTGGGACCGCATCCGCACGGCCCGCAAACCCATCATCGCAGCGGTAGGCGGCTATGCGCTCGGCGGCGGTTGCGAACTGGCGATGATGTGCGACATCGTCATCGCCGCGGACGACGCGCTCTTCGGCCAGCCGGAGATCAAGCTCGGCATCGTGCCGGGCGCGGGCGGCACGCAGCGTCTGCCGCGCGCGGTCGGTAAATCGACCGCGATGCTCGCGTGTCTGACCGGCGAGCCGCTCAGCGCCCGCGAGGCTCTGGCTTACGGACTCGTGTCGAAGGTCGTCGCCCGCGAACGGTTGATCGACGAAGCGATGCGCGTCGGCGAACAGATCGCGCGTCATTCGCTGCCGGTGATCGTCGCGATCAAGGAAGCCGTCAATCGGTCGTTCGAGTCGTCGCTGTCGGAAGGACTTCTGTTCGAGCGGCGGCTATTTCACGCGGGCTTTTCGCTCGCCGATCAGAAAGAAGGCATGGCCGCGTTTCTGGAGCGCCGTCAGGCGGCATTCCAGAATCGGTAGCGGCCGGGCAAACAATCAGGAGACTTCTTCGTGTCAACACATGCAAACGATGCCGGTTCACTGGTCGAATCGTTCGTCGATGACGGCGTGCTCACGCTCACGCTCAACAGCCCGAGCGACAGCAACGCGCTGAACGTCGCGATGACGGAGGCGCTGTCGGACGCGCTCGAGCAGATCAACGACCGGCGCGACGTGCACTGCGTGCTGCTGCGTTCGTCGTCGCCGCACTTCTGCACGGGCGGCAACGTGAAGGACATGCAAAGGGGCAGCGATCTCATGAGCGGCAGTGTCGAGGATGTACGCGACCGCCTGCATCGCAGCCTGCACAGAATCACGCGCGCACTGAGCGGTCTCGATGTGCCGTCGATATGCGCGGTGAATGGCGCCGCGGTCGGAGCTGGCTGCGATCTTGCGTTGATGTGCGACATCCGCGTGGCGAGCACGAAAGCCGTGTTCGCAGAGAGTTTCCTGCGGCTCGGACTGGTGTCGGGCATCGGCGGATCGTGGTTCCTCGCGCGGATCGTGGGCTATGCGAAGGCGCTGGAACTGACGCTGACCAGCGAGTTCATCGACGCCGAAGCGGCGCTGGGCCTCGGCATCGTGTCGAAGGTGGTGCCCGAGGACGCGCTCGACATCGATGCGCGGTCGCTGGCGAAGCGCATTGCGCAGAACCCGCCGACGGCGCTGCGCATGGCGAAGCGGCTCGTGCGCGAAGCGGCCGATGCGTCGCTTGCGACGACGCTCGAAATGGCGGCAAGCATGCAGGCCATTCTGTTGTGCGGTCGCGAGCACAAGGAGGCTGTCGACCGGTTTCTCGCGCAGCAGGCGGCGAAGAAGCGCACGCACATGTGATGCGCCTTACGGCCATTGCGTCGATCGCGCGGGGCCTCATGAACTGAAATACAGGAGACGACCATGTCCACCACTTCCGGCGCGCGACATTCAAAGCCCGGCATGCTGCGGATCATCGCGACATCGAGCCTCGGCACGATGCTCGAGTACTACGATTTCTTCGTCTATGTCGCGCTGACATCGACCTTGACGCACCTGTTTCTTCCATCGACGGACCGGACCGTCGCCGCAATGGCGGGCGTTGCCACCTTCGGCATCGCGTATGTCGCGCGGCCGTTGGGCACGATCATTTTCAGCCCGATGGCCGACCGCATCGGACGCAAGAAGACATTCGTCATCACGCTCGCGATCATGGGCATCGCGACAGTGGGTATCGGCTGTCTGCCGACCTACGCGATGGCCGGCTTGCTCGCGCCCATAGGACTGATCGCGCTGCGCGTGGTGCAGGGCATCGCGCTCGGCGGCGAATACGGCTCCGCGGTCGTCTACGTGATGGAGCATGCGCCCGCAGGCCGAAAAGGCATGGCGACGAGCGTGCTGCAAGGTACCGCGAGCCTCGGACTGTTGCTGGCGCTGGCGATCGTGTCGGCGCTGAAGTTCGCGCTCGATGCATCGGCATTCGAATCGTGGGGCTGGCGCGTCCCGTTCCTGATCTCGGCGCCGATCGTCGCGGTGGCGACATGGATTCGCCTCGGCATGACGGAAACGCCTGTGTTCGCGGAGATGAAGCAGGCGGGCCGTCTGTCGAAATCGCCGCTGCAGGACACCTTGTCGAGCGCGACGTCGTGGAAAGCGATCCTTGTCGCGATGTTCGGCGCGCAAGGCGGGACGTCGGTGTCGCTCTATACGTCGATCGTCTACATGCTGTACTTCCTGCAAAACGTGTTGAAGGTCGATCCTGCGCGCGCGAATATGTGCCTCGGTATCGCTATCGTCGTGGCTGCGCCGTTTTATCCCGCATTCGGCCGTCTGTCCGATGCGATCGGCCGCGCGCGTGTGATGCTGATCGGCATCGTGCTGTGGATACTTGCGGCATATCCTGCGTTCGCGGGCATCAGGACGAATGCGCTCGCAGGCGGCTGGGCCACGGTGACAATGCTCGTCGCGCTGCTGGCCGTGTTGACGGCGATGATCATGGCGCCGCTGCCCGCGTTCATCGCCGAATGTTTTCCGCCGCAAAGCAGGACCACGGGCTTCGGATTGTCGCAACAACTCGGCAATGTGCTGTTCGGCGGGTTTCTTCCGTTGATCAGTCTTTCGCTCGTCAATCTGACAGGCAACCCGCTTGCCGGCGTCGGGTACTCGATCGCGTCGCTGTTGCCCTGTCTTGCCGTCACGTTCTTCTGGGGACTGCGGCAGGATCGGCTCATCCGTCAGCGCAGTCGCGAAGTACAGTGCGCAAGCCCTGCGGACGCGGGCCAGTTGCCGGTACGCTGAGTCGACCATGACACGAGGCGCGGCATCGTGATGCCGCGCCTCGCATCGTTCAGGCGAGACCGCTCATGAGCGTGTATTTGACGTGCACATATTCTTCGATTCCATGATGACTACCTTCGCGCCCGTAACCGGATTGCTTCACGCCGCCGAACGGCACCGAAGCCGTGCCGACCGAGCCGGAGTTCAGGATCACCATGCCCGCCTCGAGGTTGCGCGACAGCCGGAACGAGCGGCTCAGCTGGCGCGTGAACGCATAGGCGACGAGACCATATTCGCTGTCGTTGCTGCGTGCAATGACTTCGGCTTCGGTGGAGAAGCGGTAGATCGGGAAGACGGGTCCGAATATTTCGGACGAGGCGATCGGCATATCGTCCGCGACATCGACGAGGATGGTGGGCGCATAGAAAAGTCCGCCTTTCGCGTGCGGATGTCCGCCGAGCACGACCTTGGCGCCGCGTTCGCGCGAATCGTCGACGAGCCTGGCGACCTTGTCGATGGCCGCGCGATTGATCAGCGGACCGACGACGAACCCCTCCTGCAGCCCCTGATCGACCGGAATCGCTTCGACGAGCGCCTTCACGCGCTGAACGAACGCGTCATGCACGCTGGCCTGAACATACACGCGGTTCGGCGAGATGCAGACCTGCCCGCTGTTGCGCAGCTTCGCGGACACGAGTGCCTTTGCGGCTTCGTCGAAATCGGCGTCGTCGAAGACGATGAACGGTGCGTTGCCGCCCAGTTCCATCGTCATCTTCTTGAGCGTGCCGGCGCACTGCGCGGCGAGCAACTTGCCGACTGCGGTCGAACCGGTGAACGAGATCTTGCGGATGCGCGGATCGTCGGTGGTGAGCTTGCCGATCTGCACGGGGTCGCCCGTGACCATCTCGAACACGCCTTCCGGAATGCCGGCGCGGCGCGCGTATTCGAGCAGCTTGTACGCGGTCAGGGGCGTTTGCTCTGCGGGCTTCAGGAGGATCGTGCAACCTGCTGCGAGCGCGGTCGCGACCTTGCGCGTGATCATCATGAACGGAAAATTCCATGGCGTGATCGACGCGACCGGCCCGACAGGTTCTTTCGTGACGATCACCGCTGCGTCTTTCGCGTGAGTGGGGATGGTATCGCCGTACATGCGTTTCGCTTCCTCCGCGTACCATTCGACGAAGCCCAACCCATATTCGATTTCGCCGAAAGCTTCCGACATGCACTTGCCGTTCTCGCGGCAAATCAGCTCGGCGAACGCGGTCTTGTCGGCGCTGACGAGGTCGAACCATTTGCGCAGCAGTTCGCTCCGCTCGCGTGCCAGAGTGCGCGACCAGGCCGGAAAGGCCGCGCATGTGCGGTCGATGGCGGCGCGCACCTGCGCTTCCGAATGATGTTCGACTTGCCCGACGACCGTGCCGTCGGCGGGATTGAGTACATCGATCATGCTTGTTCTCCGAGGTGAGTTGACTTGCATGATCGAATGTTAGGGATGTGGCAACGTGACGAGAACGCGTGATCGTCTGCGAAGCTTGCCTGATCCTATGAACACGCCTTTATCGAACCCAAAGCATGAAAACGCACCGCTCTCCCGGATTGCCGACGATGGAAACCGAAGCCGCAGCACTGGCTCGCGTGCATGCTTCGATGGTGAGCCGGCTGCTCGAACTCGCGCCGAACGAAGGCTATAACGCGACGCCGATGCCGGACATTCGCCTGTTGCGATCGAACCGGCCGCTCACGCGCACGCCGGTGCTGTACGAGCCGGGCATCGTCTTCATCGCGCAGGGCCGCAAGCGCGGTTATCTCGGCAACGAGGTCTATGTCTACGATGCACAGCACTATCTGGCCGTTGCGTTGCCGCTGCCGTTTTCGATGGAAACCGACGCCACCGCCGACGAACCGCTGCTCGCGGTCTACGTGCGTCTGGATCTCACGCTCGCCGCCGATGTATTGCTGCAGATCGACGAGCGCAATGGCGTGGTGCCGGGCGAGCCGGGCGGCATGGCCACGACGAGGCTCGATCTGGCGCTCGGCGAATCCGTGCTGCGCTTCCTCGACGCGATGCGCGACCCGCTAGAAGCCGCGCTATTGGGGCCGACGCTCGTCCGCGAGATTTACTTTCGCGTGTTCATCGGCGAGCAGGGCGCTTCGATGCGCGCCGCGCTCGACCTCGACGGAAACTTCGGGCGCATTTCCAAGGTGCTGCGCAAGATTCATTCGAGCTACGCCGAAGCACTGACGATTGAAACGCTCGCAAGGGAAGCGGCCATGAGCGTGCCGTCGTTTCATATGCACTTCAAGGCGGCCACGAAGACGTCGCCGCTGCAGTACATCAAGTCGACGCGACTGCATCAGGCGAGGCTCCTGATGGCGCGTCAAGGCATGACAGCCGCCGCGGCGAGCGCGCGAGTCGGCTATGAAAGCGCGTCGCAATTCAGCCGGGAGTTCAAGCGGCTCTTCGGCGGCACTCCCTCGGAGGAGTTGCGGAGGATGAAGCGGCATTTTCCAGTGCCGGAGGCGAAGCCCGGATCGTCGCTGTACGTATCGTCCCACTAGTCTGTCAGTCGCATGCTTCACACTGTTCGCTGCTAAAGTTCGACGATAGAGGCTCGAGCGATGTTGCGGTTCGTTGGCGAGGTGATCAAGTTAGGACTTTCCGGCTCCACGCATCATTCCAAACACCAGCGGGCCGGCGGCCGTGCCAAGTGTTGGCAGCACGAGTTTGCATTACTGTCGTCGAAGCACTGAGCAGCCGTTCAACCTTCCATGAGAGACGTTCAGAAGGCTGGATAACGAGTGGCGCAAAAGGGTCGCGTGCCGCCGATGGCTGTCGGCAGTGACCGGCCATGAAGCGTCATGCGAACGTACCGCCAACAAGACATTCAGCCGTTCGTTCTAGTCACTGAGCAGTCATTCGCCGAATGCCAGGGATGTCAGATCAACCTATGTTTTTCCCGTCGAGTGTTCCAACCGAGCGATATCTTTTTCGGAACTATTCGTTTTATTTACCCGCGCAACCTGCGCTCCGCACGTTTGCGTGATTCCACGATGTGGCTGGCGCCGACCAATGCCTCTGCCGTCAATATGATCGTAATTCGCCGTGTAAACTTGCACTTCTGACCTTAAATTGAGGCGGTCGAACAGAACGGTAACAGGATCTTCAAACATCATGCGGAACGACGAGTTTCGCAAAATATCTTGTGAACCGTTTCATACAAAAAAAGATCTTGGGTCTTAGCTGCAGACCCAGGATAAACCCGGTGACAGGGGGAGGAAATTCCACCGGAGAAAGAAAATCGTACGGCTGCACTGGGACCCTAGCAGAGGGTTTTCATGTTCACGTCTTACATCGCTCTGCCCGTAACCGATTTCACGATGTCGCGATTGCGCTGCTCGAGTGCGTCAGCGCTGATGTCAGAAGGATTCCTCCCTGACATGTGATTGCCAAGGCTCGCTGAATCGCCACCCGGCGACGGTTGCGAGTGGACACCCGCGCATGCTGCGCAAGCGCCGCCTAGTACCAGAGCGGCGAGCTCCTTTACGAGGCCAGCCATATGACTGCGTTTCATTTAAACCATCCTTATTCAGAGAGCGTGGTGAGACGATGCGTCTGTGCCAGCGCGCGCGATTCCTCGCGCGGCGTTGGCTTGATGCGATACCAGATCGAGTACAGAGCTGGCAGGAACAGCAGCGTAATCACCGTGCCCACGGCCGTACCGCCGATTAGCGTGAAGGCCATCGATCCCCAGAAGACCGAGAAGGTCAACGGGATGAACGCCAGCACCGCTGCCATGGCGGTAAGCACGACGGGGCGCGCACGCTGAACGGTTGCCTCGACGACCGCGTGAAAAGGATCGAGCCCGGCTTGCTGGTTGGTATGGATCTGCCCGATCAGGATCAGCGTGTTGCGCATCAGGATCCCCGACAAGCCGATCAGCCCCAGGATTGCGTTGAAACCAAAAGGCTGGTGAAAGATCAGCAAGGTCGGCACGGTGCCGATGATCCCCAACGGCGCGGTGAGAAACACCATCGCCATCGCGGAGAACGACCTCACCTGGATAATGATGATCGTGAGCGTCAGCAGAATCATCACGGGGAAGATCGGCGCGAGTGCGGCATTCGCCTTGCCGGCTTCTTCAATCGAGCCGGCCGTCTCGATTCGATAGCCAGGCGGCAACGACGCAATGACCGGCGCAATCGCCCGCTCTATTTCATGCGAGACATCCGGCGGCTGAAGCGATTCGTCGATATCGCCTCTCACGGTGATAGTGGGCGTTCGATCCCTGCGCTTCAGAATCGGGTCCTCATAGCGCGTCTCCATGTGACCGATTTGAGAGAGCGGGATCAGGTGGCCGTCGCTGCCGGTCAGGTTCAAATCTCCGACGCGCGATGGATCGAGGCGTTCAGGACCGGCGCTGCGCGCGAACACGTCGACGGTACGAATGTCCTCGCGGAACTGGGTCACGGGAACACCCGTCAGCAAGAACTGCAGTTGCTGGGCGGCATCGGCCGAGGTCAGTCCGATAGCGCGCAGGCGGTCCTGATCGAGTATGAAATGAACGGTCGGCGCGCGTTCACTCCAGTCCTCGTTGACCTGGCGCATGTGGGGGTTGGCGCGCATGATCGCCGCCACTTTTTTGGCGATGACACCGACCTTGTCGACGTCGGGTCCCATCACCCGGAACGCGACGGGGAAAGGCGAGTAAGGACCGAACACCAGTTGCGTTACCCGCACGCGTGCCTCGGGGACCAGTCCGTTCGCCACGTTTTCGCGCAGGCGGACCTTGAGGTTGTCACGCGCTTTTTCGTCGGGCGTCAGTACCACAATCTTCGCAAACGACGGATCCGGCAACTCCGGGTTGTATGAGAAGAAAAAACGGGGAGCGCCCTGACCAATGTAACTGGTCACGACCTTCGCCTCGGGTTGCCGCTTGAGCCACGCTTCGACCTTGGCGGTCGCGGCACTCGTCGCCTCGATGCTCGTGCCCTCGGGCATTTGCATTTCGATCAGCACTTCGGGCCGGTCCGAGGTCGGGAAGAATTGCTGGTTCACCACGGCCATGCCGCCGCCGACCGTCAGGAAGGCCAGCAACACGGCGCCCGCTATCCAGAACTTGCGACGCACTGCCCACGTCACCGCCGAGCGGAATTTTTCGTAGTTTGGGGTGGCGTAGATCGCCGCGTGCCCTCCCTGAGTGGGCTTGATGTCCGGCAGCAGCTTCACGCCGAGGTAAGGCGTGAAAGTGACCGCGACAATCCATGATGCAATCAGCGCATAACCAACGATCCAGAAGATGTTGCCGGCGTATTCGCCGGCGGTCGACCGCGCGAACCCCACCGGCGTAAATCCGATGATGGTCACGAGCGTACCCGCGAGCATCGGCGCCGCCGTGTGACTCCACGCGTACGACGCAGCCTTGACTCTCTCGACACCCTCCTCGAGCTTCACCACCATCATCTCGATGGAGATGATCGCGTCGTCGACCAGCAGACCGAGCGAGATGATGAGCGCGCCCAGCGTGATGCGGTCGAACACCCGGCCTGTCATCAACATGATGACAAAGACCGCGCCGAGCGTGAGCGGCACCGCAGCCGCTACGACGATTCCCACGCGCCATCCGAGACTCACCAGGCTGACCAGCATCACGACGCCAAGCGCGACAAAAAACTTCAGCATGAATTCGTCGACCGCTTCACGGATATTGACAGCCTGATCGGTGATCTTTTTGAAGCCGACGCCAACCGGCAATTCCGCCGATATTTGCTTCTCCTCCGCTTCGAGAGCCTTTCCGAGATCGAGTCCGTTCCAGCCGTCCTGCATGACGACGCTCAACACCTGCGCGTTCTGACCGTTGTGCCTGATCAGGAACGTGGCCGGGTCCTCGTACCCTCGCGTGACGTCGGCGACATCCGACAGCCTGAACATGTGTCCGTTAGAGACGACCGGCATTGCCTTGATCTGCCGGAGATCGTCGAACGCGCCGTCCAGCCGGATGAATACCTGCGGACCGTTGGCGTCGACCGATCCCGCCGCAGTCAACGCGTTCTGTCGCTGCAAAGCGTCGAAAATGTCGCGCGCGTTGATACCCAGGTTGGCCAGCTTCGCATAAGAGAACGCAACGAAGATGCGCTCCGGCCGCTCACCCAGAATGTCGACTTTCTTGACACCCGAAACGTGCAGAAGACGCTGCCTGAGAGACTCCGCTTCTCTCGTCAGAAGTCGGGGCGGCAGGCCAGGGGCTTCCACCGAATACAGCGCGAAACTGACGTCCGAGTACTCGTCGTTGACGAACGGGCCTAAGGCTCCGTTCGGCAATTTATGGCTTTCGTCACCGAGCTTCTTGCGCGCCTGATAGAACTGTTCCTGCACTTGCGCCGGCGGGGTGCTGTCTTTCAGAGTCAGCGTAAGAAGCGCGAGGCCGGGCCGCGTGATCGTCTCGGTGCGGTCGTACCATGTGAGTTCCTGCAGCCGCTTTTCGAGAGGCTCCGCGACCAGGTCCTGCATCTGCCTCGCGGTTGCGCCCGGCCACACCGCGGAGACCGTCAGCACCTTGATGGTGAAGGCCGGATCCTCGGCCCGGCCGAGTTTCAGGAAAGCAAAAACGCCCGACAGGCTGATGGCGATGATCAGGAACAAGGTGACCGCGCGCTCACGGACCGCGAGCGCGGAGAGATTGAACCTGTTCATTTTGCGTCTCCATCCGACGACGCGAGCATGTGCTGCTGATTGGACGGTGTGACACGCACTTTCTCACCGTCGTGCAGCAGATGGGCGCCGAGCGCCACGACCTGGTCGCCAGGCCGCAGCCCAGCGACGATGTGCGCTTCTTCTTCGCCCACCGTACCGACCTTGACTGCGCGAAATCCGATCGTCGAGGTTTTCGTATCGAGCAGCCAGACGCCGGGTCCCGTGCCGGGATCATAGAGTGCGGATACCGGCAGCGTGACCTGCCCCGCCGTGCTGTCCTCGCTAAGGCGCACGGTGACCGTTGCGCCCAGCGGCGCCGGGTTGTCCGCGCCTTCCAGAACAAATCGGGCGGCGTACGTACGCGTCTGCAGGCTCGCGGAGCTGGACAGCTCTCTCAACCGTGCAGCGATGGACTTCTGATCGACGCCGTACACCGACGCGACGCCCACCGTGCCCAACGCCGGCCGCACGTTTTCCGGAAGATCGACGGCCGCTTCGCGTTGTCCGTCGCGTGCGATCGCGACCACTGTTTGACCCGCGATCACGACTCGTCCCGGATCCGCGAAGGTATTGGTCACGATGCCGTCCACGTCGGACACGAGGACCGTGTACCGGTCGGCATTTTTCGCGACGCCCTCCTGTGCCAACGCCGCGTTGAGCTGCGCGCTGGCGTTTTTCTGCGCGGCGACGGCCTGGTCGTACTGTTGCGCGGACACGGCGCCCTGCTCAACGAGCCCGGCGAGCCGTTTCAGATCCGCGTTCGCCTGAACGGACTTTGCCCGCGCTGCCTCGACTTCATTCTGCTGCGCGGCGGAGCCCAGCGCGAGATCGGTCGGGTCGAGGCGCATCAACACCTGACCGCGCACGACGTGCTGCCCAATGTCGACGAGTCGCTGTATGACCTTCCCTCCGACACGAAAGCCGATATCGCTTTCATAGCGGGCGGCGACCACGCCCGTGAAACTGCGCTGCACGTCGCCGGCTTCGGCGACCGTCGCAATCGCGACGAGCGGCACCTCGGTGCGCGGGTCTTGCGGGGCAGGCTTGCTACAGGCCGTGAGCGACAGCGCAGCCACCAGGCCGATCAACGGCGGGTACCAGATTCGATGAATTCGCATGGCAACTCCTATGTGTGGCCGCATTATGATTTTAAGTTACGATTCAGTCAATACGTAACCAATTGATTTTTGCTTCGCGATCAGTTGGTCGTCTTGTCGTCTCAGCCCAGGTCCTTAAGATCCACATAAAACATTGATTAATAGATGGTTTATAAAAATACTTAGCGTGGCGACCGGAGTCAGTCTAGACAACCCAATCGAATCACTTTGACTTCAAGTAACGATAATATACACTTGTAACTTCCAACAAATCGAGTCTACGCATGTCCCCCCTCTCAGTGAAACGTCAATCTCTTCCCGCGCTGCTGCTCACTGTCTTCACGTTGGCCGGCTGTGCGGTCGGCCCTGACTACAAGCCTCCAACCGCCCCAATGTCGTCATCGTTCCAAGGTGCGGAGGCACTCAATGAGCGTGCCGGCGCACCGACGCCGGAGCTATCGCAATGGTGGACAGGGTTCAAAGATCCGGTGCTGAATCGCGTGGTCACGACCGCGCTTGCGCAGAACCTCACACTGGCGCAGGCGGCCGCGCGCGTCGCGCAGGCTCGCGCCACGACACGTGCCGCGCGAGCGGCGTTGTTGCCTGCGGGACAGATGAACGTTCAGGCCGCCGCAGCGCATCAGTCGCTGGAGGATCCGCTGGGCCGGGTCGAAAACTCGCAACCTGGCTTCGATCGCAACTCGCCGCTCTATCAGGCAAGCGCGGGCGTCAGTTGGGAAATCGACGTGTTCGGAGGGCTTCGGCGAAGCGCCGAGGCGGCCCAGGCGGACTACCAGGCGGCCCAGGCATCGAGCGTCGCTGCACGGCTATCCGTGATTGCGGAAACGGCCGACACCTACGTGCTGGTCCGCACGGTGCAAGCGCGTCTTGCCTTGGCCCAAGAGCAAACCGCGACGCAGCGACGGCGCGTCGACCTGGCGCAGCTTCGGTATTCGCGCGGCGTCGCACCCGAATTGGAATTGCGTCAGGCGCAAGGAGCGCTTGCGACGACCGCCGCCAACGTTCCGGTTTTTGAAGCGGCGCTCGTGTCCGCGCGCAACGGGCTCGACATATTGATGGGCATCGAACCCGGCACCGTCGACGAGGCGCTGGATTCGCCCCGGCCCATTCCGCAGGCTCCGGGCATCCAGACGGCGGACGGTCCGGCGTCGCTGTTGCGGCGACGCCCGGACATCATCGTGGCCGAGCGGCATCTGGCTGCGTCGAACGCGCGAATCGGGCAAGCCATTGCCGGGTACTACCCGACGATTTCCTTGTCCGCGCTCGTCGGCTCCGCGACGACGGTCGCCGGTAACGTCTTCACGGGCGACGCTGCCTTGGCGCAAGGCGTCGCCGGACTGCGGTGGAGGCTGTTCGACTTCGGAACCGTGGACGCCGAGGTTCAGGCGGCCAAAGGGAAAAACGCGGAAGCGCTCGCCGCCTATCGCCTGAGCGTCCTTCAGGCCACCGCCGACGTCGAGGATGCGTTCTCGCTCGTCGTCAAGCGCGAGGCACAGGAGCAGCAACTGGCCCTCGGCGAAACGGCGCTACAGCGTGCACGCGTGTCGGCTCTCGCGGCCTATCAGGCGGGGTCCGAAAATTATCTACAGGTGCTGGATGCGGACGACCGATTGCAGCGGGTTCAGGACGAGAGAATCGTTGCGCAATCGGACGCCGCGCGCGCAGCCGTCGCCTCGTTTCTGGCCATGGGAGGCGGTTGGGATGAGTAAGGTTATCGGCCATACAGTCGAAGACGAATTCGCACCTATGACTTCCACGACCGAGCCGAGCTATTGGCGGTTGGCGCTTGGGGCGGGGCTGCCTCATTGAAGGATGTAAAATCCTTGCCGACGTTCGAAGTCGTGCCGGTTCCTGCCTCTTCCACGAGCAAATATGGACCAGTCGGGAAAGCAACTTGCGCCGTGGTAGTTCAACCTAGGCGATGATCCGCTTCAGCATGGGTGACATACACCGAGACGCAGGTCGCGTACAGCGCGTCTGAAGGGTGACCGAGAGGTGCGAACGGCGCGGTCTGAAACTCGTTTTCGTGGCCGAGCATGGTCACACTTCGTCGGTCAATCTCAAGGGACGCCGCGCGCAACTCTAAATTGGCCGACATCTCTTAGTGCGCCACCTGGTAAATGAAGGATATGGCAGAGTTTATCGACACCACTGATGGCGCTCCAGCGGGCCAACGAGGCCCAGCAGAGCATGAACGCCGCACTCAAATCCTGAAGGCGGCCGACGAACACTTCCGTCATTATGGCTACTCGAAGACGAGTGTCGCTGCTCTTGGGCGTGCAATTGGTGTATCTGCTGCGTATATCTATCGATTTTTCGATTCCAAGCAGGCAATCGGCGAGGCCGTCGTCGCTCACGTGTTAAGCGAAATGGATGCGGGTCTGCACGAGATCGTCGTTAGACGCGAACCGGCCACTGCCCGCTTGCGGCGATTGCTCCTTACAATGATGCAATGTAGCTGTGACCGGTTTCTGAAGGACAGGAAGGTTCACGAAATCGTTGTTGTAGCGATGGAACACAACTGGTGCGCCACGGTCGAGCATCAACATGCCGTCGAGAGTGCGATCCGCCAGGTGATTGTCGACGGCCGGGAGTCCGGTGAGTTTGAGAGGAAATCACCGCTGGACGAAATATGCAGCGCAATCGTCGCGGCCTCGTTGTGTTTCTCGCATCCAAAATTACTCGAATCGGAGTCGAACGAAGAACTCGAGCACCGCTTGACCATTGTGACGAACCTGGTTTTGCGCAGCCTCGCTCCTTGAGGCAGCGAGAGGCTTCGCATTGGAAGAGGCTCCATTGAGCAGAACGGCCTGTCCCTTGCTGGGCTGTGCAAACTTCCGATCAGTGATGTGGCTTCCCACTGCAATACGTTGTGTCTGCGAAATGTTCTCGACGCCCGGGGCTGACGATCGCCTTATTGAGGCGCGTAAGGCTGCCAGATCGTAGAAGAGTCCGTTGTACCTCGGAAGCGGTCGGCGAGGCGCAGGTGTATTGATTGACCGATCCGGGTCGGTTCCCGTCAGCTGGTCAATGGAAGTTGCGGCTCGACGTGGCCAGGTTGCCGAGGAGCGCGGTCATGTCGACGAGTCGATTCGCGACGAGGTGCTTCACCTCGCCTTCCTTTTGCCAGACGCCATAGACGCCGAGGAGGGAAGCGCCAAGCGCTTCCTTTCTGAACTTCTCGACCAACGACGGCCAGACAATCACGTTGATCTGGCCGGTCTCGTCCTCCAGCGTAATAAAGAGGACGCCTTTCGCTGTGCCCGGTCGCTGACGCACGGTCACGATGCCGCATGCCTTGGCAAGCCGCCCGTTCGGATATGTCGCAAGCTTCGACGCGGCGAAGATCTTCTTCTCGTTGAGCCGTTCACGCAGCAAGGCAAGAGGGTGCCGGTTCAACGTCAGGCCCGTCGAGCGATAGTCGCTAACGATCTCCTGCGCCTCGTTAGGGGCCGCGAGTATCGGCAATTCTTCCTCGCGCGTGGCGGCACGCAACAAGTCTTTGTCGGGTACGGCTGCTACTGCCTGCCAGAGCGCCTCTCGTCGGTTGCCGGATAGAGCCGAAAGCGCGTTCGCGTCCGCAAGCAGCTGCAGGTCGCGGCGATCGAGGCGGGCACGATTTGCAAGATCGTTGACCGACTCGAAAGGACGCACCGCTCTCGCGGCCTCGATTCGCGCGGCCGACTCGTCCCGCATGCCGCGAATGAGCGACATGCCGAGACGCACTGGCGCCATTGAGCCGTCGCCTTCTAGAAACGAATCCCAGTTACTGATGGTGACGTCGATCGGCAGCACGCGCACCTTGTGACGCTTCGCGTCTTGTACGAGCTGCGAAGGCGAGTAGAAGCCCATTGGCTGGCTGTTGAGCATCGCGCAGAGGAACGCTGCTGGTTCATGGCACTTCAGCCAGCAACTTGCATAGACGAGCAGGGCGAAGCTCGCTGCGTGGCTCTCCGGAAAGCCGTATTCGCCAAAGCCCTGGATCTGCGCGAAGATTGATTCAGCGAACTCGCGGTCGTAGCCACGATCGAGCATGCCGTTCACGATGCGATCGTAGTAATGCTGCAGTCCGCCTTTCCGCTTCCACGCGGCCATCGCGCGACGAAGCTGGTCGGCCTCGCCGGCACTGAAGCCTGCTGCGAGCATCGCAACCTGCATCACCTGCTCCTGAAAGATCGGTACGCCGAGCGTGCGGGCGAGCGCCGTTTCCATTTCGGGGGAGGGGAACGACACGGCTTCCAGTCCTTGCCGCCGGCGCAGGTACGGATGGACCATCCCGCCCTGGACCGGTCCCGGCCGCACGATCGCCACCTCGATCACGAGGTCATAGAACTGGCGTGGCTGTAGGCGCGGCAACATGCTCATCTGTGCACGCGATTCGATCTGGAAGACGCCGACGGTATCGGCCCGGCAGATCATCTCGTACGTCTTCGCGTCTTCTGCCGGAATGTCCTGCAATTCGAATGGCTCGCCGCGCTGCTTGGCGATGACGTCGAGCGTGCGACGGATCGCCGATAGCATCCCGAGCGCGAGCACGTCAATCTTGAGCAGCCCAAGCGCTTCGAGGTCGTCCTTATCCCACTGAATCACGCTGCGATCGACCATCGCGGCGTTCTCGATGGGCACGAGCCGCGAGAGCTTGCCGCGCGCAATGACGAAGCCGCCGGTGTGCTGTGAAAGATGGCGTGGGAAGTTCAGCAACCGCGACGCGAGGCTTGCCCACTGCTGGATGATCGGCGTCGACGTATCGAGTCCCGATTCAACGAAGCGATTGAGCAGGTCCGCACTGGAGTCGAACCAGTGATGCGACTTGGCCACCTTGTCGACGATGATCGGATCGACGCCCACCGCCTTGCCCGAGTCCCGCAGCGCACTCTTGGGCCGATATGTCGTCACGGCGGCCGCCAGCGCCGCGCGGGTACGCGTGTACTTGCGATAGATGTACTGGATGACTTCTTCGCGCCGCTGGTGCTCGAAGTCCACGTCGATATCCGGCGGCTCGCCGCGCTCCTTCGAGATGAATCGCTCGAAGAGCATGGAACTGCGCGCGGGATCGACCTCCGTTACGCCCAGGCAGTAACAGACCGCGGAGTTCGCCGCCGATCCGCGCCCCTGACACAAGATTCCCTCGTTGCGCGCGAAGCGGACAAGGTCGTACACAGTCAGGAAGTACGGTTCATATCGAAGCTCCGCGATCAGCGCGAGTTCGTGCTCGATCTGCGTCTGCACCTTGTGCGGAATGCCTTTGGGAAAGCGGCGATGCGCGCCGATGTACGTTTCCTGTCGCAGGTAGGCGGTTGGTGTCGTGCCTTCAGGGATCAGCTCGTCGGGATACTCGTAGCGCAGTTCATCCAACGAAAAAGTGCAGCGATTCGCAATCGTCAGCGTCTCGGCCAGCGCCCGCTCGGGATAGAGATTCGCGAGCTGCAGCCGGGCGCGAAGGTGTTGCTCAGCGTTCTGCGCCAGTTCGAACCCGCACTCGGCAATCGACCGGCTTAGGCGCACGGCGGTCAGCGTATCGTGCAGCGGCTTGCGAGAGCGCACGTGCATGGTGACGGCGCCGGTGGCCACGATCGGTACGCCGTGCTGGTCGGCGACGTACTCGACGATGCCGCGGTGGATTTCGTCCATCGCGCGGGCGTGGAGCGTAAGCGCAACCCAGCAGCGGCCCTCGAACGTGCGGGCAAGCCATTCCATCTGCGCATCGAGTCGCTCCTCCTTCGCCGGATACTCGGGCGAGAGGACGACCAGGCAGTCGGGCAGCCCCTTCAGGTGGTCAAAGGGTGCTTCGGCCCGCGCCAGATCGTTCGGCGTCAGCAGGTAGGTGCCTTTGGACGTGCGTGTGCGCGCGAGCGTGATGAGTTCCGACAGGTTCCCATAGCCATTTCGGTTCATGGCCAGCGCCGTGAAGGCGAGGGCGGGCGTGCCGTCGGCGTTCGTCAATTGAAAGTGCGCGCCGACGATGAGCCGGATATTTGCTTCCTTGGCGGCCACATGCGCGCGGACGATGCCGGCGAGCGAGCACTCGTCAGTGATCGCGATCGCGAGATAGCCAAGCTGCTCGGCGCGCAGAATCAGTTCTTCCGAGTGCGAGGCGCCGCGCAGGAACGTGAAGTTGGAGAAGCACTGCAACTCGGCGTAGCCGGGCAGCATAGAGGTGTACACGTCCATCGCTTCACCCGAACAGGCCGTGCAGGAACCATCGAGGATCTTCTTCGGCGCGGCTGCCGACGCGCTCCCGGTAGATCCAGTAGCAGGTGTGGTCGTCGGCTTCCGCGACGAAGTAGTCGCGCGTGACAAGCTCGCCGCCCCACCATCCCGCTTCGACGCGCTCACCGGGCGATACCGTTCGTAGCGGACTGCCGTAGAACGGCCGGTGCTGGCGCGTCATCAACTGGATGGGTGTCTCCAGCAGCCATGAAGGGCGCGGTTGATCGCCGGGCAGCGGACAGCCTTTGACGTCGCTCGACTCCGGCACCCAGTTCGATACGATCTCGGGTCGATGGTCGGCCACGGGCGCCGCGCGCAAGACGTTCTCATGGCCAAGCGGCGCGACGAGCAGTTCCATCAACCGATTATGGTCGGCCGCGCTCCCGCCTGGCTCGGGGAATAGTGAGTCGGACGGCGGCTCGGCCGCTTCGACGTCATTCACTTCAAGTCGCACGGCGATGACCGCGGCCGCCAGCTCGACGCGTCCAAGCCGCTCTTTGAGCAAGCGCGTCAGGTGTTCCTCGTGCCAAGTCGGCTCGGCGAGCGCGACTTCAATCGTCGTTGGCGGCAACGCTGCGCGGCCCCGCTCATGTTCGAGTTCGACCGAGAAGCGCATAAGGGCGAGCTGCTTGCTCGCGAGCCAGCCGGTCAGTTGCACAATGAGCCGCCGCCCGACGAAGAGGACGGCTTCCGCATGCTCGACGCGATCCGGCAACTCGATACGTGCGTTAAACGAGGGGGGCGGCTGGACCCATTCATAGAGTTCGGGCGCTTCGCCGACGGCGCGATCGAGCGTATCGAGCAGCGCGGTACCGCAGCGCTTTTTGAGACCGGCGCGCGGCAAGCGCCGCAGGTCCGCGACGCTCGTGCATCCGAGACCGTCGAACCAGTGGGCGTAGCGTCGCGCTTCCAACACCAGCAAGGCGGGTAAGCGGGGCAATTGACGCATCAGCGAGCGGATGGAGAGACGGCGGCCGCCGCGATAACGGGCCATGAGCCATGCGCTCTGGCCGGTGGGCGCGACGGTCATCCGCACCGTGAAACCGAAGGCCGCAAGCGAGGCGCGGATCGCGCGTCTGAGCGCGCGCACCCCGCCGAATAGGCGCAAGCTTGCCGAAACGTCGACCAGCACCGTCTGCTCCTCAGCGATCGACACTTGCGGACTGAACTGCATGAGGGCGGTGGCCACGTCCGCGACGGCCTGCTGCTCCTTCAGTTCGTCTTTGTCGTGAATGCGCGCATCGGGCGCGAGCGTGAGAACGCCGCCTTTGCGCATGCCTACGCGAACGCCTGCGTCGTGCGCTGCCTGATCGAGCGCGACGACACGCTCGTGATCGAGCACCACCAGGCCGGAAGTCGTATCACTCGTGGACGACCAGCTCGGCTGGAAGACTTCTCGGCTGAGGTGCGGCAGATACACGCCGATCCACACTTGCATGGCGATTCAACAGGATAGGCGAATGGGTCAGTCCAACAACAAGCGGTTCGTCACGCGCTGGACCGCGGCGCTTCACGAACTCCAATGAAACGCTGTCGCGCGCAGGGCGCACAGCAATGCGAAGCGGGGCAGGCGACGTATCGCTCGCAGCGGCGAGCGGCCGGACCATGAAGAACAACGACTCGCTCGTCTGTGCGGCAAGGTGCAGGCGGCGTAGCGCTTCCGGTCGCACATGCGTTTGCCAGAAGATCAGTGCGCCGAACGTCCCCGCACGAAGGATCTGCTCGCCCGCCCAAAGCGCATCGGCGGTCTTCTGAGCGCGCGCGACGTTGATCGACGTCTCAGGCAGACCCCGCTACGCCGCTGCTTCCGGCTGAAAGCGGTGCGGCGGCTGCAGGAAAGCAATGCGCCGTTGGGCGACAGCCCTCAGCGCCGGCAGCAGCAATCGCATTTCGCCAACGCCCGGCTGCTGCACCAGCAGGTCGGTCAGCGCGCACTTGGGCCAGCCGCCCCCCGGCAGTTCTGCGGCAAGCGTCTCAGATCCACACGGCACGACGTTCACGCGAGCAGAGGCCAGCTGCGAACCCCGCCACAAACTTGGATGAATGTCCTCGAGGGCTAACGCTCCTATGTAGTACCCCGTACTGTATGTTTGTACAGTAGTCTACACGATGCAGATAGCGAATGGTCCCGACCTTCAGAGCGGCAGGCTGGGCTTCGAGCGAACTGGCAGAGGTAACTCTGTCGTTTTCTTGCATCAGTCGGGTAACTCCCTACCGGGTAGACATTACCGATCTTCCTCGTCGTTCGCAGGGAGCGGTCGCGGGAAGGAACGTGCAAGTGGCATGCCTATGAGCAATAAAGCCAAGGTTTGAGCGACGGTCTCTAGTGGTTCGGCTTTGCGAACGGATTGAAAAGCGGAAGAAATTCCTTTCTTCGCCAACGATTGCGCGAGTCCGTTTTGGTGTAGCAAACGATTTCGACGTGTAACTAAATGTTGCAAACCGCCATATGTAGTCAGACAATTCGCTCACGCCCTGACGAACGGCGCAATGAGCAAGTCCAATTCACTATCCAGTCCGCCGCCATGATCCACGCTTCTTCTGACCTTGGTTCTATCCGCGAATTGAACCTGTCGTACTTGATGCTCGCGCAACGCGTCCTCGCATCGGATCGCGAGGCGGCACAGTCGCATCTGGGGCTCTCGACGGAAATGGCGGATACGCTGCTCACGCTCTCCCCGGCGCAAACTGAAAAACTCGCGTCGTCGTCGCAAGTGTTGTGCTTCTTTCGCATGAGCGCCGATGCGATGCTCACGGGCCTCGCCGGTCGCAGCAGCGAAGCGGCGGTTTCCGCCGTTGCAAATGACGCTCTTCTGGCAGCCTAATCATGACCACCACCACGCCTTTGAAGCGCCTCGCTGACGAAGCTGCTCAGGTCATGCGCGCGATCGCGCTGATCAAGCTCGGCGCTCGCATGCAAGTGCTGGAGTCGGAAATTCCGACGATCTCGCGTGAGCGGCTCATTCGCCTGTATCGAGAAGTGAAGGGTGCGTCGCCGCCCAAGGGCATGCTGCCGTTTTCGGAGGACTGGTATCTGACGTGGGCACCGAACATCCATACGTCGATGTTCGCGAACGTCTACGCCTTTCTCGAAGCAAACAGCAAGGGCTTGGACCGCGTGGATTTACTGACTCGCGCGTACTCGCTCTATGCCGAGCACTTCGACATGATCGGCGAGCCGCTGCAAATGGACCTGACGCGCGCCTGGACCTTCATCCGTTTCAAGGACGCCGGCATCCTGCGTCTCGCCGGCTGCACGCGTTGCCGCGGCAAGTTCGTTGCGCACGCCCATGAGCCGTCGCATTCGATGGTGTGCGGCATTTGCCAGCCGCCGTCGCGAGCAGGCAAGACGAAGGCGGCCGCGAAAGCCGCGCTCGAGCGCGACGCCGCCTTGCAGGCAAAGGCGGCCTGAGCGTTTATCCGCGAGCGGCCTTCGGCACGTTGAAAAGCCGAAGCAGTTCGTCGCGAACATCCGAGATGTCGAGCACGTGCTGCGCGCGCGTGAGCGCGACATACAGCAGCCGCATCTCGTCCTCGTCCAACGTCAGCCGCCCATCGACCATCTTGAAGCGGAAGTCGTTGACGATCCGCACCCGCTTCCATTCCAGTCCCTTCGCCCGATGGATGGTCGAGATGACATAGTCAGCTTGGCCTTCGGGTGTCTGACGTCGAGCGAGCGCACGCAAGTAGTCGGTACCGCGATCGTCGACGATCTCGACAACAGGCAGCAAGTCGCGCCCGACCGCGCTGCGCGCAAATGCTTGCGCCTCTTTCCAGTTCTCGAATAGCGATAGGGCGGTTGGCCGGAAAGCTCGTCTCCCGTTGAGCAACTGATCGGCGCCGTCAGCAAAGGCGATGATTTCGCTTGGGTTCATGCGAAGCGCCGGTCGATGCCCCATCTCAATGCCCGCCGCGAACTGCCAGATTGCCGTTGCATTCTTTCGGCAAAGCACCGCGTCCACAGGCGGCTGCACTGACGGATCTTCGACCATGATCGAGCCGATGCTCGGCTGGCCTCGGATCGGTGTCGTCTCTCCAAGTATCGCGAGCACGCAGCTCGCGAGTCCCGCGAAAGTCGGGCCGAAACGGAAAGATTCGGTCAGCGGCCGCTCCGGCGCATTGATCTGCGCCATCGCGTTGACCGCACCGCGCCATTCATAGATTTGCTGATACGGGTCGCCTACGTAGATCTTCTGCGCGTGTCGTTGCCGGGAGAGGACGGACAACATGATGCCGTCGCTGTCCTGGGCCTCATCGAACAAGATGAAGTCGGCGTTGATACGCGGATTCGATTGCGCCCACACCTTCAGATAAACGTCTGGCTGTATCGCCTTCAGGCCGCGAGGGTTGATGCTTTCCGCCCATAGCCGCCCAATGCTAGGCGCAAGCTGCTCACGCAGCCAGTCGGCCGCGTCGTCACGGATCTTTTCGTCGACCGGTATGTGGAAGGGCTGCGGCGTATCGTCGGCCGACCGGCAGAAGCGGCCGAGACCGTCTGCGATCATCCGGCCGACCTCAAACGGCGCGACCTCCGCATTCTTTCCTGAGATCGTCGGCACTTCGATAGGACCGAACCCATAACGGGCGGCCAGTTCATGTGGTGGCTCTGACGGCAGATTAATGCGGGCGGTCAGCCACGTGGGGGCGCTAGCGTAGGCCAGCGAATGGACCGTGCGGGCTGAGACGTTGGCCGGAAAGCCCCGGCGCGCCGAGTCCGCGATCTCCTTGTTGAACGCCAGATAGCTGCCGCGCTGGCCAGTAAGCTGCTGAGCGACGAGCCGAAGCGTCGAAGTCTTACCTGCGCCGGCATACGCTTTAACTTTCAGGTCGCCGCCGCCTTTCGCGGCCTCGACGACGGCTTCCTGTTCCGCCGTGGGTTTGTATGCCTTGGCCACCGATCGCTCTTCCAACGAAAAGAAGTAGTGTGCCCCAAGTCGACCGACGGGCGCCGCTGCGGCCGCCGCGATATCGGCTGCTACTTCCGCCCGTCGGCGGTGAAGCAAGGCGGGAAGATGATCCGACCGAGCTCGTCGCGGTCGACGGAAACATCCGGATTGTCCAGCATGTTCTCGACGTCCTTGACCTCGGGCAACGGTGGCCAAGGCCAAGCCTTTGTCGCCCATGCTGGGATCTCGGATTGCCGAACAAAGCTGAACTCTTCCGGCTCCTCCCAGATCGAGTCAAACGTTTCGTTGAGAATTTGCTCCATATACGCGACGTGCTCAAGGCGCATCGACCACCAAGCGCCGCGAATGCGGTCTTCGCCGGCGATCACGGTGCGCGACTCAAGGTCGAGCACGAACCGGTGCTTGGTGTAGGGGTCACTACCCCACAGCGAATCCCATTCTCCGACCGCATAGCGTTGCATCTACGCTCCTAGTCCCAGCCCCAATCGTGGCGCTCTTTCGCACGGACTGCCAATGCAAGGATATCTGGCAAGCCGAACGTCGCCATCCTTCGCTTTGCTGCAATGAATTGGTCAGCGAGCGCCGGCATCACCCTTAGCATGCACATCGCTTTGAGCTCTTCATAGTCGAAGAGATGCATCATCGCGGGTCGGTTCGCAACCAACGCGCTAATCTCGCGGCAGTGACGCGCCTCCCGAGCGCTCGCCATGCCGTACTTGTGGCGCACCCGCTCATGGACGGCGCGAGTCGCTTGGATGCGGTCTTCTTTCGTCGTGTACTGCTCGAACACGTCGAACTCGATGTCCAAAAGCGCGAGGCTTATCTCGTTTCCTGCTTCAATGAATCTCGGTGGCACAGCAGACCTTCTCCTAAAACCGTTGCTCTGCGGTAGACGATGTCATAGCGGCCGAACCGCGAGATTCTTAAGGGTTTGCCGAAAAAGCAGTTCATCGGGACCGTCGCTGAAGAACCTTCAACAGCCACGCGTCGACAGGGCGCGCACTTGCTAGGTCTACGAAAACGGGCAGGCTGCCGCCGACGATGTCACGCGACTCTACGGCGACGACAGGCGGTTTCCATGGTTCGCGAGATGGTCGACTGGACGGCAGGTCAGCAGCGTTGAAGTCGAGCGAGTACTCGGTAAATCTTCCGTCCGTTTCCACCACGACGCGCGTGCGATCCACGCGAATGCCGCGAAGCTCATGGCCGACAATGCGTCCGATAACGACATTCAATTCTTGCTCCCGAGCGAGGCGAACGCCTCATGCGTGGTGCTTACGATGCAGGTGGATAGCAACAGCCGCAATGGGCTTTTCTTCAAGTAGCACCAAGCGGTAGGTTGCGACGCGGGGCTCCCGCTTCTCATTTGCGTAGACGATGTCTCTGAATTGGTCTAGATACGCCATGTCCGCTCCGTTAGCTGCCGCGACACTATCGTCACGACTCACTACCGAGCCTACGGAACGGGCAGTGAAGTCAAGGCAAGGCGGCAAACCGATCGAGGGTGCGATGTGGCGTTCATAATGGTGTCGATACATCATCCCTGTGCGAACGGGAACTGCGAAAAATGGACAGCAAACCACACAAGCCAACCAAGCGTGATCCAGAGGGGACCCGCCGCCGCATTCTCGAAGCGGCAACGGGTCAATTCGCTAAGTTCGGACTCGCCGGTGCGAGGACCGACGCAATTGCCGAGGTCGCGGGCTCCAATGAACGGATGCTCTACTACTACTTCGGCAGTAAGGAGCTGCTCTATGTCGCCGTATTGGAGTCCATGTACGCGGACTACGCGAAGAAAGAGAGCGAGCTCGATCTAAGCGGCCTGCAACCTCGCGAGGCGATGGCAACGCTCGCCAGGTCCTTCTGGGCGCACTTTTGGGACAACCCTGAATGGCTTGGCTTGATCAACAACGAGAACCTGCATCAGGGCCGGTACCTCAAGACTTCGCAGAAGCTCAGTGAAACGATCTCGCCAGTGGTTGACTTGGTCAGGTCGGTTCTTGAACGCGGAGCCGATGCGGGACAGTTTCGCAGCGGCATCGATCCGCTCGATTTTTACGTCACCCTAGTTGGGATGGGCTACTACATCGCTTCGAACCGCTTCACTATTAACGCGTTCACCGGTCGCGATTATGCGCACTGGTCTGATCGGCAGAAAATCTGCGAAATGCATCTGGAGATGCTGGACGCCTATCTGCGTTCAGCAACGTAGCAGCGCAGACGCCAATGTGTCGAGTCGGCACCGGCTGTTGCCGACCCGGTCCAGCCCTTCAATTCGATACGAGAGCGAGGGCTGTCCTGAGAGCAGAACAGCCATTCGCGTAGCCACAAACGCCGGTCTCTGGGCCAGAGCTGGTGTTCAGAGTGCAACAACTTGCCACGGCCGCATGAGGTTATCGTTTTGCGATTCGACACCCCGGCTCGCAATGAACGCCTTGACCTCTGCGTGCGTCACTATAGCCGCCCCTGGCGGCATGACACTGATATGCAATTGCGTTAAGTATGAAAAGGAACCCAAAACATCTTGACTTCGACGTTCAGCAAACCTGACTGAACGGTCGGATCGTCCGTCGCGATCTTTTGCGCTTCTGCCAGATCGGCAGCCTTGAAGATTGTCATCCCACCATCAGCCAGGACGCCGGCGAGGCCACCAGCCTTTTCCATGAACGGGCCACTCAATACCGTGAGCCCCTTCTCCTGCATCTCGATCATGTACGCGACGTGCTTCATGAAGTCGGGTTGCTCGTTGTATTTCACGCCCTGAATCCATTTCGGTCCCGGCGTCTGGAAAGCTACAAAATAATGAGGACCGTTTTCGTCAACCATGATTGCTACTCCCTTGGAAAGTCTGTTTCAGTAAACCGGTTGGTTTCCTGAAAACAAGCACACTGCGATGCTCGTGAGATATGCGTGAGCGGGTTCGGTTACTCCACGAGATCGCCCGATCAATCCGCGGACTGGAGATCGAGTAACACCTTGCCGCCGCGAATAGCGTGTTGGGCCGCTTCCGAAATTCGCGACATCGGATAGATAGCGGCAACAGGCGGTTTCAGCTTGCCTGCACGCACGAATTCAGCCGCTTCGCGCAGCAGCGTGGGCATCTGGCTATCGTACTGGGGACGCGCCTGATAAAAAGCGTGAAGACTCACCGCTTTACGCAGGAGAGGACGTAGATCTGTGTGAATCGACACCTCACCGCCCGAGAATGCGTACGAAACGAGTGCGCCGCCTTGAGAAAGACCTTGCAGTAGACGGACCGTTGACTCGCCGCTAACACCATCAATCGCCAGATGTATCTTGCCGCTCTGGGTCAGATCTGAGATCGACTCGACAACTTCGTTGTTGTCGAGAAGCACAATGTCGCCGCCCGCTGTCTTCACTTCAGCAATCGCCTCGACGCGTCGAACGAGGTTGATCGTCTTGAATCCGCGAGCCTTCGCAAACGCGATGACAGAGAGTCCGACGCCGGAATTCGCTGCATTCTGGATGACCCAGTCGCCAGCCTTAAGTCCACCATGTTCGCTGAGCAGCAGTGCGGCTGTCGGCGGATTGATGCGCAACATAGCGGCCTGCTTCGCATCCACTTCTGCTGGCAGCGGGAACAGTTCGTTAGCGGCTACGACCATCCGTTCGCGCCACGTAGCGCTGTAGAGCGGCGGCACGACTCGATCACCGACTGTCAGATGCGTCACGCCCGCGCCGACGGCCAGAACCTTCCCGGCACCTTCGTTGCCGACAGGGCTCGGCAGAGCCGGACGTTGGGGAAAGGTCCCGCGAATCAGCAAAAGGTCGTTGAAGTTGACGGGAGCGAATTCCATACCGATCAGGACTTCATTGGCACCGGGTGCCAGTGGTTCAGGCAGTTCAGCAACACGGAGATTCGTGACCGGGTCGCCGAAAGCAGTAAGTTCGATTGCACGCATGACAAGTCTTCCTGGAGAAAAGATGCACAAGCCTCTTTGTTCGCATGATTCGGGAAGGCTTTTGCGTGAACTGCCATACCTTCCGTCGGTTCAATGGCACCAGATTCTTACGTGGCGCCCTGAGACGAAAGATAGGCCTCGCCCAGTGCGCCGGGAAGGCGAGGGCTTGGCATACGTGCTATGCCACTCGTGAATAAGTATTCGGATGCGTCTAGCGAACTTTTAGAAGAGGATTGTCGGCAAACAAGTCGGCCAGAAAGTCGATGAACGCCCGCGTCTTCCCTGCCAGCCGGCGGCTACCCGACCAGACGGCATGAATCGGGAACGGAGGCGGCGCAAATTCAGCCAGCAAAGGCACGAGACGCCCGTCAGCGACGGCTCGTGCATACAGCCATCCTGCGTTGTGTCCAATGCCAAGGCCAGCCAGCACGGCCGCGAGCAGATATTCAGCATCATTGCTGCGCACAGGCCCTTGCGGAGTGAATTCGACTGGACCTTCGGGTCCGACAAACTCCCATGGGCGGGCTGCGTCGCGCGACATGAATGCGATGCAGTCGTGACTTTTCAGGTCGTCTAGCGTGCGAGGCACGCCTGCCCGCTCGAGGTAAGAAGGCGCAGCTGTCGTAAGGTATGTCATGCTGCCAATGCGCCGCGCCAGCAATGCCGAATCACTCAACGGGCCGACGCGGATCGCCACATCCAGCGCTTCTTCGACAAGATTGACGTAGCGCTGGGAAACATCGAATTCCACACTGACATCAGGGTAGCGAGCAAAGAATTCGGGTAGATGGGGCACGATCTCCATCCGGCCGAACGCAGGTGAAAGCGCGACCCTGACCAAGCCAGACGGTGACGCCTCTTTGTTGCCCACCCTCGCCTCGACCTCATCCACGCTCTCCACAATGGCGGTTGCGGAGTCGTAGAAGTCTTGGCCCGCATCGGTCAGACTCAAACCGCGTGAGGTCCGTCGCAGCAATTGCACACCCAACCGAGCTTCCAGTCCGGCAACGAGCTTGCTGACCGTCGGTTGGCTAACGCCCGTCGCACGCGCAACTTTTGAGAAATTGCCGGAGTCAGCCACCCGGATGAACATGCGCATCACTTCAATCCGGTCCATTTGCTGTCGATCCTCCAGGATGGGTTGTGGCAGAGCGCAATGACGACATGCGCCCCTCGCCCCGCAAACTCTACAGCGCGCTGAGCATCGACTGGCAAGGCAAACTCACGAAACAACGCGATTCTGTAAGAACCGCCTGCTGGCGCAGATGTCGTCGTGTCGGGCGACCCCGGCAGTTTCAGTCACATCCTCGGCGGGACCGTGACGGAGGTGAACCTGGATCAGCACGTGATATGTCCTTGCACGGCACCGCGCAAGAAGTCCGTCCGATGCGTCAGGTTCAGTGCTTACACCTGGGCGTAACCACCATCCGCGAAAAGCAGAAACTCCCTCGCGTTGAGACGCCAAAAAGAGGACCGCGTTGGCGACCTCGTCCGGTTGACCCAGACGGCCGCGCAGGATCAGCGCCGCCAGGCCATCGCGCGTCGTATTCGATGCGTTTGCCAGCGCGGCCGTCTCCGTCAGGCCCGCGCTGATCAGATTGACCCGAATGCCGCTATCTTTCAGGTTGGACGCCCAGGTACGGACGAAGGAGCGCAGCGCTGCCTTACTGGCTGCGTAGACGCTGCGGCCGACTCTACCCTTCATGCCCGCAATCGAGCCGGTCATGACGATCGAACCCTCATCGTTGAAGAGCGGCAACGCCTTTTGCACTGTGAACAGTGTGCCACGCATGTTGACGTCGATGATGGCGTCGAAATCTTCTTCCGTTATCGCCCCCAGTGGACCGGCGATGGCCGCGCCAGCGTTGGCGACAGGACATCGATGCTGCATCCCGCCGACGCGACGGCGTCATAGAGGCGATTCAGGTCGGCGAGTTTGGCGACGTCCGCCTGCACGGCACGGACATTTCCACCTATCGCGGCGACAGCCGCGTCCAGCTGCGCCTGGCCGAATCGCATCGCGAATATCGACGTAGTTGATCGGGGCCATAACAAGCACTACAGGGCATTCGTGTATACCGATTGCGCCCTGTCAAGCTGTTTGCCCCTTTCCCTTTATAGCTGGGTGATTCCTCCGTCCGCGATCAGATCGATGCCTGTGCTGTAGCTGCTTTCATCTGAGGCGAGGAATAGCGCCGCCGCGGCCATCTCGTCAGCGCGGCCAATGCGGCCCAGCGGCGTGATCTGCTTGAACATTGCCCGTGCACCATCCGCCTCCTCCTTCGAATTGAACAGGCCGTCCACGATCGGTGTTTCGATCATGCCCGGACTCAGTGTGTTGGCGCGAATTCCAAGATCTTTGAATTCCGACGCCCACGTCCGGGTGAACGAACGGATTGCCGCCTTCGTCGCCGCATAAACGCCGAAGTCCGCAAAACCTTTTATGTGCATCCCGGAAGCAACGACAACGATAGAGCCGCCGTCGCGCAACATCGGCAGCGCCTTTTGTACCGTGAAGAACGTACCCCGTGCGTTGATGTCGAAAGTCTTGTCGAAGTGTTCAGGTGTTGCGGACTCCGTTGGCAAAGATGCGACGTATCCGGCACTTGCCACAATGATGTCCAAACCGCCTTTCTCGCGTTGCACCGTTTCGTAGAGGCGATTTAGATCATCAAGGTTGGAGATGTCGCCCTGAACTGCTGTAACGTTCGAGCCGATGATCGCTTTCGCCTTATCTAGTTCTATTTGACGACGCCCCGTAATGAAGACATACGCACCCTCCGCGACGAATCTCGTCGCGGTTGCGAGCCCGATTCCGCTACTTCCGCCAGTAATGACCGCAACCTTGCCCTGAAGCTTACCCATAGTGGTTCTCCTAGTACGTGGAAGTTGCTCAACACGATGCAGCTTGGATCGCCAGCGTCGCGGCAAGCCGAGGCAAGAGGATGGGGTGCGCAAGAAAGGCTGAACAGAGGGCCCAGCGGCATAGCATGTATGCCAGGGAGGCATGATCGGCAGGGGTGGACGCCGATTTTACCGAGCTGCAGCCGTTTAACTCGCCCCCCATCTCGTTAATTGGCCATGTGGGACGCGGGCGTGAACTCGTTCGCTGAATGACCGTTCGGTGGCTTGCAACTGACCTTCGTATGGCGCTACGGGCGCTCGGACGAACGTCGCCTCATGGCCGAGCCCTGTCGGATGACCGGTGTGCGAGCTTCGGCCATTGCGGTCATTCGAGCATCAAACTATGGCAGGCGGCTGAACGCCGCTTTCTGGCCGTTCGCACGTTAGCGTGTCGCGAATGACCTGCCACGCCGTCCGCCAATGCGAACTCGCGACTCGTTGCCGACGTTCGGGCGATCGCAGTCGAACGGCCGGTGTAGGAACCCTCCGGCCACGCGAGCCTACGGACGGTGTTGCCTCCACGTCGCTCGTAACCATGAAGCGAATCAGCCCAGCGCGTCTAGAAATCTTCGATCATCACCGGACATCCCCTCGAGCCACTGTGCTTCGCGCCCGGGTTCAGGAAGGACTCTACCGAATTCGACCATCTGCGACGGCGACAGTTCCGACAGGTAGACCCAAACGTGGCGGCTAGGCGTCCGAGCCTCGTCAACCACGATAGTCACGATACGCTCGAGCAATCGTTGTTTTTGCTCGGACGTTCGGCCCGCTCGAATCTCCCCGTGTACAAAAATGTGGTCCGACGCTATAGGCTGACCCGCCAGAAAATGATTCCCGGCGGCGATATCCTGGAAGATCACCTGGGCAAAGAACGCCTGGGCGCCCGTCGCTTCACTGTGCGCCTGTGTGATGCCGGAAGCGATTGCATGCTTCAGTTGAGCGTCAAGGCGGCCTTCCGCAGCCGCGACAATGTAGGTTGGCATTGACAGTCTCCTTTAAATCGCTGTTCCAGCGCAAAGGATGGAGGGTAAGGTTCAATATCCGGCGGCTGCCCCGCGGCCCGCTTGCGAGCCAAGCGTCCCCGCAGCAGCCGAGTGAGGCTCGAGGACGGAAGCGATAACTTCAATAGCTTGCTGAATTTGCTGACGGGAGATGTTCAGATACGGGATTGAGCGAACCGCATCAGCGCCGGAGGGAAGAACGTAGAGTCCTTTTGCATGGAGCTTCTCGACGAATTCGCCAGCGGGCAGCGATGTCACGCCGAAACGTACGATATTGGTTTCCACCGACGCAACATCCAGTGCAATCCCTGGCAAAGATGCAATTCCACGGGCAAGCATTTGCGCGTGCTCATGATCTTCCACCAGACGGGTACGATGGTTACGCAGCGCATAGAGCGCCCCCGCCGCGATGATGCCCGCCTGACGGAAGCCACCCCCGATTTGTTGCTTGAAACGACGTGCCCGAGCGATGAAGTCGCGCGGGCCGGCCAGCGCAGAGCCGACAGGTGCGCCAAGGGCCTTTGAAAAACACACGCTGACAGTGTCGAAGTGTTTCGCGTAGTCGCGCTCGGGAATACCTGTAGCCGCCGTTGCATGCCACAACCGCGCCCCATCGAGATGCAGCGCCAGGCCTTTCGATCGGGCTGCATCGCAAACACCGACGAGCTGCTCAATCGGCCAGACTTTCCCCCCGCCGATGTTGTGAGTGTTCTCCAGACATAGCAGCTTGACCGGGGCGGGGATCGTAGCCGGAAAGAATCGATGCGGCACACCTAGTGCGTCCGCCACGTCCTTCGAGGAAAACACGCCGCGTACGCCAGGCAAAAGCCGCGGGAGCACACCTGAGAAAGCAGCTGGCGCGCCACCCTCAAGAATATAGACGTGTGCGTTCTGATCGAACAGCACCGCGTCGCCCGGTTCAGTGTGGGCCCGGATGGCGACCTGATTAGTCATGGTGCCGGTCACCATATAAACGGCGTCCTCCTTGCCCAGCAATTCCGCTACTTCGCGCTCGAGCTCCTTTACGGTCGGGTCGTCGCCATAGACGTCGTCGCCCACCGGTGCGGACGCCATGGCTGCTCGCATGGCCGCTGTGGGCTGGCTGCAAGTATCGCTACGCAGGTCGATCATTTCGTGCTCTCTGGGATGATTGTCGTGCCCAGATTGTGTATTCCTGCGTCCGCGTACTTTTGGATAAAGTTGCGCTTATTGCCGGCGTGAGCGACTTGGCGGTACGCCAAAAAAGCGTCGAAATTCGCGGGTTAGATGCCCCTGATCGCAGTATCCGACTTCGATTGCGACCTGCCTTAGTGGCTGCCCTTTGAGCAAGAGCTGCTTTGCCAATGCGACCCGGCGCTGGACTAGATACGCGTGCGGTGCCATACCTACGGAATGCTTGAACACGCGAATAAGCTGATAGGTGCTCATTCCGGCAACTTCTGCGATCGCGTCAAGGGTCGGGTTTTCCACGAAGTGCGCATCCAGGAATTCGCGTGCCCGTTTGACTGCCCCCGGCAGCAATGTTAAAGCGTCGACGCTCGGAACTGTTTGTGCGTGCCGCTGGACCAGTTGAAACAACGCTACAGTGAGGCGCGAGGTCTTTTCCAAAGGATGAATGTCGGTCGATTCCGAATAACAATGGGCTTCGTACAGCAATCGCATCGTCTGCGGGTCGTCGATGACGGTTTCGGAGAAATGAAGCGTTCCTCTCAATGGCCGGCGCTCACGGTTCAGCATGTTCGTCAGGTCGGCGGTCGGCACATACATCATCCGATAGTCCCAGCCACCCTCGAGCGCGGGTCGCCCTTCGTGCACGCTGCCGGGGTTGATGACGCAGATCGTACGTTCGGGCATCACGAGGCGGTGTCCACGTGCGTCGAGGTATGCTTGGGCACCTCGCTCAATGACGCCGAAGGCAAATTCGTCGTGCGCGTGCGGCGGAAACCGATGAGTACGGTAGGTCGCCTGTAGCATCTCGATACCTGCGAAAGCAGGCTCCCGCCAAAACTTCGCCCGATTTGGAATGTGCGGCGGTACTCGATCCATTTGACTGACCTGAAAGTTAGGGAGGTCCGGCCCGAACACGCGGCCGAAACTGCTTGCCCCAGTTGGGCCAATGATCGCATGTTCTCGTATACGAAGCCGGCTACGTGTTGGGCGCCCTAATCAGCCTGATAACGTTCCCGCTTGCACGGCTTTCTGACGCGGAACCACAGACGGACGACGATCGCAATAGTCCCTGAAAGTCGCAGACGGCGCTGTACCGGCATACACGTCCGAGAAGCAACCGCTTCCGAATGGCATTCAAGTGACCGGTTCCGGCGACTAGAAAGCGGCGGTATCGGCCGAGCACCCTCTGACGACAAATGCTTGTGCCGTAGCCACAGCCGACGCTCGCCGTGCATCGGTGGTGCGCCTGCGCTCCCGCCTCGCTGTCATTCACAAGACGGGTTGGTCATCCTTCGGAAGCCGGAAGCGGCGAACGAGTCTCAACCATCGCTGTCGTTCCAACATCGTCAGCGATGTTGGTGGTGGCCGACAAGCGTATCGTCCCGTAGCCCGGTCTTGGATGTGGAGCAGTCGTTCAGGTGACAAGTACATGTTCCCGGTGAGCGGCAGAAAGTGGCCGTTTTTGGTCTTGCGAACGAGAAAGCCGCGCCCGGGGCTCTAATTTTGCTCCTATGCTTAAAGCGGGAAATTGGCGACACCGCGCGCTTGAGCGCGCTCCCGCGGACCGTGGCTCGCGTCCCTTGGGGGGCACCAAGCCATTAGACGAAAGGCGTGAGCTCAACGCCGCGATTCGGGATGGACGTTCAACTGCCGGAGGCGACATGTTTCTGTGTTACCTGATTGACCCCGACAGCCGGTCCATAACCAAGGTGAATGATGGCTTCGACCGGGCAGCCGAGCTGACGGGCAGTGAATGCCCTGAACTCGGCGAATTGTGGACCGATTTTGCGGACTCGACACTTGACGTTGCCTATTCGCCAGACGCAGATGAGCAGCCGTCGTTTCGGCTACGTCTTTCCTTTCGTGGGAAGACGATAGAGCAGGCGATTAGCGGAAAGGGCGTGTTAATCGCCTGTGGTGAAATCCCTCTCGAGATCGCGCAACAAATACGGACAGCGGAAGCGGTCGAGAAAATCGTCGAGTTCTCACACGCCGGCTATATAGCCGTTGCCAGATGGCTGAAGGGTGGTTTCAGCGTGACGCGCGCGCCCGCTCGACGCGCGGAGTCGACCGGTCGTTTTCGCTTGCAGGAAGACTGGGACAAGTCATCTGGCAAGCGATGACGACTGCTGACGCAACGTATTGATCCGTGCTCGGACCACGCGACAGGGGCAAGCGCGTCACGGTGTACGATACAACCGGTTGTGGCCGAGGCCGACCGCGAACCGCTAAGCTTGTGCTTCGGACGCCTCGCTCGGTACGAATGTTTGACGAAGGCGAGCAGCCGTGCGATGGCTCGACAAGCCCATAAGATTGCTCACCTGTTCGTTGGTCTTGCCGGCGATAATCAGCCGACGACCGAAGGTGTTTCTGAGCAAGCGTGGACTCTCGTCGGCTGCCGACAAGTTCGCGCTGCGTAGAGCCACACGGACGCATTTCAGCATCGTGTCGGGCTGCATCGGTTTGCCGCCCGCAGTGGCGATGAATAGCCATTGCGTTGGAGGCTGAATCTGGCTGCGGGCCTCGTGATAGCTGCGCAGTACGTCGACCGCGAAGGCATCGATCGGAACCCGTCGTGCAATCCGCGGCCCGTGCTTGTCGACGAAGACAGTAGGGCGCTCGCCATGCATATCGAGGTCGTCGACGCGCAGTTGTCTAAGTTCGGCGGCCGTGACTCCTGACGCGAGGAACAGCGCCGCGATCGCGGTGTTCCGCAGGTCCTTGAATTCCGCGCCTTCGGTTGCGACGCACATAGCTTGTAGCCGTGCATCGTCTTCCGGTGACAGATAGATCGGCGTTGGCTCGTCTTGTGGCCAGTTCTCGTTGACTAACATCTGCGCGGCCGGATTGTCACGGCGCAATTCGATGTTCACGAGATGACGCGTGAGCCGGTCGATGAGTTTTAGGTAGCGCAGGCGGGTCGTCGTGCCGGGGGCGCAGTCCTGCGCGAGTTCAGCGAAGAAGCCATCAATGTGGTCCGTCCCGAAGCTCGCCACCGTTGCGCGGTGCGCGATCAGATAGTCATTGAAGCGCGAGAACATCGAACGGTGCTGGACGATCGACTGATCGGCGAACGCGCGGCGATCTGCGCCCGTTGCTTCTTCCCGCTGCCATTGGGCATAGGCGTGTTCGGATGCAACAAGCCAAATATCATCGGGCATAGAAGTCGATATACTGAAGTTCGCTCACCCCAAACCCTACAGCGAAGCTAACGCTTCGCCAACCCCAAGCCACCAATGCGGGGGGCTTCGTCGACCTCAGTTCGAATGGCGTCGAGGCAAGCAGCAGGTCCACCGACAATAATGTGTGCCGAGCACGCCAGCATCAGATTTACGCTGAGGCCAAAGTCCTCTATGAAGTAGCCTCCGGCACAAAAACCGCCTTCGGTCCCGATCGCCGCGGCCGTGACGCGCTCGACAAGCGACTCTTCGCTGGACCGATAGGCCCACACCGGCTTGCCGAGAGCTGTCGCGAAACCAACTTCAAAAGCCGTCCCGCTGTCTGGTTCACCGGCCCCGCGAAAGTCATCGAGGTTCGCCATCACGATATCGGCCGACCGGATCAGTTCGATGTTCGCGGCGTATATCCATCGGGCAGCGTCTTGCCGTTGAAGCGAGGAGGGCACTTGCCCGTCGAGTGGATAAAGACCAACGAAGCCGCGATCGCGGCAGAGCTGCTTGAGACGCTCGCCGTGTTCCTTCGCGTCGCGGCGGAAGACGTCGAAGCCCGCGAGGTTGATGCGGGGCTCGCTCGCGGCGCGCTCGATCGGCAGAGGTGAGGGGTCGATCCTTCCTTCTCGGACCCGTCGTTTTATCCGGTTGAGCTGCTTCTTCACAGCCAAGGCGCTCTTGCCGAGACTGTTTGCGATCTGCTCGACCGGTAAGCCCTGGTCGAGCAAATCCATCACGGCGCGCTGTGACTTGGTCAGATTTCTTTTTTGCATCGCTTCGTGGCGTCGCTGTGCGGCTATTGGATGCCTAGGAGCTTACCAATAACGCCCTTAAGTCAAGTCAGCCATGCGAGAGGCGTAGGGCACGTGTGCGGTCATCGTTACCGGTCCGTCCCCGTCAGTGCCGCCGTAGAAAATTTCACTGGAGCGCGTGAGGTTTGGTGCCGATAGACACTGATCGCTTTTATCCCAGAAGCGCAAGGCACCGCGACCGCGCGATCGCACTGCCTTTACTGTTGAGCGCTAGAAGCAAGAACAATGAACAACCTGACGATTCGGGCGCGGCTTGCGCTCACCATGGCTTTCCTCGGCTTTCTGCTGGCGCTGTCAGTCGGCTTCGGGTTGTACGGCGTCAGTGCTACTTATTCATCGGCCAAGGACATCTCTGACAACTCGCTACCGGCGGTCAACGCCCTCGGCATATCAAACAACTACATCGCTCGTGCGCGGCTTGCGCTTGACCGCTATGCGATAAATCCGGCGGACAAAGACGCTGGCGGACTGATCGCACGCGCCAATGGATTCATGCGTCAATCAGACGAGTGGTACAGCAAGTATGACTCCCTGCCGCGCGGAGCCGATGAGGACCAACTCGCAAAGAGCGTTGCCGAGTCTCGCGCCGTTATGCGACAGGCAATCAACAGATTCGGCGCTGCGATAGAAGCGGGCGACAACGAGGCGGTCGGCCGCATTGCGTTCCAGGATATGCCGACGTCGTACACCCGTTGTATTGAAGCCTTCGAAAAGCTGCAAGATTTCCAAATTGCCGATGCGAAGCGTCAGACGGCCGAGAGCGACGCCCGCGTGAAAGGGCTGCGCACCCTTGGGGTGTTGGCCTTGCTCGTTGGCGTAGCTACCGCAGCGCTCGGCTGGTTCTTCTTGCGCCGGGCCATCATGACGCCACTGGCCGAAGCGCTGAAGCACTTCGAGCACATATCGGACGGCGACCTGACCCACGAGGTGTCGATTAAAACGCACAACGAGATGGGCCAATTGCTTGCCGGCGTCGCCGCCATGAAAGATAAATTGGCCGCCACTGTCAGCACTGTTCGGCTGAGCAGTGAGGCGATTGCCAGCGCTAGCAAACAGATTGCTGCTGGCAACACGGACCTGTCATCGCGCACAGAGGAGCAAGCCGCTTCTCTTCAAGAAACGGCCGCGAGCATGGAAGAGCTAACCTCCACGGTCAAGCAGAATTCTGAGAACGCCAAGCAGGCGAGCGGGCTGGCGGACACCGCCAACGTCGTCGCCAACGAGGGCAGCGCTATCGTCGGTCAAGTCGTCGACACGATGGCGGGCATTGAGGAGAGTTCCGCGAAGATCGCTGAGATCATCGGGATGATCGAAGGCATCGCCTTCCAGACGAACATCTTGGCGCTGAACGCGGCAGTTGAAGCGGCGCGCGCAGGCGAGCAAGGCCGTGGATTTGCGGTAGTGGCAAGCGAGGTTCGAAGTCTCGCACAGCGCTCATCAGCCGCTGCGAAGGAGATCAAAGATCTAATCGAAAGGTCCGGCAACCGAGTGCAAGCCGGTACGGAACTTGTCGCGCGGGCAGGGGAAACCATGCAGCGGGTCGGCACTGCCATCCAACGCGTCACCGACATCATGGGCGAGATCGCCTCGGCTTCGAACGAGCAAAGCCGTGGCATTGAGCAAGTGAACCAAGCCATCTCACAGATGGATGAGGTGACGCAGCAGAACGCAGCGCTCGTTGAGGAGGCAGCGGCCGCGGCAGGTTCGATGGAGGACCAAGCGAAGCAACTCACCACCGCCGTAGGAGTGTTCCGCACCGGTCAGACGCTTGCCGTTCAGCTACTCAGTAACAGTGCTCCTCAGACGCCGCACGCCGCACACGCGAAGAAGAGCGGCACGACCACGAGAGTGCTGAAGCCGTCGAGTGCACCGAAGCCGACAGCTGTTGTGGCAGCGGCTGACGGCGACTGGTCGACGTTCTAAGCGTACCGAGAGGCACGGTGGAAAAAGGAAGAGTTCACAGATGGTAAATGCCAATACGCGTTTGTTGGTGGTCGATGACATGGCCACCATGCGTAATCTGATCCGAAAAATGCTGAGGGCCATCGGTTATACGACCATCGACGAGGCCGAGGACGGAGTTTCAGCGCTAGAGAAGTTGCGCGCGCAACAATTCGATCTCGTCATAACTGACTGGAACATGCCGAACATGGACGGGCTGACCCTCCTGCAGGAGATTCGCAAGTCGGATCTGGCGGAACTACCGGTATTGATGGTGACCGCCGAAAAGAGGCGTGCAAACGTGCTCGCGGCGATCAGCGCCGGTGCTAGCGGCTATATCGTAAAGCCGTTCTCTGAGGCTGCCCTCGCAGACAAGCTCGCTCAAATTGCGCCGCTCTCGGCAAGCGCCGCACCAACAAATCACGGCGCATCCGTATTCGGCGCAATCTTTGACAGGACGATGTAACGTCGGTCCGACGCGTATCGATCACGGAGACGCATGGGCGAGAGGGCACACTAACTCGGGCTCGTGGTGCGAGGACGACCCGTCCGTCACATGCTGGATAGCAGGACTTTCTCCGCTTCCGCAAGAAGCGCTCGCGCGTACTCGGATGAGAATATATCGTCGTTGTGGTCGGTGCGACCGAGAACTACCGGTGTTACAAGCCGCGCCTCTTCAACAAACGCCGAGCGGGCGGCCGCCAATACAAACGTCACATCGGCGACGATTTTCTCCGCTATATCGTCGACTTCGCCAATTTTGGCGCCTTCATCAGACACGATCGTCGCGGTGGCGTTGATGCCACGGCGGGTTTCCAGGAACGCTATGGACGAGGGGTCGATACGAAAAGCCATCCAAATTCTCCATCGGTAGCGGCCGAGCAGGATATTCGGCTCACTACCTAGGGTACCGACGCGACAGTATTGTCAAGGCAGCGCCTGACGCGTCTTGGATGCTCAGTGAGACTTAATTTTTCCGGAAGCGATCGCCTTCGCAAGCTCATCGGCAAGAGCCGCTTGCAGCGACGCATGCTTTTCTCGCACGGTCTCGGCGTCCTTAGTAAGTTCTGGAAGATCATGGACCAGAGATGCGATCTCTGCATCCCGTGCCGCGGCCAACTCTGCCAGATTCTCTGGCCGCAATGCGTGCTCGAGGATCCCCGCGTCGATGCCAAAATGCTTGCTGATCGCTTCGCACGCATGTACGAGCGCGAACGACACTTGCTTTTCTTCGTCTAAGCCTTTGCTCTTAGGGCAGAAATAGCCGGCGTACAGAACGTCGCCAACGATCTCCGTCGCGACCCAGTCGGTGAGGTCTTCTTCGAACGCTCGCGTGTCGCTGCTGGCTGACGCAAACATGCGCAGCGCGTCCGCCTTCGGTACCTCTCGCGAATAGATCTCGACGCGTCCACCGCCGGCCACCGCGTCGACCCACAATAAGGCGCTACGGGCGTTTGACATGTTTGCGCCTCCTCGACGGAATCAAAAAAGTTCCTTCTGGGCGAGCGCCAGACCTATCGCTTCATTTTGTTCTGGCGTCAGGTTTCTCGCTTCGACGCGCTCTCGTTGATGATAGATCATCGTTCCATACACGTCCGCAGTACTCTTGCTCTGGGGCAGACAGCGAAGTCATCTGTCGCCGCCTGCCGCGATCGCCAGTAGTTGATGGCGTTCTCAATATCAGTAACCCTGTACTCGTTCATCCCTGCTAGCTGCCGTTGCTCTATCAATTCCGGATGATATTCCTCTTCGTCGGGTCTTGTCGCCCAGGCCTCGACGACGTCATCTCATTTTCTCGTCTCAGCGTTAGGGCAACGGCTTTGGCAGAGGGCTGGGCGACACCGTGCTAGTGCGTTACTTCGGCTTTTAACTCGTTGGCCAGTTCCGCAGCCAACGCAGCCTGCACGTTTCCGTGTTTTTCGCGCGAACGTTCGGGGAAACACATGTCCGAACTTGATGGCGCAACGATTTATGTCGAACTAGAACGCGCCGAAAGTGGCCGCCTTGAACTTTACTCACGCGAATCGTCGATTGTCGCGGAACTGCTCGTGGGTGATCGCCCTGCGCGGTGTCGGTGCCGAAGTGCCCGTTCAGGCTGCCTGGCGGCTCTTCAGTAGCTGTCTGATTCCGTCGCGAGTAAGACGGGGGTTTGCTGCCTTCGCCGACACGATCTCCGTCAGTTCGTCGTCCGAGTAGGCAGCGAGAACCGCGAGTTCGCTCGCACTGAAAAGCGCCTCCATCTCGGCGCGGTGCCTGGAATCGACGAAGCGCTCATACGCCCGCAGGTATTGGGCTGTAGTCGCCTCAGAGAACCCGTAGCACGTCTTGGCGAAGGCATAAAACAGCCTCGCCCCCTTTTTCTCGGCCGCGGCCAGGCTCGAGCCTTCAGCCTTAGCGTTCTCAACGCACTGGTCGACCACTTTCTTCTTGGCCGCCAATAAAGCATCGCCAGCGATAAAAACATTTATTTTTGGCTTCAACATGGCCTTGGTTCCCCCGTCATTGCTTTGTGCGGTACGTATTTGTAGTGGGATCGATTGATGGCTGATGCCGACCCTACCGGTGGATAACGGCATCGCTGCACAGTTTTTTAGCCCTGTGTGCACCTTCCGCCGTGAAAGCATATCCAATGGTGTTCGAAGTCAAGCCTGCCAGGGCGAAAGAGGGTCGCTCCGCAGTTGCATGCGTTGCTGCTTGCGAGGACGCTACTTAAATGCATGCTTCAGCAATAGTAGTCGCCTGCCGTTATGGAGAGGTGGACACCCGTGACACCAACATCCTTGGCGCTTTTCAACTCCGAATGATCGACGCCGATATCTCCCATATACGGCTCGCTATCGAAGCGGTCTTACAGGAGCCCAATTCAGCGCTCCCGCTTCTTTATTGGCGCAGGCGGCTTGAGCAACTTTCGCGCTGCCGTCATCTTATGCATCACCAGTTCTCCGCGGTAACCGACTTGCTCAACAGACTCGCGAAGATCGACGACGACTCAACCGACCTCGCGCGTCCGCCCGAACCCCTCAACGAGCAATCTCGCCATTCGAGCCTTCGTTAGGTTAACGTTGTTCAGAGGCGGAACGGGGGCACGCGTAGAGCGTCGAGAGGCACAAGGTAAGAGGGCGAAAGAGCTCCGGCGGCAGAATGTTAGGGGCACCGCCGGCCAGGCAGCGCAACGGCCTCTTTCAACGGGTCTTGTCGAGTCTCCCTTGCTCCATCGAAAGCGGACGGCCCGCGGTGACGTCATCAAGACCCTCCTGAATCAGGCGTCGCTTCTCTGCCTCGCGCGCAAGAAACTGAACCAGTGCCTTCTTGATAATCCACTGGCGGGGCCGTTCAAGAAGCTCCGACAACGCGTCTAATTCCTGAGCAAGGAAGATCGCGCTGTTTTACCGGGAGCAAAACGCCCGCTCAACGCGGGCGGTGAATGCTGCGGACTAAAGTGTCGAGCCAGATTGGCAACCTGCGCGCGATCGCAATTACGGCTTCGCCGTATCGTCCGTGGCGTCCTTCAAGTCCTCCTTGGCGTCACCGACGTTCTTACGCGCTTCGCCCTCGACCTGCTGCGCGTCGCCCTTTGCTTCCTGCACGGGGTCGTTCGTCACTTTGCCAACGCCCTCATTGATCTTGCCTTTGACCTTCTCGCCGACGCCCTTAACCTGATCTTCATTCATAGTCGCTCTCCGGTTTGCCTGCGGCATGCAGGTGTCCTGCGGTCAGCGCAAGTTAGATGCCGCGTCGTGGGCGCCAGCGTGCCAGCCGAGCGCGCGCCTACTATATAGAACGATTTGAAGCGTGGGCTACGAAACCCCTACCACAATTCAATGGTGATAATTCGTATGATCACCATTGGGTTTAATGGGCGAATTGGGGTAGGCACCTACATTCTGTCTAAACGGCCTCCCATCGAACAAAAAAGAAGCCGCGGCCCATGGCCAACCAAACCGCAGATCGTCACAACCCGCGCCGCGTACACGCGCAATCACTTCGCCGCGCTGCGCGCGTTCGTCGAGCGGATCTCCCGCGTCGATCAGGCGGGTCATGAGGCGCGTCGACGCCTGGTAGCGCGAGTACTTCAGCACCACGCGTTACGCCGCCATTTGCGATTTAGGGTCGAAACGTCATTAGTTTCACGCGAAACGTTTGCTTCGGCGACGAACGATCGAAAGATTCCAGCGCTTCATGCCGCGATCACTTGCAATGTGAGAAGTGTGATAAATATAGAAATCATCACAATCCTAATTTGAGGACGAACATGGCCAAAGCGCAATCGGCGGATCGGAAGGGTGCGGCCGCCGCGCACATTGCGTCGCTATCGCCGCTGGGGAATACCACCCAGGCGGTCGCCAGCGATGTCGGTCGCTACGTGATGGCGCTCGACGCCACTCGCGCGGCTGCGACAATGCTAATCGACAAGATCCAGACAGCGGATTTCACGCCGGCAGCGAAGGTTGAGATGACACGCCAGGTCCGCCTAAGCGTCAGTGAGCAGGAAGGGCTTGTGTTGCAGGGGCTTATCGACGCGTCTCCGGTCACGCTCTTGACTGACTCGCGGGCAGAATTGGAAGCGAAGTCGGTGAAAGCGGTACTCAACGGGACGACGTGGTTGACTGCACAAAGGGTCGGCGAGCGTCAAAATCCTGACGCGACGAATCAGCATGCAGTGACGAGCCGGTGGAAGAGGGAGGGCAAGATTTTTTCGATTGAACGCGCAGGCCAGACGCTTTATCCCAAGTATGCCTTTGACGAGCTCGGCAACCCGATCCCCGAAGTTGCGGAGATCCTCAGAATTTTTGCGGGCTACCGGCCGTTTCGAATCGCTTCTTGGTTCGAGTCGACGAACAGTATGCTGCGCGGCAAGCGCCCGCGTGAGGTGCTCGCAACGAATCCGCAAGCGGTGATCGAAGCGGCGAAGGACCACGTTGTGGGGGCGGTGCATGGGTAGTCTGGTGTTTCCGCCGCCTGCGTCTGCGCTCACGCTCGGCAAGGTTTCTTCTGGTACGTGGTTCCGTGTTCATCCGCTCGACTCGGCGACAGGCAACTACGCGCCGGACGCTTTCAACGATTCCGGTCTGGGCAACGCTCGTTTCAGTCCTCTACATCGACCGGACAACGGGCAGGTCATCCCGACAATCTACGCCGCCGCATCTGAGCGAGGGGCGATCATGGAAGTGGTTCTGCATGACGTGCCAACGCCGTCTGCCGGTTATCAGCACGACCTCGAGCGGGATCTTGCTTCGTCTTTGCATCTAAGCCAGATCGGGTTAGCCGACCTGAAACTGGCCAATCTGACCGCGACGGGATTGCGTGGACCGGGCCTGGCGTCATCGGATCTGTTCGATGGCGACAAGACCGACTATCCACGCACGCGTGAATGGGCGCTATGGGTATGGCAGAACATGCCCGATGCGCAAGGGCTGATGTGGATGTCAAAGCAGGACAACCAGTCAATGGCTGTGATGCTATTCGGCGACCGGGTGTCAGCGCCGATCGTCGATTTGAAGCGGACCCGGCACATCGAGCACTACGAGCATCTGATCGTCGAGTTGCTGGCCGAAATGGGCGCCACCGTCACGCCGACACTTTAGAATGGGAAAGGCTAGCGAAGCAAGGTACGAGTTAGTCATTTACTAAAAAACCGATAATGTTAGTTGTGTCAAACGAACAATAGGTCCGTTGCTGTGAGTCGCCGTCGCACGTTGCTTCACTGGTCCTCATCAGGGATAAGCGCTGCTTCGTAATCTTGGCCCCCGTAGAAGACACCAACTATCGAGACAACCTCCGGATCCAACGTATAGGCGATGATGGCTCGCTTGCGGAAATGAGTGACTCGAAGTCCGGGCAGCAAATCATCGCGTGCGACACCACGTGCCGGGAATGTCTGAAGTTTCATGCAGAAATCGACGATCGAATCAACGTAGCGTTCTGCCGTGAGCGGAGCGCCAGCGTTGGCGATTCGCTTCTCAAGTCTCCGCAACTGATCGAGCGCTTCGGGCGCAAACTGGACGTGCCAGTTCATTCGTGGCGTGTGCGAGACTTTTTCAGCTCAGCACGTACCTGATCGGCTGACAGTGCACGGCATGGATCGTTCCGAAGGGCTTGCGCTGCAGGAAAGACTTCGTTTCGCAACCACGCTTCGACGGCACGGTCACGCTCGCGGAGCGCGCGAAGCGCGTCTCTCAGCACTTCGCTGTCAGACGCGTAGTCGCCGCTTGCGACTTTTGTGCGGACGAACTCGGCCATCTCGTTGGGTAAAGTGATGCTCATCTGCTGCGTCGTTCTCATGGCACCCTCCAGTCAGTAGGATTTAATCCTACTCGCTTCCGCCCTTGTCTGCAACAATCCCCTGCCTGGCAAACCCCTGCTCGCACAAGCTCTCGCGGCCCGACCGAAAACGGGGACAAATTTATGTCCAGTCAAGTCTGCAATTGAAGTGTGGTTTGCCGGTCAACGCGGTTGACCATTACGACTTTTCGCAATCTGCTCCCGCGTGCGCGTGAGCCGAGTCTTCTCCTGACTTTTGCCGTACTCTGCTTCGACGGCGGTGACAACGCCAGAGATTGCCCCGGTAAGATCCACGCGCATATCGCCTTCAACGAGACAGGTCCAATAGCGTTGGCCGCGGCACCAGAGCTTCACGCCGTTACGAGCGTCTCGCTCGCTCAATCCAAGCGACGCCGCTCGGGCAAGCACGTCCTTGAGAATCCCAACCTTGAGAGGAATCTTTGGTGCGGGTCTGTGCGGAAAGGCGTGCGGGAAATGTCGTTGCAGCGTGGTGACTGCGCGCGCGGCTGCGTCAGCAGACGTTCGTGAAGGCTTCGGCGGCTGCTTGATTTCCCGTGTGGCGTCCACTGGAGATGACGTCAACCGTGAAGCAACTTCTTTGCGGTTCCCGCCTTGGTTCAGCTGCGTCTTGAGCGCAGCGAGCTGTTCGAATCCCATCGTGCGTGCCTGAAATCAGTCGACCCATTTTAACAGTCGCGTTCGAGCATCGCCGTCATCAGCCCGCATGACTTCCTCACCGAACGGCCTCGCTACCAGAGTATATGCGGTGAGCTAGAATACGGTGCAGTCTTCACCAGAAAACACCTCACCATGCAGACGGAAAGTTGGGTAGGACAGATTGAACGGGAATGGCAACAGCTTCGCAGCGCAGACCCGATGCTGGACGTCGAGAAATTCTTCAAGCACGTGATTGCCGCGAACAAGACCGGCTTTCTCTCGCTTGAATCACTGGCCGCGGTAGCGAACGCGCTCTTGACCAGCCCCCTCTCAGGCGCGCCAATCTTGGGACGTCGCCTTCTCGATCGTGTAGGCGTGAATCGCCATGCGTCGTTGCGGGTTGCACTTGCCATCTCCCTCGTCACGTCGACCGGCGGTGATACGGACTACGCAAGTGGCAACGCGATCCTTGAAGACGTGATGAAGGACGACACCGCCGACGGTCGGCTTCGCGGCATCGCGGCGGCGGCGCTCGCAGACAGCGCACGGATCGGCAGGGGGATAGATGCTGACGCGGATCTTGCACGCACGCTGTACGAACGAGCGGTTGACTTGGGCCACAAGGCTTCCGCACACAACTTGGGGCTGTATTGGGAGGGAGTGTGGGGGGCGCCGAGCACTGGAGCGACGCTCAATCGTCAGAAGGCCATCCAGATGTATCGGCGCGGAGGTGATGACGCCCGGTGCCTACGCCGACTTCAAGCGCTACGGTAGCCCTGTCGCCTTCCGTCGTCCTCTTCGACCCCAACGTAACGGGCGTTAGAACCGCGCCCGCTTCGGGCAAGAAGAGTTCTTAAAAACGTTCGGCAAGCGTCTCGAACAACGCTCGCGCATGCGGAGGCAGCGTTGCGATAATGGTGTTCCTTTCGTCTCGCGGATGTGTCTCGACGCTTGCGCGTAAGCTGCCTAGTTTTCCGATCTCCGACAACTCGGGTGGCGCAAAAGGCTGAGTCGGCAAGGTCGTCCCGTAGGTTTACGAAGGAGCAGTCAATACCACCAACTCTGCCAATTAGCCCTGACCTGCACCGGGACGGATTGGTCATTTCCGATGTATCGGACAGTCGCCGCCCGCCGAAAGAGCGCCAGAGCCGATACTCGGGTTGCTACCGCCCCAGACAGTAATTAGGATAACGATATAAAAACCGATCTTGTTACTTATGTCAAGTTAGAATTGTCAGAGGCGGGTGCAGTCCTACGTTTTGTCGAGCGAGGTCTCCCAACGACTCAATCTAGCGGATTGCCAGGCCTAACGCTGAGGCAAACTAATTCGTCAAACAAGAGAAAGCGCCGCTCGGGGCCTTGGCATGCCGACACATTGTGAGCGTGTCGCGATCAGGGTCAGTCGCCGTTGAGCATGTGTGGCCGGCGGGTGTCCGGAAACAACTCGAAATGCGCATCTGGCGATTGCCCGAGAGCGATGCTGAAAGACGTCATGGTCTGAAGTACAGCCTTTTCTATGACCGAGATGGCCAAAGAATCATCGGCTACGACAACGAGCGCGGCAAGGGCAACGATAGGCACTATCGCGACCGTGAACAGCCATATGCCTTCTCGTCGGTAGAGGAGATGGTGGCTGATTTCCTGGATGATGTTGAACGTGAGCGAGGTGAAACATGAGCAAGCTTAATGTGCATGTGGCTGGTGCTCGTGATATGGGGCGTCGATTCGCGTCGGCCTTCAGCCGCGCGCAAGCCGGCGAAAAGTTTGAAGAGCGGCATGTGACCTTTTTGTCGCTGGAGGAGATGCTGGCTGCGCTGTCGCCGAAACGCCTTGAGATGTTGCGCCATCTTCACCGCGAAGGCGCAGAGAGCGTGAAGGCACTCGCGCTCGCCCTGAATCGTGACTACAAACGGGTCTACGAGGATGTAGCGATTCTGGAGAACGCGGGTCTGATCGTGCGTGAAGAGGGCCGTCTGACCGCGCCTTGGGATGCATTGACCGCAGAAGTTTCCCTCTGACCGACGCTTCCGAGTCGTTTCGGTGAGAACGTCTGCGGTTGACCTGTTCCTAATGAGGAACGCACGATCCGACCCTACGTCGATACGAGCGCTTTATCATTTCCCTGGAACGCATGTCCTTCAAGGAACGGAGAATCACCGTGAGAACGAAGCTATCGAGCATAGCTACAAGTTGTCGGCATCCGCTTTGAGGTGCGTTATGCCAATGCCCGCTTCATCTTCTGGATCAGTTGACCCAAAACAGAGCGAACGGCTCCGCATCGGCTTGGCCAAGAATCTGAAAGCGGTAGCCCGTGGCTTGATCGTCGCCCGCAAGCTCGAATGCCTCCAGGGATAGCTGATCGCCGAGCAACAAGCTGCGGAAGTGAAATTCGTGATCGTTGTCGTCCAGGTCGCGCAGCCGAAGCGGTGTAAAGCTCTCCTGCTCGAATCCGTGCATGTCGCCGAACTGCGCCATTTCGGTGTTGAAGCATCGGCTACAGAGGACACGCCAAGTGCCCTCCGACCCAGCACTGACGAAGTCGCGTGCAGGTCCTGTCGCACCACAGCGATCGCATCGGGATTGCGCCATGAGAGCACCGCCGAGGGGGCATGAGCGAAGGCATCGAGACGCATCGCGTTTGGCGCGTCGGCGCGGACATCGATACCGATGCGCTCGCGCCCGGCGCGTACATGAAATTCGGCATCGACGAGATCGCGCGGCATTGCCTGCAACGGCAGCGCCCGGAGTTCGCGGCGAACGTGCGACCCGGCGACGTCATCGTGGCGGGGCCGAACTTCGGCATCGGTTCGTCGCGCGAGCAGGCGCCGGCCGCGCTCGTGCGGCTCGGCGTGCGCGCGGTTATCGCGCCCGCGTTCAGCGGCTTGTTCTTTCGCAACGCGTTCAACGTGGGACTCGTGCTGCTCACGTGCGCAGAGGCTGAAGCGATGGAAGAGGGTGAGCGCATAGCCATCGATCCGCTGCACGCGCGCATTACGCGCGCCGGCGGCGCAACGCTCGTCTGCGAGCCTTTGCCTTCGTTCCTGCTCGACATGGCCGAGGCAGGCGGGCTTTTCAATTTGCTGAAGCAGCGCTACAGCGTCAAGGAGCGGTAACGCATGATTCTCGCTGAACAACTCGCGCACGGAACCGTCCTCGCGCCCGGCGTCTACGACGCGCTTTCCGCGCTGATCGCCGAGCAGGCCGGTTTCGATGCGCTGTATCTGTCGGGCGCGTCGATCGCCTATACGAAGCTGGGACGCTCCGACGTGGGTCTTACGACCTTCACCGAAGTCGCGGATACGCTCGCGCGCATCACCGAGCGGGTGTCGCTGCCGGTCATCGTGGATGCCGACACGGGCTTTGGGAATGCGCTGAACGTCAAGCGCACGGTTCGTGGCTTCGAACGCGCGGGCGCCGCAATGATTCAGCTTGAAGATCAGACCTTCCCGAAGCGCTGCGGTCATCTGGACGGCAAGAGCGTGATTCCCGTCGCGCAAATGTGCGGCAAGCTGCGCGCCGCGCTCGATGCGCGTGAACGCAGCGACACGCTCATTCTGGCTCGCACGGACGCGCTCGCGGTGGAGGGTCTCGATGCCGCGCTCGAACGCGCCGAACGTTATCTGGAAACGGGCGTCGATGCGCTATTCATCGAAGCGCTGCGCTCGGCCGAGCAGATGGATGCGGCTTGTGCGCGCTTCGCCTCACGCGTGCCGCTGCTCGCCAATATGGTCGAAGGGGGCAAGACGCCGGTGCAGAGCGCCGATGCGCTGGCGGCACGCGGCTTTCGCATCGTGATCTTTCCGGGCGGCGCGGCGCGCGCGGTCGCGCATGCGCTGCAAGGCTTCTACGGCAGCCTGCGCGAGCATCGCACGAGTGCGCCGTGGAAAGAGCGCATGGCCGACTTCGACGAGATCAACGCGATCATCGGCGCGCCGGAACTGATGGACGAAGCGCGGCGCTACGCGTAGTCGAAGCGTTGCGCCGGCGTCAGCGCGAGTCAGGGTGCCACGCGCCGCCGATGCGCACCGTTCATCGCGCTTCAGACGAAGATCAGCAAGGCCGCGCCGTAGACGATCAGGCCGACGGCGAACGTCATCACCGTGAAGCCGAGTACACGCTGCACGCCGACGCCCGCCATCGCGACGACGGGCGCGGCCCAGAACGGCTGCATCATGTTCGAGACCTGCTCGCCCATCGCGACGGCCATCGTCGTCGCGGGTACCGAGGCGTGCAGCGCGACCGCGGCAGGCACGACGAACGGACCTTGCACGGCCCAGTGTCCGCCGCCGCTCGGAATGAAGAAAGTGACGATGAGCGAGCACACGTAGCTCCAGAACGGCAGCGTGTGTGCGTTGGAAATGGCAATGAAGAAGTGCGAGATCACGTCGGGCAGGCCGGTCGCATCCATCATGCCCATGATGCCGCCGTAGAGCGGGTACTGAAGCATCATCGAGCCGGTCTGCTTCGCCGCGTTCCTGATCGCGTCCGCATAGGCGAGCGGATAGCCGTGAAGGATCACACCGGCGATGAACATCACGAAGATCACTGCATTCACGCCGGAAAACGCGATGTGCTGGAACTGCGTGAGGACGATCAACGCAATGCCCGCAGCGCCGATGAACGCGCTGCCGATCCACGAATGCTCGATCCAGCGCGCGAAGCTCAGCTTGCCGTCGGGACGCTTGCGGATCGGCTCGTCGGGGTGCCTGGCGGTGTCGAGCACGACGGCGTCTTCATCGCGCGGCTTGAGCCAGGCGAGCACGAAAGGCATGGCGAAGAGCATCACGAGCGTCGGCACGAGATTGAAGCGCGTGAACACCGTCTCGCCGAAGGGCAGCACGGCGCCCGTCAGCTTTTGCACGACATTCATCGAACTGCCCGGCGTCGATTGCGCGAGCGCGATGGAACTTGAAATGCCGCTCGCCCACACGACCCAGCCGGAGAAGCCCGCCGCGACGATCCACGCGAAGTCGACGCGCATGCGCTTGGCCACTTCGCGCGCCAGCAAGGCGGCGACGACGAGGCCCATGCCCCAGTTGAAGAACGATGTCACCGCGACGAGCACGAAGGTAAGCGCGCCCGCCTGCGCGGGCGTGCGCGCGATCGACACGAGCGCCTTGAACACGCGCTGCACGGGCGGCGCGTGCGCGAACGCATGGCCCGTGACGAGCACGAGCGTGATCTGGAACGCGAACGTGAAAATGTCGAAGAAGCCCTTGTACCAGCCGCCGATCATTTTGGGCACGGAAGCATGTGGCGCGAAGATCAGCGACAGCACCGCGACGATCGCGGTGATCAGTATCGCGAGCACGAAAGGATCGGGGATGACGCGCTCGAAGAGCCGGATGGTCGCTTCGGTGAAGCGTGTCTTGCGCACGGGCGTCGGTGCGGCGGCGGATTTCATGCGGTGTCTCCTGAAGTCTTTGTTCTTTTAGATTGCGAAGCCGTAGAGCACGGCGGGATTTTTGACGAGGATGCGTTCGCGTGCCGCATCGTCTTCGGCCCATTCGGCGAGCAGGTCGAGCAGGAACGCGTCGTCGGGCTTGTGGGTCTCCGTCACGTGCGGCCAGTCGCTTCCCCACACGAGGCGCTCGGGCACGGCTTGCACCCATGCGCGGGCCATCGGCATAATGTCGTCGTAGCGGTTGCCGAGGCCTGCCGCCGAGTCGAGATAAGGACCGGAGAGCTTGATCCAGGCGCGGCCCGCATCGGCGAGACGGCGCACGATGCCGAATGCCGCGTGCCGCACGCCGTCTTTCGACGGCAGGCGCGCGCGATGATCGAAGACCATCTTCGCGGGCAGGCGATGCAGCAGCGCTTCGTGCTCGACGATCTGCTCCGCGGTCCAGTGCAGCTGCACATGCCAGCCGAGTTCCGCGACGCGCCGGGCGAGCGGCTCGACCATGTCGAAGCCGACTGCCGCGTTCTGCGCCGTATAGAGCGTGAAGCGGATGCCGCGAATGCCGCCCTTGTTCAGCGCATCCAGTTCGTCGTCGGTGACGTCGGGATCGAGCACCGCGACGCCGCGCGCATTGTCGATGCCGAGCTGACGGATCGCGTCGACGGTAACGGCATTGTCCGTGCCGTACACACGCGGCGTGACGATCACGACGCGCTGCGTGCCGAGCTTCGACCGCACCTGGCGGTACGCGGCGACATCGGCATGCTCGACGAAGACCTGGGCATCGCCCGGCTTCAGGAACGCGCGGTCATAGATATGGATGTGGGAATCGCATTTCATTACGAAGAGTCTCCGCTCAAAGCACTGCGCGCTTCGTACGCAGCGCTTCGATTGCTGCATCGCTCAAGCCGGCTTCGCGCAGCAGCGCATCGCTGTGCTGGCCGAAAGCGGGCGCGGCGAACGGCTCGGGCAGGGGGGTCGAAGTGAAGCGCACCGGATGCTTGAATCCGCGATACGCGCCCACGCCCGGATAGTCGAAGCGCGCGACCATGTCCTCGGCGAGCACTTGCGGATCGTCGAACATGTCTTCGACGCTGCGCGCGGCCGCGCACGGAACGGCATCGCCGAAAAGCGCTTCCCATTCGAGCGCCGTGCGTTGCGCGAGCGCGGCGTGCAGCTTCGGCACGATCTCATCGCGGTGCACCGCGCGCTTGCGCACCGTGTCGTAACGTTCGTCGGCCGCGAGCGCATCGAGACCGGTCAGCGCGCACAGCGACTTCCAGAAATGCGGCGTGTTCGCGGAGAGATAGAGATACCCTTCGCGCGTCGGATGAATGCCGGTGATGCCGCCCGAGCGCATGTCGCGGCCGACGTCCTTCGGCTCGCCGTCCGCCCAGATCATGCGCGCCGATTGCATCGTGAGCGCGCTGCGCAGCAGCGACACGCCGACGTATTGCCCTTCGCCCGTCTTTTCGCGCGCGAACAGCGCCGACGACACGCCCGATGCGACGAGCGCCGCCGCGTAGTAATCGACGACCGAGCCGTAAAGCACTTCGGGAGGACCGCCGGCCGCACCTTGCAGCGTGCACATGCCGGTCATCGTTTGCAGCACCTGGTCGTAGCCCGCCTTGTCCTTGTTCGGACCGGTTTCGCCATAGCCCGTCACCGCGCAATAGACGAGGCGCGGATTGATCGCGCGCAGCTGCTCGTACGCGATGCCGAGCCGCGCGGGCACGCTCGGTCGAAAGTTGTGGACGAGCACGTCGGCCTCTTTCACGAGTGCGATCAGCACGTCGAGCGCGTCCGCCTGCTTGAGGTCGAGCACGAGCCCGCGCTTGCTGCGATTCACGCCGAGAAACGCGCGGCTTTCGCCTTCGAGCGTCGAGGGATACTTGCGCAGGTTATCCCCCGCGGGCGGTTCGATCTTGATGACTTCCGCGCCCTGATCCGCGAGCAGCGTGCAGCCGTAAGGACCGGCGATATAGGCGCTCAGATCGAGCACGCGCACGCCCGCCAGCGGCCCGCCGCGTTCGACGTTCTGTTCCATGAAACCTTCTCCTTTCAGATTCTTGCCGAGGCGCGCTGAGCTTCAGAGAGCAGACCCAGCCGCACGGCATCCGCGACGAGCACGCGTGCCCGCTCGACAAAGGGCGGGTCGATCATCTTTCCGTCGACGAGATACGCGCCGATGCCTTTCGCATCCGCCTCGCGCGCGGCTTCGACCACGCGCACCGCATGCGCGATGTCGTCATCGGATGGACGGAACACGTCGTTCGCCATCGCGATCTGGCTCGGATGAATACAGCTCTTGCCGATGAAACCGAATGCGCGCGCCATCCGCGCCTCGGCGCGAAAGCCGTCGCTGTCCTCGATGTCGGCGAACGCGGTGTCGTAGGCGAAGACGTCGGCTTCGCCTGCCGCGATGCGCAGCGCGAACATCGCCTGCTGGATCGCGGCCGTTTCGCGACGCGCGATCGAAAGCGGCTCGAACAGGTCGCCCAGGCCGAGTTGCAAGCCCGCGACGCGCGGATGCGCGAGCGCCAGTTCCGCGGCAATGTGCAATGCGCGCGGCGACTCGACGTTGAGCAGCAGGCCGATCGGCGTGGTGACGCCGTTCGCGCGCTCGGCGGCTTCGAGGGCCGCGGCGGCCGCCAGCACGTCGTCGGGATGCTCGGGCTTCGGCAGATTGATCAGGGACACGCCGTTGCGCGCGACGGCGTCGATATCGGCGGCGAAGTGCGGCGTCGATAGCGCATTGACGCGCACGATGAGCGTCTTGTCGCTCGCGAGGGCGTCGTCGGTGGCGAGCAGCGCGCGCAAATCGGCGCGCGCCTGCGGTTTGCGCTCGTGCGAAACAGCGTCTTCCAGATCGAACGAGAGGGCGTCGGCGGCGCTCGCGAGCGCCTTGGCGAAGAGTTCCGGGCGCGAGGCCGGCACGAAGAGCTTGCTTCTCATGTGTCTCCCTTCATTTTTCGATATGCCGCCCAGTCTACGGATGCTCACGTTTTAGATAAACTATCCACAGCTATCTTTAAAGAAAAGTAAATCTATCCGATGGACACGGCATTTCTCTCCAATCTGCTGCTCGTCGTCGATACGGGATCGATGGCGGAGGCCGCGCGCCGCGTCGGCGTGACGCCGGCGGCGATCGCGCAGCAGATGTCGGCGCTCGAGCGCGAACTGGGCATCGCGCTCTTCGTGCGCTCCGGCCGCACCGTGATGCCGACCGAGGCGGGGCATCGCGTGATCGAGCGGGCGCGGGGTCTCGTCGCGGATTTCGCGGATCTGAAGGCGCATGCGCTCGAAGGCGAGGCGACGGGTGAACTGCGCATCGGCACGATCACGACGGCGCTTCTGAGCCTGCTGCCCGATGTGCTGGCCAATTTCGCGCGCGAATTCCCGCGCGCGAAGTTGCTGATTCGCGCGGGCACCTCGATGGAGCTTTACGACACGCTGCAACGCGGCGATCTCGATGTCGCCATCTGCCTGCATCCCGCGTTCGCGCTGCCCAAGGCATACGACTGGCATCTGCTGCGCGAGGAGCCGCTCGTCGTGCTCGCGCCGGCGCGGCTTGCGCACGAAGACCCGCACGAACTGCTGCGGCGCGAGCCGTTCATCCGCTATGACCGCACGCTCGGCGGCGGCAAGCAGGCGGATCGGTACTTGCAGGCCGCACGCATCGTGCCGCACGAGCTTTTCGAGCTGAACGCGCTGATGGCGATTGCGATGATGGTCGATCGCGGCCTCGGCGTGTCGCTGGTGCCGGACATCGTCTCGCCGATGACGTCGGCGCTTTCCGTCGCGCGGCTCGCGTTGCCGGTTCGGACGGAACCGCGCCGCTTCGGCATGGTGTGGCAAAGGGCATCGCCGCGAGCGCGCCTGATTCAGGGCTTGTTGCAATGCGCGGATGAGGCGGTCGCGGCGAGCCTTGCGCGCGGCGAGTAGCGAAGCGATCGGCACGCTTTCTTGAATAGAGCGAACCATGCCGATCGCGCGGGCGCTGCACGACGATGGCCCGCACCGGACGCTCGTTGGTGAGGAGGCGACACTCATGACCGCGTGAGGCCGTCGACAAAGCCGAGGCCGGCGCCGTCGTACCGGTCCTCGTTGATTGTTGCCGGTGGGACAACATCCTGTACGCAATCGCGATGCTACTGGCGATCTTCTCTCATGAGTAGCATCTGTCACGCGGTCGGTCGAATCACGGGCAAACCGAAGCGTCAGATGCGTGACCGTGCTCGTGAGCCGGCCGCCCAGTGCGGCTTACCCACCGAAGGAAAAGGAGTACTGAAATGAGAGAAACAACCCGCAACGTCCGGCCGGTTACCGCCAGCTTTGGCAAGGAAGGTTCTGGCGAACTCGTGCCGTCGCGCTACGCCGTGCGCGTGGGCGACGTCGACGTCGTCATGATCAGCGACGGCATTCTGCCGCTGCCCACCTCCACCATGTCCACTAACGCGAGCGAAGCTGACCGCAATGATTGGTTCGACGGTCGTTTCCTGCAACGTGACACGTTCGACTGGGCGTTGAATATTGCGCTCGTGCGCAGCGGAGAACGCGTAATCCTGATCGACTCAGGCGTGGGTGACGGTTTCGAATACTTCACGCGTGCCGGTCGATCGGTCATGCGCCTGGAATCGGCCGGCATCGACCTGGCAGCGATCACCGATATCGTGATCACGCATATGCACATGGATCACGTCGGTGGGCTGAACGTCGACGGAGTCAAGGCCAGGCTGAACCCCGAAGTGCGCATCCACGTGTCGGCTGCGGAAGTGGAATTCTGGAAGAATCCGGACTTCACCAGGACAGTGATGCCGGAAACGGTGCCCCCCGCGCTTCGCAAGGCTGCCGCGAAGTTCATGGAGCGATACAGCGAAAACATCGTGCAGTTCAATCAGACCGTCGAGGTCGCGGCGGGCGTGAAGGCGCGCGTGACGGGTGGGCACACACCGGGACACTGCGTCGTGGACGTCGCATCAGGCGGAGAAAGGCTGACTTTCGTAGGCGACGCGATCTTCGAAGTCGGTTTCGACCATCCCGATTGGCAGAATGGCTTCGAGCACGATCCCGAAGTGGCCGCGGACGTACGGGTGGCGCTGCTGGACGAAGCCGCTAAAACGGGCGCTCTGCTGGCCGCTGCACATATCGCGTTCCCGTCCATCGGTCACGTCGCAAAGAACGGTGACGGCTTTCGTTTCATACCGGTGCAGTGGGACTACTGATGCGTGCCAGAATTTCATTAGCGCTGGTATAGATTGCCCTGACGGAAGGATCGTTTCACCGCGCGTGTTTCGGGCCTGGAGAATGGCTTCCTTCCGTCGATGACGAGGTTCAAGTTCAGTTCGAGACAGAGTCTGACCAAGCACCTGAGGCGTCCCTGGCGTCGATCGGCCTGCGCGGCGCGATCAACGCGGTAACCGCTAAAATTGCGGTTTTACCCCGGAATACGTGCATGTCTTTTGCCTCGCTTGGCCTGATCGATCCGTTGCTGCGTAATTTGCAGCGCCTCAATTACCAGACACCTACGCCGGTGCAGGTCAAGGCGATTCCTGTTGTGCTCAGTGGCAAGGACGTCATGGCGGCGGCACAGACCGGCACTGGCAAGACGGCGGGTTTCGCGTTGCCGCTTTTGCAACGGCTGATGCAACATGGCCCGGCCGTGTCCAGCAACCGCGCGCGCGTTCTGGTTCTGGTGCCCACGCGTGAGCTGGCCGAACAAGTGCTGCAAAGCTTTATCGAGTACGGCAAAGACCTCGACTTACGATTTCTGTCCGCCTACGGCGGTGTGAGTATCAACCCGCAGATGATGAAGTTGCGCAAAGGCGTGGATGTGCTCGTTGCCACGCCGGGCCGTTTGCTAGATCTCAATCGCCAGAACGCCGTGCAGTTCGATGAAGTACAAACGCTGGTGCTGGATGAAGCCGACCGCATGCTGGATTTGGGCTTTGCGCGCGAACTCGACGCCGTCTTTGCTGCCTTGCCCGCTCGGCGACAGACCCTGCTGTTCTCCGCCACGTTTTCCGATGATGTTCGCGCCATCGCGGCGAGCATTCTGCGCAGCCCCGTCAATATCAGCGTCAGCCCGCCCAATGCCGCGGCCGGCAACATCGAGCAATGGGTGGTGCCGGTCGATAAGCGGAACAAACCTGAACTCTTCATGCACCTTGTGGCTGAGAACAAGTGGGAGCACGCGCTGGTGTTCGTCAAAACACGCAATGGCGTGGATTACCTGGCGGCCATGCTGGATGAAGCGGGCTATGCGGTCGACACCATTCACGGCGACAAACCGCAACCCGCGCGCCTGCGTGCCCTGGAGCGCTTCAAGACGGGCGAAGTGAATATGCTGGTCGCCACCGACGTGGCCGCGCGCGGGCTGGATATCGACGACCTGCCGCTGGTGATCAACGTCGATCTGCCGATCGTGGCCCAAGACTATGTGCATCGTATTGGGCGTACTGGCCGTGCGGGCGCAAGCGGCGTGGCGGTGTCCCTCGTGTGTGCCGATGAAGCGCCGCAACTGGCTGCGATTGAAGCGTTGATTCGGCAAACACTGCCGCGCGAAGAAGAGCCGGGCTTTGAAGCCGAACATCGCGTGCCGCAAACCAGCGCGACGGGCCAGATCATCAAGAAACCCAAAAAACCCAAGAAGCCCAAAGTGCCGCAAGCTGCGCCGGGCGCCATGCAAAAGCTCACCAAAAAAACGCGCCCGCAAAGCGGCGAGGACAAACGCAAGCCTGCCGCGCAGCGCGCTGTGGCCGGCGGAACAGGCACAAGCCTGTCCGGCGCTAATCCATTCAGCGCACAAAAGCGACGCAGCAAACCTGCCAGCAAGCCAGTGGCGGGTTCACGTACGCCGGCCGGCAAGCCCGCTGGCGGCCGCAGCAAACGCCAACCTTGATGCGCCGGGATGAGAAACGCCGGCTCTGGGACAACCGACTTGCCGACCATCCGATGAGCAAGGGCGGTTATCGCCCGTTTGAGCCATCGAATGGGTCCAGTAAGGCGAGACACCGACCCGGTGTAATCCCAACGAAAGGCGCCGTTGCCTGGCGCGCCATTAGAAGCGCTCGGACGCTCGCTTGAACGCATCGCCAGCACAATCCTCTGATTTATGCGAGGTATTCAACGTACGATTGCCCCGCCGCAAACGTACGCTTTAATACTAACGACATATTTCTGACGGAGACGCGAGGCATGACCGCTTTTGATACGGCAGTTCAAACCTGGGTTGTCCATATCGCGGCATCGTCCTTCGTGTTCACTCTGAGTTCAACTTCACCAAAGGCGTGGTCCCGCTAGCCATTCTGTGTGCCATGTGGTTCCAGCCGGGAGAAGCACAGCAATGGCGCCGTGAGACTGTCGTCGCGATCCTATGCGCCGGGCTCTTGGCATTCTTGCTCGGCCGCTTGTTCGCGCTGACGCTGCCGTTTCGACTCCGTCCGCTTTACGACCCCTCCATTCATTTGTCGTTTCCGTTGGCCGACAAGACCGGTGAAGGCATGCGCCTGTGGAGTTCGTTTCCCAGCGACCATGCCTCGCTCTGGATGGCGATAGCCGTCGGCATTTTCCTGGTCTGGCGATGGATCGGTGTGCTCGCGATTGTGCATTGCGTGGTCTTCGTGTGTCTGCCTCGCGTTTATCTGGGGTTGCATTATCCGACTGACGTCATCGGAGGGGCGGCCATCGGCGCCGTCTGCGCATGGCTCCTCTCGCGCGCGCCGATACGCACCCGCTTTGCGCCGTTCTTCGTGCGATTCATGGAATATCGGCCGGCCGCGGGTTACATGCTTGCCTTTCTGTTCTTTTTCGAACTCGCGACGATGTTCGATGAACCGCGCTATCTCGCGACGTTGATCATCAAGCAGTTACACCAGGGCGGCTTCCATTGAGCCCGAGCGCGCATGCCGTCTCGTGTCGTCGCAATCACCGCAGAGCAGGAAATCAAAGTATCGATGGCACGATGGCGACGCGTCGCACACGACGCTGATTCTTCTGAGCGGGGCTGAGGACGGCCTATATTCGTCAAAGGGCGTCGCGAACGCCTTTTGCCGATATCTTGATCCGCTCCGACCTGTTTGGCACGTCGCCCATATCCGGGCCCGGACAACCGGCCGCCGACGAGTTTGCCAACGTGCAGCTTTAGAAACGTTAAAGCCCCACGACAAACGTATTCGACCGCTTTTACATCCTCTGTCCAAACGGCTGTCAAGTCAGTCGGTCGTCGCTCCGCATGCGTTAAGGGCGCTGCGAGTAGTTGTGCCTTCAACGGCCGCCGATACAGATATCCTTGCGCGAACGGTACTCCAACCGACTCCGACCCGGCGCACCTGTGATTGGAAAATCGCCGGTCGATCTTCCTATGGTCGAAGGGAAAGCGCGTGAGCGGTTCAAGGTGACTTTTGTCGTGGCCGAGATCATCGATGGCGCCGGCTCCGAAGTAAATGCATACTCTCTTGCGACGTGGTAACTAATACCGTTCCGCCATCGAACTGAGCGCGTTTCGTCTCAGTAATTGGATGCGCCGTCGCTTTCAGCATCGCTTAATGTGTATTGATATAGCATCGCGCGCGAACGCAAACGGGCGACCTGCTGAAGCCGAAACTCGGTTTCCTACAACTCCAGCCTGATGCGCTACAAGAGCAAGCCAGCCTACAAGGGAATCGTATGAACACCATATCGGAAGAGGCAAACACGCTGACGGACCGCGAAGTCCAACTCATGCTGCGGACGGTCGCCGCCTTGCGGGAAGGCGAACCCGTTCAGAAGTTGCCTGCCGATTGGACCGGTGCAAAAGGACAGCTAGCCGTCGAGCTGAACATGCTGGCCGACCAATGTGTGCGTCAAGGGCTGGCGCTCGGACGCGCAACCGGACACACCGCGGCAAGCCTGGGTGCCGCGGGCCGCGTTGATGAAGAAGGGTTGAGCGGTTTCTGGCTGCAACAGGCGCGTGAAGCCAACGCGCTGCTCGAGGCGACCGATACCGCGCACGCACGTACTCGGGACATTCACACGGCGCTCATCGCGCTGAGAAAAGGAGAAGGGGCGTCGCTCGCCGCCGACTGGACCGGCTTGCACGGCAAGCTTGCGGATGTCTTCAATGACGTCGTCGACCAGAACATCCGCATGTCGGATGAGCTCGCGCGACTCAGCCAGGCAGTCGGCAAGGAAGGCCGCATCTACGAGCGCGCCACACTGCCCGATCCCCGGGGCTTCTGGCGCCGATCGATCGACTCGGTGAATTCCCTCATCGTCGATCTCGTTCACCCCACGAGCGAGGTGGCGCGCGTGATCGGCGCCGTAGCGCAAGGCGATCTCAGCAAAAGCATGGCCCTCGAAGCCGACGGACGTGCGCTCGAAGGCGAATTCCTGCGCACGGCGAAGATCATCAACCGGATGGTCGAGCAGCTCGGCACCTTTGCCGCAGAGGTCACGCGTGTGGCGCGAGAGGTCGGCACGGAAGGCAAGCTCGGCGGTCAGGCAGACGTGCAGGACGTGGCCGGGACATGGAAAGACCTGACCGATTCCGTCAATTTCATGGCCGGCAATCTGACGAGCCAGGTCAGAAACATCGCGGAAGTCACCAAGGCTGTGGCTGCCGGCGACTTGTCGAAGAAAATCACCGTGGACGTCAAGGGCGAAATTCTCGAACTGAAGAACACCATCAACACGATGGTCGATCAGTTGCGGTCCTTCGCTTCCGAAGTGACGCGCGTGGCGCGCGAGGTCGGCACCGAAGGGAAGCTCGGCGGTCAGGCAGACGTCAAGGGCGTCGCGGGCACGTGGAAAGACCTGACCGACAACGTCAACTTCATGGCGGGCAATCTGACGAGCCAGGTTCGCAATATTGCAGAAGTCACGACGGCCGTGGCGGCCGGCGACCTGTCGAAGAAGATCACCGTGGACGTGAAGGGCGAAATTCTCGAGCTTAAGAACACCATCAACACGATGGTCGATCAGTTGCGCTCGTTCGCGTCAGAAGTGACGCGCGTGGCGCGCGAAGTGGGCACCGAAGGAAAGCTCGGCGGTCAGGCCGACGTGAAAGGCGTCGCCGGAACGTGGAAGGATCTCACCGATTCGGTGAACTCGATGGGCAGCAACCTGACGGCGCAGGTGCGCAACATTGCGGACGTGACAACGGCAGTCGCGGCCGGCGATCTTTCGAAGAAGATCACCGTCGACGTGAAGGGCGAAATCCTCGAGCTCAAGAACACGATCAACACCATGGTCGATCAATTGAGTTCCTTCGCCTCGGAAGTGACGCGCGTGGCCCGCGAAGTCGGGACCGAAGGCAAGCTGGGCGGCCAGGCCGACGTGCAGGGCGTCGCGGGAACGTGGAAGGACCTGACTGATTCGGTCAATTCGATGGGCGGCAACCTGACGGCACAGGTGCGCAACATCGCAGAGGTGACGACGGCGGTTGCCGCGGGCGATCTCTCGAAGAAAATCACCGTGGACGTCAAGGGCGAGATTCTCGAACTGAAGAACACCATCAACACGATGGTCGATCAGTTGCGTTCGTTCGCCTCGGAGGTCACGCGCGTTGCACGCGAGGTCGGCACCGAAGGCAAGCTGGGCGGCCAGGCCGATGTGCAAGGCGTAGCGGGAACGTGGAAGGATCTGACCGACTCGGTCAACTCGATGGGCAGCAATCTGACCGCGCAGGTGCGCAACATCGCCGATGTGACGACAGCAGTGGCGGCGGGCGACCTTTCCAAGAAGATCACCGTCGATGTGAAGGGCGAAATCCTCGAGCTCAAGAACACGATCAACACCATGGTCGACCAGTTGCGCTCGTTTGCTTCGGAAGTGACGCGAGTGGCTCGCGAGGTCGGCACTGAAGGCAAGCTGGGAGGACAGGCCGACGTGCAGGGCGTCGCCGGAACCTGGAAAGATCTCACCGATAACGTCAATTTCATGGCCGGCAACCTGACCAGTCAGGTCCGCAACATCGCGGACGTGACGAAGGCGGTAGCGGCGGGTGATCTGTCGAAGAAAATCACCGTGGACGTCAAGGGCGAGATTCTCGAACTGAAGAACACGATCAACACCATGGTCGATCAGCTCAGTTCCTTCGCATCCGAAGTGACGCGAGTCGCGCGCGAAGTCGGCACGTTGGGCAAGCTCGGCGGACAGGCGGATGTGCAGGGCGTCGCCGGCACATGGAAGGATTTGACCGATTCGGTCAACTTCATGGCAGGCAATCTGACGAGCCAGGTCCGCAACATCGCCGACGTGACGAAAGCGGTGGCGGCAGGCGATCTGTCCAAGAAGATCACCGTGGACGTCAAGGGCGAGATCCTCGAACTGAAGAACACCATCAACACGATGGTCGATCAGTTGCGTTCGTTTGCGTCCGAGGTGACGCGTGTGGCGCGCGAGGTCGGCACCGAGGGCAAGCTCGGCGGTCAGGCGGACGTGCAGGGCGTCGCGGGCACGTGGAAGGACCTGACCGACAACGTCAACTTCATGGCGGGCAACCTGACGAGCCAGGTTCGCGGCATCGCGCGAGTCGTGACCGCCGTGGCGAACGGCGATTTGGGCCGCAAGCTCACGGTGGAGGCAAAGGGCGAAATCGCGGCGCTCGCCGACACGATCAACAGCATGACGGACACGCTCGCCACGTTCGCCGATCAGGTGACGACCGTCGCGCGCGAAGTGGGTGTCGAAGGCAAGCTCGGCGGACAGGCCAAGGTGCCTGGCGCTGCGGGCACGTGGAAAGGGCTGACGGAAAACGTGAATCAGCTTGCGGCGAATCTGACGACGCAGGTTCGCGCAATCGCCGAGGTGGCGACGGCGGTGACGCAAGGCGACCTGACTCGTTCGATCACCGTCGAGGCGCTTGGTGAAGTCGCGGCGCTCAAGGACACCATCAACGAGATGATTCGCAACCTGAAGGACACGACCGAGCTCAACACGGAGCAGGATTGGCTCAAGACGAATCTGGCGAAGTTCAGCCGCATGCTGCAGGGGCAGAAGGACCTGGTCACCGTCGGCCAGCTCATTTTGTCCGAGCTTGCGCCAGTCGTCGGCGTGCAACAAGCCGAATTCTTCGTATTCGACATGGTCGATGAGGCCGCTTCGCTGAGGCTCGTGGCGAGCTACGCGTCCGAAGGCCATCGCTCGCACGGCAAGCAGGTTCAGCTGGGTGAGGGGCTCGTCGGTCAGTGCGCGTTCGAGAAGCGCAAGATTCTGCTCGCGCCGTCGGCGTCCACCGACTACCGGATCGAATCGGGTCTGCTGAGCGCCGTGCCGCAAAACGTACTTGTGATGCCGATCGTTTTCGAAGGCCAGGTCAAAGGCGTGATCGAACTGGCCTCGCTCGAATGCTTCAATTCGACTCACCTGGCGTTTCTCGATCAGCTGACTGAAAGTATCGGCATCGTCATCAATACGATCGAAGCGAACACGCGTACGGAGGACTTGCTCAAGCAGTCGCAATCGCTTGCACAGGAGCTGCAGAGCCGGCAGGAAGAGCTTCAGCAGACCAACGAGGAACTACAGGAAAAAGCGCGGCTGCTCGCGCATCAGAACCAGGAAGTCGAGCGCAAGAACTCGGAGGTCGAGCAGGCACGCCAGGCGCTCGAGGACAAAGCGAAGCAGCTTGCCCTGACGTCGAAATACAAGTCGGAGTTTCTCGCCAACATGTCGCACGAACTGCGCACGCCGCTCAATAGCCTGCTCATTTTGTCCGATCATCTCTGCAAGAATCCCGACGGCAACCTGTCTACCAGGCAGATCGAATACTCGCGGACCATTCATTCCTCGGGGAACGACCTGCTGATGCTCATCAACGACATTCTTGATCTTTCGAAGATCGAGTCCGGCACGGTCGTTCTGGACGTTGCGGAGCACCGCCTCGCCGACATGACGACATATGTCGAGCGCACCTTCCGGCACGTTGCTGAAGCGCGCCATGTCGAATTCGTCATTCATCTCGGCGACGGTGTACCTGTCTCGATCGTGACGGACCTCAAGCGTCTGCAGCAGATTCTGAAGAATCTCCTCTCCAATGCCTTCAAGTTCACGCATCACGGACACGTATCACTGACGATCGAGCATGCGCGGGGCGGATGGAGCGAGGACAATCAGGCGCTGAACAGCGCAGGCAGTGTGATCGCTTTTTCAGTTCAGGACACCGGCATCGGCATTTCGGCGGACAAGCAGCAGATCGTATTCGAGGCTTTCCAGCAGGCCGATGGCAGCACCAGCCGAAAATACGGCGGCACCGGACTGGGGCTCGCGATCAGCCGCGAACTGTCCAAGCTGCTGGGGGGCGAAATCCGCCTCACCAGCACGCCGAATGAGGGCAGCACGTTCACGCTGTTCTTGCCGCGCACCAACGATCTCGGCAGAAGCGGGCGAAGAAAGCTGATGCGGCGGGAAGAGGGACGCGAGCCCGTTCCGGGTGGCTCGCCCCGCGCGAGCTTTGCGGTCGTGGACCTGGCGGCGCAGTCAGAGATGACTATCGAGGTTGCGCACGAGGTATCGGCCGCACACCTTATCGACGACCGTGACAACATCGTTCAGGGCGATCGGGTTGCGCTGATTGTCGAAAACGATCCGGCATTCGCGGGCGTGATGGTCGAAGCGGCGCGGCAGCGCGGATTCAAGGCGCTCACCACTGCATTCGGCGCCTACGCCTTGACGCTGACCGACCAGTTCAAACCGGACCTCATCACGCTGGATCTGTTTCTGCCCGATATGGACGGATGGCAGGTTCTCGCGCGGCTCAAGAACGACATGGCCACCCGGCACATTCCGGTGTGGGTGATCTCGACCGATGAATCGCGGGACCGCGCGCTACGGTCCGGTGCTCTCGCCTTTCTGCCCAAACCGGTCGAGTCCCAGGCGATCCTGGATAACGCGCTCGCTGCGTTGGCCCGATACATCGAAGCAGAGCGACGCGTCGTTCTCGTGGCGCTTTCGTCGCCGAATGAGCGGGAGTTGCTTTCCAGTGCGTTGCAGGCCTTGCCGGCCGCGGTCGTGTTGGCCAGCTCCCGCGAGGAGTTGCTAAAGCAACTCTCGTCTCCAGCCATTGACGCGCTGGTGCTCGCTGACGACATTGCCGGCATTTCACCCGAAGACATCGAAGCGGCAGTTGCTTCGCGCGAAGCCCTTTCGCCATTGCCGGTCATCGTGAGCGCGGCGGGCCCGGTCCCGCCTGCACGCTGGCAGCGCGTCAGGGACGGGTTCGTCGCCCTGCAAGCGGCGAGCCCCGATCAATTGCTCGATCTGAGCGTCGCCGCGCTGCACATCGATGCAAAGCGCCTCAGCCAGGAGCACTGCGCCATGCTGCAGGCGTTGCGGGCGTCACAGAACGCGTTGAAGGGCGTCAAGGCACTGATCGTCGATGACGACATGCGCAACATCTTTGCGCTCGCGACGATCATGGAGGATCTCGGCATGCGTCAGGTCTGGGCCGACAACGGGCGCGATGCGATACGGCAGGTGGAGTCCGATCCCGAGATCCAGATCGTCATGATGGACATCATGATGCCCGAGATGGACGGCCTCGCCACGATGCGGGAAATCCGCAAGCGACCGGTAGGCAAGGCATTGCCGATCATCGCAGTCACGGCCAAAGCGATGAAGGGCGATCGCGAAAAGTGTATCGAGGCAGGCGCGTGGGATTACCTCTCGAAGCCGGTCAACCGCGATGACCTGCTTGCCGTGCTGCACGCGTGGCTGCATCGTTAGGAGCGCCGGCCATGGCCATGTTCGAATCATCTCCGGAGGAGAAGGTGAGCATCCTCGTAGTGGATGACCTGCCGAGCCAGCACGTCGTTCTGCGCACGGTGCTCGAGGGACCGGATCAGGAAGTGGTGACGGTGTCGTCCGGGCGGCAGGCGCTGAAGGCGGTGCTGCAACAGGACTTCGCCGTCATATTGCTCGACGTGAACATGCCCGACATGGATGGCTTCGAGACGGCCAGCATGCTGCGTTCATATCGTCGGACGGCATCGACCCCGATCATCTTCGTCACAGCGTATGTGGACGATGCCGAAATGGCTCGAGGCTATTCGCTGGGGGCGGTGGACTATATCTCGTCGCCCGTCGTGCCGGAGATTCTCAGCGCGAAGGTACGCGTGTTCGTGCAGATGTACAGGATGAACCGCGAGCTGCGCGCGCGGGCCGCGCAGCGCGAGGAACTCGCGCGGGCGGAGGCGCAACGCGCGTCCGCCGACCAGGCTCGCCAGCGCGCCGATTTCCTGGCGCACGTGAGTCATCTATTCACGCGCTCGCTGGATGTGCAGACGACCCTTTCCCGCATCCTCGATACTTCGGTGCCGGCACTGGCTGACGTCGCCTGCGTCTATCTCGAACTGGACGGCGAACAGCTCCCGAGGACGTCGCTGCGCTGGGGGCCGGCTGCCCGCGCGCTGATCGACCCGGCTAGCGGTCGTGCGATCGAGACCATGGCTGCGACGGAGCAATTTTTCGAGCTCGCGAGACAGACCGTTGACAAGGGCGAGAGTCTCGTGTGCCGGGCCGGGGCGGACCGTATCTTCGAGTTTCAAAGCGACAAGGCGCAAGGGAAGAACCCGGCCAAGTTCGAGGAAATCAGATTTCACCCGCTCTTGAGCGGCGCGCAGCGAAAGGCAGCCATCGCATTCGGGACTGTGCACTGCGAGGGAGATCATCAGCGGGCGCCCATCGTCACCGAGTTCGTGAGCCGTGCGTCCATCGCGCTCGAGAACGCGTTCTTGTTCTCCGCCCTGCGTGACGAGGACAGGCGCAAGAATGAATTTCTCGCCATGCTGGCCCATGAACTCCGAAATCCGCTTGCACCCATCTCCAACGCGGTGAGCGTGATGAAGAACACGGAGCCGGGCGATGCAAAGGTCATGTCCTGGGCGACCGGAATCATAGGTACCCAGCTCGATCACATGGTACGCATCGTCGACGATCTGCTCGACGTATCGCGGATCGCGCGCGGCGCGGTGGCGTTGCAGCGCAAGCCGCTTTCGCTGCGAGTCGTGGTCGATCGTGCAATCGAAACCAGCCGGCCGCACTTCGCCGCCCGCTCGCAGGCGTTCTCCTGCGAGACCTGCACGAGCGATCTGATGGTGGAAGGCGATGTCGTTCGTCTCACGCAGGTCATTGCGAATCTGTTGAACAACGCCTCGAAGTTCACCCCGCCCGGCGGGCACATCAATCTTTCGACGGCTTTTTCGAAGGGGAACGCGGTGATCACCGTCACCGACGACGGCGAGGGCATCGATTCGAAGCTGCTCCCGCGCGTCTTCGAGCTCTTTGCGCAAGGCGACAGCGCGCTAGATCGCGCGCAGGGCGGCCTGGGAATCGGGCTTACGCTTGCCCGCCATCTGACGGAGCTGCACGGCGGTTCGATCCGCTGCTGGAGCGCCGGCCGCGGACGGGGCGCCAGGTTCACGGTCGAGTTGCCGGCATCGATTGCAACCGGCATACCGGCTCCTGTCGCCGATATTTTTCCGATGCGTCGCAGAGGTGGCGCACGGGTGCTCGTCGTGGACGATTCCGTCGCGTCCACGGAGAGCCTCAAGGTCTTTCTCGAACTGCATGGATATCAGGTGCAATGCACGCACGATGGTGTCTCCGCGCTTGCGCTCGCCAGCAAATTCGCGCCTCAGGTTGCCGTGCTCGACATCGGCCTTCCAGGCATGAACGGGTACGAAGTTGCAAAGGCCATTCGTGCCGACACTGACCTCGGCGATTGTCTTCTGATTGCGTTGAGCGGTTATGGTCAGGACGAGGACCGTCTCAGGTCAAAGTCGGCCGGCATCGATCATCATCTGATCAAGCCCGCGGATCTCGCCTCGCTGGTCGACCTGATTGCGACGCACGTCATGCGGGGCGGCGCGGATGCCGAAGGCGAAGGGCGGCCAGCCTAGGGTCGAAGATCTCTTCCGTGACCCGGACGCCGGGGCCAAAAACGCATATCTAACCCGCTACCTGATTGGCGCTGTTGAAGAACGGCGCTGCGCCGACTACGGTGCCCTCGATCAATTCGTGATGGCGCGTGCCGAATCCCCTGGCGCGAATTCGTTCGATGTCGTTCGTCACCGCCTCCAGGTCCTGTTCGGAAACGACGAGACAACGCCGCGATTCCTCGGGCGTGAGTCGCATCTGCGAAAGGATGCTGCGGCCGCTCGCGCCACGGCTGCGCGAGCTGGGCGATTCTGTGCGACAACATGGGTTGAGCGGTCCGATCAGACTTCCGACTCGCCTTGCACTGGCTCCGAAAGCGTGCCCCGTTCCACAACGGGCGCTTCGAGCACGAGTTCATTGTCACCGTCCTTGCCGTCGATCAGCGCCATCAGATGCCGTGCCGCGCGTGCGCCGATCTCCAGCGATGGCACGCGCACCGTCGTCAGCGGCGGCTGAGTGAGCCGTGCCTGTTCGATGTCGTCGAACCCGGTCACCGAAAGATCTTCGGGTACGCGAATGCCTTTCGCGCGGCATTCGTCGAGCAGCCCGATGGCCTGCAGATCCGTGCCGCATATCACGACGCTGGGGCGCACTTCGCCGTCCCAGAGTTCGCGCAGCGCCTGCCGTCCGCCTTCGAACGTGAACGGTGCCTCCACGATCCATTCGGGTCTCAGGTCGAGGCCTGCTTCCCTGAGCGCGGCGCGCGTGCCTGCCTGCCGCGCGCGCACGCGTTCATTTCCGAACGTGGAGCCGCCGCACATGGCCACGCGCCGATGCCCGAATCCGACGATGCGCCGTGCCAACTGGTAAGCGGCCTCGAAGTTCGAGAAGCCGACGCAGTGCGGATACTGCGTTTCGTCCACCGACCAGGTAAGCACATAGGGCAAGTCGTATTGACGCGTGAGCGCGAAGACTTCGGGAGGATGATCGGTGCCGACGAGCACGAGCCCGTCCACGCCGCGCTCGAGAATCGCGCGCAGCACCTCGAGTTCGCGCGCCGGCTTGTATTCGTGACTCGCAATCAGCAGCTGATATCCATAGCCCCACAGCGTTTGTTGAAGCGCCTGAATGGAATCGGCGTAAATGGGGTTATTGAGCGTCGGATAGATGGCCGCGACCGTGCGCGTCTTGCGTGAGGCGAGCGCCTGCGCCGCGCCGTTTCGCACGTAGCCGAGTTGTTCGACGGCGCGCTGCACGTTCGCAAGCGTCTGCGGCTTGACCTGGTCCGGTACGGACAAGGCCCGCGACGCGCTGCCGAGCGATACGCCCGCGAGCCGCGCGACATCGGCGAGCGTGGCGCGGGTCGGCTTCATGGCGCGCTGCGCGTGCGTCCGTATGCATCGGCGCGAGCGATGCCTTCGATCAGCCTTTGCGCCGTCAATGGCGGCATCATGTGCCGGCTGTAGCGCGTGGCGAGCGTCGCCTCGGCGATGAGCGACAGCTCCACGGATGTGAGCGGGGCGTGCTGCCCCAGTTGCGCGAGCGTGAGCGGCAATCCGACTGCGGTCATAAGCGTGGCCAACGGTTGAATGTCCTCGGGCGATGAATCCTCGACGAACAATTGTACAAGCGTGCCGAACGCGACCAGTTCGCCGTGCATCATCGAGGCCATCGCGGGGATCGCCGTGAGACCGCGAATCAGCGCGTGCGCGAGCGACAGCCCCCCGCTTTCGAAGCCGACGCCGCTCAAAAGCACGGTCGCTTCGACCACGCGTTCGACGGCATCGGTGAGGTCGCCGCGCCCGACATCGGCGTAGGCGCGCGCGCCGTCGTCGAGCAAGGTGGCAAGCGTCGCGCGCGTGAGCAGCAAGGCGCCCGGCAGCGGCGGCGTGCCGTATGAATTCAGACCGGCGGCGCGCTGACATTGCGCGGCTTCGTACTTCTTGCTCAGCGCATCGCCGATGCCGGCCGCGAACAGACGCGCGGGCGCGGCGGCGATCAGCGCGGTATCGACGATCACGGCATCGGGATTGCGCGGCAGCATCTCGATGCCGGCAACACGATGCGCCTCGTCATACAGGATGATGAGGCGGCTCGTCGGCGCATCGCTCGACGCGGCGGACGGCGCGACCACGATCGGCACGTTCAGCGCCCGCGCAACGCCCTTCGCGGTGTCGATGGTCTTGCCGCCGCCGACTGCCACGACGGCATCGGCGTGTGCTTTGCGCGCTTCGTCGCTCAGCTTCGCGATGACCGCCGCCGTGCATTCGCCCGGAAACGCCGCGATGTGCGGGGCGACGCGCGCTTCTTCGAGCGATTGCGTGACGTCAGCCGACACGCGCGCGGCTACCGCGCCATCGACGAGCACGAACGCGCGGCGCGCGCCGAGCTCCGCGAGCGTCGAGCCGAGCGCGGCCAGCGCGCCCGGACCCTGTGTATATCGCCCCGGAAAGCCGATGGTCCGCCAGAGCGCATTCGTCATGTCATCAGCCATCCGCCGGCGACATCGATCACTTGTCCGGTGACGAACGCGGCTTCGTCGGACGTGAGGAAGAGACACGTCGATGCCACTTCGTCAGGCGCGCCGAGGCGTCGCAACGGCGTTTCCTGTGCGACCTTTTCGTTGGCTTCGCGCGCGACGCCGCGCACGAGCGGCGTATCGATGCGCCCCGGCGCGATTGCGTTCACCGTGATGCCGTGCGGTCCGAGCTCGCCCGCGAGATGCCGCGTCATGCCGATCAGCGCGGCCTTCGTCGTGCTGTAATGCGCGGCGACGATGTCGAGATACGCCTTGCCCGCCACCGACGACATCGACACGATGCGCCCGAAGCGCCGCTCCACCATGCCCGGCGCAAGGATGCGGCAGAAGTTGAAGACGCTGTTCACGTTCACGTCCATCACGCGGCGCCATTCGTCGGGCGCCATTTGCCAGATCGGCATCGGCTTGCCTGCGTGCTTCGGCGAGATGCCCGCGTTGTTGACGAGTGTATCGACCGGACCGAGCGCCGCTTCTATCGCGCGGCATGCGGCCTCGCACGCGGCGAAATCGCCAACGTCGGCGTGCGCGAAATGCACGCGCAGGCCCGCGCTGGTGAGACGCTGTGCGAGCGCCGCGCCCGTTTCCTCATTGACGTCGACGATGCCGACCGCCGCGCCATCTCGCGCATAGCGCTCGACGAGCGCCTCGCCGATACCGCCGCTGCCGCCCGTGATCAGAACCACGCGCTTGTCGTGCCGCATGTCATTGGTCTCCCACTTTCAGCATGATCTTGCCGATATGCTTGCTCGATTCCATCAGCTCGTGCGCGGCCTGCACGTCCGCAAAAGGCAGCACGCGATGAATCACCGGCAGCGCGCGGCCCCTTTCGAGCAGCGGCCACACGTGGGCGTGCAGCGCCTGCGCGATCGCCGCTTTCTGTTCGATGCTGCGCGCGCGCAAGGTGGAGCCCGTGAAGGTGAGGCGGCGCAGCATGATCGGCATGGCATCCAGTTCGATGCGGCTGCCTTCGAGAAAGGCGATCTGCACGAGCCGGCCTTCGAGCGCGAGCGCGCGGATGTTGCGCGCGATGTAGTCGCCGCCGACCATGTCGAGGATGATGTTCACGCCCTCGCCATCGGTGAGCTTCGCGACGGCATCGACGAAATCTTCATCGCGATAGTTGATCGCGTGATCCGCGCCCGCTTCGCGGCACGCCCGCGCTTTTTCCGCATTGCCGACGGTCGTGATGACGCGCGCGCCGAACGCGTGCGCGAGCTGGATCGCGGTCAGTCCGATGCCGCTCGATCCGCCGTGCACGAGAAACGTCTCTCCCGCCTGCAGGCGGCCGCGCTCGAATACGTTGGTCCACACGGTGAAGTAGGTTTCGGGCAAGGCCGCGGCCTGAAGCAGCGTGAGGCCTTCGGGCACCGGCAGACAATGCGATGCATCCGTGATGCAGTATTGCGCGTAACCGCCGCCTGGCACGAGCGCACAGACTTCATCGCCCGCGCGCCATTGCGTGACGCCCGCGCCCGTCGCGACGACGCGCCCCGACACCTCGAGCCCCAAATGCGGCGATGCGCCCGGCGGCGGCGGATAGGAGCCCGAGCGCTGCAGTACGTCCGGGCGGTTCACGCCCGCGTAGGCGACTTCGATCAGCACGTCGTTCGGGCCCGGCGAGGGCAGCGGTCCTTGCACGAGCCGCATGCAGTCGGGCGCGCCGCCCGTGCCGTGATCGATATATTGCATCGATGCAGGAAGAGTGGATGTCATGACGTTCAACGGATGATCGATTCGATGTAATCGGCGGGCAGACCGATCGACGCGTAGTGCCTGCGCGCCGCTTCGATCTTCGTGAAGACGTCCTCGTAACCTTGCGCGACGCCTTGCGGATCGACATATGTGTAGCCGCCGGTCACGTGGAACCAGGTGATCATCTCGGGCACGTCCTCGGGCACGAAGAGCGTGTGCGTTTCGCCCGCGGGCTCGAACGCATAGCCGCCTTGTTCCGCGACCCAGTCGTGTTCGAGGTAGTACCAGCGGCCCTTGAGCACCATCGCATGAACGGCGCCGCTATGACGATGACGCGACACGACCCCGCTGCCGCGCACGCGCAGCAGATTCACGTAATAGCCCTGGCTCGCGTTGAGGATGAGCGGCTTGAACGACACGGTTTCGGTCGCGGGGACCCACAGCTTGTCGTCTTCGAGCCAGGCGGTCATGACGCCGCCGTGCACGAGATCCTTCGACATGTACGGCACTTGCTGCAACTGGTAGGCGATGACCTGTTCGTCGGGCTTCACTTCGGTATGCATGAGTTTTTCTCCGTGGTTTCTGAATGCGATGCGTCGGATCGGCGAATCAATGACCGAGATAGGCGCGCCGCACGTGGGGACTATCGAGCAATTCTGCGCCCGTTCCGGAAAGCGCGATGGCGCCGTTTTCCAGCACGTATCCGCGGTTCGCGAGCTTGAGCGTATGGAACACGTTCTGTTCGACGAGCAGCACCGTCACGCCGCGCGCCGCCACCGTGCCGACCACTTCGAACATCTGCTCGACGAGCAGGGGCGAAAGGCCGAGCGACGGTTCGTCGAAGATCAAGAGCTTTGGCGCGGACATCATGCCGCGCGCAATGGCGACCATTTGCTGCTCGCCGCCCGACAGCGATCCGGCCAGCTGCGTGAGACGCTCGCGCACGCGCGGAAAGAGTTCGAGCACTTCGTCTATGCGTTCGCGCCGCCCGCCGCGTGCGGCGTGACGAAACGCGCCCATCAGCAGGTTCTCTTCGACGCTCAGGAAAGGGAAAAGCTGACGGCCTTCCGGAATCATCGTGACACCCATCGCGACGATGTCGTGCGACGATCTGCCGACGAGCTCCTGTCCCTGAAACGTGATGCTGCCGCCGCGCGCCGCGACGATGCCGCACAGCGTCTTCAGGGTCGTGGTCTTGCCCGCGCCGTTCGCGCCGACGAGCGTGACGATCTCGCCTTCCTGCACATCGAGCGAGACGCCGCGCAGAACTTCGCTCTTGCCGTAGCCGGCCGAGACGTTATGCAGCTTGAGCATCGAGATACCCCTTGCCGAGATAGGCCTGAATCACCTCAGGATCGTTGACGACATCGGACGGCTTCCCTTCCTTCAGCATGCGCCCGGCATTGATGACGATGATGCGGTCCGACAGCGCCATCGTCGCCTGCATCATGTGCTCGATCATCAGCACGGCGATGCCCGATTCGCGGATGCGCCGCACCATGCTGATCGCGCGCGCGATGTCGGCGGGATTGAGGCCGGCCATCACTTCGTCGAGCAGGAGCGCGCGCGGACGCGTGGCGAGCGCGCGCGCCACTTCGAGGCGTTTCATGCCGCCGACGGTCAGGCTGCGCGCTTCGGTATCGAGCAACGATGTGAGGTCGGTGATCTCCGCGACTTCGCGTGCGATGGATTCCGCTTCCATGCGCACCCGCGTATGCATGAACGCGCCGAGCATGATGTTCTCCAGCACCGAGAGGCCCGCGAACGGCTGCGCGATCTGGAACGTGCGGCCGATGCCGTCCTTCGCGAAAGCATCGGGCGTGCGCGGCTCGGCCCAGGTGCCATCGGCGAGTCGGATCTTGACGATGCCTTCGTTCGGGCGAATGAAGCCCGAGAGCTGATTGAAGACGGTGGTCTTGCCCGCGCCGTTCGGGCCGATCACGCCGAGAATCTCCCCGGCATGCAGCGTGAGGGACACGTCGTCGGTGGCGACGAGGCCGCCGAAGCGCTTCTTCAGATGCTCCGCCTTCAGCAAGGGCGTGCCGAGCGGCAGGGCATCGGCGGGCGCGATCGACTTCGCCGGTTCGGGCGCCGGCGTGCGCGCGCCGGGCAGACGGTCGATGAAGCGCAGCACGTAAGCGCCCAGATGCCCGACGAGCCCGCGCGGAATGAACAGTACGACGAGCACCAGCACGACGCCGTAGACGAAGCCGTGCGTGCCGCTGCCGAACGAGCTGAGCCAGCCGCGCGCGAGTTCGGCGATCGGCAGCACGAGCACGGTGCCCGCAAGCGGTCCGGCCACGCTGCCGAGCCCGCCGATGAGCGCGAACATCGCGATCTGGACCGACAGTTCCAGCGAGAACGCGGCGGACGGATCGATGAAGGTGAGATACATCGCATGAAAGGAACCGATCATGCTCGTCAGCACGGCCGAGATCACCGCCGCGCCGATCTTCACCTTGACCGCGTTCACGCCGACGGCGCGCGCCGCATCCTCGCGCTCGCGCACGGCGATCAGATAGAAGCCGAAGCGCGAGCGGCGGATGAGCCACGCGGCCCACAGCGTCACCAGCAGAAAGCCGAACGCGATCAGCAGATACGCCCACTTTTCGCGGAACACCATCCATTGGAGACCGATATTGAGCGGCACGTTCAGGCCCGCCGATCCGCCCGTCCAGCTTTCCTCGTGCACGGTGAGCAGCCGGCACACTTCCAGAAACGCGATGGTGGCGAGCGCGAAGAACGGCCCGCGCAGACGCAGCGTCGGATAGGCGATGACAATCGCCGCCGCCGCCGAAATCGCGGCGCCCGCGAACATGCCGAGCCACGGCGTGATCCCGAAGTCGATGACGAGCAGCGTCGCCGCATACGAGCCGATGCCGTAGAACACCGCGTGTCCGAGCGAAAGCTGCCCGGCGAAGCCGCCGACGATGTTCCACGCCGTCGCGAGCGCACCGAAGATGCATACGAGCACGGCAAGATGAAAGGCGAACGGCGATTGCAGCGCGAACGGTACCGCGAGCAGCGCGAGGAGCGCCAGCGCGCCCATGTAGCCGCGCGGATGCAGGAGATTGGGAAACATCGGATGCCTCGCTGAACGTTATTCGGAGCCGGTCCGAGGCCGAAGAGGCCGGTCGGGCGAACCACGAGAATGACGAGGAAGATCGCGAAGTAGACGACTTCCTTCATGTCGGGCGAGATGTAATAGCCCGCGAGACTGTCGATGAGCCCGATCGCGATCGACCCGACGAGCGCGCCCGGCAGGCTGCCGAGCCCGCCCAGCACGACGATGACGAAGGCGGTCAGCACGAAGTACTGGCCGACGGTCGGGAACACCGGATACTGCGCGACGAGCAGGCCCGACGCGAGCCCGACCAGCGCCGCGCCGATGCCGAACGCGAGCACATACGTGGTCTTCACGTTGACGCCCATCAGCGAGGCCGCGTAGCGATGCTGCGCCACCGCGCGAAACGCGCGTCCCGTGTAGGTGCGCTGCAGGAACAGATGCACGCCGCCCGCGACCGCCAGCGCCGCGGCGAAAGTGATCAGCTGCCCGCTCACAATGTTGATATCGCCGAATTGCAGGTGCTCGGTGCCGAAGCTCACGTCGACGGGATGCACGTCCGCGCCGAAGATCATGAGCGCGAGATTGACGAGTGCGGTCGATACGCCGACGGTCGCGAAGATCTGGATGTGCGCGTCGGCCGAGAGCAGCGGCTGGATGATGAAGCGCTGGATCAGCACGCCGAGGGCGAACAGAAGCAAGGCGACCGGCACCGCGGATACATACGGGTGCCAGCCGAGCTTCGCGGCGAGCAGCCACACGGCGTACATGCCGACCATCAGCAGTTCGCCGTGCGCGAAGTTGACCACCCGCACGACGCCGAAGATCAGCGTCAGGCCGATGCTGATGATCGCGTACGCGCCGCCCAGCAACAGGCCGTTGACGAGAAGTTGCAGAAGAATGGACATGCACTTTTCCTGGAGACCGCGCAGCGCGTCGGCGCCACGCGGTTCGAGTGAAAGAGAAACGCGGATTGACTGCGGCGGAGCGAGTGCGGCGGATTTACTGCGCCGTGACCGGCTTGGCGATCGCGACCGCTTCCGGATACACGGTCACGAGCTTGCCGCCTTGCCACTGCATCACGTTGGTGGTCGCGAGCTGGTTCTGGCCGTTGTCGGCAAACTGGAAGCCCCAGCCGGCCGCGGTCGTGCCGGCCGCTTTCTTGTAGGCGAGCACGGCCGCGCGAATCTTGTCCTTGTCGGTGGATTTCGCGTTGGCGAGAACGTCGAGGAAAGCCTTCGCGCCGACATAGTTCACGAGACTGTGACCCGAGCGCGGCGCCATCCCGAAATGCTTCTGATATTCGGCGGTGAACGTGTCCAGGCCGGGCGCGCCTTTTTCGTTCATCGCGACTTGCGGGAAGTCGATGTCGTATACGCCGTTCATCTGCGCGCCGACGGCCTTGGCCGTATCCGCGAGCGAGTAGCCGCCGCCCGCGCCGATCACCGCCCTCGGCTTGAAGCCTGCTTGCGCGGCCTGGCGGAAGAACAGGATCGAGTCGTTCTGGTAAGAGGTTTGCAGCACGACATCGACATCCGCGCCCTTGAGACGCAGGATCAGCGACGACAGATCGACGCTCTTCGCCGAGTACGGCAGCACCTGCACGACGTTCAGACCGAGCTTCTTCGCGCCTTCCTTCTGAAAGCCGGATACGAGTGTGCCGTACGGCCCGTCTTCCGCAATGATGGCGATCTTCAGCGTCTTCGGATCCACCTTCAACTGCGGCGCGACGACCTTGGTGAGTGCTTCCAGCGTGCCGTCCGCGAAGGTCTTCGTGGTCGAGTTGCTGCGATACAGATACTTGAAGCCGCGGCTCGTGATGGTGTCCGCGGTCGCACCGAGTTCGAAGAAGGGCACGCCAGCGAGCTCGGTTACTTGAGTCGCCGCCGACGACACCGCCGACGAGTAGCTCCCGAACACCGCCGACACGTTCTCCACCGAAGTCAGACGCCGTGCTTCGCCGACGGCCTGGTTTGCATCGACGGCATCGGCTTTGACGAGCACCACTTTTTCGCCGTTGATGCCGCCCGCGGCGTTGCGTTCATCGACGGCGAGCTGCACGCCGCGATAGCTCTCGTCGCCCAGCAACGCGAGTCCGCCGCTAAAAGGAAAGAGGGCGCCGATCTTGATGTCCGCGGCCTGCGCCGCGGTGAGGCTCGATGCAGCGATGCACGCGGCGGCGAGTGAGCGAAAGATCGTGCGAGGAAGGCGCGTCGGCATGCGGTGTCTCCATGTATTGTTTGAAATTGAAGCGCTTCAAATACTAGGCGCGAAACTGTTGTTATTTTAAGAATTGCGTGTTAGCGATTCGATTCACGGTCGCCACACACGGCGCGTCCTGTCTCATTCGAGCCGGATTTGAAGCGCTTCAAGTTTGCGTCCAGGTTCGTAGCTGCGTCAACCAAGGGTTTCCACGTAAGGAGAGCAAGGGAGCAATGCTTGCCCGCGTCGCATCGCGTGGCGAATGTCGGGGAGGGCAACTTTTCATCGATTCGCACTGCTTTCGCGTAAACCCGCTTGCACCGTATTTTTGATGGTCCTATATTGCATTACACCACTAACTATTGCTATGCGATAAGCCATGAGCCAAGACGTCCTGTTTTCAAATCACGGCCGCGTCGCGGTCATCACGTTGAATCGTCCCGATCGCCTGAACGCGTGGACCACGCCGATGCGCGAAATGATCATCGCGGCGCTCGAGCGCTTCAATGCCGACGACGATGTTGCCGCGATCATCATGACGGGCGCTGGCGACCGCGCGTTTTCGGCGGGGCAGGATCTGTCGGAAGCGCACGACTTCGACGGCGAACGCGCCGTGGCGTGGGTCAAGGAGTGGCAGCGCTATTACGCGGCGTTGCGTGGCCTGAGCAAGCCGCTCGTCATGGCCCTCAACGGCACGGCCGCCGGCTCGGCGTTTCAGGTCGCGTTGCTCGGAGATATCCGCGTGGGTCATCCGGGCGTGCGAATGGGCCAGCCGGAGATCAATGCGGGCATCGCCAGCACGACCGGCCCGTGGATCATGAATTCGATGCTCGGCATGTCGCGCACCATCGAACTCACGCTCACCGGCCGTCTGATGGATGCCGACGAGTGCTATCGCATCGGGCTGATTCATCACGTCGTCGAGCAGGACAAGGTCTTCGAGAAGGCGCTGGAAATCGCCACCGAGCTTGCCGCGAAGCCGCCTGTCGCGATGCGTCTGGACAAACAGCGTTTCCGCGAGATGACCGAGCCGGGTTTCGTCGACTGTATCGAGGCGGGCATGCGCATCCAGCGCGAGGCCTACGACTCCGGCGAGCCCGCTCGCATGATGGAAGAGTTCTTCAAAAAGCGCGCCAAATGAATCGGGCCAATTAAACCGGGCTGAAGTCGAGCCGCTTCTTCTTAACCGCAGTGCGGGAGACCTGAACCATGACGCAAGACTTCAACCCGGCGCGCCGCCGCATTTTGCACGGCGCGGGCGCGCTCGCCGTGGCTGGCGCGATGCCGCTGGCCGCACGCGCTCAAACGAAGCAGATCGTCGTATCGGACCCGGGCGGCCCGTACACGACCGCATATCGCGAAGCCTTCTATGACCCGTTCGAGAAGGCGACCGGCATCAAGGTCGTCAGCGTCGCGCGCGAGTCTCAACCGGTCGCGCAGTTCGCGGCGATGGTGCAAACGAAGAACTATGTGTGGGACGTCACGACGCTGACCCTTTCGGCCGACATTCCGTATCTCGAAGCGAAAGGCCTGCTGGAGCCGATCGGCCTCAAAGCGAGCGACTATCCGGACATCATGCCCGAAGCCATTACGCCCAACTGGCTCGGCGTCGACGTCTATTCGACCGTGCTCGCGTACCGGGCGGACAAGTTCAAGGACAACGGCCCGAAGTCATGGGCGGACTTCTGGGACGTGAAGAAATTCCCGGGCCGCCGCTGCCTGCGCCGCAGTCCGCTCGACACGCTCGAACAGGCGCTGCTCGCGGACGGCGTGCCGCTCGACAAGCTCTATCCGCTCGACGTCGACCGCGCGTTCAAGAGCCTCGACAAGATCAAGCCGCACATCAACATCTGGTGGACGTCCGGTGCGCAGGCGATGCAGGCGATCCAGAGTGGCGACGTCGACATGATCTCGACCTGGAACGGCCGCGCGCAAGCCGCGAAGGACAACGGCGCGCCGGTGACGATCGTGTGGAATCAGGGCCTCTATTCGATCGAAGGCTGGGGCATTCCGAAGGGCACGCCTCGCGCCGAGGAGGCCAGACAGTTCGTGCGTTTTTGCGCCGATGCGAAACGTCAGGCCTTGCTCACGCGCACGCTGGCCTACGGCCCGACCAACAGGAAGTCCTTCGAGACCATCAGCAAGGAGCGCGCGGCCCTGCTGCCGACGGCCCCGGACAACATCAGGAACATGAAGCTGCCGAGCCCGCAATGGTGGGAAGAGAACCGCCAGAAGGTCACCGAACGGTTCAATTCCTGGATCATTTCGTAAGGAGCGGATGATGAGCTCTAAACTCGAGGCGATCGGCATCGCGAAGCGCTACGGCGATTCAGTCGCGCTGGAACCGACGGACCTCGTCGTGCAGGCGGGCGAATTCCTGACACTGCTCGGTCCCTCGGGTTCGGGCAAGACGACCTTGTTGCAGATGATTTCCGGCCTCGTCGCGCCGAGCGCGGGGCGCATCGAAATCGACGGGCGCGACGTCACGCATGTCGAGCCAGGCAAGCGCGGCATCGGCATGGTGTTTCAGAGCTACGCGTTGTTCCCGCACATGAGCGTGTGGGACAACGTGGCATACGGTCTGCGCATGCGCCGCAAGTCACGCGATGAAGTGCGCGCCGCAGTCGACGACGCGCTCGCCATGGTGCGCATGAGTGAGTACGCGAAGCGCTTTCCCAAGGAGCTGTCGGGCGGGCAGCAGCAGCGCATTGCGCTCGCGCGATGCTTCGCGTACCGGCCTTCGGTGATCCTGCTCGACGAGCCGCTCGGCGCGCTCGACAAGAAGCTGCGCGAACACATGCAGGCCGAAATTCGAAGCCTGCACAAGGAACTCGGCGCGACTTTCGTCTACGTGACGCACGATCAGGACGAAGCGCTCACGCTTTCCGATCGCATCTGTCTCATGAACCAGGCGCGCATCGAACAGGTGGGCACGCCTGCGGATCTCTACGATCGTCCGGCCACTCGCTTTGCGGCGGGCTTCATCGGCCATTCGAATCTGCTGGAAGGCGAACTCGACGCGACACGAGGCGCCAGCGGCGAACCGATCCTGCTCGCGGCGGGCGGCCGCATCCCTCTGCCGACCGGCGCGTCGGGCGCGCACGCGACGCGCCACACGCTGCTCGTGCGTCCCGAGGCGCCGCGCATCGTCGAACCGCAGAGCGGCTTTGTCGACGGCACGATTTCGGATGTCGTGTTCTTCGGCAGCGACACGCGCGTGCATCTCTCGATGAGCGACGGCAGCGAGCTGACCGTACGCTGCGGGCGCAGCGTGAGCCCGCGCGTCGGCGACCGAGTCGGCCTCACGTGGGACCCGCATCGCACGACGCTGCTACACGCCTGAGGAACCGTCATGACCATCGCTCTTCATGCGCACCGCGAAAACGAGGCCGCGCGGCGCGGCCGGTCCGTCGTGCTGGCGCGCTTCATGCGCTTTTTGCCGATCGTGCCCACGCTCTTGTTCCTGCTGGTGTTCTTCGTCGTGCCGGTCGGCGAAATCCTGCAAGGCGGCCTCGTTGGCCCCGACGGCAATATCGGCTTCGCGCAGTTCGAGCGCATCGCGCGCACGCCCGTCTACGCCAAGGTGTTGTGGATCACCTTCGCGATATCGTTCCTGACGGCGGCGCTGTCCATTCTGCTCGGCTATCCGGTCGCATACATGCTGAGCCGGCTGTCGGAGCGCGTGCGCGAACGCTGGCTCCTCTGGATCATGCTGCCTTTCTGGACCAGCTATCTCGTCAAGACTTACGCGTGGATGCTGCTGCTTTCGAAGACCGGCGTGCTCTCGACCATCGCGCTTTCGCTCGGTCTCGTGCGCGAGACGAGCGGCACGATACCGTCGCTGACCGGCGTGCTCATCGGCATGGTGCATTCGATGCTGCCGCTCGCCGTCATGACGATGCTTCCCGTGATGCGCGGCATCGACGACCGTCTCGCGCAGGCGGCGGAGACGCTCGGCGCTGAACGCAGCACGAGCTTCTTCACGGTGTTTCTGCCGCTCTCGTCGCCGGGCGTGGCGGCGGCGGGGCTGCTCGTGTTCATCTCCAGCCTCGGGTTCTTCATCGTGCCGGCGCTGCTCGGTTCGCCGAAGGAAACGATGATCGCGCAACTCGTGATCTCGTCCGTGCTCGAACTCTTCGACATGCGCTTCGCCGGCGCGCTTTCGACGGTGCTTCTCGTCTGCTCGATCGTCATCTTTTTCGTCTACGACCGCATGGTCGGGCTGACCTCGCTGACGGGCGAAGTGACGGAACGTTCGCGCGGCTCGCGCGCACAGGGTTTCAAGCTCGCGCTGCTGATGACGGCGGGCCGCGTCTGCGCGCCGCTGATGATGCGCCGCAAGGTTCGCGCCGACACGACCGCGCGCGCGGCAAGCCCGCTCGGACTCTATACGTGCGTCATCATGGCGATGCTCGTCGCGCCGGTGCTTTCGGTGATTCCATATGCGTTCACGAAGAGCGACTACATCGCGTTTCCGCCGAAGTTCTTCAGCACGCGATGGTTCGGCACCTTCATGGATTCGCCGGTGTGGCACAGCGCCATCATCCGTTCATTCGAAGTCGGTCTGGGCACCGCGCTGCTGTCGCTTCTGCTCGGCTTCGGCGCGACGCTCGCGATGACGCGCATGCCGCGCCGCGTGAGCAAGCCCGTGTTCGCGCTGCTCGTCGCGCCGCTGATCGTGCCGCGCATCGTCGTCGCGGTGGGGCTCCTGTATCTCTTCGGCCGCTTCGGGCTTACGGGCACCAATCTCGGCCTCGTGCTCGGGCATACGGTTCTCGCGATTCCTTATGTGGTCGTCACCCTCGCGGCCGGCTTCCAGCGCTTCGACTGGCGGCTGGACGACGCAGCCCGCGTGATGGGCGCGTCGCCGCTGCGGCGCATCACGTCGATCGTGCTGCCGCTACTCATGGCGAGCGTGACGGCGGCGTTCCTGTTCGCATTCCTCGTTTCCTTCGACGATCTGACCATCGCGATCTTCGTGAGCGGCGGAATCAATTCGACGCTGCCGAAGCAGATGTGGGACGACATCCAGCTTGCGATCACGCCGACGCTCGCGGCTGTGTCGACCACGCTCGTCATTCTCATCGCGCTCGTCGTGGCGGTTTCTTCCTGGCTCAAGCGCCGCGCGCGCTGAGTCACGGGCTTCTCAATCGGTAACCCTATGCATCGCTATACGGAATACTTCGCTCATCGCCACGCAGACGACGAACTCGACTGCGTGCCACTGCTCGCGGCCGGACTGCGCCGCGACCCGGCGCGCACCGTCGCGCACTTCGACGATGAGGCGATTACCTGCGACGACATCGCGCGGCACGTCGCGCATCTACAGTGCTGGTTCGCGGAAGAGGGACTCGCTCCGGGCGATCGCGTCGCCGTTATGCTCGGCAACAGCGCGGCGCACGTGCATCTGATCTATGCACTCGTGCTGAGCGGGCTCGTGTGGGTACCGGTGAATACGAAGTTGCGCGCCGCGGGCGTCGAATATCTGGTGCAGCACGCCGAACCGAAGCTCCTCATCATCGAGGACGAGTTCGACGCCGCTTCTGCGACGATCGACTGCGGGACCACACGGCGCGTGCGTTTGCCCGCGTTCGACACGCGAAAAGCAAGTAGTGCATTCACGAGCCCGGATATCGGTGTGCACGATCCGCTGTGCATCATCTATACATCAGGCACGACGGGCGCGCCGAAGGGGGTGATCTTCACGCATCGGATGATGCGCATTGCGGGTGAGGCCGCGCTGCGCGTCGCCGATGTGCGCGAAGGCGACCGAATGTTCCTGTGGGAGCCGCTGTGCCATATCGGCGGCGCGCAGATGCTGTTGCTGCCGTTTCTCGAAACGGTGAGCCTGCACGCGGTGCCGCGCTTCTCGGCCTCGCAGTTCTGGCCGCAGATCGAGCGCGCGGGCGCCACGCAACTGCACTATCTCGGGGGCGTGCTCGATATCCTCATGCAGTTGCCGCCGGACGCCCAGCCCGAGAGGCACACGTTGCGCGTCGCGTGGGGCGCGGGTGTGAGCGCCTCGGCCTGGGCGCCGGTGCAGGAGCGGCTCAACGTGCGCTTGCGAGAGTGCTACGGCATGACCGAATGCTCCAGTTTTGCGACTGCGAACGCAACGGGCAAGCCGGGGTCGATCGGTCGCGCGCTGCCATGGATGGAGATCGAACTGCTCGATGAAAACGGCCAGCCGGTGAAGGAGGGCGAAGCGGGCGAGATCGTGCTGTCGAGCAAGGTGGAAGGCACGTTCCTGCCGGCATACCTCAAGAATCCCGACGCGACGAGCGCCGCCCTGCGCAGCGGCCGCTTGCACACGGGCGATCGCGCGCGGCGCGACGCCGACGGCGATTTATTCTTCATCGGCCGGCAAACGGACAGCATGCGCGTGCGCGGCGAGAACGTTTCGGCGTGGGAGATCGAGCGCATCTTCGCGGCGCATCCGGCCATTCGCGCGAGCGCTGCGATCGGCGTGGCGTCACCGATCGGCGAACAGGATATCCTGCTCAACGTGCAGTTCAAGGAAGAACCGGTGGACTGGAACATCCTGCACGCGTGGGCGCGCGAGCGGCTCGCCAGTTTCCAGTTGCCGCGTTATTACCGGGCGGTGGCGAGCTTCGAACTCACGGCCAGCGAGCGTATAAGGAAGCATCTGCTGCCGCGCAGCGTCGACGACGCATGGGACCGAATGGGCGAAGCGCGGGTCTGATATCGGCAAACGATAGGGTGTTAGGGCCATGCGATAATCCGCCAACAATCGAAAAGACGAACCTGTGATGATCGAAGCGCCCAAAGCCCCGCGCAAACGCAAGAGCCCAGCGACGAAGCCGCGGGCCGAGGCGGCGGATCCGAGTGCATCGTCCCTGTACGTGCAGTCCGTCGAAAAGGCGATGAAAGTGCTCACCGCCTTCGACGGCAGCAAGCGTCAGTTGTCGCTGTCGGAGATTTCGTCGCTCACCGGCTTCGACATGAGCGCGACGCAACGCTTCACCTTCACGCTCGCCGCCCTCGGTTATCTTTTCAAGGATCCGGACAGCCGCAAGTATGAACTGTCGCCCCGGCTGCTCGACTTCACCTACCACTATCTGACATCGAACGAGCTCGTGAGCCGGGCCACGCCTTATCTCCAGCAACTCGGCTCGGAGACGGAGGAGGCCACCAATCTCACCGTGCTGGACGACACGGACATCGTGTTCGTGCTGCGGATCGTGAGCCGCAACGTGTTCAACGCCCATGTGATTACCGGTTCGCGCCTGCCTGCGTACTGCACGGCGCCGGGACTCGCGATCCTGGCAACGCTTCCTGACGGGGAGATCGACGACCTCCTGTCCCGCACGAATCTCGTGCCGTACACGTCGTCGACCGTGTATCAGCCACGCAAGATCAAAGACCGGATCGCGCAAATCCGCAGGCAGGGGTACGCCCATACAGAAGACGAGTACTTCGTCAGCGACATTTCAACTGCGGCGGCCATCACCAATGCGCACGGGCGAGGGATCGGCGCGGTGAATATCGCGGTGGCGAGATCGCGGTGGCATGCCGACCGCGACGAAAGGCGCTTCGCCGATCTGGTCATTTCCACAGCCTCGGCTATTTCAACGCGGCGTCGCGTCGAATAGCTCGAAGCGAGCGATGAGCAGCCTAAGTACGCTGACGTTCTTTCTGCGGCCGGTCGCGCAGCAGCAGCGGCATTAAACGCCGGTTGGCTGTCTGCGCAGCCCACTCGCAATACGCGGCGCTGCCGAGCACCCAGCCCTCGAGGGTCGACTGCATCAGGTTATCGACCTCGCGTTCGTCAGCAGGATGTGCGCCCAGATCGCGGTATGCCCGGTAGCGCTCGAGCGGCGTATTGCCGAGCGCCCCGTAAAGTGGATGGTCCTTGATAAAGCTATCGACACGCAGCCCGATATGGTGCGCGTAGCTCGACCACCGGTAGCTTCCCGGGTCGGCTACAAGGCGGTTGCGCACCGGCGCCTGATCGATGATCTGGCTTGCGAGCAGGAAGTACCGGTCGGGCTCAATCACTGCGGCTCGGTACCCGCCACGCCATACCGCACCGCGGCGTCCATGGCGGCGATTGAAAGTCTCGACATACCGACGGCCAACGGCCTGCAACGTAATGGCCACGCTCGACTCATACGAAGGGGTGACAAGGAACTGTACCGCCTCGGGCATGAGTACCCACGCGTGGACGGCCAGATCGGCGACGCGCGCTGCGTCTGCCAGGCAGGCGAGGAAGTACAGATAGTCTCCTTCGTCCAGGAAGGCGGGGCCCGTGAACCCCTGCAAGATAACGTGCTGCGGTTGTTCTGGGACGTAGTGCCGTGCGAGCCGTGTCATGCTGGATGAACCGGAAATCCGATGTGAGAGAGCGATCCGACAGATATCGGATGCGTGACAGTGCGTACCGTCGATATAGGACGAAATTCTATCGATCACGTGCTTACGCTGGCGTCACGAACAGACCTTTGTTCTGGCCTCTTTTCGCTGATTTGTCGGTCGCAACCAGTGTCGAATTACAGGATGCGCGGAGGATAAGGCGATGCGTTTCGCAGCCTGAAGGCGGTCGATGTCGGGGACGTGGAGAAGCGCCGGGTCCACCCCCAGGTGCTTCAAGATCGCGGCGACGTGCAGACGCTGCTGAACACGGCAAGCAGGCTCGCCGGCATCGCGTGCAAGTTCGACTTGCAGCTTCTTCACTGTGAACTACGACGATCAGGAGCGGCGGGCGACACTGATCAGATGCTCGACTGGTTCACCCGCTTCATCAGTTCCGCGGCGCTTTCCTTTCGTTCGCTATAACGGTCGACCAGATACGGACCAATATCCCGGGTGAGCAGCGTAAACTTCACCAACTCTTCCATTACATCCACGACTCGATCGAAGTAGGCCGAGGGTTTCATGCGGCCGGTTTCATCGAACTCCATGAACGCCTTGGCCACCGACGACTGGTTGGGGATCGTCAGCATGCGCATCCAGCGCCCGAGCACGCGCATCTGGTTGACCGCGTTGAACGACTGCGAGCCGCCGCTCACCTGCATCACCGCGAGCGTCTTGCCCTGCGTCGGCCGGACCGCGCCGAGCGAAAGCGGAATCCAGTCGATCTGCGATTTCATGATGCCGGTCATCGCGCCGTGGCGCTCCGGCGAGCACCAGACCATGCCTTCCGACCACAGCACCAGGTCCCGCAGCTCGGCCACCTTGGGATGAGTGTCCGGCGCATCGTCCGGCAGCGGCAGGCCGCTCGGGTTGAACGTCCGCACATCGGCGCCCATCGCCGCAAGGAGGCGCGCGGCTTCTTCGCTGAGCAGTCGGCTGAAGGAGCGTTCGCGTAGCGAGCCATAGAGCAGCAGGATGCGCGGGGGGTGCGGCGAAGCCTTCGCGGCCTGCAGGCGGTCGATGTCCGGAACGCGGAACAGCGCCGGGTCAACCTGCGGCAGTTCGGTCGCAAGATCAGACACGTTTTCCCTCCGCATCGGTAATGGTCGTGGGTTCGTTGTTCGCGCGGTGAATCACCGCGAGCGTGTCGCGCGGGGCTCCGAACCCAGGGTTGTGATAGATGATGACGTCGTTCATGTGCTCGTTTCCAAAGCCTTCAGGCGGACTCGTACCAGTTCTTCGAACGATTGACGATGCGTACGACGAGCAGCATGACCGGCACCTCGATCAGCACGCCCACGACGGTCGCGAGCGCAGCGCCGGAGTTGAACCCGAACAGGCCGATTGCCGTGGCAACGGCCAGTTCGAAGAAGTTCGACGCGCCGATCAGGGCAGACGGGCAGGCAATGTTGTGCTTCTCGCCGACCGCGCGATTAAGCCAGTACGCGAGCGCCGAATTGAAGAACACCTGGATCAGGATCGGCACGGCGAGCAGCACGATGACGAGTGGCTGCTTCAGGATGGCTTCGCCCTGGAAAGCGAACAGCAGAACCAGCGTCGCGAGCAGCGCCGTGATCGACCAGGGACCGATCTTCGCCATTGCTGCTTCAAACGCGGCTTCTCCCTGGACGAGCAGCGCCTTGCGCAGGATCTGCGCGAGAATCACCGGAATGACGATGTAGAGCGCGACCGAGGTGAGCAGCGTCGCCCACGGCACCGTAATCGCGGAAATGCCGAGCAGCAGGCCCACGAGCGGCGCAAACGCGACCACCATGATGCTGTCGTTGAGCGCGACCTGCGAGAGCGTGAAGAGCGGGTCGCCGCCGGTGAGACGACTCCACACGAACACCATTGCCGTACAGGGCGCGGCCGCCAGCAGGATGAGGCCGGCCACATAGCTGTCGAGCTGCGCTGCGGGCAGCATCGGCGCCAACAGGTGCTTGATGAACAGCCAGGCGAGGAACGCCATCGTAAAAGGCTTGACCAGCCAGTTCACGAAGAGCGTGACGCCGATGCCCCGGATGTGCTGACGCACTTCATGCAGCGAACCGAAATCGACCTTGACCAGCATGGGGATGATCATCACCCAGATCAGCAGCCCGACCGGGAGGTTGACCTGCGCGTACTCCATCCGGCCAATTGCCTGAAAGACGCCGGGCATGACCTGGCCGAGCAGGATGCCTGCGAGAATGCACAGTGCGACCCAGACGGTCAGGTACCGCTCGAAGAAGCTGATGGCTGGCTTCGATGCGGTCCTGCGCGAAGCGGCGACGTTGGGCGTGTTCATGAGACGACTCGATGGAGATGGGTTCAGCTTTGCAGGATGTCATTGAGCGCCTGCTGAAGCTCGGCATCGCCCAGACGGTCCAGGGGAAGTTCAAGCAACTGCAGCATGCGATAGCCGATCGCCTGGCGGGTCAGCTCGAACGCCTGACGCTTGACGTCATCGCCGCCCGGTGCGTTCGACCCGTCGGCATCGCCCCGATGCACCCTGACCGGACTACCCGGCCAGAACGCACATGCTTCGGCGGCGGCGCTGTCGCAGTAGTGATTCAGCGTGGCATCGCCGAGCACGCTGCGCGCCGAGTTGTGCGTGCACAGGATCGATACGTTGGTTGTCATACGCTCGTCGTTGAATTGCGCGTCGGACTCAGCAGCATGACGAGGATTTGACCGGAACACCGACCGACTTGCCCGACGTCGGAGCGCAGCACGCTGCGACTTCAGAAGCAGGTGCACCTTTCGGCGAATTGCGTGACTCGCCGAATACCGGAATGTCGTTCAGCGTGTGATACGACTCCCATGCGATGCCTTGCGGATCGACGGTCCAGTACTTGTTCGAGTTGGCATAGCAGCAGACGGTATCCGTCTGGGTGTCGACCGGCAACGCGGCGCCTTCGAGTCGATCGTGCATCTCGGCCAGTTCGGCCTCGTTTTCGACCTGCACCCCCAGATGGTCGACGCCCGGCGTGGCGCCGCGTTGCGAGATCGCGAAATTGACGCGCGGGTCGTCGAGCATCCACTTCGCGTAATCGCTCTTGATGACCGTCGGTTCAGCCGCGAACAACGCCGAGTAGAAACGGATGCTCGCTGTGAGATCGGTGACGGCGACGTGCACATGAAAGCGCTTCATGACTGCTTCTCCCGAGAGGGAGAACATGCCGATGCTGGCGAACAGGGGTTGCCGCCACAGCAGTTCTCGGTGAGATAGGCCAGCAGGCCGTTCATCGTTTCGAAGTTGGCGCAGTAGTAGATGAACCGGCCTTCCTGACGGCTGGTGACGAGCTGCGCGCGAGACAGTTCCTTCAGGTGGAAGGACAGCGACGACGGCGCGACATCCAGCAGCGTGGCGATCTGGCCTGCGGGCATGCCTTCGGGGCCCGCCTGTACCAGGGCGCGAAAGACTGCGAGCCGCGACTCATGCGCGAGCGCCGCCAGCGCGGCAATGGTTTCATTCGTTTCCATGATTCGATAATAGTCGAAATATGAAACTAATGACAAGACCCATTCTGTCGACCGGACGTCCTGGCAGATCTCGGCTCTTCGCAATCCGGCAGTGCACACCAGACTAGAGAGGGGCGCGAGAACTAGAACCTTCCCTGTTGCTGCGCGTAGAGGGTTCTCGGCGCGTTGCTATATCATGCCCGGCAGCGCCGGGCATGATCGCAAGCAAATGCTTCTATCACCGGTTGTTGCCACTGCGAAGCCCGTTGCGATTTGCGGAGCGCGCGTTATCGCGCTTCGACGACTTTGGAGGGTTCAGGGGCGGTCGTCACGCGGTCAAGGCCGGCAGCAAGCCGCCATTCCTCGAGCACGCGCTCGAGCAAGTCGTAGGTGACCGGCTTGCGTACATAACCATCGAACGAGGGAAAGTCGTCATCGCCGAGATCGGTCTTGCCCGTCACGGCAATCATGTACGCTCCCTGCGAAGCGCCCTCGGCCCTCAACCCGTCGCAAACGTGTCTTCCATCACCGTCCGGAAGGTCCACATCGGCAAGAATGACGTCGAAGTCGCGATCATGAGCGAACGTGCGAGCTGCGGCGCAGTTGTGTGCGATCGCTACGCCATGGCCCATCCGTGCGATAAGTGCCGCGAGCCCGTTCGCGAAATCTTGATCGTCGTCCAGGATAAGGATCTGCATGGCGCTTCTCCATAGTTTCAAGCGGGTACCGTTGCCCGCAATTGACGCCTATGCAAGGAAGGTGCCAGCCGATGGCAGCCTCATGCCGTCTCGAAGAGTCCCGCGCGCAAGTAGTGAGTCGCTTGTATTCTGTTCCCAGGACGCGGCCGAAATTTCCATGCGCAATGAACGAAGGCGCTCGGCCAGGCGACGGCTTCACGACGTTCCGATATCGCATGCCCGTGTTTGACGAAGGCGAGCAGCCGTGCGATGGCTCGACAAGCCCATAAGATTGCTCACCTGCTCGTTGGTCTTGCCGGCGATGATTAGCCGACGACCGAAGGTGTTTCTGAGCAAGCGTGGACTCTCGTCGGCAGCCGACAAGTTCGCGCTGCGTAGAGCCTGGCGGACGCATTTCAACATCGTATCTGGCTGCATCGGCTTGCCGCCCGCCGTGGCGGTGAAAAGCCATTGCGTTGGAGGCTGAATCCGACTGCGGGCCTCGTGATAGCTGCGCAGTACGTCGATCGCGAAGGCATCGATCGGCACCCGCCGTGCAATCCGAGGCCCATGCTTCTCGACGAAGACAGTAGGACGTTCGCCGTGGACATCGAGGTCGTCGACTCGTAGCTGCTTGAGTTCGGCGGCCGTGACCCCTGACGCGAGAAACAGCGCCACGATCGCGGTGTTCCGAAGATCCTTGAAGGCCGCGCCTTCGGTTGCAACGCACACCGCTTGTAGCCGCGCATCGCCTTCCGGTGACAGATAGATCGGTGTTGGCTCGTCTTGTGGCCAGTTCTCGTTGACTAACATCTGCGCGGCGGGATTATCGGCGCGCAGTTCGATGTTCACGAGGTGACGCGTGAATCGGTCGATAAGTTTGAGATAGCGCAGGCGCGTGGTCGTGCCGGGCGCGCAGTCCTGCGCGAGTTTAGCGAAGAATCCATCGATGTGGTCCGCCCCGAAGCTCGCCACCGTCGCTCCGTGGGCGATCAGATAGTCGTTGAAGCGCGAGAACATCGAACGGTGCTGGACGATCGACTGGTCGGCGAACGCGCGGCGATCCGCGCCTGTTGCTTCTTCGCGTTGCCATTGGGCATAGGCGTCTTCGGGTGCAACAAGCCAAGCATCGTCAGGCATAGAAGTCGATATACTGAAATTCACTCAACCCAAACCCTACAGCGAAGCTAACGCTCCGCCAACCCCAAGCCACCAACGTAGGGGGCACCCTCTTCGACCTCGCGTGGCATGGCGTCGAGGCAAGCACCCGGTCCACCGACAAAGAGCTGCGCGGAGCACGCCAGCATCAGATTGATGGACGATGGGGAGATTGCGCAATCCCCGGCGCGGGCAGTTCCGGTTTGCGCGGGCGCTCCCAACTAGCACGCTGACCGACCTGCTTGAGGTCGCGCATCCTGATGCTCTCCGGAATCCGTTCGAGAGGCGCACACGTGCGCGTGAGGAACTGGCTCATCGTCAACGTGCTGCTTCTGGCGGGGTTGCGCCGGGGCGAACTGATGCTGCTCGAATGCCGCGCGCTCAAATCGGATATCGATGCCGATACTGGAGATCTCATCTACTGGCTGGATGTGACAACGACGACGGAACTCGATCCGCGCCATAGCGCACCATCGATCAAGACCGCACCGTCACACCGTCAGGTTCCCGTTTCAGGGACGCCCCTGCAACACGACCGTTAAGCGCTCATTCGCCGTTTTGGACTGACTTGATAAGATTGTCCCGCAGCGTCACGATTGCCTTCTGCACTTTAGCAAACTCGTCTGGCGCAAGGCCAGTCGCCCCAGAGAGACTCATAGTCAGGGCTTTTTCGCGCAGCCGTCGACCGTTTTTCGTGAGCCTGACCCGCACCTGACGCTCGTCTTCGGGATCGCGCTGCCTCTCTAGATAACCCATCACCTCGAGCTTCTTCAGCATCGGCGTAAGCGTGTTGGATTCGAGAAACAGCTTCTCGCCCAGACCGCTGACGGTCGGATTGTCTTCCTCCCAAAGCGCAACGATCGTGACGTATTGCGTATAGGTGAGCCCAAGCTCCTCGAGTATCGGCTTGTATGCCCTACCGAACGCCAGGTTCGCTGAGTAGATTGCAAAGCACAGATAGTCCGACAGCGGCATGGCCGCAGCGGGCGCCTGGTTCCTAGTTTTCATCTTTATCCTCCTCGGCTAAAGCCTGATTGTCCTCAAGACATACGAAGTGCTATATATCGCATGCGATGATATCGCAATAACGAACGTCGAGCCGCTGCCGCATAGAGTAGAACCGCTTGTCATTTCGCCGGGCCCAGCTATTTCGCAGCGTAGAGGTATTGCGGCGGCGCCTGCCTGCCGCTATGGCCGCCGAACGTCTGGAGCGCCCTTGTGGCCGCCGTTCGCTTTAGGCCGGCATGCGATACAGGGCGCCGAGCTTGTTGCCGTCCGGATCGCGCAGATAGGCGAGATAGAGGCTGCCAAACGCGGCCTCACGCACGCCAGGCGGCGCCTCAGCTGATGTTCCACCATTGGCGACCCCGGCGACATGCCAGAGATCGACCTGCCTGGTCGACTGACAGGCAAAGCCGATCGTTCCGCCATTGGCAGCGGTCGCCGGCCGACCATCGAGCGGCTGCGTGATAATGAAAAGCCCCGTGTCGCCGCGATAGGCATAGCGTCGACGTTGATCGTTGTCGTCACTGATACCGTCACCATAGCCAATCGCGCCGAGCACGGCATCGTAAAATCGCTTTGCTTTTTCCAGGTCGTTGGTGCCGACCACTACATGACTGAACATTGTTTCAATCCTCCTTGGTAAATAAACCACGACCCATCCGACGCTGTGGCCGGCGCGCATGAAGAGGGGACGATGCGCGACGGTCCAAAGGGGAAGGATGCGCGATCTAGTGACGCGCGAACAGGTTGTCGCGCGACGTCACGGCGGCATGGCTGCCCGCCTGGGAGAGTCCGGCGACTACACCGCCGTATGCCTCTTGCGAGCCAGTTACGTCGTCGCGTTCGGCGGCGACGGTTCGCGCGCTCTGACCGCTTTGCGACGCCGGTGCGCCCACCGAGGGCTTGTAGAACGGGGCCGGTCCATAGCCGCTGGCGAACGCGGGTGCGGTGGCGGACGCCGAAAAGGCGACGAGCAGTGCAACGATGAGCTTGGTCTTCATGATGGGAATCCCTAAAAAAATGTTCAGAGGGGCACGTGCCCCAGAGAGAGGCACGTGCCTAGGCGGATCACACCGTGACGATGTTCGTGCCGATCTCGATGTTGCCCCGCACAGACTTCGAGTACGGGCAGATCGTATGGGTCAGGTGCGCGATTTCCTCGACGACTTCCTTTGCCAGACCCGGTACGCGGATGTTGAACTGGGCGCCGAGGAACCACGCGGTACCGGTTTGCCCAACGTTTACCTGAATGTCCACGGAATAGTCGGGCGGCAGCTTGACCTTCTTCAGCGAGGCCGCGATCCCGAACACGGTGGTGTAACAGGCCGACCACGCGCCCGCAAACAACTTCTCGGCTGTCGGGTGCGGCTCGGTGGCGATGAACTCGAGGCGTTCCACGCCGGGCGCCGACAGCTTGAGGTCAAAGACGCCAAACTGGCCGCGCTGGAGATTGGGGTCGTGATTGACCGTGGCGTGGGAGTTGCCCGAGGCGAGAACTTTTTCGATCTTTTCCATGATGAATTCCTATGTGTATGAGCGTATTAAGCGTATTTAAATATTGCGCGATTTAATCGCATGCGGTGTTTTTGTCAAATAGTGACGACGTTGAGACCGACTTCGATGTTGCCGTGCACAGCCTTCGAGTACGGGCAGAGCTGATGGGCGTGGTGCGCGAGTGCCTCGACGACTTCCTTTGCCAGACCCGGCACGCGGACGGTGAACTGGGCGCCGAGGCAATGCCCGCTACCGACCGACCCAATGCTTACCTGGATGTCCACGGAGTAGTCGGACGGCAGCTTGACCTTCTTCAGCGAGGCCGCAATCTGGAACGCGCTGACGTAACAGGCCGACCATGCGCCCGAAAACAACTGCTCGGCTCTCGGGTGTAGCTCGGTGGCGATGAACTCGCGGGTTTCACCGCCGGGGGCTGACAGCTTGAGGTCGAGGACGCCGAGCTCACCGCGCGGGACATTGGGGTCGTGATTGATCGTGGCGTGGCTGTTGCCTGAGTGGAGGACTTGTTCGATCTTGGTCATGATGGATTCCTGTGTGAATGAGGGTGTTCAGGTTTTTAGTCGTATGCGAGATAATCGCATGCGTTGCATCATGGGGGGAAGTGTTATTGGATGTCAATCGCAAAAGATTTAATCGCATGCGTGCTTTCGATAGGACACGAACGAAGATACCGCGGCGGCCAGCATGGTGTCGCCTGTCTCGCACACCGTCGCGGGGGGATGTAAGTCAACAAGCCATCGTGTATCCGACTCGGACGTCGGCGAATGATGTGATTTGCAGGTGTGTAATGTCCTTGCCGTGCAAGCGCGACCCACTCAGTTGCATGGTGTCTCCCCTGTGAGGTGATGTCGGCTCGCGACGCGTTACCACAGGGCAACCCACTGCTATGGGGACGCCCGGGTCGGTCGACCCCGGTACGCTCAGCGGTCGGGTGAACGGCGTCGTCATGAACCGACAACTTTACAGGCCATCACCAGTAAAGTTACGCCCCCTTCGGCCATCGGATGCGACGCCCGAGTTGTCACGAATCGTCCGACAAAAGCAATCCGGCGCGGACTTCGCGACGCGATTAACTGCTGCACGCGAAGGCACGGCGCAACGGATCCGCAAGCGAATGCAGCCTTGTTTCCACCAGATCTCACGCGCGGCGAGCCGGCGCGCATGCGATTCATCATGCGAAAGGAAGGATTATGAAGATCGAAGGTGCTGTGGTTTCCTGACGGGCGCGAATCGCGGGCTTGGCCTTTCGCGAAACAGGCGCTCGAAAGAGGGGTGCGGAAGATTTATGCGGGCGCGCGCGATCCGGCCAGCGTGTGATCTGCCGGGCGTCGTACCCGTAATCGGGCCGGACTCACCATTTCCGCGGCTCGATCTCGACCTTTCTTGTCGCCTTTCGCGAACGCTCGGCGCGCTTCGGGTTGTCTCGAGTGGCAATGAACTTGCCGCCGCCTTCATACCATTCGCCGTTGGCGCCGGTCTCGCCGCCCGGCTTGGCTCGACGCTGAGTGCTCACGCGCTCGCCGCTTCGACGTCTTCGCGCTCAGGCCAAAATCCTCGATGAGATAGCCGTTGAAGCGAGGAGGGCACTTGCCCGTCGAGTGAATAAAGACCAATGAAGCCGCGATCGCGGCCGAGCTGCTTGAGGTGCGCGCCATGCTCCCGCGCGATGTGCAGCCGCCCGAGCACGACTCGAAGGTTCGCAATGGTCAACGACACGTCGGCGAGGACCGCGCGTTGACTGGCCGTTGCACTTCATCAAGAGACACTCAGCGTACCGAAGGCCGACCGGCAGCAATGGGTCCGACGTGCCGATTTCTGTCGGGCTCTCCAAAGGTCAATCCCAAGAAGACTGGTTTTTCGGAAGAGCGTTATTTGGATCGTAGACGTCGAGGTGGTCCGTGGAGTCAAGACGCTCTGTGTACAGAACGAGATTTGTACCGTCGGGCGTCAGTCGTGATTTGAAGAGGATACCCTTGGCACCGCTCGAGACGACCTCATCGCCAAGGATCCAGCTGGGGGGCTCGATCCGTTCATTGAACCAGCAGTGGCGCCAGTCGCAATAGAAATCCTCCCACAGAGGAGACCACTTTCCGCTTTCGTACCCGCCGGTGAAATCGACCATCGGAGCGGCCGTGAGGTTGTAGCTGACCAACGTCCCCGGTGGCATCAAGGACGATAACTGCTGATACTCTCGGATGGCTGTGGCGGGGTCCAAGGCAAGATATAGCGCATTGAGCCCGACACGATTCGCCCGACCGCCATGCGTTCCCGCTCCTGCGCCGCTCGTCGGCGCGACAGCCCACCTGGGGACATGCATACGATAGACAGTTACCCCGGTCAATTCTGTGAGGATCATCCTGCCGGGCCCGCCTCAAGCGACGAAACGTAGCGAAGGACGTCATCGGCTCGACCTTCCGACACCAGCTCCTCGGCGGTTTTGTAGTTGAACACGGGCAGAGGTTCGTTTCGATACCAGAACAGTGCCTTCGTGACGTCACCTGAGATATCCGTGGCCGCACGAATGACCCGCAGAGCGTCGCGGAGGAATCGTTGTACGCTTTCGGATGCAGGTTGCCGGCTGATCGTGTTCCGATGTACGTGGGCTTGCTGAGCAAGGGTTTGCAAGTCGATACGCAAGGCCTCGCCGAAGCGACGCGCGGAGACGATCGGTGCTGGGTCTTCGGGATCATGTAGTGAGGCCATAAAACGGTCGAAGCCCGCATCGGCACTGGGAAAGGCGCCGGTATCCGAATTCATAAGTCGCTCTCCAAGCACAGAATTTGCACAATTTTAGCATAAGTTCCAACGGCCGACGGCCGAAACATAACGCCAACATCCCGCCTCGATTATCCGAGCCGCCCAGCGACGCGGGATCCTGGCCCGCCAAAAAGGAGAGCGACTAGGCGCGCGCGTCATTTTGGGTGCGTATATTGTGCACAAGATCCGTTGGTTATGAGCATTTCACGTGAAACCATTCCGACGATCCGATAATGCTGCACCTCGCCGCCCGCCTGAACCTCGACGCAGCCACTCGGATACTCGACCACCTCCATTTGCTGGTGAATCAACAGGCGATTGGCCGGCGTGTCTTCGAGCAGATACATCACGCGGTCGTATTGCACCGTCAGCGCGTGCGTGACCTTACGCCAGACGCGATATGCCAGCAGTAGCGTCAGATCGTCGGCGGCGCGCAGGGGCCGATGGGCGTCGTGGTCGCTGCGTGGCGGCTTGCCGAAACGCTGATTTAAATCAGCGATGAATGAGGGCTCATAAGCATTGGCCGCCTCCCAGGTGCTGATGCCGCGCAAGCGCAACTCCTTGACCAGCCGGTCCTGCAGCGTCAGATTGGCGCGTTCCACGCGCCTCGAACCAGCGGTGATCGCTACCATCGATCTGGATCAGCTCGCCCAGACACGCGCGGCGGTTGCGCGGCTGGTGAATCCGCGGCAGGCGCTGTTTGCGAGGCACCCAAAGGCCCGCAGCTGTCATCAGAGAACGAATCGTCTCGACGGCCAGTTCAATGCCGTGGCATTCCCGTAATTTCTCGCACGCCAGCGTCGGACCAAAATCGGCATAGCGCTCACGGATCAGCGCGAGCGCACGCTGCGCCACGCCGTCCGGCAACCGGTGATTACTCGTGCGTGCGCGCTTGCCGGACACCAGACCGCGTGCACCGTCCGCACGATAACGCATGACAAGCCGTTCGATCTGCCGCACGCTCACGTGTAGCCGCTCGGCGGCACGGCCAGGCTTGAGTTGGCGTTCGGCGACGGCCTGATCACTCTGAGTCGGTCCAGTTCGTGCATCGACATGGTGATGGTCCCGGTCGTGTTCATCGCCAGCGCTCCTGAAACGCTTGTCTGGCAACGAATCTACGTCAAAATGCGACATTTCTCATATGGTCGCCTCCCATTTGCAAGGCGATATTGTTAGTGGCGAGAAGGGTGGTTGCGGACTTATATCCGTACATGGACTCCCGCCTATGAGCAAGATCGGTGTGCATTTTCGAAGGTCTTGACTTGCGTCTGTACATTCGGCTTCTGATGTGCCTGCCATCAGCACGAGCCATCATGGAAGTTTGCGCGCTTGCCCCTCATCGGCCTCTTGGCTGTCGATTCAATTAGTTACCCTAATGAAAATGCGATAAATAGATTTATGTCAAATAAACAATGGGCCCGTTGATGCGCCAACTGTGAGTCGCCGTCGCACGTTGCTTCACTGGTCCTCATCAGGGATAAGGGGTAGCCTTGATTTTGATGCAAATCTCCGGTTAGAAGCACTCAAGCGGAATAAGGGTTCGCGTCATGCCCCCAATATTAAAACTAGTAAAATCAACAACTTCCTGTCTGCTACCTTCTCCGACTCGCTACCGATGGCGTAGTACGCGATCCGAAAATGATTGTAGGGTGGGGACGCGGTCGCCGTAACTAAACCGCTCACTGGCTATCGGGACGCTGGCACGCGCGGAGTTTCAAAACGAGGAATCGCTCGGCAGCCCCTAGAGTGGGGTACATAATCGTCGAGTGGGATTCGCGACGGAATCCATCTGCTCGCCGGACTGCGTCAGCGAACACTATTACTGCGGGTCGTTTCCCGCGATGGTGCGTCAAAAACGGCGCGTTGGGCGTCGCGAACAGTTGGTCGACGATTCGCACAGTGTCGAAGTGCGTGCCACGCGGGTGCCCAGTCGCGAATTGACGCGATTGTAAGGTATAGTCACGTTTACCAAACGAACCGTCAGCATGATCTCATCCGTTCAAGATGAGACTTGCTGCAACCGAGACGGAACGATGACCGTGCCAAACCCGCAGCGCAGTACCCGTAAGGGGCGCACATCGAGTGCAGTTTCTTCGGCAACGCCGCCCGACGGCCTGCGAGCCCAAGGCATACGGACGCGCAACGCCATCGTCCGAGTTGCACGAAAGCTCCTGCTTGAAAATGGCCCGATGGAATTCTCGCAGCGCGCCGTCGCTCTTAGCGCGGGAATCAGTGTCAGCAATCTCCAGTACTACTTCCCCACGAGGCCAGCGATCCTGCGCGCGGTTATGGCTCCGGTCATCGAAGGCTATTTCGATGCACTGAAACGTGCGCTTAAGGACAATGAATCGCCTCGCGGAACGATCGAGGCCATCCTAGAGATGTCCCTTGAGGACGCGAAGGATTCGAAGAACATCCCGTTATGGTGGCATTTCTTTTCGCTCGCCGCCACGGATCCCGAGTGCGCCCAAATGCGCGACGAGTGGTACGACACTATGACGAAAGAGTTCACCGAGCTCATTCGTGCCGTGAATCCAAAGCGCGGGGCCACCGAGAGCGCGCACATCGCCGTATTGCTCATATCGATGGTCGACGGCATGACGCTTCACCTCGGAACCGCGCGCAACAAGCGCGCCTATATGCGAGGATTCGAATCAACTTTCCTTTCGGTCGCTCGTAGTCTCGTCTGGGGAGAGTCCTTGGACGTTGAGGCTGCCTAGCGGCCTGGCAACGTGCAGGCGTGACGATGAAGACAGGGAAATTCCCTGTTTTTTTTGATGAAGTTAGTTGGTACAGTTGCCTATGTATTGTACTGTTATCTACAACATCGAGCGGTTTTTCGCTGAGGCGGACTGGTTGGCTAGCGCAACAGTGGGCGGGTTCGCGGAGCGGCGTCCCGTCAAATCTAGCTCCTTCGTGATGCCGCGTGCATGCCCGGCAATCCCCAAGGGGTGGTGATCGCACCGTGTCATGGACTTCCGATCACGACGGCGCAGCGCGCGCTGAAGGAGTTGACCGGACAGCCCGTCGAAAAGGCATCGATGGCGGTATGCAATTCATCACGGTTGCGAGGCGCATGCCAGGCGTGAAGGCGCGCATGATTATCATGACAAGCGGTCGACGGCGGTCGACTACGCCGTTTCGACAACGAACTGTTCGATATGGATAAGACGATGATGTTGTTCGGGAACGGGAACAAAATCGTCCGACACACGAAGAACGCGGCACAGCATGAGCACGCCTCGCACTCGCACTAGAGGTTCTGCCCATGAAACCGAAGCGCCTAACACGAGAGCAAAGAAGGAATCAGACGCGCGATAGTCTGCTGTTTGCAGCGCGCGATATCTTCTCAACGAAGGGTTTCACTGCGGCGAGTGTCGAGGATATCGCGGCCGCGGCTGGATATACGCGCGGTGCGTTCTATTCAAACTTCGAAGGCAAATCGGATCTGCTGCTCGAATTGCTTCAGCGGGATCACGAGGAGGTCCAAGCGGAGTCGCAGCGCAACTTCGACCTGCTTACCGCCCGCGAAGGCGGGATGGTGGAGTCCTCTGACTGTGCTCGACTGCTGGGCAATCGGCCCGCGTCGTTCCTCCTGTGGATCGAAGCGAAGATGTACGCCGCCCGCGACTCGCGTTTCCGTGCGCAACTCTGCACATTGCTACGAAAGAAGCGAGCGCATACGGCGACTTGCATCTCGTCAATTATTGCACGCAACGGCACACAGTTTTCGCTGTCGGCTGACACACTCGCGCTTGCGCTGCTGGCTCTGGGTGAAGGCTTGCAGTCATGGCGCGTTGCTGACCCTTACGAAGTGCCTGGTGAGCAACTCGATGCTTTGGTGTGCGGTTTCCTAGCTTTCATAGGATCTGGCGCGGCCGATCGACACACAAGCAGCGTTTTTTGTGAGGCCTCTGTGCCGCCACGCAACCGATAAGAAGGGCTCATGGCACGGAGCCACGCCCCCGTGACGCCAACGAATCAGTTGACTTTGCCGCCATCAGTTCGACCATTTTGCTTCGAAACCACAGGCTCGCCTGATCCTGCTCGCTGCTTCGATGCCAATACAAGTGCCATTCGAGGCTAGGTATGGGAAACGGCAGTTCAACCATCCGCGCATCGTGACGCTTGAGCAATTGCGTGGGCGCGGTCAGCGCGAGATCGGTTCGCAAGGCAACGAGCGGCGCGACCATGTAATGCTGCACACGTATTTGTATCCGCCGTTGCTTGCCGAGCCGTTTCAGTTCGGCGTCGACGATGCCGCTTCCCTGGCGGCGACTCGACACCTGGATATGGTCAAGCTCAAGGTAGTCGTCCATCGTGAGCGCCTCGCCGGCAAACGGGTGATCGTGGCGCAGCATGCAGGCGTACCGGTCGCAGCCGAGGCGCGTCTGATGCAACTGCGGATCGTCGATCAAGGGCGCGTCGATCGCGAAGTCGATCTTGCCAGTCGCAAGCGCGTTGCTGAGTTCACTGCGCGGCGTGAAATAGGATTCGATGCGCATCCCCGGCGCTTGCTGCTGCAACACTTCGCCGAGCGCGGGCAACAGGATCGCTTCGGTTAGATCCGGCATGCTGAGACGGAAGGTACGCTCGGACGTTGCCGGGACAAACACGTCGCCTTCTGTCGCGCTGGCCTCCAACAGTTGCAATCCTTCACGCACGCGCCCGATGATGTTCTCCGTGAACGGCGTAGGCACCATTCCGGACGATGTGCTGACGAACAGTGGATCATCGAACGCCTTGCGCATGCGTGCGAGCGCATTGCTGACCGCGGGCTGGGTGATGAAGAGCGCCTCGGCCGCGCGGGTCAGGTTGCGCTTCTCGTAGATCGACTCCAGCACCACGAACAGATTCAGATCCAGCTTCGGTGAACGCATCTCACAGTCTCCGTTTGCCCATCATGATAAACGGGAGACGCTGTGATGATGCGTGCGCTTGCTTCGATTTCGCCAGGCTCAGTCACGCGGCGGTGCGTTCAGATAGGCCGCCATTGCGCCGATCCGTTCCTTGCCTTGCGCCAGTTCCATTTTCGCGATCGCCTGGAGATGCACTTCGTCGGGACCGTCTGCGTAACGCAATGCGCGTCCCCACGTCCAGTGATCGGCGAGCGGCGTATCGGGGCTTACGCCCATCGCGCCGAATACCTGCATCGCACGGTCGCACACGGCCGTATGCACTTGCGGAATCAGCGCCTTGATCATCGAGATTTCCTTGCGTGCCGCTTTTGCGTCGACCTCGTCGAGAAGCCACGCGGTCTTGAGCACGAGCAAGCGGGCCTGATCGATCTCGATGCGCGATTTCGCGATCCATTCGCCGATCGTGCCATGCTGCTGCAGATACTTGCCGAACGTCTTGCGCTCCTGAGCACGCTCGATCATCAGTTCGAGCGCGAGCTCAGCCGCGCCGATCGAGCGCATGCAGTGGTGAATGCGCCCCGGTCCGAGCCGCGCCTGCGCGAGCGCGAAGCCGCTGCCTTCTTCGCCGAGCAGGTTCGACGCGGGCACGCGCACATTCGTGAACGTGATCTCGCAATGTCCTTCGGGCGAGATGTGATTCATGACCGGAATATTGCGCACGATCGTCACGCCGGGTGTGCCCGCCGGCACGAGGATCATGCTCTGCTGACGATGGCTTTCTGCATCCGGATCGGTCTTGCCCATCACGATGAACAGCTTGCAGTTCGGATGTGCCGCGTTCGTGATGAACCATTTGCGGCCATTGATCACGTAGTCGTCGCCATCGCGGCGAATGGAGGTCGTGATGTTGGTCGCGTCGGAGGAGGGCACGTCCGGCTCGGTCATCGCGAACGCGGAACGGATCTGGCCATCGAGCAGAGGCACGAGCCATGTTTCGCGCTGCGCGGGCGTCGCGAACATGTGCAGCAGTTCCATGTTGCCGGTATCGGGCGCATTGCAGTTGAAGACCTCGGATGCCCACGAAACGCGGCCCATGATCTCCGCGAGCGGCGCATATTCGAGGTTCGTGAGACGCGTGCCTGGCTCGCCCTCCTTCAGGTGCGGCAGGAAGAGATTCCACAGACCCTCTGCCTTGGCCATGGCTTTGAGATCTTCCATGAACGAGACTGGAAAGTGACCCGCGTGGACCTCGTCGTGCCATTGACGTTGCCGCGGCACGATATGCTGGTCCATGAACATGCGCACGCGGCGCATGAGGTCTTCAACTGTCGGGCTATGAGCGAAAAACATGATGGGTTCCTTTTGCGCGGTTCGCTAGATCGTCAGGCCGCCATCGACGACGATGCATTCGCCGTTCGTATAGCTCGCCGCGTCGGATACGAGGTAGAGCACGGTGCCGGCCATTTCGTCGGGTTCGCCGTGACGGCGGAGCGGGATCGAGTTGATCCAGCGCTCGTAGATAGTCTTGTCCTCGAACAGCGCGCCGGCGAACTTCGTTTTGGTGAGGCCTGGCAGAATCGCATTCACGCGGATGCCGAGCGGACCGCACTCTTTCGCGAACGCCTTGGTCATATTGACGACGGCCGCCTTGGTGATCGAGTAGATGCCCTGCTGATCGCCCGGCTGAAGCGCGTTGACCGAAGCCGTGTTGACGATCGCGCCGCGGCCCTGTTCCTTCATCATCTTGCCGGCTTCGACCGACATGAAGAAGTATCCGCGCAGGTTCACATCGACGGTCTTGTTGTAGGCGGCAAGGTCCGTATCGAGGATATGGCCGAAGTACGGATTGGCCGCGGCGTTGTTGACGAGTATGTCGAGACGACCGTGCTTCTCGCGAATGTGATTGAACATGACCGCGATATCTTCCAGGCGGCCGACGTGGCACGCGAATGCTTCAGCACTCGCACCCGACGCGCGAATGCGCGCGGCGACTGATTCGCAATCTTCCAGCTTGCGACTCGATACGATGACGTGTGCGCCTTGTTCGGCCAGCAGCACGGCGATGGCCTCGCCGATGCCGCGGCTCGCGCCTGTCACGAGAGCGATGCGTCCCGAGAGGTCAAAGAGTTTCGTAGTCAATGTCGTTCCTTTTGACAGGTTGAGAAAGTGTGCCGTCTACGCGAGCAGTTCTTCGGCGAGCCGTGCTAGCGGTTCGACCATGCGGCCCACCTCGTGTGCATCTGCGCTTGACGCGTTGCCTTGCAACGCGCGTGCTTTGACGCCCTGCGCGATCGATGCAAGACGGAAGAAGCTAAACGCGAGGCAGAAGTTCCAGTTGCCAATGTCGCTGAGCCCACGCAACGCGCAGTACTGCGCGAGGATGTCCTCCTCCTCGGGGATGGCGAGGGCATCGCGATCCTGGCCGCGCAGCCCGGTGATATGCCCTCTCGATGGCAGGCGCAGGCACATGCAGAAGTAGGCGAGGTCGGCGAGCGGATTGCCGAGGGTCGAGAGCTCCCAATCGAGTACGGCACGCACGCGCGGCGCATCGTCGGCGAAGATGAGGTTGTCGATGCGGAAATCGCCGTGCACGAGCGCCGGGCGTGGAGAATGGGTCGGGCAATGGGCCGGCAGCCAGTCAATGAGCGCCTCCATCGGCGCTATCCGCTCGGTTTCGGCGGCGCGGTACTGCTTCGTCCAGAGTTCGACCTGTCGCTGAAAGTAGTTTCCCGCTCGGCCATAGTCGCCAAGGCCGACGCTTTCCGGATCGACTTCATGGAGTGCCGCGAGCGTCGAGACGATTGATGCGTAATAGTCGCGCCGCGCATCGCGATCAATTTCGGGCAGGGCGGGGTTCCAGAAGATGCGTCCCGGCTCGTAGCTCATAACATAGAACAGGCTACCGATGATCTCGCGGTCTTGACACAGATGCCAGGCGCGCGCGACGGGAACCGGGGTTTGTGCAAGCGCACTCAGCACGCGGAATTCGCGATCGACTGCGTGAGCGGATTTGAGCAATGTCCCGGGCGGCTGGCGGCGCAGGACATAGCGGCTGCCTTGTGCGTCGAGCAGCCAGGTCGGGTTGGACTGGCCGCCCGCGAACTTCGTCGCGTGCACCGGCCCGCGAAAGCCCGGGAGATGCTGCTCCAGATAAGGCGTGAGCCGGTCAATGTCGAGAGACTGGCTAGATCGTTCGCTGGTCATATCATTCGATGCTTGACGGGTAGATTAACCGTAGGTTTGAAACGCGTGACGTTGTGGATCGTCGAGATGGGCGATGCCGTTGAAGCTCGATAGATGAATCGTTTCGTGGTTGAAGAAGCAATGCGTGACGCTGCTGTTGCGGATCTGCATGTTGAGCTCGATTGCCATCGCAGTAGGCGCTTGCAGGATCTGCTGCATGAACGCGCCGATCACGCCACCGGAAGTGACCACCAAAACGCGTCGTGCGTCGCTCTGCTGAATGGCAGTGCGCGCAACCGCTACGCGCTGCTGAAACGCTCGCCACGTCTCGGGCACACGATCATCCAGTGCACCTTCGCACCAGAGGTGCAGGACCGCCCGCAATGCCTTGAAGAACTCGCGCGGACTGCGTTTCGCGGACTCGACGAGCCTGAGATCTTCATCGCGCAGAGCGCGAAAGAGCGCGTGAAAATCGTATTCATCGAGTCCGGGATGAATCTCCCATTCGACATTTATACCCGGTGTGGCCAGGCGAATCGCATCGAGCGTCTGAGCGTGACGCAGCAGCGAGCCTGTCACCACCCGGTCGAATTTGAGACCATTGAGCGCGAAGTGCTCGCCGAGCCAGATGCTCTGCCGCTTGCCGGTGTCCGAAAGACAATCGTAGTTTTGGCTGCCCAGTGACGCCTGTCCGTGCCGTACCAAAAAGAGTTCTGCCATTGCTTCTTCCGCGATCCGAGTCGGTCAAGCAAGCTTAGGGGCGACACTGGTATTGACGAACTTTATTTCTTGAATGAGGGGGTATTCGTAGCGGTGATGGCGCTTGCGAATACCAGGACAACCTCCCTCGAGGCGAAGCGGGGAATCGCTTCAATGAAGCGTAAATGAAGGGGCGTCTCTGAGGGCGTCGTCCCGAGCCGGTGTGGCACACGACTTGAGACGAGTGGTCTGTCGAGGGGGATATATCAGCACGAAGATACCTGGCAGTAGGCCGGTTGTTGATGCGCGATGCCATACTGCCCTTTAAACGTGCTCGAAGACGGCTGATTGAGATACGTTACACGCTGCTGCAGCCGGCGCTCGCGCATGCTCGACAGCGTTGGAACCACGACGCGTCTCGATCTGCCCTCCCGGCTTACCGGACGCCTTGCGAGTTACGTGCTCGATTCAGGTGTATGCCACGACCAAGTCATGAAGCGATTTTCTGCCACGGTTCCGATATCTGTCGTCAACGGTTTCCTTTCCGGCGCCGACCGGGCCGCGGTCGCGCGTCTCGCCGAGCATTCCGGCATTCCTCACGACCTGCTCGGCATGCCCGCCGCGCGCGTCACGCAGGAGCAGTTCTCGACGCTCTACCGCCTGCTCGCCATGGAACTCGATGACGAGATGCCGGGGATCTTCGCGCGTCCGCTGCGCAACGGCACGCTCAAGTTCCTGTGCCTGAGCCTTCTCGATGCGCCGCGTCTCGAAGTGGCGCTGCATCGTTTCGGCCAGTTCTTTCATCTGGTCCTCGATGAATTCCAGCTCGTGTCGCGCCGGGAAGGCGCTTACGCGATCGTCGAATTCGTCGCGAATCCGAAGGGCCCGAAGGCAAGCGCGCTTGCGCGGGAGCTCGTGCTGAAGCTCGTGCATGGCGTCGCGTCGTGGCTCATACGCCAGAAGATTCCGCTCGCCGAAGCGGCATTCGAGTTTCTGCGGCCGGCGCAGCCCGGCGACCTGCTGTATCTGTTTCCGGGACCGGTGCGTTTCGGGTGCGATCGCACGCTGATCGCGTTCGATGCCGCCTATCTCGATCGTCCCATCCGGCAGCGAAAGTCGGATCTCGACGCATTCCTTCAGCGTGCGCCGGAGGACTGGATTTTCGTGTCGTTCACCGACGAGATGGTGTGTCACCAGGTGCGCCAGTGCATCGCCGCGGGCTTGCCGAAGACGCCAACCGTCGACGCCGTCGCGCAGCAGCTGCACTACTCGGTGCGGACGCTGTGCAGGCGTCTCGACGCGGAGGGAACGTCCTTCCAGGCGATCAAGGACGAAGTGCGGCGCGACATCGCCATTCAGCGTCTCACCCGTTCGGACGATGCGATCGCGGCGATCGCCTTCGATGTCGGATTCGACAATTCGACCGCGTTCCATCGCGCATTCCGCCACTGGACCGGCAGCACGCCGGCCGCCTACAGACAGAAGAAAGCCGACTGAGCTGCGACCGCAAATCGGCTGGCGTCGATTTTATGTTTGGCAGATTTTGTCAATAAAAGGGCAGTTTCAGATAACGGGGAAATGCAGACCCGTTGATACCATGCGCGGCAACACATCCGTATTTGTTGCCATATGGCCTGCCAGTTGACCGGCCATGCACCTGGAGTCGGCGATGACTTATGCAGCCCCCGTCAAGGACATGATGTTCGTACTCGAAGAGCTGGCAGATATTGCAAGCGTCAGCCAGCTCAGCGGTCTCGGCGATTCGAATGCCGACACCGCGCAAGCCGTTCTCGACGAAGGGGCGAAGCTTGCCGCGGAAGTCATCGCGCCACTGAACGCGCAGGGCGACCAGCGCCCGAGCACGTGGTACGACGGCGAGGTCGCGGCGACGGCCGGTTTCGGTGATGCCTACCGCCAATTCATTGAGGGCGGCTGGCAAGGCATCAGCCATCCGGTGGAATTCGGCGGTCAGGGGCTCGCTAAGCTGGTCGCGTCGCCGTGCATCGAGATGCTCAACGCTTCCAACCTTTCCTTCGCGCTGTGCCCGCTGCTCACCGACGGCGCCATCGAGGCATTGCTGACCGCGGGCTCGGCGGAGTTGAAGGCGCGCTTTCTGCCGAAGCTGGTCGAGGGCGCGTGGACCGGCACGATGAATCTGACCGAGCCGCAGGCGGGCTCCGATCTGTCGCTCGTGCGTTCGCGCGCCGAGCCGCAGGGCGGCGGCACCTACAAGGTGTCCGGCACCAAGATCTTCATCACCTGGGGCGAGCACGACATGGCCGAGAACATCGTCCATCTCGTGCTGGCTCGCACGCCGGATGCGCCAGAAGGGGTAAAGGGCATCTCGCTGTTCCTCGTGCCCAAATTCCTGCTGAACGACGACGGCAGCCTCGGCGCGCGCAATGACGTCCACTGCGTGTCCATCGAGCACAAGCTCGGGATCAAGGCGAGTCCGACGGCCGTGCTCCAGTACGGCGACAATGGCGGCGCAACCGGCTATCTCGTGGGCGAGGAGAATCGCGGTCTCGAGTACATGTTCATCATGATGAACGCGGCGCGCTTCGGCGTCGGTCTGCAGGGCATCGCGCTGTCCGACGCGGCTTATCAGAAGGCCGCCGCGTATGCGAAGGAGCGGATTCAGAGCCGCCCCGTCGACGGTTCGGACGCGGGCTCGGTCGCGATCATCCGCCACCCCGATGTGCGCCGGATGCTCGGCCTCATGCGCGCGCTGACCGAAGGCGCGCGTGCGCTCGCCTATATCGCGGCCGCGCACGCGGATTTCGCGCATCACGACGAGGACGCGGCGAGCCGCGCAAGGCATCAGGCGATCAACGAATATCTCGTGCCGATCGTGAAAGGCTGGAGCACCGAAATGGCCATCGACGTGACGAGCCTTGGCGTTCAGGTGCATGGCGGGATGGGCTTCATCGAGGAGACGGGCGCGGCCCAGTTCTATCGCGACGCGCGGATCCTGTCGATCTATGAAGGCACGACGGCGATTCAGGCCAACGATCTCGTCGGCCGCAAGACGCTTCGCGACGGCGGCGCGGCGGCGCATGCGCTGCTCGAGGAAATCGACGCGACGCTCGAAGCGTTGCGATCGACCGATGCCGCCGATGCCGCGCGCGTTTTCGAGGCGATGCACCGCCGTCTTTCCGATGGACGCGAGGCGCTCGCGAACGTCGTCGCCTACGTGCTCGAATCGGGCAAGCGCGACCCGAACGCGGTGTTCGCCGGCAGCGTGCCGTATCTGAAGCTCGCGGGCATCGTGCTGTCGGGCTGGCAGATGGCGCGTGCGCTGCTCGCGGCACAACGCAAGCGGGCCGAAGACCTGCAGTTCTACGGCGCGAAGATCGCGACCGCGCACTGCTTCTCCGAATACGTGCTGACGCGGGCCCGCGGACTCGAAACCGCCATCGTCAGCGCGCACGGCGACGATCCGCTGTTCGCATTGAACGAAGCGCAATTCTGACGCGTACGCGTGTCCTGAGCCTGAGAGAAGGAGGCGGTATGACGTTGGACAACGCCCGCACGGAGGCGTCGACGAACTGGATCGAGCAATACGGTCCGCGTGAATCGATGGAGTACGACGTGGTGATCGTCGGCGGCGGGCCCGCCGGACTGTCCGCCGCGATTCGCCTGAAGCAGCGCGCGGCGGAGCAGGGCGCCGAGATCAGCGTGTGCGTGCTCGAAAAGGGCTCGGAAATCGGCGCGCATATTCTGTCGGGCGCGGTCATGGACCCGCGTGCGCTCGACGAGCTCATTCCCGACTGGAAAGCGCAAGGCGCGCCGCTCGATGTCGCCGTGACCGAGGACCGCTTTCTGTTCCTGTCGGAAGCAGGCGCGCGGGCCGTGCCGAACTGGGCGCTGCCGGAGAACTTCAGGAATCACGGCAACTACGTGATCAGCCTCGCGAACCTGACGCGCTGGCTGGGTCAGCAGGCCGAAGCACTGGGCGTCGAGATCTTCGCGGGCTTCGCCGCCGCCGAAGTGCTCTATCACGATGACGGCTCGGTCAAGGGCGTCGCGACGGGCAACGTGGGCGTCGGCCGCGACGGACAGCCGACCGAGGCGTTTCAGCTCGGCATGGAGCTTCACGCGAAGTACACGCTGTTCTGCGAAGGCGCGCGCGGTCATCTCGCGCGGCAGCTGTCGGCGCGCTTCGGCCTGCGCGAGGGCGTCGATCCACAGGTGTACGGCATCGGCATCAAGGAGTTGTGGGAGATCGATCCGGCGCAGCACAAGCCCGGGCTCGTCATTCACACGGCCGGCTGGCCGCTCCAGACCGACACTTATGGCGGCTCGTTCCTCTATCACCTCGACAATCATCAGGTGATGGTCGGCTTCGTCGTCGGCCTCGGATATACGAACCCGTATCTCTCGCCATTCGAGGAATTTCAGCGCTACAAGACGCACCCGGCGATCCGCACGTTCCTCGAAGGCGGCAAGCGCGTGTCGTACGGCGCGCGCGCGATCGCGGCGGGCGGGTTGATGAGCTTGCCGAAGCTGGTGTTTCCGGGCGGCGCGCTCGTCGGTGACGATGCGGGCTTTCTCAACGCGTCGCGCATCAAGGGCTCGCACGCGGCGCTCAAGACCGGCATGCTCGCCGCCGATGCCGCATTCGACGCCTTGCAGGCCGGGCGGGAATCGGACGAGCTGGAGGCCTATCCGGAGTCGTTCCGGCGCTCCTGGCTGCACACGGAACTGCACCGCGCGCGCAACTTCAAGCAATGGATGGGCAAGGGCCTCTACCTCGGCACGCTGATGGTGGGGATCGAGCAGAAGCTGCTGGGCGGCAAGGTGCCGTGGACGCTGCATCACCGGCACGCGGATCACGAGACGCTCAAGCCTGCCGCGCAGTGCACGCCGATCGTCTATCCGAAGCCGGACGGCAAGCTGACGTACGACCGGCTGTCTTCCGTGTTCATTTCGAACACCAATCACGAAGAGAACCAGCCCGCGCATCTGACGCTGAAAGACGGGAACGTGCCCATCGACGTCAATCTGCGCACCTATGCGGGCCCGGAAGCGCGCTTCTGTCCGGCGGGCGTGTACGAGTTCGTCAGAGACGAGACGGACGGCAAGGACGAAGACCGGCTGCAGATCAATGCGCAGAATTGCGTGCACTGCAAGACCTGCGACATCAAGGACCCGACGCAGAACATCGTATGGGTGACGCCGGAAGGCGGCGGCGGGCCGAACTATCCGAACATGTAATCGCGCGGCGCGCACGCGCAAACGAACCGGAGCGAATCAATGAGCGAAGCAAAACGTGAAGTAGTCGTGGTGAGCGGCGTGCGAACCGCGATCGGCGATTTCGGCGGCAGTCTGAAGGATTTCGCGCCGACCGAACTGGGCGCGATGACCGTGCGCGAAGTGCTCCAGCGCGCGAACGTCACGGGCGATGAAGTGAGCCACGTCGTGTTCGGCCACGTGGTGCATACGGAGCCGAAGGACATGTATCTCGCGCGTGTCGCGGCGATCAACGGCGGCGTCGCGCAGCACGTGCCGGCGCTGACGGTGAACCGCCTGTGCGGCTCAGGCCTGCAGGCGATCGTCTCGGCCGCGCAGACCATTCTGCTGGGCGATGCGGACGTCGTCATCGGCGGCGGCGCCGAATCCATGAGCCGCGCGCTGTACGCGTTGCCGGGCGCGCGCTTCGGCCAGCGCATGGGCGACGGGAAGCTCGTCGACATGATGCTCGGCGCGCTGCACGACCCGTTCCAGACGATTCATATGGGCGTGACGGCGGAGAACGTCGCGCGCAAATACGGCATTGCCCGCGATGCGCAGGACGCGCTCGCGCTCGAATCGCATCGCCGTGCCGAGCGTGCGATCGCGGAAGGACGCTTCCGCGACCAGATCCTGCCGGTCACGCTGCGCACGAAAAAGGGCGAAGCGGTCTTCGACACCGACGAGCACGTGCGCCTCGATGCGAGCGCCAGGGACTTCGAAACCCTGAAGCCGGTGTTCGTCAAGGAGAACGGCACGGTGACGGCCGGCAACGCCTCGGGCATCAACGACGCGGCGGCGGCCGTGCTCCTGATGGAGCGCGGCGAAGCCGAGCGGCGCGGCGCGCGGCCGCTCGCACGGCTCGTGTCCTACGCGCATGCGGGTGTCGATCCGGCCTATATGGGCATCGGCCCCGTGCCGGCGACGCGCAAGGCGCTCGAACGCGCGGGTCTCGACGTGGCGCAACTCGATGTGATCGAAGCCAACGAGGCCTTCGCCGCACAGGCCTGCGCGGTCACGCAAGAGCTGGGACTGGATCCGAGCAAGGTCAATCCGAACGGCTCGGGCATTTCGCTTGGCCATCCGGTCGGCGCGACGGGCGCGCTCATCACCGTCAAGGCGCTGTATGAACTGAAGCGCACCGGTGGCCGGTACGCGCTCGTCACGATGTGCATCGGCGGCGGTCAGGGGATCGCGGCGATCTTCGAAAATCTTCAGTGATCGAATCGAGGGACATTCCATGAATATCGAAACGATCGGCGTCGTGGGCGCGGGTACGATGGGCAGCGGCATCGCGCAGGCGGCGGCCGTCGCGGGGCTCGACGTCGTGATGATCGACGTCAGCGAAGCGGCGCTCGGCAAGGGCAGTGCGGCAGTCCGGGCGAGCCTTGCGCGGCTCGTCTCCAACGGCAAGCTCGACGCGGCGGCGCAGGATGCCGCGCTCGGGCGCATCGCGACGTCGACCGACTATGCGCGCCTTGCTTCGGCCGATATCGTCATCGAAGCGGCGACCGAGAACGTCGAACTGAAAGGGCGCATTCTCGGGCAGATCGAAGCGGCGGCGCGGACGGATGCGATCATCGCGACGAATACATCGTCTATCTCGATCACCGCGCTCGCGGCGCCGCTCGCCGACCCGTCGCGCTTCGTCGGCATGCACTTCTTCAATCCCGTGCCGATGATGCCGCTCGTCGAGATCATTCGTGGCCTGCAGACGAGCGACCGGACGGCGGCGGCCGTGCGCACGCTCACCGAGCGCATCGACAAGTCGCCGATCGGCGTGCGCAATTCGCCGGGCTTCGTCGTCAACCGCATTCTCGTACCGATGATCAACGAGGCGTTCTTCGTGCTGCACGAGGGTGTGGCGAGCGCGGCGGAAATCGACGAGGGCATGAAGCTCGGCGCGAATCATCCGATCGGTCCGCTCGCGCTCGCCGATCTCATCGGGCTCGATGTGTGCCTGTCCGTGATGGACGTCTTCGTGAAGGACTTCGGCGATCCGAAGTACCGCGCGTGCAGCTTGTTGCGCGAACTCGTCGCGGCCGGACGCCTCGGGCGCAAGTCAGGACGTGGGGTGTATGACTACACCGTGTAGTGGCTTGTCGGGAAGGCTCCCTCGTCGATGCGATCTGCCATAGTTCGCTTCGGCCATGAAACGCGATCGGCGTGCGGCAGTTGCTTGGGCATACCGCCGTGGATAGGTTCTCGCCGAAAAAGCGCGACCGAACTCGGCATTCAGGCTAAGTAAGTCCCACTCGTAGACAACTGAGCGGAAGGCGCATGCTGCGGGCCTGGTGCAGGCAGATGAGCGACCGAGCGAGCAGGCCATGGCCCGCTCGCTCAAATCGTGCTGCTTCGCGGTCGCGAAAGTGACGCGTTCGTTAGGCCGCAACTGCTACTGATTTCTCGCAGTCAAGTGCCCACATTTAGCATATCCCGGCGTCGCACTTCAAAGTTGATCGCCCCATGTCGCGTTCTGGCCGCGCAAGGTTCTCGCCTCACGTCACTCCCTTTTTGCCGACATTCCCATACGCCACGCGAATTGTCATGGCGCTCATCAGTTCAAAAACGCGATTGATATCTGGCGCCTGTTTCTGTGTTCCGAACATTAACATCGCCGCGCCTTCCATCTGAGCGGCGATCAGCGTCGCGCGGGCCAGGCAGTCGCGCGCGGTTGCGGAGGCGTCCATCTCGCGTACTAGTCCGACATAGATCGCCCGATAGGCAGAGTAAAGACTTCTCACGAGTTCACGCGTACCGTCCGAGTGCTGAGCCAGAGCAAATATTTCAAACGAGAACCGGGCTACCCTTGGGTCAACGGCTTCCTCAAATGCATCTTCTACAATTTCACACAGACGTTCGAGCGCAGGTTTGCCGCTCGGCTTCCCCATTTCCTTATAGCGTTCCAGATAAACCCTCAGTAACGCGTCGATTGTCGAGCTGAGCAGTTCGTCATGCGTGGGGAAGTAATTTTGAAGCGCGGACGGCAGGATGCCGAGTTCCCTCGCCACTCGCGCCTGCGTAAACTGTGCATATCCTTCCGTCGCCAGTAGGTTGGCCGCGCAAGATATGATCTCGTTAATCTTCAACTCTCGACGCTTTCCTTGGACCGTCGGCCGGTAATAGAGACTGTCTCGTCGTGCTTGTCCAACGCTCAGATTGAATAGTCTCCCTTGAACCCGCGCGCCGAGTTCGGCACTTTGCTTGATCCCCCGTTGGCGGCCGCGTACACCGTCATCAGGAACATCGCCCTTCAAGGCCTCTGGGGGCAACTCGACAAGCGATTTGACGGAGCGCTTTGTCAAGCGTACGAATTCCGCGTAGTCCTTCTCCCCATCGCCCACATAGCGATTGAAGATCATCATGCCAGTCGTCTGTGCAAGGAGGACTGTTGCACGAACCAGGCAATCTCCTTTAGCGAGCGCAGGCTGGATCTCCGAAAACAACCTCGCGAAGAGGTCCCGGCACTGCGCATGAAATTCATCGGCGAGCTCTGCAGCATAGATCGCGTGCTGGGAGAATGCGAACATTTCAAACAGGAACTGAGGGAGGTCGGTCTCGTGGATATCCAGAATCATCCGCTCGACCAACGCGGAACAACGCTGCGCCGCGTCGATATCTTGCCGGTGCGCGATCTTCATGTAGTCGTCAAGTTTCCGCTGTACATAAGCTTGCAGCGCTGTGCGTAACAGCTCCTCTTTCACCGGAAAGTAGTACTGAAGATTTCCCAGGGTGATTCCCACGCGGCCCGCCACCCCGCGTGTCGCAAACCCGGCGTACCCATCCTCCCGAAACGTCTGCTGCGCGGCGAGGATGATTTGCGCGATGCGTAGTTCACGGTTTCGTCCTGTGGCCGATCCCGACCCGTTGCTCGGCCCACCGGAATCAACGAAATTTTTTTTTGCCTTCTCTTGCACGCTGCGGCTCCGTAAAAACTGCCTCGGTCGATCCCGATTATAGGTCAGATCAAGGCAAGATAACATAATCGTAAGGTCGTGGCAGCACCTCTTCCGGATGAACGGTCGCCGCCTGTCGACATACCGAAAAACGCCGAGGAAGCGAAGGCTCCGTGTCAAATGACACGTATGTTCTGCCTGCAGATGCGGCTCCCGAGAGCTAAACCCACCCCGAATCAGTGTTTTCCCTCGCCATCGCCAGACTTGATTGTAGGTCAATCAACATCTATTATTAGGTCACGAATACGTAAAAGATAGGTCGTTAAACCGTATTAACATTTATCCGCAGTTGTTTGGGGGCTGACAAGAAGGAGCAGGCAATGAGCAACGACGTGGTTTCCTTGCGCGACATGATCGAGAAGTGGCTGGCCCCGACCACAGCCTCACCGATCCGGTTGACCCGGCTTTCGTGCGCTTCACGCAGGCCCATTCGGTGCGTGCGCGCGGAGTCATTTCTGTCGTCAGGCCCTCTGGCGATTCTTTTCTTCCAGCACGGTGATGGATCGTGGCGAGTGTTCCCTCCGGGTCCCCATCGACCTACGTTGGGTGCTTCGCTGTCGGCAGACTAGGGACTGCGGGTTTTTCTTCGTTTCGAAGGGGAAACGTGATGGATATCGAAAGGCTTGCGAATGATTCGGGCATGCTGGTCGTGCTCGATGGCCGGATCGGCCGCGTGGAGTACAAGAGCGTGTACGGGTCTTTCCAGGCCCTTCAGCGCTTTGCCGACAACTTGCTCCAGTCGATCTCGAGCGAAACTTCCGACGACCGCGCTGATCATCCGCTTCATCGTGATTATTGACGGTCAGCGTTAAAAAACGCGGGTCCGTCGTGGTCGTCGGCGGACGGCCCAATTCTCGACATTTTCGAGGCAAATCAGATGAACGACAGGGAATACCCTGTCTTTTGATTTCAGTTTTTCTTTGTCATGATGACCTATGATTACCACAGTTTTCTAGTACGGGCATCGTCCGGCGCGCGCTCGCGCTTGGACCGTCGACTGAAGAGCCGGGAGAACATTGATGGATGAATTCGGGCATAGGGCTTTCGCCGAAGATGGCGCGATCCTGATAAAAGGCCTCCTCAACAGAGAGCAACTGGCCCTCTGTCGGCACGTCTTCGATTGGGGTATCGAGAATCCGGGACCAATGGCCACGACACTGTTCGATGGCACCGCGCAGAAATCGCACAACGACAACGCCAATCCCTACGCGAAGGCGCGCCTGGATGATTTGGTCGGCAGGCTACCGCTTGGCGAACTGTTCGCCGATCTCTGGGGATCGAAGCACGTTTGGTATTTCGCCGAAGAGTTGTTTCTCAAGGCTGGTGGCACAAGCGGACGCTCGCCTTGGCATCAGGACACTTCCTACCTGCCATGGGAGGGCAAGCACTTTGGCAATGCCTGGATCAGCTTCGAGGCTGTTCCCCGGCAGAATGCGCTCGAGATCGTGAAGGGCTCGCATCGCGGCACGCGTCATGACGGCACCACTTTTCAGAATGCGGACGATCCCACTGACCCTTTGCATGGCGGGGATGTTTGGCCGCGCCTGCCAAATATCGAAGCGGAGCGCCGCAGCAACCCGGCTGCGTACGACATCATTTCGTGGGAGACGGAGCCCGGCGATGTTCTGCTCCTGCATCCGGGCGTGCTCCATGGCGGCGGAGCGGTGGACGCGGCATTTCCGACTCGCCACACACTTGTGCTGCGCTTCTTCGGCGACGACGCGGTTTTCAGTCCGCTGCCGCAACCGAGCGTGTCGGGGTTCACGTCGGCCGGAGTTCTATTCCTCGAAGAACTTGCCGCGTTGAAAGACGGCGATCCGTTTCGCGCACCCTGTTTCCGTCAACTCGTCTGACCACACCGACCATCACCACCATGACAAAGTCCACTTCGCGGCAATCGATTATCCCGCCGCCGTTTCAGGCGTTCTACGACACTTTTCATTTTTCACCCGCAACCCGAGTCGGCGACACCATTTGGGTTTCTGGTCAGGTCGGCATCGGCCCGGATATGCAAGCCGGCGAGGACATGCAGGCGCAGGCACGCATCGCCTTCGAGTCCCTGAAGGTCGTGCTTGAAACGGCGGGGGCGAGTCTGGCCGACGTCGTGGAGTTGACCACCTTTCACACGGACCTGCGAGGGGAAATGGAGGCCTTTTCGACGGTCAAGGACGCGTACTTCCCGACACGCTATCCCTCGTGGACGGCCGTTGGCGTGACCCAACTGGCGCTACCGGAGTTGTGCATCGAGATCAGAGCGGTAGCAGTGGCAAGCTGCGGCGAGAGCTGAGTGCTTTGCTCTACAACGCCAGCTCCGACGTTTCCGCGATATGTACTACTAATTATGATGAGATCAGAAGGAGAATTGCGGTGAGAAAGCACACTATTGGAACATTGTCGGCCATCGCCGCGGCGCTCTTGCTTGCGGGCGGAGCGGCCGTTGCTGAGGAACTTACGCCGGTAGGCGCCGAACGCGCGGCCAGCAAGGACGGATTGGTGCCGGCGTTTGCCGGGAGGCAAGCCACGCCGGCAGGTTGGGAGTGGGGCAAGATGCGCGGCGACTTCTGGAAACACCGGGACGAGAAGCCGCTCTATTCGATCGACACGGCAAACGTCGACAAGTACGCGGACAAGCTCTCCCCGGGCGAGATCCAGTTGATCAAACAGCAAAAGGGTTATCGGATGGACGTCTATCCGTCCCACCGCGAATGTCAGTTGCCGGAATTCGCCGAGCAAAATTCCACGGCCAATCTCACCACCGCGAAACTGGCTTCGAATGGCGAGACAGTACAAGCGGCGACCCTCCCCGGAGTGGCATTTCCGCAGCCAAAGAGTGGCGCCGAAGCGATCCTCAACTATGAGACACGGTACCGCGGCGAGGGAGTGGAGTGGTCCCCGGTTGTCACGGCGATTTCCCCGCGTCCCGGCAGCAGTGACTGGATCGACGCAGTGGGTCCCCAAACCTTTTATTTTCCAGCGGGCAAGGAAGGCAAGACGTCGCCGCAGGACGTCGATCAGTTCAATCTGGGTGCCTATTTCTCCGTCAACTCACCCGCGGCATTAGCTGGACAGGCCTTCGTACAGCGCCAGTTCTTCGATAAGGATTCCGAGACCTACTACTATTTTCCGGGTCAGCGCCGTGTGAGACGCATGCCCGCTTATACGCACGATGCGCCGTTGATCGGCTTCGAAAACCAGTACCTAATCGATGAATCGAACATGTTCAACGGGTCCATCGACCGTTTCAACTGGAAGCTGGTGGGCAAGCGCGAAATGATCGTCCCGTACAACGACTTCGGCATGTACAGCTTCAAGACGAAGCTGCACGACGTTGCGACTCCCGAAGGGATCGCAGCTGATCACCGTCGCTATGAGGTCCACCGTGTCTGGGTCGTCGAGGCCACGCTCAAGCCTACGGCACGCCACGTCGCATCGAAGAAAGTCTTCTATCTGGATGAAGACAGCTGGCTCGCGCTGGTCGGCGAAGACTACGACGCGCAGGGCAAGCTCTGGAAGGTACGCGAAAGCTACCCCATCCCAGTGTGGGAGTTGGGCGGGGCCTGCGACAACGAGCCCTTCGTGCAATACGACCTGATCAACGGACGCTACGTGCTGGATGCATCGTCCATCGGGCAGGGCAAGGACATTCGCTGGTACGAGCATGTCGACAATCCTCGCTTCAAGGTGGACTTCTACACCGCGGAATCGTTGCGTTCGGCGAGCGAGCGCTGACATCCGACGTCGGCACAAAGGACCCGGCGCACGTCACACGCGTGCGCCGGCAGGGAGAGGGACGGTGGGGCAGACCATGACAACGAAGATAATCGGCAGGTATGTTGCGGTATCGCTGGCCATATTCGGCACGGCAGCATCAAGTGCGTACGGTTACGACTTCACGACCGGGATCAACGATCTCACAGGCTCGTGGGTGACCAACCTGACGGCGGGTGCGGGGATCCGGACCAAGAATCCGAGTTGCTCTCTCACTGGCGACCCCAATTCCGCGGGTTGCGGAGCGGGGGCCAACACCAATCAATGGGGTTTCGGCGATAACGGCGATCTGAATTACCGCAAGGGGCAGGCATACAGCGCCTACGCCAGCGCGACGAGCGAGTTGCTGATGAAGATGCCGAGCGAAGGGCTCAAGTTCATGATCCGGGGCACGGGCATGTACGACTTCCTCGCGAAAGATACGGCAAGAACGCCATTGTCGAGCACCGCGTCGGCGCAGGTCGTCTACGATGCGCAACTGCTCGATCTGTGGGCCGAGAAGGATTTCACCATTGCCGGGAATGCCGCGCACGTGCGGCTCGGCAACCAGGTGATCAACTGGGGCGAGAGCATGTACGCGATGGGCGGGATCAACGCGACGAACTCGCTCGACATCCAGAAGCTGCTCGTGCCGGGTTCGCAACTCAAGCAGGCGCTCCTTCCTGCACCGATGGTGAGCTTCGCCGCCGATCTTTCACATGGTTTCAGCACTGAGGAATACTACCAGTTTCAGTGGAACGGAAACCGCTACCCGCCAGTCGGATCGTACTGGTCGACAACGAACAGCCTCGGGCGTGGCACGCAGCCGCTCACCATCAGCACGAACAACTTGAATGTAGCCGGTCCAAGTGCGGGCACGATCGCCGGACCGAACAGTGGCAACCAGAATGTCCTCGACGGAATTAACACGGGCCTCGTGAACGGCACGTATGCTGGCCCCCCTTTCAACGATATCGGGCTCCCGGTTTCATGGCAGTCGCCATCGAAGTACAAACCACAGTTCGGTTTCAAGCTTAACTTTTCACCGCGCTCCTTCGGTGCGAACTTCGCGTTTTACTACGTCAACTACACGGACAAGTCGCCGGTGCTTTCATCGTTGGCCAATGGGACCGAGCAGTGGTCGTATCTTCAGAACCGCCAGCTCTTCGGCTTGAGCGCGAATTTCGGGCTGGGGGACTGGGCTATTGGCACCGAGCTGTCATATCGGCCACATGACGCCGTGGCGCTGTCGAGCTGCTATGGCGCGGGCGGCCCACCCGACCTGAACACGAACGGCGTGGCGGGCGTCAATTGTCAGCAGTGGGCCGACATGAAGCGGTTCCAGTTCGACATCAACGGCATCCTGGCCCTGACGCGCAGCGAGTATCCGTTTCTCAAGTTGATCGGTGCGGATTCCGCGACGTTGACTGCAGAGCTGACCTGGGTCTACTACCCGGGTCTTAGCTCGCAGGGCGTCACCCGTACGGTCGACGGACAAGTGGTTACGCAGGTGCCGCAGGCGGGCTATTTTCCCTGGCTGAACAACACCTCGAATCTTGGCTATCCGATCGGGATGGCGCAGGGCACATCGAGCTCAGTAGGCGCGACCATCGACTTCAACTGGACCTACGACGGCACACTGATCCGCGGCTGGCAGGTGACGCCAGGCGTCACGTTCGCCACCGGACTCTACGGCTATACGCCGACGCTCAGCGCGAACTACCTGCAGGGCGCGAAGTCGCTGAACCTTTATGTGCTTTTCAACCAGAACCCGGCCACGTGGCAGGCGGGCATCAACTACACGTTGTTCTGGGGCGGACACAACACCGGGGGTCAGCCATATGCAGACCGCAACTTTGTAGGGATGTTCGTGACACGGAACTTCTGATGGCTCGATGCCGTGGGTCGTTGAATCAACTTAGGGATCAAAGCTGTGCTAAATCGCCTGGTTAAAACGTTGGAAAGATTGTGCTTCGGACACCGAGCAGCGGTGCTTGTGACGGTCGGGGTATTTACGGTCGCCATGGCCGTGTTCGCCGTGCAACTGCGCATGGACGCGGGGTTCGAGAAGCAGATGCCGATCGGTCACGAGTACATCCGGACGTTCCAGAAATATCGCTCCGACCTGCTCGGTGCGAACCGGATAACCTTCGTCGTACGATCTCGCCACGGCTCCATCTGGACGAAGGAAGGGCTCACCCGTCTATATAGAGTGACTCAGGCGGTGACGTATCTGCCGAACGTGGATCGGATCGGCGTGCAGTCGCTCTGGACGCCGAACGCATACGTGAACGAGATCACTGATGAAGGTTTTCGCGCCGAGCCGATCATCTCAGGCACCATCACGCCTGAGCAACTGACGCCCGAGCTTGTCACCGCGATTCGGCATGCGACCACCCAGGGCGGCTACGTCGGAACGCTTGTTTCGCATAACGAAGACAGCGCCATGATCACGGCCGAGCTCAACGAGCGCGACCGTAACGGCAAGGTGCTCGACTATGTCAAGTTCAATCACCTGCTCGAGGCGCAGATCCGCAAGCCGTTCGAGGACGCAGGCTATGAGATCCAGATCATCGGCTTCGCGAAACAAATTGGCGATATCGCCGATGGCGCCACGGCCGTGCTCGGTTTCTGCGGCATCGCACTACTGTTGACTGCGCTCGCGGTCTACTGGTACTGCCATTCGATTCGCTTCACGGTGCTGCTGATCGCATGTTCCCTCACGTCACTGGTCTGGCAGTTCGGGACGCTTAAGCTACTGGGATTCGGCCTCGATCCGCTCGCCGTGCTGGTGCCTTTCCTGGTTTTCGCGATTGGCGTGTCGCACGGCGTGCAGCAGGTCAACTTCATCGTGCGTGAGATCGCGCATGGCAACAGTTCGTTTGATGCGGCGCGCCATAGCTTCAGCGGTTTGCTGATTCCGGGTGTGCTGGCCCTCGTCACCGCATTCGTGTCTTTCATCACGCTGCTGTTGATTCCGATTCCCATGGTGCGCGAGCTGGCTATTACTGCGTCGCTCGGCGTCGGCTACAAAATCGTGACGAACCTCGTATTGCTGCCCGTCGCCGCTTCGTGCTTTCACTTCACAAAGAGCTATGCGGACAGCGCACTCAAACGCAGCGAGCGGCGCTCGTCATGGTTGCGTGGACTCGCCCGCATCGCCCAGCCGCGCTATGCAGGCGTGACCGTGGCGCTGACGCTCGTGGTTTTCGCTCTCTCTGCCTGGCAAAGCCGCGACCGCGTGATCGGTACGCTTCAGCCGGGTGCGCCCGAACTGCGTGCGGATGCGCGCTTCAACCAAGATGCGACGTCGATCGCGGCGAACTACGACATTGGCCTCGATTGGCTCACGCTCGCAATCGAGTCGGGAGGCAAGGCATGCGACAACCCTGCTGTCGGACTCTACGAAGACGATCTGACGAGCACGCTGCGTGACGAGCCCGGCGTGGTGTCAGTGCAGTCATACGCCGGGATGCTGCGCCGCTACAACCAGGGCTATAACGAAGACTATCCGAAGATGAACGTTGTGCCGATCGACCCCGAAAACTACGGAGCGGTTTCGGTGGATGCTGGCCGAGTGAAGGGCTTCATGAAGGCCAATTGTGGCATGACAGCGGTTCATCTTTTTCTCACCGATCACAAGGCCACGACGATTAGCCGAATCCTGGACGACGTGAAGCAATACCGCGCATCGCACGTATTTCCGGGTATCAATGTACGGCTTGCGGCGGGAAACGCGGGCGTGCTAGCGGCCATCAACGAAGAGGTGGAGAAGAGCGAGTTGCCGATGATGCTCTATGTCTACGCTGCCATCCTGATTTTGGTGTTCCTCGCCTACCGTGACTGGCGTGCAATGCTGGCGTGCTGCTTGCCGCTCACGGTCGCAACTTTCATTGGTTATTGGTTCATGAAGGAGTTGCAAATCGGGCTGACGGTGGCGACGCTTCCGGTCATGGTACTGGCCGTAGGTATTGGCGTGGACTATGCGTTCTATATCTACAACCGCTTGCAGGTGCATCTAGCGGGTGGCCAGAACATTGTGAAGGCGGTGCAGCACGCGATGCTCGAGGTCGGCGTAGCGACGATCTTCACGGCGATCACATTGGCCATCGGTGTGGCGACGTGGAGCTTCTCAGCACTGAAATTTCAGGCGGACATGGGCAAGCTGCTGGCGTTCATGTTCCTTGTGAACCTGCTGATGGCGATGACCGCGCTGCCGGCGTTGGCGTCGGTCCTGGAGCGCTGGTTTCCGCGCCGCAAGCCGGCGCGCGCGCCGGGGCTTTTCAGCCACTGACTGGAGACCAATCATGATCAAGATGTTTGTTGCCGGCGCGGCCTTGTGTGCGAGCGTCGCGGCCTTCGCTCAAGCACAGGGAGCGGTCGCGGACTGGGCGGCCAAACCCGCGCATGCCTGGACAGCGCCGAGGCACATGATGTTGATGGACGCGGCGCGTGCCGGTTCGCGCATCGTTGCCGTAGGGGAGCACGGCGTAGTCGTGATGTCAGATGACGAGGGAAAAACGTGGCGTCAGTCAAACCATGTTCCGGTTTCCGCAACCCTTTCTGCGGTCACTTTTGCCGACGCGCAGCACGGCTGGACGGTCGGACAGTGGGGCGTGATTCTCGCGACGAGCGACGGCGGCGAGACATGGCAAAAGCAGCGGATAGACCTCTCAGTTGACCAGCCGTTGTTCTCCGTGCTCTTTACTACTGCTCGGGACGGAATCGCGGTGGGCCTATGGTCACTCATGCTCGTCACCCATGATGGTGGCAAGTCGTGGACGAAAGTGAGTGTGCCGAAACCACCGGGTAGTGGTCGTGCCGACCGCAACCTTTACCACGTCTTTTCTGATCGTCACGGTGTGCTTTACATCGACTCTGAGCAGGGAATGGTGCTGAAGTCCACGGATGGCGGGGCGAACTGGAATTATCAGGCGACGGGCGGCAAAGGGACGCTGTGGACGGGCGTGGCGCTGCCCGACGGCCGAATCATCGTAGGCGGTTTGCTGGGCGGCCTGTACCAGAGCAGCGACGATGGGGCGACATGGACGGCGTTGAACGCGGGCACGAAGAGTTCGATCACTGATCTTTTGACGACCGGGAATGGACTGATGGGCGTCGGGCTCGATGGCCTTGTTTTCCGGCAACGCGAGGGCAGTACTTCGTTCGAGGTTCAACAGCGCGCGGATCGTGCGTCCCTCACAGCCGCAGTGATCGATCGCACCGGAAAGCCGTTGCTGTTTTCGCAGGACGGTGTGCTGGTGAGGCCTTGAGCATGCTGCATTTCCTGCCGCATGTGTATATCGCAGTACTGCATATAATTGAAACAGGAGTGGCAACATGGAAGTCGAGACGGAACCGAAAATGATTCGCAGGCCCCCCGCGCGGAGCCGGCGCCGGTTCCTCCACCTTGCCGCAGCAGGTGCTGCGACGCTGGCTGCCGATGGAGTGTCACTCGCGCAAAGTGCGGTTACGAAGCCCCCGAGAGACCGTGAGGTATTGGACGTCGCGATCATCGGTGCGGGTCTCGCAGGATTGACGGCGGGCCGCGACCTCCAGCTGGCTGGATGCGATTCGTTTGTCGTGCTCGAGGCACGCAATCGCGTCGGTGGCCGAACCTATAACCATGACCTTGGCCGCGGCGTCGTTTCTGAAGCCGGAGGGCAGTGGATCGGTCCCGGTCAGACCGCGATCTTCGATCTGGCACGTCAACTCGAGATCGACACGTTTCCGAGCTGGTACGCAGGGAAGACCGTCGTGATGGCGCAGGGCGCTATCGTGGCCCAAGATTTTCATGGCGGCACCGGGGGTGACGACACGATTGGCAACCGGCTTGCCGAACTGTCGCGGGGCGTGCCATCCGGCGCGCCATGGAAGGCACCGAATCTGGCGGAATTGGATAGGCTATCTTACGGCGAATGGCTTTTGCAGCAGGGCGTGAAATACGAGGACGGCTACTTTCTCGCGCTAGCCGCGAAGCTGACGACGGGCGGTGCGCCGGCCCAGTTGGGTCTGCTGCACTACTTGTCGATGATCAACAGCGCAAGCTGCAACTATACGCAACTCGAAGCATTCAAAGGCGGGGCACAGGAAACGCGCATCGTCGGCGGCTCGCAGCGTCTGAGCATCAAGATGGCCGAGCAGCTCGGCGACAAGGTCAGGCTTTCCTCGCCGGTGCGCAAGATCACTGGCTGGGATCGCGAAGTCGTCGAGCTGCACACGGATCAAGGCTTGATTAAGGCCGGTCGCGTCATCGTTGCGATGAATCCGGCGCTTTGCAATCAGGTGGTTTTCGATCCGCCGTTGCCCAGCGGGCGGGCGCAACTCCAGCAGCATTGGCCCACGAGCGCCCCAATGCGAAAGACTGTCCACGTCTATGACAAGCCGTTCTGGCGCGACGCCGGGTACTGCGGAACGATCTTCCAGGTCGGCGGTCCCGTTTTCATGACGTACGACAATTCGCCTCCCGACGCATCGCTCGGCGTGATCGCCGCATTCGTGGCGCCAGGGATGTTGCCTGATGATCCCGCGACGGCCGAGAAGACGCTGTCGGCCACATTTGCGAAGGCATTCGGAGACCGCGCGCTGCATCCGACGCAGTTCCATGACTACGACTGGGGCCGGGTCGATCAGTGGACCCTGCATTGCATCAACCCCATGCCGCCAGGCTTCTGGACGAAGTGGGGAAAGTATCTGCACCCCGAAGTGGGGCGCCTGATCTGGTCGGGCACCGAAACTGCCGACATCTGGGCGGGTGCGATGGACGGTGCCGTGCGTTCGGGCCATCGTGCTGCTTTGCAGGCGCTGGCTGGTTTCACTCGACGCGGCGAGGTGGCCTGAATGAGACGGGCATGGATCGTAAGTGGAGTCGTCGGGCTCGCCGCTGTGGTGGGCGTGGGAGCGCTTTACGGACGCGAGTACCTGGACGGTATGCATTTCGAAAAAGCGATGAACGAGATCGACAGGTTGCAAGTGGCCAACGGTGGCTCCTGGCCGCAACCGCAAGAGACCTGCTATTTCTGCCACGGTGCGCACGGGCAGTCCGCGAACGCCTGGTATCCGTCGCTGGCAGGACAGCCACAGGCTTATCTCATCGCCCAATTGCGCGCCTTCGCTGACGGGGAACGGCCCAACGCTTATATGGGGCCGATTTCAAGGGATCTGACCGACGAACAGATCAAATCACTGGGTGCCTATTTTGCGCGGCAGACTCCGGCCCGAAGCGAGCCGGCGCGCACTCAAGCCGGGCTAGAGAAGCGCGGTATGGAACTCGTGGCAGAAAAAAGTTGCCAAGCGTGCCACGGAGCGGCGTTCATGGGGGAAAACCAGATTCCGCGTCTGGCGGGACAGGGAGAGACCTATCTCGTGAGGCAGCTTGCTGCATTCAAGACCGGCGAGCGTCATGACCCGAGCGGCGCAATGAATGGGTTGGCGGGCACTCTGTCGGGCGAAGACGTCAAGGCGGTGGCCAGCTATCTTGCCAGTCTGACGCCGGTCGGCAGCAACGCAGGCGCAGGCGCTGAATAACAACCATCGCGTAACCGAAAAGAGGTCTAAGGACAGGAAATACCTGTCTTTTTTAAACTTAAAATGTTTGTAGACTATGACTATGTTAGATACGATGTTCTATAAAATGGACCTGCATCATCGCTGCATTCTCTGATAGCGGAGCTCGTCACCGCCGCCGGCATCCGCCGCATTTGAAAGACGCACCGTTGAACCCAATCACCTTCTAGGAGACAGGCATGGCAAAGCATCCCGTCGTTGTATATGGCGCAAGTGGTTATACCGGCATGTTGATCATGGACTGGCTGATCGACCAGAACATTCCTTTTACCGCTGTGGCGCGCAACGCAAGGCGTACGCAGGAAATGATGGCGCAGCGGGTCGTGCGCCTCGAATCTGCGAGCTACGAAATCATCGAGGCCGAACACAACGTCGATTCGCTTGCGAATGCCTTTCGCGGCGCGAAGGTCGTGTGCGCCACCGTCGGGCCGTTCTTCGATTTCGGCCTGGTCGCGGTGGAGGCGGCAATCAAGGCCGGTTGTCACTACCTCGACACCACCGGCGAGCAACACTTTATCCGCCAGGCACGCGAACAGTTTGGCGAACCCTACCGTCAGGCCGGTCTACTGTTGTCGCCGTCAAACGCGTACATGTACACGTTTGCGGAAATTGCCGCCGAGCTGGCACTCGAGACGCCTGGCGTCGATGCGCTGGAGACGGCGACCTTGACGCGCGGCCCGCGCGGTGCCGGCGCCGGTGTGAGCGTGGGCTCTACGGCGACCATCTTCGGAGGCTATCGCCAGGAATCTTGCTATCTATGGGAAAAGAAGCTGGTGCCGCATGACAAGCACGCTTCGTTCAATGTTGCCTCCCCCGATTTTCTGCAACCAGTATTCGCGTTGCCGTGGGGCGGCACCTCGCTGCCGGTGTATTTCGAGCAGGATCCCCGCGTGCGCAGCTGTATCTCGTGCGTTGGCTTCTACGACAACAACGCAATGCAGATGGTGCATGGGCTCAGTCAGAAGTGGGATGCGGAATACGCACACCTGCCACGTGAGCAGCAGGATACGGTACTCAAACAGCTTGTCGATTCCGTGACACCGTCGATGCCGCCGCGCGAGCGCACGTCGCTTCATCGCACTGTCGACTTTGCGATCGGCCGCGGTCAGCTTGCGGCAGTTCGGGCGACCGTGCACGGCATCACGCCGTATATCGCCACCGGAGCCATTCATGCCGCCGGTATTGCCAAGCTTCTCGACGGCGACACCGCGAAGGTTGGCTTTGCATCCGGTTCGAAGGCATTCGGCCATCGCTACCTGCTTGGGTTCCTCGAGCAGCGCGGGCTCGCGCGCGCGACAGTCGCCCAACTGTAACGGCCGCGAGAACAGAGATTCGAAACCGATCCAGGGACACATGGGACATGGCAATCATTGACTTTTTCGATCGCGGTTGGCGTATCAATCCCAACGGCATCGCCTACATTCAGGACGAGCGAAGCTATTCGTTCAGTGAAGTTCACGCGCTGTCGTGCCGTATCGCTAACGGACTGCTCGAGGCAGGCTTCGAAAAAGAAGCGAAGGCGGCGGTCTGGGCCGATAACGACGTCACGGCATGGACCTGCACGCTGGGGCTGTGGCGCGCAGGGGTGGTGTGGATCCCGGTCAACGGGCGCAACGCGCCGCAGGAGAACCAGTACCTCCTCGACGCGTTCGATTGCGAAGCGCTGTTCTTTCATCAGGCATTCGCACCGGCAATCGAGGCGCTGCGTCCCAGCCTGCCCAAAGTGAGGCTCTGGGTCTGTATCGATGCCGATCTGCCGTGGGCGCCATCGCTCGAGACATGGAGCGCGGCGCAACCTGCGACCGGGCCGAGCGTCGAGTACGACATGGACGACATCGTGACGCTTTCTGCCACGGGCGGAACGACGGGTTTGCCGAAGGGGGTGATGAACACGCATCGCGCGTTTCAAACCTATTTCGCGCAGTTCATGATTGCGTTTCCGTATGGCGTGGAGCGTCCGGTGAATCTTGCGGCGGCGCCTATGACCCATACCGCGGGAATGCTCTCGCTGCCGTGCACCGCCCGCGGCGGCACAGTGGTCGTACTGCCCAAGCCAGAGCCGGCGCCGCTGCTCGCGGCGATCGCGAAACATCGGGTGACGGAGTTCTTCCTGCCGCCGACGGTGATCTACCGCCTGCTCGATATCCCCGGTATCGAGAACCAGGATTTCTCCTCGCTCAAATGCTTTCTGTATGGAGCGGCACCCATGTCGGTGGAGAAGCTCAAGCGCGCGATCGAGGTGTTCGGTCCGATCATGGCGGGCGGATATGGTCAGACGGAAGCCCCGGCGTCGATCTCCTATCTCACGCCGGCCGAGCACTTCGTAGATGGCGCGCTTGCTCCGGAAAGCCGGCTTTCGTCGGTGGGCAGACCCAATCCGCTGATTCGCGTCGAAATCATGAGCGATCGTGGCGAGCTCCTACCTCGGGGCGAAACCGGCGAAATCTGCGTACGTGGCGACCTCGTGATGAAGGGCTACTTCAAGGCGCCCGACAAAACCGCCGAAACGATCGTGAACGGCTGGTTGCGCACCGGCGACGTCGGTCATCTGGATGACGAAGGATATCTGTACATCACCGACCGCAAGAAGGACATGATCATCAGCGGTGGCTTCAATGTCTACCCGAGCGAAGTCGAACAGGTGATCTGGGCGCACCCGGCAGTACAGGATTGCGCGGTGATCGGGGTCCCCGACGACAAGTGGGGTGAGGCGGTGAAGGCGGTGGTGGAGCTCAACGCCGGTCAGAGCGTCAGTGCAGAAGAGCTCGTGGCGTTATGCAAGGAGAAACTCGGCTCGGTGAAGTCACCGAAGAGCGTGGACTTCATTGCGGCACTGCCGCGTAGCACCGCCGGCAAGGTGCTGAAGAAAGATCTGCGCGAGCAGTACTGGCAGGGTCAAGGCCGACGGATCTGAGTCAGTCAATTTGAGAAAAACACCATGAGCGACATTTACATCGCGGGCATTGCGATGACCATGTTTGGCCGTCACTGCGAGCGCAGCATCGACGATCTCGCGGGCGAAGCGCTACGCGGCGCATTGAAGGATGCGGGTTGCGATGCCGCGGCGATCGGCGCGGCTTTCTATGCTGGCATCACCAACGGGCCGCTGCAGGGCCAACTGTCCATTCCGGGGCAGATCGTGTTCAGCAAGATCGGGATTGAAGGCATCCCGGTCTACAACGTCGAAAACGCCTGCGCATCCGGGAGCACCGCGGTGCATCTCGCGGCCCAGGCGCTTCGGTCGGGTGCCTGCGATGTAGTTCTCGCGCTCGGCGCAGAGAAGATGAACGTCCCGGACAAGGCGAAGTCATTCGCCTTGTTCGGGGCGGGCTGGGATGTGTCGCGCGTCGACGAGAACTTCGCCAGTCTGATGAGGCTCGGCGAAGGCATCGAGCCGCCACCCGGGTCGGAGTCCGACCGGCCGTATAGCCGCTTCATGTCGGTCTATGCCGCGCTGTGCAGGTATCACATGAAGACTTACGGAACCACGCAACGGCAGATCGCTGCGGTTTCGGCGAAAAATCACCTGCATTCGGTGCACAACCCGTATTCGCAGTTCCGACAGCCATTCACCATCGACGAAGTGCTCGCCGCACCGCCGATCACGTATCCGATCACGCTGCCCATGTGTGCGCCGGTTTCGGACGGCGCGGCGGCGGCGATCGTGTGTACCGAGGAGGGCTTGCGACGCATCGGCGCCGACCGTCGCCGGTGCGTCAGGATTGCGGCGAGCGTGATCCGCAGCTTCACGCATCGACGTATCGACGAGCCAGAGAAGAACATCGGCCGCCTCGCGGCACTTCAGGCATACGACCAGGCGGGACTCGGTCCAGAGGACGTGGATGTGGCGGAGGTGCACGACGCCTCAGCGATGGGCGAAATCATCCAGGCCGAAAATCTCGGGCTCGTACCGTTCGGCGAGGGCGGACCCGCTGCCGAGCGCGGCGAGTTCACGCTCGGCGGCCGCATCCCCATCAACACGTCCGGCGGCCTCGAATCGAAAGGCCACCCGTTGGGTGCGACGGGAATCGGTCAGCTCTATGAACTGGTTACTCAACTGCGTGGAGAAGCGGGCCCGCGGCAGGTTCCCGGCGCGCGTCACGCGATTCAGGAAAACGGCGGCGGCTTTCAGGGTGTCGAGGAAGCCGCGCTCGCGGTCCACATTCTAAGCAAGATTTGATGGAGTAGTTATGAGTGAGACGACGGAAACACAGGCAGAACAGCAAGCTGACTCTCGTTCTGCAGTGAACCGCCGCACGTTCCTCAAGGGTGCGGCGGCGGCAGCCGTAGTGGCGCCGGCAGTGGCGGCTACACAATGCTCGAGCAATGAATCAGGTAGTCCAGTGGAAGAAGCCAGAATGGCCTCTGACATGGAGAAATACCGCGCGCTTGGAGTCTGGGTGGAAAGGCCAGACGACTTGCAACCAGAACTCGTGGGCGACGTGAATGCGGATGTGGTCATCATCGGCGCGGGTTTTGCCGGGCTATCGGCGGCGCTTGAACTCGTCAAGCACGGCGCGAACGTGGTCGTGCTCGAGCGCGAGTTTGCGGGCTTTGGTGCAAGCGGACGCAACGCGGGTTATCTGGCCGGCGCACTCGGGCTCGAATATGATCTCTTTCTCAAGAACATAGGCAACGAGAAAGGGAAAGAGATCGTTCGCTACTACGAGGACGCGGTCCCCTTCGTGGAGGGCAAGCTGAAAGAGTACGAGATCGACTGCGACTACAATCAGACGGGCATTATCCGTGCGGGCATCGATCCCTCGCAGGAAGATAAGGTGCGCGAAAGCATGCGAACCGGCGCCGAATTGGGCTGTCAGTCGGAATTTCTCGATCAGGCTGAGATGCGTGCACGCGGCATTCCGCCCGCGTTTCTGTTTGGCAACTACGTGTCGCGCGGCGGCACGCTTCACCCCGGCAAGTATGTGATGGGGCTCAGGCGCGCAGCGCTTCGGGCAGGCGTGAGGATTTTCGAGAATACGCCGCTGCTGTCCTACACGGAAGGGTCTGTCATCAAGGTGCAAACACCGCGCGGAAGTGCAAGCGCACCGGCTATGATGCTGGCCACCAACGCCTATACGCCGCAACTCGGCCTGCTTGCAGACAAAGTCGTACCGTTGCGGGTCTCGGCGATCGAGACTAGGCCGCTCTCCGAGCCTCAGCGCAAGGCCTTAGGCTGGCCACGACGCGAAGGGATCGTGACGGCACACTGGACCATGGAAAGCCATCGCTTGACCGTGAACAACACGCTCGTGGTCACGACGAAGCGAATCCATTATCCGTACGGCTCCAAAACACCGAACGTGCCCGACTACGAGTCATACCGCGAGCTGCGCACGGCCCTGCATGACCGCTTTCCCTCACTCAAGGGCGTCGCGCTGCGGGCATGCTGGAGCGGCTACATCAGCCTGGCCAATGATGCGCTACCCGTTGTCGGGACCATTGGGTCGCATCAGAACATCTTCTACAGCGCCGGATGCTCCGGCCACGGCGTGGCCTCGCAATCGATGGTCGGAAGCATGATTGCAGGGCGGATTCGCGGCACCGACAATCCGCTGCTTTCGGCGCTAGATCACAAGACGCCATCGATGCTGCCTGAGCCCCTGCGATGGTGCGTCATGACGGGGGCGCTGGGTGTGGTGAACGCGCTCGACGAGCGTGTGAACAGCAAGGTTCGCGCTGCGCAGGCGCGAATGTCGTAACCGGCGTTGCGTGACGAGACGCTTGCAGTGGATACGTATCGACCACGTTTCGAATCTGTCTTGTTGAACGCAGAGGGTGAGAGGCGCGATGACCGGAAAAACGAACCGAGGTCAGGAGGAGTGCGATCGGACGTTGCGGCGCACGCACTATGCGGACGGAGGTACGTCCCGATGTGCTCGAAGCCATGTGTACCTTGGGCGCAATCGTGACTGCATTACGGCCCCGGCGGGGGCGTACACCTCACTCGGGAGGGAAAGCGATGACAGTGCGAAAAGAGCCCAGTCCCCGTAAGCGGCGCGCATCGGGCGCAGCCTCTTCCTTGGGACATCCCGCTGATGGCCTGCGCGCCCAAGGCTTACGTACGCGCAATGCCATCATCCGTGCGGCAAGGAAGCTTTTGCTCGAGAGTGGGCCCATGGCGTTCTCGCTGCGCGCCGTTGCTTTGCGTGCGGGAATCAGTGTCAGCAACCTCCAGTATTACTTCCCAACACGCTCTGCCGTCCTGCGGGCGGTCATGCTACCCGCGATCGACACATATTTCGATGCGTTGAAGCGGGCGCTCCAAAGCAATGCTTCGCCGCGTGCGACGATCGACGCCATTCTCCATCAGTCGGTGCAGGACGCCAAGGACTCAGAGTACATCTCGCTGTGGTGGCATTTCTTTTCGTTTGCGTCTACTGACCCCGAGTGCGCGCAAATGCGCAACGACTGGTACGACACCTTGACAAGTCAAGTTGCTGATCTCATTCATGCCGCAAATCCGGCACGTGGAGCCGCCGAGAGCGCGCACATCGCAGTGCTGCTCATTTCCATGCTCGACGGCGTGACCTTCCATCTGGGCACCGTGCGCAGTAGCCGGGCGTACATGCGAAAGTTCGAGGCGAAGTTGTTCGAGATCGCGCATACCTTGGTTGGGGAAACGCGATAGACGCGAAGATTGTTTAGGGCTGGCTGGAAGCGTGAACAGGCCATAGAAGAAACATTTAGTCGCGATCCGGATAAGAAGGACAGGGAATACCCGTCTTTTTTTTCCATGTTGTAATTTGTATCGTGACCTATGTTTGGTATTTATATCTACAATTGAGGTGACCAGACTGCCAGGCAGTCTGGTCGAGTTGCATCCTGGACAGGAGGAATATCGGAATGATTCGACTACACAAGTCCGTAGGATTGCCGCTGGCTGGATTGACCGGCTTCGAAACCCCGTTGGGCGAGGAAGAACGTGCGATCCAGGACACGGTTCACCGTTTCGCACGCGATGTGTTGAGGCCCGTCGGCCGCGAACTCGATCGAATGACGCCGGAGGAAGTGATCGCACCCGGCTCGCCGTACTGGACCGCCATGATGGAGAGCGCGAAGCTTGGCCTTGATCCGCAGTTGCTCGCGCAGCTTCCGCCGGACATGGCGGTGCGCATCGAATCGCTGATTGGCGAAGAGCTCGGTTGGGGTGATGCAGGGCTTGCTGTTTCGATCGGCGTGGCGCCAGCCCCGCTGATGATGGCGCAATCGGTCGGCAACCAGGAGCTGATCGATATGTGCGCCGGCAAGATTGGTTGTTGGATGAATACCCAGCCTGACCGCGGCACCGATGCCGCGATTCTCTATCGCGACGAGATCAGCGCGATCGGCAAGCAGCCGTTGGGTAACCTTACCGCGAAGGTAGTCGCGGATGAAATCGTCATCAACGGTCAAAGTTCCGCATGGATCTCCAACGGCTCGGTCGCTCAGGTGGCGCTCGCGTACATGGCGGCGGATTATGGCGATGGCTTCTATGGAAGCGGGGAACGAAGTGCGTTCACGAACGGAATCGGCATGATTCTTCCGCTTGATTTGCCAGGTGTCTCCCGAGGCAAACCGCTCGACAAGATTGGCCAGCGCTCACTGCCGCAGGGCGAAATCTACTTCGACAACGTGAAGGTGCCCAAGCGCTTCGCAATTGCGCTGCAGGACGATTACCTCGGCAACCTGGCCTCAACATGGTCGTTCGCCGGCACGCACATGTGCCAGGTGTTCGTAGGCGTGGCCCGCGCCGCGTTCGAACTCGCGCTGGGATACTGCCACGAACGCAAGCAAGGCGGAGCGCTGTTGATCGACCATCAGATGACGCAATTGCGCGTGGGCGAGATGCTGCGTCGGCTGGAAATGGCGCGTGCGATCGCGCGACGCAGCCTCGCATTCTCACGTCTGTCTCCGAAGAGCCATCCGTACGCAACAGCCCAGGCCAAGGTCAGCGTGACGGAGGAAGCCATGAAGATTACGACTGAGGCGTTCCAGCTCTTCGGCGGTAATGGCACCACACGCGAGTTCCCGATCGAGAAGCTGTTCCGTGATGTCCGGTCCGCACTGATCGAGGACGGCGAGAATTACCACCTCACGTTGCGTCTTGGCGTGCTCGCAGGAAAGCTTTATCAGAACGGTTGGATGAAAGAGTGAACAACCCGTCGGCGCAAGTTGGCTTCGCGTCGGCTCCACGGCACCCCCGGTCCAGGTATCAGAACGTGGCTGATGAGAGGGCAGTGCAGCTCGCTGCTGTGCTAACGACTGTCGCCGCTTCGACTCAGGTGCCCGCGACGAGCGCACGCAGCGCAAGTGGATTAAACGAGGAACAGCAATGAAAGTGTTGGTGGCGGTGAAGCGGGTCGTGGACGCGAATGTGAAGGTCGGCGTGAAGTCCGACGGAACAGGTATCGATATCGCCAATGTGAAGATGTCGATAAACCCATTCGACGAAATTGCCGTGGAAGAGGCGGTGCGTCTTAAGGAAGCCGGCTTGGCCACGGAGATCATCGCGGTGTCCGCGGGGGTGATGCAGGTCCAGGAGACTCTGCGGACGGCACTCGCGATAGGCGCGGATCGCGCGATCCTCATCGAGTCGAATGAGATCCTGCAACCGCTCGCCGTGGCAAAGCTGCTCAAGGCACTTGTCGACAAGGAGCAACCGCAGCTCGTGATCCTCGGTAAGCAGTCCATCGACGACGATTCGAACCAGACCGGCCAGATGCTCGCCGCGATCGCGAACTTGCCGCAAGCGACCTTCGCTTCGAAGATCACCATCGCTGATGGCGAGGCCACGGTCGTACGTGAAGTCGATGGCGGTGCGGAAACGCTGTCGCTCAAACTGCCCGCAGTTGTGACTACCGACCTTCGTTTGAACGAGCCGCGCTACGTCACGCTGCCGAACATCATGAAGGCGAAGAAGAAGCCGCTGGAGACGGTTAAGCCCGACGACTTTGGTGTGGACGTCACGCCGCGTCTGCGAACCCTGAAGGTCGCTGAGCCGCCCGCGCGCTCGGCTGGTGTGAAGGTTGCCGACGTGAAGGCACTCGTCGAGAAGCTGAAGACTGAAGCCAAGGTTATCTGAAGGTTAGGGAGCGAGAGAGATGACGAACCTGGTTATTGCTGAACACGATAACGTGTCGGTTAGAGCTGCAACGCTGAACACGGTCGCCGCTGCACAGAAGATCGGGGGCGACGTGCACGTGCTGATTTTAGGTCACAACGCAAAGGCCGCGGCCGATTCAGCGGCGAAGATCGCGGGCGTTTCGAAGGTGCTGCTAGCCGATGCCCCGCACCTCGAAGTAGGCCTCGCAGAGAACGTTGAAGCGACGGTGCTTTCGATTGCGAGGAACTATTCGCACATTCTCGCGCCGGCCACGGCAGCGGGCAAAAACGTTACGCCGCGGATTGCTGCAAAGCTTGACGTCGCGCAAATCTCGGAAATCACGGCAGTGAACTCGCCGGACACGTTCGAGCGTCCAGTCTATGCGGGCAATGCGATCGTAACTGTTCAGTCAGTGGATCCGATCAAGGTCATCACGGTGCGGCCCACGGCATTTGATGCAGATTCCACACACGGTGGCAATGCCGTCGTGGAAAGGCTCGACGCGTCAGCGGACAGCGGCCTCTCGCAATTCGTTGGCCGTGAAGTCACGAAACTCGACCGTCCGGAGCTGACTAGCGCAAAGATCGTCGTTTCGGGTGGCCGCGGCCTGGGCAGCAGCGAGAGTTTTGCGTCGATTCTGGAGCCGCTCGCCGACAAGCTCAACGCAGCACTCGGCGCCTCGCGTGCGGCAGTGGATGCGGGATATGTGTCAAACGACTACCAAGTCGGCCAGACCGGCAAGATCGTCGCACCGCACCTGTACGTTGCCGTGGGCATCTCGGGTGCGATTCAGCACCTGGCTGGCATGAAGGACTCAAAGGTGATTGTCGCAATCAACAAGGATGAAGAAGCGCCAATTTTCAGCGTGGCCGACTACGGTCTCGTGGGCGATCTTTTCCAGATCGTGCCGGAGCTGGTGTCGTCAATGTGAGCGCTAGTCCGGACATGCGCCAGTGATGTTCGGACGGATGCGGGCCGATCCTGCTTACCAGCCCGGATCAAGATCTTTCTATGGCGCTGCACTTTGGTACTTAGCGAGACGTCCGACAGCGAAACGTTGCGAGTCGCGCTGCATCTCTTCGCCTTAATGATTGGTATAGCGACCTATATTTGTCATGTTGGACTATATGCACGGCACTGGAACGGCAGATCCGCAGTCTCGCATAAAGCTTATCAATTGTTCTGAAGGGGCTTTTGAGGATATGCGCAGGACGTTATTTCGACCCGGATATGGAGCCTGGAGCCTGAACGGGGCAGTTTCGGGGAAACGCAACAGCGGGACCTCATCACGCAGACAGAGGCACTATGGCAGAAAAATTGTTCCCTGAAGGCGCCGAAAGCCTGGGGCGCAGGCAATGGCTTAAGTATGCCGGTGCCTCAGCGGCCGTCGGCACGCTCGCCGTCGGTGCCCGACAGTCTTTTGCGACCGTCCCCAAGAGCGCGCCAAGCGCGGACGACGTTCTCGACGTCGCCATCATAGGAGCGGGGCTGGCTGGACTGACCGCCGCGCGAGATCTGCATCAAGCAGGCTGCGAGTCCATTCTGGTGCTGGAAGCCCGTGATCGTGTGGGGGGGCGAACGCTCAACTACAACATTCCCGGCGGGTACGTTTCGGAAGTCGGCGGCCAATGGATCGGTCCTGGTCAGACAGCCGTCGCAGATCTTGCGCGCGAATTGGGTGTCGGTACCTTCCCAACTTATTACGATGGCAATACAGTTGTTCTCGGCGGCGACGGTCGCGTGACAGTCGATCTAAAAGGCACTTTCGGCACCGACGAGGCGATCGGGGCAAAGCTCAGCAGACTCGCGCGCGATGTGCCTTGCGGCACGCCCTGGACGTCTCCGATGGCCGGCGAACTGGACAAGCTGTCTGTCGGCGACTGGCTGCAAAAACAGAATATCAAGCCAGAAGACCAAGTGGCATGGAATGGCAGCATCACCCTTTCGGGCGGCACGGCCCCGGCGAAGATGGGATTGCTGCACTTCCTTTCGATGATCAATTCCGCAGATTGCGATTACTCGCAGCTTGACAGCATCAAGCATAGCGCCCAGGAAACACGTTTCATTGGCGGCTCGCAAATCCTCAGCATTAAGATGGCCCAGCAACTGAGCAGTAAGGTGCGCCTGTCAACTCCGGTGCGCCGGATTGCTGGATGGGATGGCGACGTCGTCACCCTGCATACCGACCATGGCGAAGTGCGCGCGCGAACCGTCGTCATGGCCATCCATCCTGCATTGTGTCATCAGATCCAGTTCGATCCTCCGCTGCCAGAAAAGCGCGCGGCTCTGCAGCGCGCCTGGCCCGCGCATTCTCCCGCGAGGAAAACGGCCATGGTGTATCGCCGTCCATTCTGGCGCGACAAGGGAATGAACGGGAGCATTTTTCAGTTTAATGGCCCAATCATCTGGGCCTATGACAACTCTCCGCCCGCCGCAGAGATCGGCGTCATCAATGCATTCGTCGAGAACGCCAAGGTGCCATCGGAACGGGACGCGGCGATCGCTATGCATAAGCAGTTCTACGCCCAGGCATGGGGCGACGAAGCGCTGTCTCCCGTTGCCTACCACGATCAAGACTGGGGCCAGGCGGATCGCTGGACCTTAACCTGCGTTTCCGCCATTCCTCCGGGATTTTGGAGTGCACACGGCGAGGCTCTCCGCCCGTCGTGCGGCAGGCTGATCTGGTCGGGGACGGAGACTGCGAATATTTGGGCCGGCTACATGGATGGCGCCGTGCGCTCAGGACATCAGGGCGCGCTTCAGGCCCTGAACGCCCTGCGTCGGGCGTAAGAGGCGATGATGAAAAAAATCCTATTGATTTGCGTTCCTTTGGCCGTCGTACTGTTGCTGGCCATTTTCGGTTCCGATCTGCTGGGTCTTTATCGGCTTCAGAGCTATATCGCTAACTCGACGACCGCTTACCTGGTCGACGGTGGCGCTTGGCCACATGTAACCGATGTCTGCATGGGCTGCCACGGCGTCAAGGGCAATTCACTCCACCAGGGGTATCCGAGCTTGGCGGGGCAACCAGCACCTTACCTAGAGGCTCAACTCCACGACTTCTCAGGTCAGGCGCGGCGAAATCCGAATATGACGCCTCTCGCGTTGACGATGAGCGATGCGCAGATCAAGTCGCTGGCGGCATATTTCGCGGGTGTGCCCCCTGTCGCGAATCGTTACTTCAGGCCGGATGCGCAACTGCGCGAGAAAGGGCTGCATCTGGTAGCCGCTGCCAACTGTGCCGCATGTCATGGCGCTCGATTGATGGGCCACGATCAGTTTCCGCGTCTGGCTGGCCAGGGGTACGACTATCTGCTTGCGCAGTTCGATCACTTCGCTTCGGGCACCCGCAGCGAACCTACAGGCGTGATGAAAAACCTTGCAATGGGTTTTTCGCCTGAAGATCGCAAAGCCGTTGCCACCTATCTGGCAAGCCTTGAACCGAAGAAAGATTGACCAATCAGATACAACCGGAATTGGGAGTAAGCGATGGACCTCAGATCTTTAGTTCTTATGCTCTCTAGTGCTTTGCTGGCGGTGAGCTCATTCTTTTATGGCTGGAAGTTCGTCAAGAAAAAAAACTATCTTCTCGGTCTGGAGATGTGGATCGTCGGCACCTCGGCGACGAACGCTATCCTATTCTTTGCCACAGGTAACGCAGTTTCCTATGAGATAGCGCACTTCTTCGACGCGTTCTCTCGAGGGTTCGGCATGCCCATCATCGCCGTCGCCGGCTTATTGGCGATTACGCACGGCTACAAGCCGTCAATTCGGCAGGACGTCGCGGTGTTTGCCGCTTCGTTTGTGCTCACATTCGTTTTAGTCGGAGCAGATTTTATTTCCGGGTTTTTGCCTTACTACTATCTTGCGATGTGGATCTGCCTGTCGATCTATCTCGCTTATTTCGTCAAACGATTGCTAAACGTGGGCGCCATGCTTGAGGCGCTGGGCGTCGTTGTGTCGCTAGTGGCCTCGTTCGCGATTGCAGGTATCTACGATTTCTACAAAATCCCCGGCGAGGAAACCAACGTCGTGCTCAATTTTTTCACGTTAGCGCTGTGTACATGGGCCTATTTCATGCCGGCCATCTACTACGGCTATTGCGCCCTGGAGCGTGCTCAAAGCGGGAGCCTGATGGCGGAGAGTCTCGCCCCTTACCGCAATTAAGCGAAGACGACGCTGTTGCTAAGTTCCGGGCGACTGGAAGTCTATGTGCGCAGCGCTAAACGTTTCTCCTGGAGATTATGATGAATCAGACCTCGCGCAAGGTAATGCGCTTCACGGCTTGGAGCGCGATCATCGGTGGCGTTCTGGCGTACGCGAATGTCGGATTGTCTTTTGCAGTAACTGGTCCGGATGCGGATATGGTGCTGCACGGCGCATCGATGCTCGCCTTGCCACCGAATAGTCGCGAGCTGTTTCGCTGGTGCATGGTTGCCGACACACTCGGGTTCTATCTGCCCTTCGTCGTCATTGGCGGCTACTTTGTGCACGCATTTCGCGAAGAACTGGGCTCGCTAGGCAGTATGGTGGCGATGGCTGTCGCGTTGTATGTCATGGTGGGCGTGACCGGTGCCGTCATGCAGTTTGCAACCCTTCACCCACTCGCCCATCTTTACGCGGGCGGCGACGACGCTACGAGAAGCGCCGCGGCGGCAGTATGGACGGCAATAGCTAATGCGACACAAAACGGCCTCTGGTGGATTGAGGGTCCGCTCGTTCTCTTCTGGACGCTGATCGCCGCCAACGTGCTCAAAAAGGCCGGCTGGAAGGGATCGATTCTGCTGAAGATCGTCGGCTGGGCCTTCGCGGTCTTCTTCTTGTTCGGCTTTTTTCCAGACCTCGAGGCGCTGTCGAGCTCCAGCGAGATGGTGGTCGTGCTCGTTCTGCCGCTGTGGATGTTGTTGTTTGGCGGTCAGTTGCTGCGCCGTGCACGGACGATGCCAAATCGCTTTCAAGGCGCTGGCGCAGCTAATAAGGCGACTCTCTCACATCTCTCAACAAAGGATTCAATATGACTACCCTGATGGTGACCTACCTGAACGCAGAAGGTGCGACGTTCGACCGCGAATATTACCTTTCGACCCATGCTCCGCTTGTCCGCTCGGCGTGGAGTGAGTTCGGTCTTCAATCGGCCGAGGTCCTGTTTCCGTCATCCGATCCACAACCCTTCGCATGCGTGGCAATACTGCGCTTCAGCGATCAGGCCAGCATCAATATGGCTCTTTCCTCCGCCAAAGCCGCCGAGGTGATTGGCGACGTGAAGAACTTCACCAATATCGCCGCGTCGATTTTCTGCGCGGACGATTGATCATCGCGCCGCTGGCCTGACTTCGCCATTACCGCCGCGCCTGCATCGCACCTCCTCGCACACTTCGTTGGAGATCCACGCGCGCAACCCCATCCAGCAAGGAGAAGTTTCAGTGAGACAGAGGTTCAAGCTCCTTGCGATGATCGATACCAATGTGAACAATCAACTTTCCCTATGACATTACTGATTGGCATTCCTTCGGAAGTAACCACTGGCGAACGGCGCGTCGCGACCGTACCGGAGGTAGTCGAGAAATTGCTCAAGCTGGGGTTTCGGGTGGCTGTGCAAAGCGGTGCCGGCGCCGCCGGAAATTTTGACGATGACGCCTACCGTGCGGCCGGTGCCGAGGTCGTGGCTTCGGCCGCCGAACTCTGGGCTCGCAGCGATATCGTTTTCAAGGTGCGCGCCCCGAGCAGCGAGGAAGTGGCGCTGATGCGCGACGGCGGCATCTTGATCGGTTTCGTCTGGCCGGCACAAAACCCCGAGCTGATGCAGCAGCTGGCCGCCAAGCAGGCCACGGTGCTGGCGATCGATTCGCTGCCGCGCACGCTGTCACGCGCGCAGAAGATGGACGCGCTTACCTCGATGGCTGGCATCAGCGGCTACCGTGCGGTGATCGAGGCAGCACATGCTTTCGGCCGCTTCCTGAACGGTCAGGTCACCGCCGCCGGCAAGATCCCGCCTGCCAAGGTCTTCATCGCTGGCGCTGGCGTAGCAGGCTTGGCTGCAATCGGCACCGCAGCCAGTCTTGGTGCGATCGTGCGCGCCAACGACACGCGCGCCGAGGTGGCCGACCAGGTCAAGTCCCTGGGTGGCGAATTCGTCAAGGTGGACTACGACGAGGAAGGCTCGGGCGGTGGTGGCTACGCCAAGGTCATGAGCGAGGGTTTCCAGCAAGCGCAGCGCGCGATGTACGCGCAGCAGGCCAGGGACGCGGACATCATCATCACGACCGCGCTGATTCCCGGCAAGCCGGCTCCGAAGCTCATCACGGCCGAAATGGTGCAGTCGATGAAGCCGGGCAGCGTGATCGTGGACATGGCAGCGGAGCAAGGCGGCAACTGCGAGCTCACCGTGCCCGGCGAGGCAGTGGTGCGTCACGGCGTGACCATCGTTGGCTATACGGATCTCGCCTCGCGCCTGGCGCGGCAGTCGTCCACGTTGTATGGCAACAACCTGTTGCGCGTGGTCGAGGAATTGTGCAAGACCAAGGACGGCACGATCAACGTCGACTTCGATGACGATGCCATCCGCGGCCTTACGGTTATCAAGGAAGGCAACATCACTTGGCCGCCGCCGCCGATCAAGCAGCCGACCGTCGTCCCCAAGCCTCAGTCGGCCGCGCCCGCAGCGGCCGCACCCAAAAAGAGCAACGTCCACGGCAACAGCGAGCCGATGTCGGTCAAGGCGCTGGTCATCGTGTTCGGCATCGGTGCACTGGCGTTCCTGCTGGTGGGGCTGTTTGCGCCGGCCACGTTCCTGTCGCACTTCACGGTGTTCGTACTGGCCTGCTTCATCGGCTACATGGTGATCTGGAATGTCACGCCGTCGCTGCACACGCCGCTGATGAGCGTGACCAACGCGATCTCGTCGATCATCGCCATCGGTGCGCTGGTGCAGGTCGCACCGCCGCTGGGCGAACTGGCCGCAGGCGCAGGCGACCGGCCGTCGGGGCTGATCCTGAGCCTGGCCGTGGGCGCGTTGGCACTCACGGCCGTCAACATGTTCGGCGGCTTCGCGGTGACGCGGCGCATGCTGGCGATGTTCCGCAAATAAGGGGACGACAACAATGACTTCCAACCTGACTACCGTCTCCTATATTGGCGCGGCGATTCTCTTCATCCTGAGCCTCGGCGGACTGGCCAATCCCGAAACCGCGCGCCGCGGCAACTTGCTCGGCATGATCGGCATGCTCATCGCGGTGCTGGCCACCGGACTCGGTCCGCGCGTGTCGGCCGCAGGCATTCCGTACGTTGTCGCTGCGCTGGTCGTCGGCGGCGCCGTCGGCCTGTTCGCCGCGAAGAAGGTGCAGATGACGCAGATGCCCGAACTGGTCGCGCTGATGCACAGCCTGGTGGGCCTGGCGGCCTGCCTGGTGGGCTTTGCCAGCTACATCGACACCTCCGTGCAGTTCACCGGCGCCGAGAAGGCGATCCACGAAGTCGAGATTTATGTCGGCATTCTGATCGGTGCGGTGACTTTCGCGGGATCGGTCATTGCGTTCGGCAAGCTGTCGGGCAAGATCGGCGGAAAACCGCTGCTGCTGCCGGCACGGCACTGGCTGAACCTCGCCGCGCTGCTGGTGGTGATCGTGTTCGGCCGTGCGTTTCTGCATGCGGGGACGATTCAGGACGGCATGACGCCGCTCTTCGTGATGACGGCGATTTCGCTCCTGTTCGGTGTGCACATGGTGATGGCGATCGGCGGCGCCGACATGCCCGTAGTGGTGTCGATGCTCAACAGCTACTCGGGTTGGGCGGCGGCGGCCACCGGCTTCATGCTCAGCAACGACTTGCTGATCGTGATCGGTGCGCTGGTGGGCTCGTCGGGCGCGATTCTGTCGTACATCATGTGCCGCGCGATGAATCGCAACTTCATCAGCGTGATTGCCGGCGGCTTCGGTACCGGCAGCGGCGTATCGGCACCGGCGGGCGCCGGTGCGCAGCCGGCCGGCGAGGTGGTGGCAGTGAGCGCCGCCGAAACCGCCGAGCTGCTGCGCGATGCGAAAAGCGTAATCATCGTGCCCGGCTATGGCATGGCAGTCGCGCAGGCCCAGCACACGGTGTTCGAACTCACCAGGCTGTTGCGCGAAAAGGGCGTCGACGTGCGGTTCGCGATTCATCCGGTGGCGGGCCGCATGCCGGGCCACATGAACGTGCTGCTGGCCGAAGCGAAGGTGCCCTACAACATCGTGATGGAGATGGAAGAGATTAACGCTGACTTCCGCGAGGCGGACGTGTCAATGGTTATCGGCGCGAACGACATCGTGAACCCGGCGGCGCAGGAGGACCCGGCGAGCCCGATCGCCGGCATGCCGGTGCTGGAGGTCTGGAAGGCCAAAACCTCAATCGTGATGAAACGCAGCATGGCCTCGGGCTACGCCGGCGTAGACAACCCGCTCTTCTACAAGGACAACAATCGCATGCTGTTCGGCGACGCGAAGACCATGTTGAGCGAAATTTTCGGCGCGCTGAAAGTCTGAACGCAACGCCTGGGTCCTGCCCATTGCTAATCAACGTTGTTTTACCGACTATAGGTTTTTGCAGGCCTTGGTCACACACCAATTTCACAAAATGGAGAGCTTACATGAGGAAGTCCCGTCGCACTTTTATGATCACCACCGCGGGCGTTGCTTCGGGACTAGCGCTGTCTCGCATTGCCTTTGCTGGTCCAGCCGATGCGTCGGAAACCGATCCAACATCGCTCGCGCTCGGTTACAAGGCCGATGCGGCCACGGTCGACAAGCTTAAGTATGCGAAGTACACAGCGGATCAGGCTTGCCGTAACTGTACGTTTTATCAGGGCAGGCCGAATGACGTGTCCGCTCCGTGTCCGATGTTCGGCGGTAAGCAGGTCGCAGGTAAGGGTTGGTGTAATGCCTATAGCAAAAAGGCCTGATTGCCCAGAGGCTGTATCTACACGGTAGACGCGCGGATGCAGCCCATCATTACGTGCCCTGCGCAAAACCGATTGGCGCAAAGACGAGCCGGATTCACTCTAAATGAAGTTGAAGCGGTCGGCGGTCACACGATCGCCGTTGCAATGACGATGCATTTATATCCGGGAAAAAGTAGATAGGGCGTCAAATGCGAGGTAGCGTGAGCTCGAAAATCGAGCCTCCGGCGGCCGACGGGCGGAAGGTCGCGCGGCCCCGATGGGCGAGCGCAATTGCGCGTACCACCGACAGACCCAATCCCGATCCGCCAAACTGTCTGGAGCGTGACGCGTCGGCGCGCGTGAAAGGCTCGAATACCAGCTTCGCAAATTCGGGCGCAAGGCCGGGGCCGCCATCCTCGACACTCAGCACCAAGGCGGCCGGCGCGAGCCCAAGCGCCACTCGCAATCGACCTGGAATCGCATAGCGCCGTGCGTTGTCGAGCAGCGCAAGAAGAGCTTGCCGGATGCGCGCACCATCGCATACGACCATTGCGTCACTGACGTCGAGTTCTATCGTAAAACCTGCCTCATACAGTGCGTCGCTGATGGAATCGACCGCTCGACGTATCTCAATGTCGATGCGTGTCGGTTCGAAATGCATTTCCAGCCGGCCGATGTCCTGAAGCGTGATGATGTGGAGGTCGTCGACGATCCGCGCAAGGCCTTCTACCTGATACAGCAGTCCGCGAATCTGCGCATCATCGGGCTTGAACACGCCATCGCGCATTCCTTGAAGGCGGCCGCGCAAAATCGTCAGTGGTGTGCGCAACTCGTGCGCGATCGCCGCGTTCCAGGCTGTCATGTCAGCCGCCATTTGCTGCAGCCTGATGGCCATCGCATTGAAATCATCGACAAGGAGCGCGGTGTCGCCGAGCGAACGGTCACCGGGAAGCGCGCGTGCTTCGAGGTCGCCTGCTGCGATGCGGCGCGCGCCTTCAGCAAGCGAGTTCAGTGGCGCGAGAATACGGCGGGCCAGGCGAGACGCCATGACGACCGCCACTACGAGGCCGATCAACAGCAGCGTGGCGAAGATCAGGAAATCGATCGAATCGGGAATGAGCCACTCGACGGGCGTCTTGGGAAGCTCAGGAGGCGAGAGCGCATACAGCCAGCCGTAGATCACGACCGATCCGACAAAGGCGATGAGCATCGTGATAATCGATACCAGGCCCATCGAAAGCACGATCTGACGACTGAGGCGTCCGCGATGTTGAGCTTCATTGCGCTGCGTCTTCTCCATCACGTGCTCGCGAGTCGGTAACCGACGCCCCGTACTACCGTGATGATTTCCGCCGCGCCAGCCTTTTCGAGCTTTTTGCGCAAGTTGCTGACGTGGCTGTCGACCGTGCGTTCGAGCGCGCCACTGCCGGGCATGCAGGCATCGATCAGTTCGCTGCGAGTGAATACCCGCTGCGGCGATCTCGCCATATGGGTAAGCACGCGGAATTCGGTGAGCGTGAGGGCAAGTTGGACCGCGTTTCCGGCTGGAGCTGCACTCGTGCCCGCTTGCCGGATGCTGGCGACGTAGCTTTCCGTGTCGATCTCGAGCCGGCCCACGCGAATGACTGTTTCAGTCCGTGACGCAGCCGTGCGCCGCAGCACCGCGCCGACCCGCGCCACGACTTCGACCGGGTTGAACGGCTTCGAGACGTAGTCATCCGCTCCGATGCGCAAGCCCTGTAGCCTGTCGATATCCTGATCGAGCGCCGTTACGACGACGACCGGGGTATCGCCGCGCCGACGCAGTTCAGCGAGCACTTCCCAGCCGTCCTTGCCGGGCATGCGGATGTCGAGAAGCACGAGATCCGGCTTCAGTGTCGAATGAACATCGAGCGCGGTCTGTCCATTGCCGACCCGATAAGTGCGATACCCCTCGCGTACAAGATAAGCGTCGAGAATTTCCGCGATTTCGGGTTCGTCTTCGGCGATGAGAATCAGCGCGTTCATGTCGTTACAGGCTTCCGGCAGAAGCGACATCGTGGGGCAGCACCGCCGAATACGCAATCAGCTCCATGAAATCTCGATGATATCTCAACACAGCGAACATCCCTTTCCTGTCAGTTTCCAAGGAACGCCGTCATCGTTTCCGCTATCTGCTTCCGATCGTTGTCGATGCATAACATGTGATAGCTGTTCTCTACGATCAGGCATCTGGACGTGGGTATGGCGTCGACCAGAAATGAAGCGGACTTGACCGAGGTCACTTCGTCTTCGCGAGAATTGATCACGAGCGTCGGATGTCTGATGTGTCTCGCGACCTTCCACACCTTGTAGCGCAGTCGATCGACCTGGCGAATACACGCCAGCGGAACCCAGCGGTAGTGAAACGCGTCGCCCCTTTGGAACCGGGCCTTGATCAAGGATCGCGTCAACGCGTTCTTGATTCCATAAGGATCTTGCTCGGTGACTCTCATTCTTCGGGCCAGACAAGGAATGAGGTAGAGGAAATACCGGAGTCGCCGATAAAACGGCATCGACCACCCGTCGAGAAAGACCGGTGCTGCGAGCAGGACGAGCTTGCCGTCGCGCGGTCGACGCTCCGCGACGATCAATGCGAGAAGCGCTCCCATGCACATACCGATGAGATGCACCGTTTCATAGGTACGGGCGAGCATGTCATATTCCCGCGTCGCTACGTTTATCCATTGCTCCGCCCGAGCCATGATCAGGTCCTCCGGGCTCGATCCGTGTCCCGGCAACGAAAGCGCGTGCGTATCGATCCCAATCTGGTTCAAAGACTTGCGCAAGATACCAAGATCGTGCTCCGTGCCGCCGAGGCCATGAATCAGAAGAGCGACGGTGCGACGTTTTTCGGGTTGTTTCATGATCGTGCCAATGGGTGGGGCGCGGCAAGGCTCAGCTCGGGCGCGGGGTCGGGAGGCCTCACGTCGGTCTCGGTCAGGCCACCGCCGAGCGCCTTGTAAAGGGCGACGGCATTGCCGAACTCCGCGCGGCGCAAGTCCAGCAGCACCTGCCTCGATGCATAAAGCTGCCTCTGGGAATCCAGCAATTCGAGGCGTCCGTCGACGCCGGCGCGATAGCGCAGGGTAGACAGATCAGTGCGACGCTCGGCGCTCGCCACCACCCGCACCTGAGCCTCGATCTGCCGATGGAAGGTGTCGCGACCCGCTAGGCCGTCGGCGACTTCGCGGAACGCGATTTGCACAGCCCGTTCGTATCCGGCAACCGCGCTTGTCTTGCGCACTTCGGCGAGTCGGAGCTCGGCGCGCAGGCGGCCGCCCTGAAACAGCGGGACTGTGACCTGCGGCGCGAAGGTCCATGCCCGATGGTCGCCGTCGAAAAGGCCGCTCATGGCCGGACTGATCAAACCCAAAGAACTTGTCAATGAGAGTCGTGGAAAGAATGCGGCGCGCGCCGCACCGATATCGGCATTGGCGGCGATCAGGTCCTGTTCCGCCTGCAAAATATCGGGCCGCCGGAACAGCAGGTCGGACGGCAGGCCTGCTGGCAGTCGCGTCATGACCGGTTGCTGCGCCAGCGGGGTCGGCTCCGGCAGATCCTTCGGGAAGTCGGCGCCGATCAGGAGCCGCAGTGCATTGCCGGCCTGCTCGACCATGCGTGCGCGCGCCTCCAGATCTGCTTCGGCGCTGGCAACTTGACCTTCGGCGCCGGCCACGTCGACGCTGCTCGCCTGATGGGCGTTCCTGAGCCGGCGCGCGAGGTCGAGTGACTCCCGCCAGTCCGCAAGGGTGTGTTCGGCCAACTCGCGCTGCTCCTGTGCGAGGCGCTCGGCGAAGTACGCGTCGGCCACCGCACCAACGAGCGCGATCTGCGCGGCACGGCGTCCGTCATCGCTTTCGAGGTAACGGGCGAACGCGCCATCCGACAGGGAGCGAACGCGGCCGAACAGATCGATCTCGAACGCGCTGATCCCGACGTTGACGCCGTATTGCTTCTGGGTCATCGCGGCGATGGGCGGATCGGTCTCGGCATTGGCGGCGATGCGCTGGCGTGTGAAACCGCCTGTGGCGTCGACAGAAGGCAATTGTGCAGCGCGCTGGATGCCATACTGGGCCGCGGCAGCTTCGACGTTCAGCGCGGCGAGCCGCAGATCGCGATTGCTTTCGAGCGCGAGTTCAATGAGACGCTGCAAACGCCGGTCACCGAACATCGTGCGCCAGCCCAGATCGGCTGCGTTCGTGCGCACATCGGACGCGGCGCCTGTCGTGTATGTCATGGGGACGGGCGCAGCCGGCCTGACGAACGCCGGGGTCAAAGAGCAGGCCGACACGGCCAGCACGACGGGAAGAATGAGGGCTCGCATGACATCAACTCTCTTGTTCTTGACGCACGGCCGCGCTTTTACGGTGGGTTGCCCGCCATGCCGCGATGCGTTCCTGGATGCTCATCACGAAAACGAAGAAGACGGGCACGAAGAAGACGGCGAGGATTGTCGCAGTGACCATGCCGCCGAACACGCCAGTACCGATCGCGTGCTGTGTTTCCGCGCTCACGCCGGTCGCGATCATCAGCGGCACCACGCCGAGGCCGAACGCTAGCGATGTCATCAGGATTGGACGCAGGCGCAGCCGGGCAGCTTCCACGGCGGCTTCCGCCAGCCCCTTGCCCTGTTCGCGCAACTGCTTCGCGAACTCGATGATGAGGATCGCGTTCTTCGCGGACAGGCCGATCACGGTGATCATCCCGACTTTGAAGAACACGTCGTTCGGCAATCCGCGGAGCAGCACCGCGCTGAGCGCGCCGATCAGCCCGAGCGGTATCACCAGCATCACCGACAGCGGAATCGACCAGCTCTCGTAGAGCGCGGCCAGCACGAGGAACACGACCACCATCGACAGCGCCATTAGCATCGGAGCCTGCGACGCCGACTGACGCTCCTGCAGTGACTGTCCGGTCCACTCGACCGTGAAGCCCGAGGGCAACCGCGCGGCGAGACGTTCCATCTCGGCCATCGCCGCGCCGCTGGAATGACCCGGCGCGGCGCTGCCCGATATGCGCGCGGCCGGATAGCCCTCGAAGCGCGTCAGTTGCAGTGGCGACTCGGACCAGACGGGACGGATCACTTCCGATAGCGGCACCATGCCGCCGCCGGCATTGCGCACGTACAGCTTCAGCACGTCGTTGATCTGCATGCGCGCGGACGCGTCGGCCTGGATGATGACCTGCTGCATACGTCCGGCATTCGGGAAGTCGTTGACGTAGGTCGAGCCGATCGCTGCCGACAGCGTTTCGCTGATGCTGGTGAAGGACACACCCAGCGCCTCGGCCTTGGGCCGGTCAATCTCCAGGTGGATGCTGGCACCCGCCGGCAGGCTATCGGGGTAGACGCCCGTTACGATGTCACTCTTCGCCGCGAGCTCCAGCAGCTTGGCTTGGGCCGCCTTCAGCGCTTCGTCGCCGTGATTGGCGCGATCCTGCAGACGCAACGTGAAGCCTGAGCTGGTGCCGAGCTCGTCGATCGCGGGCGGCAGCAGGCTCATCACGGATCCCTCGGTCACCGAAGCCATGGCTTGCTGTGCACGCGTGTTCTCATTGGGCGTCGTCGCGTCGCCGCGCCTGTCCCAGTCCTTGAGCACCGCAAAGTTCAGCGCGGCATTCGGTCCGGAGCCTGAGAAGCCATAGCCGACGATCGAAATGCTCGACTGGATCGCCGGGCGCGACGCGAGATGGCGCTGCAGCGTCCCGACCACATCCTGCGTGCGCTCGGCGGTCGCGTCGGCGGGCAGCAGGACGCTTGTCATGAAGTAGCCCTGATCCTCGTCTGGCAGAAACGACGACGGCAGCATGCGAAAGCCGATGACGAGTGCGCCGGAAATGGCCACGAACAGCAGCATCACGCGCCCGGTTCGGCCGACGAGCCGGCCGACGCGCGACTCGTACGAGCGCGTCATCCGCTCGAAACGACGGTTGAACCAGCCGAAGAAGCCACGTTTCTCGTGGTTACCAGGCGCGATCGGCTTGAGCATCGTCGCGCACAGAGCGGGCGTCAGCGTCAGCGCGAGGAGCGCCGAGAACAGAATGGAGACTGCCATCGACAGCGTGAACTGCTGGTAGATCACGCCAACCGAGCCGCTTGCCAGCGCCATCGGGATGAACACCGCGGTCAGCACCAGTGTGATGCCGACGATCGCGCCGGAGATCTCCTTCATGGCCTTCGACGTTGCGAGCTTCGGCGAGAGACCTTCCTCGGTCATCAGGCGCTCGACGTTCTCCACCACGACGATCGCATCGTCGACGATGATGCCGATCGCGAGCACCATGCCGAACATCGTCAGCACGTTGATGGAGAAGCCTGTCGCCAACATGATCGTGAATGTGCCGAGCATCGCCACGGGCGCGACGATGGCGGGGATCAGCGTGTAGCGCACGTTCTGCAGGAACAGGTACATCACGAGGAACACGAGCACCATCGCCTCGACGAGCGTATGGAGAACCTTCTCGATCGAAATCTGAACGAACGGAGAAGTATCGAACGGGATCGAATAGCTGATACCGGCCGGCATCGCCTTGCCCGCTTCCTTCAGACGCTCGCGCACGGCCGCCGCGGTCTTGACCGCATTGGCGCCGGGCGCGAGCTGCACGCCAGCGAAGGCGGCGGGCTTGCCGTTCTCGCTGCTGACGAAGCTGTACGACTGCGAGCCGAGCTCGACCCGCGCGACGTCGCGCAGTACGACCCGGGAGCCATCGGCGTTGGCGCGCAGCACGATCGCGGCAAACTGTTCCGGGGTCGTCAGTTGCCCTTGTGCGGTAAGCGGCACGGTCACCCGCTGACCGGTCAGAGCCGGCGACGCACCGACGCTGCCCGGCGCGATCTGCACGTTCTGCTGGCTGATCGCAGTCGTCAGGTCGTTCATCGACAAGCCATAGCCGATCAGCTTGTTCGGATCGACCCAGATGCGCATCGCCCGTTCGGAACCGAACAACTGTACGCGGCCGACGCCATCGACGCGTCGCAGCTCCTCGACGACGTTGCGCGCCATGTAGTCGCTGAGCATGCTCGCGTCGTAGAGACCGCTGTCGGACTTGAGACCGATGAGCATCAGGAAGCCCGAGGAAGCCGACTCCACGGTCACGCCGGACTGGCGCACGACCGGGGGCAGGCGCGGCTCGACGGTCTTGAGCTGGTTCTGAACGTCGACCTGGGCGAGCGCGGGATTCGTGCCGGGCTTGAACGTCACCGTGATCTGCGCGGTGCCCGACGTATCGGCCGACGACTCGAAGTAGAGCAGATTTTTGACGCCCGACAGCTCGCGCTCGATCAGGCTCAGCACGGAGTCGCTCATGGTTTGCGGCGTGGCGCCGGGATACGTCGCGGTAATGGTGACGGCGGGCGGCGCGACCGAAGGGTAACGTTCGATCGGCAGTTGCGGTATCGCGATCAGGCCCAGCAGGATGATGAAGAGGGCGATCACCCACGCGAAGACGGGTCGCCGGATGAAGAATTCGGACATGGCTGGACGCTCCCGTGACTCAGTGCGTGGGTGCAGCCAGCGGCGCACCGGGCGATTTCCCGTCGCTCGCGGCGACCAGCGCGCCGTCGTTCAGGCGCTCCATGCCTTCGACCACGATCTTCTGCCCGGACGTGAGACCCGATTGAATGCGGTAATGACGTCCGCTCAGCTCGCCGAGCTCGACGGGCCTTGGCCGCGCGTGGCTCGTCGCGTCGATCACCCAGACCTGCGGCTTGCCCGCGACGCGTACGACCGCCTGCTGCGGAACAAGCAGCGTGCGCGCGTAGTTCGCGCGCGGAATCCGGGCCCGTACATACATTCCCGGAAGAAGCTGCCGCTTCGGGTTGTCGACCAGCACGCGCAACAGCACATCGCCGGTCCCGGAATCGACGTTGACGCCCGAAAAGAGCACGCGGCCTTTCACGTCGTACGGTGTGTCGTCGTCGCGCAGAACTTTCACCGGAAGGCCACCGCCGCCGCCTTGTTGTTGCGTCGACAGCATGTTGCGCAGCGATTCGAGCGATGCCGCCGGCTGGCGCACATCCACATAGACCTGATCGATCTGCTGGATGCGCGCCATGGGTTGGCTGTCGCTACTGGCGACCAGCGCTCCCTCGGTCATCAGCGCCTGATCGATGCGGCCCGAGATCGGCGCCTCGACCGTCGCGAACTTCAGATCGAGCTGCCGGCGCGCGAGCGTGGCGCTTGCCTGAGCCACGTCTGCGACGGCCTGGTCGCGCTGCGAGACGGCGTCGTCGTAGACCTGGCGGCTGATGGCGTCGGCTTCGACGAGCGGCTGCAGGCGTGCCGTTTGCACCTTCGCGCGCGCAAGCGCGGCCTTGGCGCGTTGCAGCGCCGCCGCGGCCGTGTCCCTGTCAGCCTTGAACGGCGCAGGGTTGATCTGAAACAGCGGCTGGCCGGCACGCACCTCGGTGCCTTGCTCGAACAGCCGGCGCATCACGATACCGCTGACCTGCGGCCGTATCTCAGCGACGCGCATTGCCGCGACCCGACCCGGCAAATCTTCCGTGAGTCTGAGCGAAGCGTGCACCACGGTCGCCGACGCCACGGGAATCGCGGGGGAGGCGCCCAGCTGTTCGGCTTGCCCGCAGCCCGCAAGCATTGCCTCCAGCAGCAGCACGCACAAACTGCCACCCAGAGACCATCTTTCAAGTTTCATAAGAACTCCATCAGACGCAGGCAGTCGCCCGCTTGAACGGCAAGAAGTCTGCGTTCGAACGATGGGGTTTCCTTCGCGATTTGATGGAGAAACGATGAAGACGCAGTCATCTTCAAAGTGCTCGTCCGGCTTCACAGTTTCTCCATCAGTTCTCCAACGTTGCTTATCGATCCATCTTCAACATTGCCCTCTCGAGCAAATTTTTCGAGGGATCGGTCGCATGAACCGCAGTTTAAGCATCATCCACAGCGAATCGTCGAAGGGGTGGGGAGGGCAGGAAATGCGCACTCTCAGGGAAATGATCGGCATGCGCGACACCGGCCACCGTGTTGAACTGATTTGCCCGCGTGACGCGTCGATCGGAATGCACGGTGCTGCCGCCGGATTCGCCGTGCATCATTCGGAGATGAGGACGGGTGGCGATGTCGCCTCCGCAATCGATATTGCATGCATGTTGCGGCGTCGAGCTTGCGACGTGCTCAACACGCACAGTGGCCACGACAGCCTGGTCGCAGGCTTTGCCGCCCGCCTGGCCGGTACGCCGCTGGTTGTACGGACGCGTCACCTTGCGTTGCCCATCACTTCGCTTGCGACCTACAACTGGCTCCCTCACCGCGTGATCGCGGTGAGTCACCACGTTCGGAAGTATTTGATCGGCGCCGGAGTCGGCGCGGACCGGGTCGAAACCATCTATGACGGTATTGAGAAACTCGCTGAGGGCGGGAAGTCGACACTGCGCACGGAGCTGGGGCTCCGGGACGATGATGTCGTCGCTTGCATGGTCGCCATCATGCGGGAAGGGAAGGGTCACGAAGACCTCATTGCGGCCGTCGTCCCGCTACTGGAGTCGCGTGAGAAATTCCATGTCGTGCTGGCCGGAGACGGCCCGATGTTCGCAGAAATAAAGCGCATGGTCTTGAACCGCGGCCTCGAGCATCGGATTCACCTGTTGGGATTCCGCAGCGACGTTCCAAACATCATGGCCGGATGCGATTTCTTCGTGCTTCCGACGCATCAGGAGGCGCTCGGCCAAGCCTTCATCGAGGCGATGTCGCTGGGCCTTCCGGTCATCGGAACGGACGTGGGAGGGGTGCCCGAGCTGATCAGCGACGAAGTGAACGGTCTGCTGGTTCCTCCGCGCGATCCCGTCGCTTTGGCAGAAGCGCTCGTACGGCTCATCGACAACGCATCGCTTCGACACGAACTGAGTCATGCAGGTCGATTCATTTTGTCGAAAGGCTTCAGCGTGACGAACATGGTGTACGACACAATGTGCTTCTATCGACGCTCGCTCCAAGAAAGAGGCTATCACGCATGAAGCCGCACCATGCGCGAGCGGTACCTGTGTTGATGTATCACCACGTCAGCAATTCACCGGGCATGCTCACTGTCACCGTTGAGCACTTTACGCAGCAGATCGCCTACCTTCGTCGTGCGGGCTACCAGACGCTCGATGGCGACGGCCTGGCGGCATTTCTTTGCGGCGAGCAGGTTCCTGCCAAGTCGGTGGTCATCACGTTTGACGATGGCTATCTGGACAACTGGGTTTTCGCGCATCCGATCCTGCAGCGTTGGGGATTCAAGGCACTTTGCTTCCTGGTCACGAGTTGGCCCGGCGATGGACCCGTTCGTCCGACTTCAGTCGACGCATCGGCCGGTTCGCCCCGCGTACTCTCTCACGAGGACTCGCAGATCGCCATCCAGAATGGAAAGGCCGATGACGCCATCATGCGCTGGTCCGAAATCGAAGCGATGAGACGTGCAGGAACTTTCGAATTTCATAGCCATACGCACACGCACAGGCGTTGGGATCATCTAACGACTTCGCGCACGGCGAAGCGGGCTTGTCTGAAAGAAGATTTGCGAGCGGGACGAAATGAACTCTTGGCGCGGCTGGGAACTGAGTCGCGTCATCTTTGCTGGCCAGAAGGCTTTTACGATCGCGATTATCGGGAGATCGCGCTGAATGAGGGCTTCAATTTACTTTATACATGTCATCGGGGTACTAATACGCAATCGAAACGGGATAACAAGGATGCCGAGCGGACTATCGCGCGGTTGGCCGTGCGCGACCGCCCCGCATCATGGCTGGCAACCCGACTCTGGGTACATGGTCGACCGTTGTTGAGCCGGGCGTACTTGAGTTTAAGGTTGTAATTAAGCGATGCTGGTCGTAATCGCATGAAGGCCGACAGGTCAAGCAGCATTTTGATTCAAATGGAAGCGCTGAGCTAATGCGACTGACAACGGATAGATTGCTTAGACGCACTAGAGACCGCTGCCGGCTGTGGGAGAGGCACGGCTCCGGTCGCCGAACCATTGGCCTACGATCGACCTCCATACCTAGTCGCTCGTGGCCTCCGATTCGATCGGGAGGGCGGCGACGGTTAGTTCGCTGAACGCGCAACTTCGGGGTCGACTTGATTCTCATGCAAATTCCGGGTTAGCGCGGTCCAGCTCTGACAAGGCTTCGTCTTCTGGCACTAAAATAATCCGTTTATAAATCAGACCCCTGCTGTCTACCACAAAATGCGTTGCGAGGACGTCTCCGATCACGGAGACGCATGGGCGAGAGGGCATACTAACGGGTCGGGCCTGAATATTCGTTTTGCGTCGTACGGGCACTTATGCGGCGAAGGACAGTACGGCTGAGTGTTTGAGTAAAGCGAGAAGGACGAGGGCGCAATAAAACCGCAGCTTTCTGAGGATCATGCGTAGGTTGTGGCCGGCACCGCACAGCACCGCGTGAATCGCGTCGCCGAGGGTGCCTTTGAGCCAGTTCCGATCGAGTTTTCCCTCCGCCTTCATGTGGCCGATGGCGGGCTCGATCGCACTGCCCCTTCGGATCATCGCTCGCATGCCGCGCGTAATACCGCGCCTCAATCCCGGGTGATAGATCTTTACGCCGTCGACAGCCACTCCCTTGTAGCCACGATCAACGATGGCGACTTCCGGCTTCACGTCGCTCAGGATCAATGCCTGCTCCAATGCCTCGGCCAGCGTGTGGCCGTCGTAGGGATTTCCGGCCATCGCGACACCGGCTTCACCCAGACGCTTCCTCCAACGCGTGAGGCTCGACGGGTCGATCGGCGGCTCAGTCTGCAGATACGTCTCGCCCGTGATGACCTGCCAATATGGGTTCTCCACCCATTGCCACACGATCTCTTCGTGGGACAGGTCAAACGCATGTTGAAGATACAACTAAAAATGCAGGAATCAAGCGTTAATATGCCTTCTTCCTGCAATTCGCTCAACATGGTTTGGGGTGCAACGCCTTATCGCGTAAGGCTCTGAGAATTGTTCAGGGTCGACTAACGAAGCGCGCTGATTGCCGGCACACGTAGAAGCACCTCGAACCAAGCTTGGAGGGAGGCCGCTCGTATAGCCCGCGGGAGACACGAAGCTTCCACGTAAATTGATGTCCTGCATATTTGTGACCGCGGCACTTGTGAGTCGATCCGGTGCGGGCGATTTCATTCCGGAGGCGTGTAGTGGCCCGAGCGCATGCCACGTATGTCGCGTTCCACGCCACCAGCAAATTCGCAAACATTGTCAGAGTAGAAGAACTTGACTGCCAGCGAATCTTGTCGCCGCGTCGACGGGGCGGATGGCCTTCGCCATCGACCGGCTTTTGTGATTACGATTCTCAGTTATCGACAGGTGCGAAGAATCTAGCCGCCTCAGCCGCCCTAGAGCCTCCGCGTCTCGTGCGGCAAACCTCCCAACCCTTCCATCGATACCCAAATATACGTTTGCAAACGCTTGCTGCTTCAACGATCCGACCAACTGCACTTTTCCACATATACTATGTAGTATGATATTCAGTCGATAAGCTTCTGCCCAAGATTTTAATAGATAGCCCGATGAATTGGGGATTAACACGAAGGACGCCGCGAAAGAACGGAGACATATGAAGAACAAGAATTTTTTCAATATCTATCAATCCCGCGTGGTGGATAATCCCGTTAAACACGAGTATTTGAAGGAAGTATTCATCGCGGCGATCGAAGATGGATTTTGGAAAGACGGAGACAAACTGCCAACGGAGCAGGAGATGTCTCAGATGGTCCCCTTTAGTCTTGGCACCATTCAGAAGGCTGTAGGCTCACTAGTCAATGAGGGTTATGTCGAGAGGAAGAGAGCGCTGGGAACTTTCGTCATCCCTCGGGAAAAACGGCTGGGCGAGCCATGGATCTACCAAGTCCTCTCGTCGGACGGGACAAGATTCATTCCGATGACGAGTACGGTAATACGTCGGGTACAAATCGAATCCGATGACAGCTGGGCGCGCTGGCTATGCGGCGCTGGCGACGATCGCAATATCATTCGCCTTGATCGGAAAATCGATGCGGAAGATCACTCATTCATAAGTCATTACTTCGCGGACGCAACCCGCTTTCCTTATTTCGCCGAGATACCGCTGGACGATCTCGAGAGCGAAAATTTCGTGAGGTTAACTAAAACAGTCTACAAAGTTTCCGCGACAAAAATCGTACACACGGTCAAGGCCGACATTCTCCCCAAGACCGTGTCGGATGCGCTGCAACTTCCAAGCAGGACGTATGGAGCCCACATAGAGATAATGGGTAGCAGTTCTCGCGGGGAGCCGGTTTTTTATCAGCGGTTGTATCTTCCGTCGGGTGGCCCACGTTTGTACCTTTGAAGAAAAACGACCGGAAGTGACGTAACTAGCTTCCGTCGCGACCGTTACCGGGTTGAATCGGGGCTGCGTCGGGCATGTTTTTCCTCCATTAGTGGCGTTGGCGATGCTGTATGGAATAGTAGAACGGCTGAGGTGCGCTTGCCCGCGACCCGCTTCACCGAACCGTGTCGCCAACCGTGACACACTGTAGGATTAAAGTTAACCTTACTGTCACTGCTTTTTTCAGGTGCCGTATGAGGATTGGAGAACTGGCAAAGCTCAGCGGGTTGACGGCCTCGCGCATCCGCTTTTACGAGAGCGCCGGATTGATCTCCGCGGTCGAGCGCAAGGCGAATGGTTATCGCGATTACCCTCCTGAGACGGTGTCGATGCTGGAAATCATCGCTAGCGCGCAGGGTGCGGGATTTTCGCTCGATCAGATCCGCCATCTGCTGCCGAACGGCTCGGGCAACTGGCAACATGATGAATTGCTCGAAGCCCTGAGGCGGAAGGTTGCAGAGATCGAGGACATGCAAAAGCGCCTCAAAGAAAATAGGGCGCATCTGCTCGCGGCGATAAAGAGCATAGAAAATCGGCCACTGGATTTGACGTGTTCTGACAGGAAGAAATGGGTGTTAGAGCGCCTGCGCGAAGACGGCGTTGTACCAGCGCCGGGCAAGTCTCGTCCTTCCACCGCAAAATGACGGCCCGTAGCGGAAAACTGTTCCAAAATAGTTTGTAAATTTCTTAAGGCGCTTACTTCGCGCAGATGCCTTCAGCACTTGCTTCGCCAGCACCGCCTAGAGGAAGGGCCGAGCACGCGCTGCGATATGCATATCTAGACGCTTGACCTTCAAGTTGAGTTCAACCTTAAAGTGATGGCTGCCGGGCGCTTTGGCGGAATGTCTCGGGCACAAGATGCCAGGTTACTCATTGAGAAAGGTCAACGAATGGATAGGCGACATACACTGGTCGAATTCGGGCCGCAGCAGGTCGAAGTGCCCGCAGGGGGATATTATGACCGCTTCCGAATGAACCCCGACCTTGATGAGGTCGCCCGGGACCCTGCCGCGGGGAACATCGATTTTTTCCGGCGGATTCCAAAGCAACTGGTTGCTTCGCGTGTGGGTCCGACCTGGGCCCCCAATTTCTACTATCGCGCAAGCAGTATCCAGGTGCTGTTCCTCGCACCTATGCCCCGGCTTAGGTCGATGCTACCGACGCCCCTCGAGCCACTGCGTGCGTTCCCAGGCTACGGGCTCTTAGCGCTGACTTTCTTTTCGTATGCCGTTTGCGATAACGACCCGTACGACGAAGTTTCCATCGCGATCGTGATCCGTCGTCCCGGCGCGCATGGACCCCATATGCTGGAGCTACTCAACTCCATGCGACGACGAAATTTCTTCGCGCACGTGTTGGCATTGCCCGTTACCACGGAAATCGCACGCGTACGCGGCCTGTACGGGTACCAGTTGCCCAAGTGGCGCACCGCAATCGAAGTGAACATCGACGCCGACGTACGGGCTCAAATAGCCGGCCCGGGCGGCACGCCAGACCTTACCCTGAGCGCGCCGCTTCCGGCCTTGCGCAATGTCGTGCCTCAGTCGCATATGGCAATGACGACTACGATCAACATGATTGATGGGCAATGGCATCAGACGGCGGTCCAGACCAACATGTTGTCGTTCGCTCAACGACTTCTTCCGCGGGACATACAGCTATTGCGAAGCGGCGGCCCCTTGACCCAGTTGCTGAAGGGTTTGGGTGCCTCGAGAATCCTTCGTCTGGACGTGGTCAAGGACGCGCAAATGGTGTTGAATCTGCCAACACCGTTGAAGACGTTCGATTGTCCAGGAAATTGAACGTAATCGTATGAATTCTAGCTCCTCGAGAAGCAGCCCCGCAAGGAAGCATCCATGAGCACTCCAGACTATGACGTGGTCGTATTTGGAGCCACCAGCTTTGTAGGCCACATCTTGGCGCGATATCTTGCCGAATACTTCTCGGGCCAGGTCGAAACGCTTAGTTGGGCCATCGCGGGCCGATCCGCAGCGAGGCTCAACGATGTCAAGCGCTCGCTGGGCGGGGTGGGGCAGTCTCTGCCCATCATTGTGGCGGACGCCGCGAATGAGAGCCAGTTGCGCGCTATGTGCGCGCAGACCCGGGTGATCGTATCGACCGTCGGCCCATATGCGCATTATGGTGAACTGCTGATCAAGGTTTGCGTAGAAAGCGGCATTGACTACTGCGATCTCACTGGCGAGACCCAGTGGATCAAACGAATGATCGAAAAATATGAGTCCAGGGCTCAAGAGTCGGGGGCACGCATCGTGCATTGCTGTGGCTTCGATTCGGTGCCCTCCGACATGGGGGTCTGGTTCCTGCAGCGACAAGCAATGCAAGAATTCGGTGCACCGGCAACCCAAGTCAAGATGCGGGTCAAGACACTCAAGGGCGGGGCATCAGGCGGCACAGTCGCCAGTCTGATCAACGTCGTCAAGGAGGCGGCTGCCAACCCGTCCTTACGAAAGGAACTCGCCAATCCCTACGCGCTCTGCCCCAAAGGACATGGTTTTCAGACGCGCCAACACAATGTCAAGTCCGCGGAGTTTGATTCCGCTTTCGGGTCATGGGTCGCCCCCTTCGTGATGGCGGCCATCAACGAGCGTGTGGTGCATCGCTCCAATGCCCTCTCTGGCAACGCCTATGGCGGCCGGTTTACCTATGACGAAGCCATATTGACCGGCACAGGCCTGAAGGGTCGCCTGAGTGCGCTGGTCACCGTGGCCGGGCTGGGAGCGTTCATGGCGGCCATCGTCACCGGCCCGGTTCGCAGCATGATGCAACGCTTCCTCCTGCCGCAACCCGGCGAAGGCCCAAGCCCTGAGGCACAGTTGGCAGGCCGTTACGACTTACGGTTTTTCGGGCGCACGGATGACGGCCAGGCGTTGCGCATCAAAGTGACTGGGGATCGCGATCCGGGCTATGGCTCAACCGGCAAGATGCTGGGTCAGGCGGCCATCAGTCTTGCGAGGGACCTCGTCAAGGACGGCGCCAAGGTTGGGCGTGCGGGCGGCTTCTGGACACCGGCCACGGTATTCGACGAGCGCTTCATCGAGCGTCTGAGGCGCCATGCAGGCTTACTTTTCGAGCGGATCTGATACCCCATGTAGTTGGGACTCGACTCGGCGTGGAAATGCAATTGAAGGCCAGCTTCGGTGAGGGTAAGGAGTATCCAAATCGTGAAGATCGGTGAATTGGCAGCACGCACGGGCATTGCTGCGTCGCGCATTCGCTTCTATGAGGGCATAGGGCTGTTAGAGGTTCAACGCCAGTCGAACGGCTACCGGATTTATCCGCCCGAGGCGGTGCTCATGCTCGACCTGATCGGGGCGGCGCAACAGGCCGGCTTCAGTCTCGACGAGATTCGCATGTTGCTACCGCCCGATTTGACGCAATGGAAGCACGGCACGCTGGTCGAAGCGCTGCGTAGCAAGGTGCGGGACATTGAGGCGATGGAGGTACGGCTCGCGAAAAGCAAGCAACACCTCGTTACGCTTCTGGACGAAATCGAGGCGAAGCCTGAGGAAATCGACTGCGCTACCAACGCAAAGAGGCTGTTGTCCCGGATGCAGTCGGGGGAATTGAAACGCGCGACAGCCACGGACGACACCACGAAACGTCACAGGACGAGCCGGCGCCGGTCGGTCAAAGTCCGTTAGCGGTGCAGGCGATAGGCGATCATGCCATCGTAGATGCCCTCTCGACCCTACTGGATGCGCCGCTGGCCAGAGACTCTTCATCAACCGATCCAAATCTCGAAACGCCTTGACATTCAGCTTTACTTTAACGATATGGTTTCCTCTGCAGCTTCCGGTGGCAGATTGAAAGGGAAATACAACTTGACCAAGCGCGTACTTCACGTTGTCAGCAACGTCGCCAACTATGCGGACCGGGCTGAGCCGACTGGCCTCTGGCTATCCGAGCTGACCCATGCCTGGCATGTCTTCGCTGAAAAAGGCTACGATCAACGTCTCGTGAGCCCGAAGGGCGGCGTCTCGCCCCTGGAGCCTCGCTCGCTCAAATGGCCGCTAGCCGATGCTTCGGTGAAGGAGTGGCTGAACGATAAGGATCGCCAGACGCTTCTGGCGACGACTGCGCGCCCCGACCAGATCAATCCGGCGGTGTTTGATGCGATCTATTTCACCGGCGGACACGCCGTCATGTGGGACTTTCCCGATGATGCGAACTTGCATCGGGTCACACGGGAGATCTACGAGCGCGGCGGCGTAGTCTCGTCCGTCTGCCACGGCTACTGCGGCTTGCTCAACGTGAAGCTCTCCGACGGCAAGCTTCTCGTGGCCGAGCGGCGAATCACCGGCTACTCATGGGTGGAGGAAGTGCTCGCAGGCGTCGCAAGCAAAGTCCCCTACAACGCCGAGGAGGAGATGATGCGGCGCGGCGCGCTCTACGAAAAGGCCCTGCTGCCGTTCGTCTCGAAGGTCGTCACAGATGGGCGGCTAGTGACCGGTCAGAACCCGCAGTCCGCCAGGGCAACAGCGGAGCAAGTTGCGGCATTGTTATGACGGCCGGCAAGCGGCCGACGCTACATATCCATTGCACAGCCTGCCATCCACGATGATCAAATTGACGGCATTTACGTTTAGATGCTCTCCGTGAGGTACACGATGACCATCCCCGCAGAGCCCATTCACGGCATCGACGCGGCCGATTTGCTAGGAGTTCAGCGCAGCGCCTTCCTCAAAGAGGGGCCGCCAGATCTCGCTCAGCGCAAGGCGCGGCTCGCCCGGCTGCGCGCGGTAGTCCTTAGGTATCGCAGCGAGGTGAAAGAGGCGATTAGCGCCGATTTCGGGCATCGCTCATATCACGAGACGGACATCATGGAACTGGTCGGCGTGGTCCAGTCGATCGACTACTTGACGCAAAATCTGCGCCGGTTCATGAAGCGCGAACGGCGGCACGTCGAGATCTTCTACCAGTCCGGCCGGGCGTGGGTCGAATACCAGCCGAAGGGCGTGGTCGGGGTGATGGCGCCGTGGAACTACCCGTTTTCATTGACGTTCATTCCCCTTGCGACAGCGCTCGCGGCCGGCAACCGCGTGATGCTCAAGCCATCGGAGCTGACGCCGCGCACCAGCGAGGTCATCCGGCGGATGCTCGCTGAAATCTTCTCAGCGGACGAAGTGGCCGTCGTGCTGGGCGGGCCGGAAGTCGGCGCTGCGTTCAGCAGCTTGCCGTTCGACCATCTGGTGTTTACGGGCAGCACGCAGGTCGGCCGCAAGGTCATGAAGGCGGCCAGCGACAATCTGGTGCCGGTTACGCTCGAGCTGGGTGGCAAGAGCCCGGCCATCGTTGCACGCGGCCACGTCGACGAGCGAACCATGGGCAGCATCGTCTTCGGCAAGCTCTCGAACAGCGGTCAGACCTGCGTCGCGCCTGACTATGCGCTCGTCCACGAAGACGACCTTGAGACCTTCGTCACGCAGTTCAATGCAACGGTGGCCCGATGCTATCCGGAGGGGCCCACTAGCAAAGACTACACCTCGATCGTCAGCGACAGACATTACGAGCGCCTTGTCGGCCTCGTCGCAGATGCCAGGCGCCAAGGTGCACGATTGGTCGAAGCGGGCGTCAGGCCGGAGAGTGCCACAGCGCGAGTGCGCACACTTGCACCGACGTTGGTTATCGGGGCCAGCGATGCAAGCGCCATCATGCAGGAGGAGATTTTCGGCCCGATCTTGCCGGTACGCACTTATCAAAGCATGAACGAGGTCATCGACTACGTGAACGCCCGCCCGCGTCCACTCGTTCTCTACTATTTTGGCAACGAGGACCAGGCGTGTGAGACGCTGCTCAAGCGGACGACCTCTGGCAACACCGGCATCAACAACACGCTCCTGCACGTGGCCCAGGATGAACTGCCTTTCGGCGGAGTTGGGCCAAGTGGGATGGGGGCCTATCATGGCATCGAGGGCTTTCGCGCGATGAGCCACGCCAAAGGGGTCTTTGTTCAGGGCCGGTGGAATTTTCCAACCCTGCTGCGTGCGCCGTTCGGAAAGCTTGTAGATCTTGCTTTGGCGGTGGTTCTTCGACGGGCGAAGCGACCACCCCCTCATTGAACGCAGTACCGAAACTCTGACGGCTCTCGATATGGACAATCGCAGGTGGGAATAGCATAGCGAATCGATTCCAACAGTAGGATCAAGCCGTCAATGCTTTCCTTCTTGAGCCCCGTGCCGTGCGGTCTTCAGCGCTGACCTGCGTTCTCGGGTTGTGTATTCCGGCTTGAGGTCGTGCCGTCGCCCCGTGAGAGCATGAGAGTCAGGCTAGACGAGTTACTTGCCGCTCAAGTGGGACGACGGCACGTGTCCATTCCAACCTACCGCTCAGCAGCACCGCGCAGCCTTGCGCGGAATTCGGCATCCAATGCTGACGAAACGGGGCACTCGCCTTCCGGGTACGGCGCCCGCTTCAGATTGGAACCCTTGGATCGGCCTCCCACGACGTTGACGGAACGGCATGTCTGGCATCAATGAGCCAGTTCGACGGGAGAGCGGCGAGTGCCAAGCCCGCTGCCGGCCTTCAGACGCATTAGGTGAGAGCGGTGGATCCGCGTAAGTCTGGTTCGGCTATATACACTATAGTAAATACCAAGCGGCCATTGAAATCCGCCTCCTGTTCGATGAGACTCGCCGACCATCTCAGAACCTTAAATTAGCGCTTAGACCTCGTTACTTCCCACTACACCAGCGCTTACAACGGACGAATCTCATAGGGAAAACACCATCGAGTCTTTTTTCAGACGTCCTGTTACTATGCAGTAAGTGAAACTGATCGGAGGTAGAATGGACAGGCAGGGTAAGAAGATCGGCATCGTCGACACAACACTGCGCGATGCTCATCAGTGTCTCTGGGCGACACGGATGAGAACGGCACATATGCTTCCCGTTGCGGAAGCTATGGACAACGCAGGGTTCGCACAGATTGACCTCGTAGCACCAATTCAATTCGACGTCTGTGTTCGCTACCTCAAGGAGGATCCTTGGGAGCGTGTGCGGCTAATGCGTAGTAAGGTACAGAAAACGCCACTTCGGTTTCTCGTGCGAAGCAAGAACTTGATGACATTCGACATGCTGCCGGATGACATCCTCGAGCTCTGGGTCGAGCGCGCGGTAGCAAACGGCTTTCGTATCGTCGGCTCGTTTGATGGGCTCAACGATGTGGAAAACATCTTGGCAACGACAAGGGTCGCTAGACGACTCGGTGTGGAGACGTTTGCCGCCCTGTCTTATTCGCTTAGCCCGGTTCATACCGACGAGCTGTATGTCAGAACCGCTCGGGAGTTGGTAAAAAGCAAATCAGTCGACGGAATCATGCTTAAGGACGCGGCCGGTCTTTTGACCGTAGATCGTATCCGTACGCTCGTGCCTGCAATCAAGCAGGTCATCGGCAATTTGCCGCTCGAGATCCACAGCCATTGCTTGACCGGCTTGGCTCCTCTCGTCTACCTCGAGGCCGTTAAATGTGGTGCGGATCTTCTTCATACTTCGATCGCACCGATGGCAAACGGAGCGGCTCAACCCGCGACGCAAAGCACCGCAAGGAATCTGCGCCTGATGGGATATGACGTCCCACTCGACGACCTGACGGTCGACATGGTCGGGGAACATTTCCAACGTATCGCCGAGGCAGAGGGCAAGCCTGTTGGAGAGGTGCTGGAATACGATGTGTTTCACTACCAGCACCAGATGCCGGGTGGCATGTTAAGTAACTTCAAGTCACAGTTGGCCGACGCGGGTCTTTCTGATCGATACGATCAACTGCTTGAAGAGGTGGCGAGAGTTCGCGAGGAACTCGGCTATCCAATCATGATCACGCCGTTCGCCCAATTGGTCGGCACGCAGGCTGTGCTGAATGTCGTCCATGGCGAGAGATATCGCGTTGTGCCGAATGAAATCAAGAAGTACGCGCTGGGTTACTACGGCAAGCTTCTCGCCCCTGTCGCACCCGACATGCTCGATCGCATTGTGGAGAACGGGTCTAAACAGATCGCGCTGAAGCCTACTCCGCCCGAACCGGCCGTGGCTGCGCTACGCAAAAAATATCCGAACGCGTCGGATGACGAGAGACTCTTGCGGTACATGTTCGCTGGCTCCCAGGTAGACGAAATGCTTCGCGAGAAGGGCGATATGACTCGTGAATACCAGCACGATCACTCCATCGTGGCGTTGCTCAAAAACCTCTCGCAGCGCCCCAAAATCGGCCGTGTCCATATTTCTCGCGGTGAGTTTCAACTGGATATCTCCGGCAATTGAGAGCCGAGACTGTTTAACTGGGAGTTTTTCATGAGCATCAAGCAGCTTACGTACGAAGACGTCCGAGAGATCATTAAGCTAGTCGAGGAGGCAGACAAATTCAGCGAGTTTCGCCTCCGGTATGACGACATTGAAATTTCACTGAGCAAGAACTCACGCCCAGCGGACATTTCAACTCAAATACAAACATCGATCTCGAAGCCGGATTCGTCTGCAAAGCCGGCAGACCTGCCGGAAAGCGTCCGGAGCGATTCCGTGCGGAATGTCGAGGTGCCTGCGGGATCGAAACCGGTCGTTCAGGAGGGGTGGCCTGAACATTTCGTCACAGTTCGCGCGCCGATGGTCGGCACGTTCTATTGCGCCCCGGAACCCGGCGCGGAACCGTTTGTGTCCGTCGGAGATACGATCGCCGCTCAAGACACGGTTTGCATCATCGAGGTGATGAAATTGATGAACGCACTCGCTGCCGAATCCGGAGGCGTTGTCAAAAAGATTTTGGTATCGGATGGTGAAACAGTTGAGTACGGCCAACCGCTGATTGTGATCGATCCGGCAAGCCGATAGGGGAGAACATGGGTATCAAGATTAAGCGCCTCCTCGTTGCCAACCGTGGCGAGATCGCTGTCCGCATCATTCGAGCGTGCCGCGAATTGGGTATTGAAACGGTTCAGGTTTTCTCGGAAGCAGATAGGAACTCCCTGGCCGCGAAGATGGCTGATCGCGCCGTGTGCATCGGCGGTCCGAAGCCTCAGGACAGCTATCTGCAACCGCGGCGTATCCTGGCCGCCGCCTCAGCCCTCAACGTCGATGCGATCCACCCGGGCTACGGATTCCTTTCGGAGAATGCCGACTTTGCGGACCTCGTCGAAGCGGAAGGCTTCATTTTCGTCGGGCCGACAGGCGCCTCCATTCGTTCGATGGGCGATAAGGCAATGGCACGTAAGCTCGCCGAGGAGGCTGGAGTACCAACGACGCCTGGCTCCAAGGGCGTAGTTACCGACGCCGCAGCGGCTGCGGAAATCGCCGAGACCATCGGTTACCCCATTTTACTGAAAGCATCCGCCGGCGGCGGCGGTCGGGGAATGCGGGTGGTTCAAGATCGCTCAAGCATCGAAAAGGCGTTTCTTGAGGCATCACGCGAAGCTACCATTGCGTTCGGAAACGGGGCGATGTACTTGGAGAAGTTCTTAACCGATATCCGACATATCGAAATTCAGGTGCTCGGTGATGGAAAGAATGTCCTGCATCTCGGTGAGCGGGATTGTTCGACTCAACGTCGGAACCAGAAACTCATCGAGGAAAGTCCATCTCCTGTCCTCTCCGCCACCCTGCGGGCGAGGATCGGGGAGGCAGCCGTTCGCCTCTGCAAGCACGTCCACTATCGGAGCGCCGGGACAATCGAGTGCATTTTGGATCCAGCATCAGAAAGCTTCTATTTCATGGAGATGAATACGCGGATACAGGTCGAGCATCCGGTTACCGAAATGGTTTCGGGCATCGATCTCGTGAAGGCGCAGATTCGTATCGCCTCCGGTGAGGAAATCGAAGTGCTGCAGTCGGAGGTTCGTTTGAATGGTCACGCAATCGAATGTCGTATCAATGCGGAGGATCCCGCGCAGGATTTCCAGCCCAAGCCGGGACGGGTCCAGCGCTATTCACCGCCAGGCGGAATCGGCGTTAGGATGGACAGCCATCTGTTCTCAGGATATGTAGTGCCACCTTATTACGACTCCCTCCTCGGAAAGATCATCTGTTGGGGCGAGACGCGAGAAGAAGCCATCTCGAGAATGAAGCGCGCATTGCATGAACTGGAAATCGATGGCGTTCATACGACTCGAGACTTCCACCTTGACCTGATTGGCAGCAAGGACTTTGCTGAGGCGAAAATTCATACTCGGTACATTCAGGATACCTACTTGCCAGCTAAATCGAATAAAGGTTGAAGATGACCTCGCTCGATCGATGTTGTCCGACTTGGTGCAATAGATGTAATCCATTCGCATAACGAACGAGAAACGAAAGGCGCGGCCCGCTCGGGCGATCGAAGAACGCTCGATATTCGCTCTCGCATCGGTGCGGGATGAAGGAGGCGTAAGGCATACATTGAAGCTTAAACGGCTGTCCGAGAAAGCGCGGCGCCGGAATCCAGATTTAAGCGTGCGGCATGAACCCGTCTTTCGATGCGGTTATCGCGAGCACCGAAGTGGCGGACTTAACCGTGATAGGGAGGAGACATTTGTGCGTGATATTCATTCAGACGTAGAAAACAGCGGGACTGCTGCCGAGTTCGCACGGCGGTTCCGCGACATCCATTCCGATCCGAAATTTACTAGGCTCGTTACGAGCCGAAATCGTCTCGTGTCATTTCTACTGCTCGTGATCTTCGCAGGATATTTCGCTTTTTTGGCGATGGTTTGCTGGTATCCATCGATGGTGGCAATGCCGCTATACGATGGTGCTGGCGTGACTGTTGGTGTTGCTGCCGAACTCGTTCTTTTCATCGTCTTTCTTGCAATCTCGGCGATCTACGTATCGTTCGCAAACGGAAAATTCGACGCACTTCTGAGCAGTATTCTGACACAAGGAAAAGGGACGAGATGATGGCACGGACGACGCGATGTGGGGCCAGCTCGCTTCTGTTGGTAGTGGTGTCTAAGGCTGCGTGGGCCGGCGATGCAATACAAGCGACTACCCGCCAACCGCTGAACATTCAAGCGATAGCTTTGTTCTTCTGTTTTGTTTTGTTTACGCTCGGGATCACCTTTTGGGCAGCAAAAAGAACGAGGTCGACCTCCGACTTCTACAGTGCGGGTGGCGGCATCACGGGTTTTCAGAACGGCCTTGCTCTGGCTGGTGACTACATGTCTGCTTCAACGCTCCTCGGCATCACTGCACTTATTTATACGGATGGCGTGGACGGATATATTTATCTGATAGCGTTTTTTGCTGGGTGGCCGGTGCTTCTGCTGTTAATGACTGATCGCCTGAGAAATCTTGGAAAGTTCACATTTGCTGATATTACTTCCTATCGACTTTCGCAGCGGCCCCTCCGTGCAATGTCGGCAATTAGTTCGCTCGTTGTGGTCTGCTTTTATTTGATCGCACAGATGGTCGGCGCGGGTCAATTAATCAAGCTCTTGTTCGGCCTTGACTACAGCTGGGCGCTGGTAATTGTCGGTGTATTGATGATGGCCTACGTTACTTTCGGCGGTATGGTGGCGACCACGTGGGTGCAAATTACGAAAGCGTTTCTGTTGTTGGTTGGTGGCTCGATCGTCGCTGTCCTTGCGTTCTCAGATTTTCACTTCAGTTTCGAGACGCTCCTGTCCCGTGCGATGGAGATTCACAAGCGAGGTGCGGCACTAATGATGCCTGGCAAGCTTCTGGCGGATCCCGTCGCAGCGATTTCGCTCAGTCTGGGCCTAATCTTCGGTACAGCTGGTATGCCTCACATCCTGATGCGATTCTTCACTGTCAAGGACGCGAAAGAAGCGCGAAAGTCCGTGCTTTACGCAAGTAGTTTTATCGCGTATTTCTTTAATGTCATTCTGATCTTGGGGCTGGCGTCTATCGTTATCGTCAGTAGGGACCCCCGGTTCTTCGAGGGGGGCGACATTCACGGGAAATTGCTGGGCGGGGGAAACATGGTGGCGATGCATCTGGCCCATGCGGTCGGAGGCGACTTGATGTTTGGTTTCCTCGCAGCGGTGACCTTTGCTACGATTCTTGCCGTAGTGTCGGGATTGGCCCTTGCTGGTGCCTCCGCAATTGCATACGATCTTTACTCGCATGTGATCCGGCGAGGGGCCGCGGATGAGAAAGGCGAATTGCGTCTTACAAAATTCGCGTCGCTCGCAATTGGGATCGTTGCGATTTTTCTCGGGATGGCGTTTCAGAAGGTCAATGTGGCGTTCATGGTGGCCCTTGCATTCGGTGTGGCTGCCTCAGCAAATTTTCCTGTGCTCTTTCTGTCAATGTTTTGGAAGAACTTTACGACGAAGGGCGCGCTAGCGGGGGGGTACACTGGCCTCGTATCGGCTGTCCTGTTGGTCTTCATCTCGAAGTCGGTATGGGTAGATGTCTTGGGTCACGCGCAAGCAATTTTCCCTTATTCCCAGCCCGCCCTTTTCTCCATGCCTCTCGCGTTCGCGGTCGCGATCGCCGTGTCGTGGTTGGATCGAAGCGAATCAGCGTTATCTGAGCGCGCCCGGTTTGCCGATCTATATGTGCGGAGCCAGACAGGAATCGGTGCAAGCTCGCCCGCTTCACACTGACAATCCTTGGCGCTAGGTTGCGCTCTTCATCCGAGCGCGCCTGAACGGCACTTGTCCAACCGGGTGCCTGTGCCTCGCACGACACTCAAGTTGTGAGTTGAGGGCGGCATCGGTAAAGATGCTCTTGATTGGAACGGCAACCTATTCCGGCGTTGAATCGATTCGGAGTTGAGAGTGCAAGAAATCATCGATGGATTTTTCAAGTTTCGGCGTGACATTTTTCCAGAGAGGAGAGACCTCTTCCGGAAATTGGCCGCGAATCAGCAGCCCCGCACTTTGTTCATCGCGTGCTCAGACAGCCGAATGGTCCCGGAGCTGATCACTCAACGTGAACCAGGCGAACTCTTCGTTATTCGGAATGCAGGAAATATCATTCCTTCTTTTGGCCCTGAGCCCGGCGGGGTCACCGCTACTGTGGAGTATGCAGTGTCGGTGTTGGGTGTGCGGGACATCGTGGTGTGTGGCCACTCCGATTGCGGAGCGATGAAGGCGATCGCGAATTGCGACTGTATGGCGGATTTGCCGGCTGTAAGAAGCTGGTTGCGGTATGCCGACTCTGCGAAGCTGATCAACGATGCCAGGCCGCATCGGTCTCGCAGCGAGCGCCTTGAATCGATGATTAAGGAGAACGTGATCTGCCAGATCAACAATTTGCGCACTCATCCGTCAGTGGCGTTGGCAATCGCACAAGGTCGCCTTGATCTGCATGGATGGGTCTACGACATTGAGTCAGGATCGGTTACCGTTTTCGATAAAACCGGACATTCGTTTAAGCCTCTCGAAGCAACCGATGTAGTGAATTATTAGAGCGTTAAGCGTTTCCCGTAGAAGTATTTATCTATTGTTGGGACGCTCGGCCGTTGCTCTCTACGGAAAGCGTACTAAGGGCACACAACAGGAAGCGGTGCATCATGCACGTTCAAGGTTTAGATACCACCGAAAACGATCTCTGGGTTGCCCGCTCGCTTTCCGCCGTGTGGCACCCGTGCACCCAGATGAAACATCACGAGCGTGTGCCGCTCGTGCCGATCGCGCGCGGCAAGGGCGCGTGGCTCTACGATCCGCAGGGCAACCGCTATCTCGATGCGATCAGCTCGTGGTGGGTGAACCTCTTCGGCCACGCGAACGACGACATCAACCGCGCGCTGAAGGATCAGCTCGACACGCTCGAACACGCGATGCTCGCGGGCTGCACGCACGCCCCGGCGGTCGAACTGGCCGAGCGTCTTTCCGCGCTCACCGGCGGCACGCTAGGCCATGCGTTTTTCGCATCGGATGGCGCGTCGGCGGTCGAGATCGCGCTGAAGATGAGCTTTCACTTCTGGCGCAATAGCGGGCAGAGCGAGAAGCGCGAGTTCGCGTGCCTCGCGAACAGCTATCACGGCGAAACGATCGGCGCGCTCGGCGTGACCGACGTCGCCATTTTCAAGGACGCTTACGATCCGCTGATTCGTCATGCGCATGTGGTCGCGTCGCCGGCGGCTGTCGGCGTCGACGAAGCCATCGCTGCGATGCGCGCGCTTTTCGCGCAACGTGCGTCGACACTCGCGGCGGTCATCGTCGAGCCGCTCGTGCAATGCGCGGCCGGCATGGCGATGTACGACGCGTCGTATCTCACGCAATTGCGCGCGTTGTGCGACGAATTCGGCGTGCATCTGATCGCCGATGAAATCGCGGTCGGCTGCGGGCGCACCGGCACTTTTTTCGCGTGCGAGCAGGCGGGCATCTGGCCGGATTTCATCTGCCTGTCGAAGGGCATCAGCGGCGGCTATCTGCCGCTTTCGATCGTCCTCACGCGCGACGACATCTACGCCGCCTTCTACGACGACGACATCACCCGCGCCTTTCTGCATTCGCATTCGTACACGGGCAACCCGCTCGCGTGCCGCGCCGCATTGGCGACGCTCGATCTGTTCGAACGCGCGAACGTGCTGGCGGAAAACCGGCGCAAGTCCGCGTTGCTGCACGAAGCGTTGCAGCCGCTTCTCGAACATGAGCGCGTGCGCAATCTGCGCCAGCGCGGCACGATCTTCGCGTTCGATGTCGATATCGACGACAAGACGTTCTCGCGCCGTTTCTTCGCGAACGCATTGAAGCGCGAACTGCTGATGCGCCCCATCGGTACGACGGTCTACATGATGCCGCCGTACATCCTCTCCGACGACGAACTCCTGCTCCTCGCGCAACGCACGCGCGACACGCTCGACGCCACGCTTCGCGGAGACGCCGCATGACGAACACATCGAAGGCGCTGTATGAAACGCTGAAGCAAGGTCTCGCCGATATCGACGCGCGCGGCCTGCGACGCCGCCGCAAGACGATCGACAGCGCGTGCTCCGCGCACATGACCGTCGATGGCCGCGAGATCATCGGCTTCGCGAGCAACGATTATCTCGGCCTCGCCGCGCACGAAGCGATCCGCGCGGCGCTCGCGGAAGGCGCGTCGCTCTACGGCGCGGGCAGTGGCGGATCGCATCTGCTCGGCGGCCATTCGCGCGCGCACGCGCAACTCGAAGACGATCTCGCCGCGTTCTCGGGCGGTTTCGTCGACAACCCGCGAGCGCTCTATTTCAGCACCGGCTACATGGCGAACCTCGCGGTGGTGACCGCGTTGGCCGGACGCGGCACGATCGTGTTCTCCGATGCGCTGAACCACGCATCGCTGATCGACGGCGTGAGGCTTTCCCGCGCGCAGACGCAGATCTATCCGCACGCCGACATGGAAGCGCTCGACGCGATGCTCGACGCCTCGCGCGACGATGCCGCGACGAAGCTCATCGTCACCGACACCGTGTTCAGCATGGACGGCGATATCGCGCCGCTCGCGCGTCTCGTCGAGCTCGCGGAAAAGTACGGCGCGTGGCTCGTCGTGGACGATGCGCACGGCTTCGGCGTGCTCGGTCCGCAAGGGCGCGGCGCACTTGCCGCTTACGCGCTGCGCTCGCCGCATCTCGTCTATGTCGGCACGCTCGGCAAAGCGGCGGGCGTCGCGGGCGCGTTCGTCGCGGCGGATGAAACCGTCGTCGAATGGCTCGTGCAGCGCGCGCGTCCGTATATCTTCACGACGGCGTCGCCGCCGGCTGTCGCGCATGCGGTGTCGGCGAGCTTGAAGGTCATCGGCGGCGACGAGGGCGATCGAAGACGCGCGCATCTCGCATCGCTCATCGAAACTACGCGCGCGATGCTCAAACGCACGCGCTGGATGCCCGTCGATTCACACACCGCCGTGCAGCCGCTCGTGATCGGCGGCAACGACGAAACGCTGGAAATCGCCGCCGCGCTCGACAAGCACGGCCTCTGGGTGCCCGCGATTCGTCCGCCGACCGTTCCGCAAGGCACGTCGCGCCTGCGCATTTCGCTTTCCGCCGCGCACAGCGAAGACGATCTCGCGCGCCTCGATCACGCTTTGAACACGCTATGACCGCTTTATCGCTATTCGTCGCCGGAACCGATACGGAAATCGGCAAAACCTTCGTCTCCGCCGCGCTGCTGCACGGCTTCGCGCGCGCGGGCCTGCGCGCCGCCGCGATGAAGCCGATCGCGTCGGGCGCCATCGAGCGCGACGGCGTGCTGCACAACGAAGACGCCGATCAGCTCGACGCCGCCGCGAACGTCGCGCTGCCGAACGACATCCGCACGCCGTTCATGATGCGCGAGCCGATCGCGCCGCACATCGCCGCCGCGCGGGAGGGCATCGCGCTGGATATCGGGCGCATCGTCGACGCGCATCGCCATGCGATGACGAAAGCGGATATCGTCGTGGTGGAAGGCGTCGGCGGCTTTCGCGTGCCGCTTACCGACACGCACGACACCGCCGATCTCGCGCTCGCGCTGAATCTGCCGGTGGTGCTCGTCGTCGGCATGCGGCTCGGCTGCATCAGTCACGCGCTTTTGACCGTGGAAGCCATCGCGTCGCGCGGACTGAAGCTCGCGGGCTGGGTCGCGAATCGCGTCGACCCGAACATGCTGTATCCGGACGAAAATATCGCAACGCTCAGGCAACGCATCGACGCGCCGCTCATCGGCGTGATTCCGCATCTCGCGCCGAACGACGCACGGCGCGCCGCCGATTCGCTCGACATCGGCCTTCTGACAGACCAGCTTCATCGAAAGGATTGACCTCATGACCCAGCAAACCGCCGCAGAGACCACTTCCACGACCACCACGACCACGCCGCAACCGATGCAGCGCTGGCGCGTCGCCGATGTCGTCGCGCTGTACGACCTGCCGTTCAACGATCTGCTCTATCGCGCGCAAACCGTGCATCGCGAAAATTTCGATCCGAACGCGGTGCAGCTTTCCACGCTGCTCTCGATCAAGACGGGCGGCTGCGAGGAAGACTGCGCGTACTGTCCGCAGTCGGTGCATCACGACACCGGCCTCAAGGCCGAAAAGCTGATGGATGTCGACGAAGTCCTGAAGGCCGCCGAAACCGCCAAGTCCAACGGCGCGACGCGCTTCTGCATGGGCGCGGCGTGGCGCAATCCGAAGGATCGTCATCTTGAGCCGATCAAGGACATGATCCGCGGCGTCAAGGCGATGGGCCTCGAAACCTGCGTGACGCTCGGCATGCTGGAAGCGCATCAGGCGCAAGGACTGCGCGACGCCGGTCTCGATTACTACAACCACAATCTCGATACATCGCCCGAGTTCTACGGCCAGATCATCTCGACGCGCACGTACCAGGATCGTCTCGACACGCTCGAACACGTGCGCGATGCGGGCATCAACGTGTGCTGCGGCGGGATCGTCGGCATGGGCGAATCGCGGCGCGAGCGCGCGGGGCTGATCTCGCAACTCGCGAACATGGAGCCGTATCCGGAATCGGTGCCGATCAACAATCTCGTGCAGGTCGCGGGCACGCCGCTCACGGGCGTCGAGGCGCTCGATCCGTTCGAGTTCGTGCGCACGATCGCGGTCGCGCGCATCACGATGCCGAAAGCGATGGTGCGTCTCTCCGCCGGCCGCGAGCAGATGGACGAAGCGCTGCAGGCGCTGTGCTTTGCCGCCGGCGCGAATTCGATCTTTTACGGCGACCAGTTGCTCACTACGAGTAATCCGCAAGCGGAAGCGGACCGTCGCTTGTTGAGCCGTCTGGGCCTTGTCGCGCATGACATGGCATAGAAAAGCGGCGCCGTGTCGCCATTGCCGAGGCTACTTGAACGAGTCTCGGGCCTTCGCCTGAGAAAGGGCGTCTCGATTTTCATTACCGGCGCATCTGTGGACGCTCATGCGTGGTCGCAAGTGCCGCTTGTCCGATATATCTGCATCTTGCCAGACGGTCGGGATGACAAGGAGAAAAGGTGAGTGATCTGGAAACCGTTGAACAATGCTTCGACCTGCGAGGAAGACGTGTTTTGATAACGGGCGCATCAAGCGGGCTAGGTGCGCATTTCGCCGCATTGTTTGCGGGCTGCAGAGCCGAAGTGATCTTGGCCGGGCGGCGGATCAGCGTGCTCGAGGAACGGGTGCAGCACCTGCGTAGCGAAGGCTGCGCGGCGTCTTGCGTGCAAGTCGACGTCAACGATGCTGCCTCGAGAAAGGCGCTGGCGGAATCCATTGGTGAACTCGATGTGCTCGTGAACAACGCCGGCATCGTGATCGACAGGCCTGCATTGCAGCAGAGCGAGGCCGACTGGGACGCCGTCATTGATACCAATTTGAAAGCAATGTTTTTCGTCGCCAAGGATCTTTTCCCGGCGTTGAAGCCGCGCATGGGCGCAATCGTCAACGTCGCGTCGATTCTGGCGTTGCGGCAGGCCGGTAACGTACTGCCCTACGCCGTCTCGAAAGCGGGCGTGATACAGATGACCAAAACGCTCGCGCTCGAATGGGCACGCCACGGCATCCGCGTCAACGCGATCGCGCCCGGCTACTTCGAGACGGAGCTCAATCAGGAGTTATGGCGTACCAGCGCCGGTGAGGCGCTTATTAAACGCATTCCACAGCGACGCCTCGGGAAACTTGAAGATCTCGACGGTCCCATGCTCCTGCTTGCCTCCGCGGCGTCCCGCTACATGACCGGAACCGTACTCGTCGTCGATGGTGGCCATCTGACGAGCAGCCTCTAACTTCACCCGAAACCGCCATGCTGACACCTTCTCCCACCGACCGCAGCCGCGACATTGCGGACCGTGTCGAAGCATTCGTTCGTGAAACCGTCATTCCCTTCGAGTGCGACAGCCGCAACGGCCCTCACGGCCCCTCGGAAGAACTGGTCACTGAATTGCGCACGCTCGCGCGGGCGGCAGGGGTGATGACACCCCACATCCTTACCGATGGCACACATTTGACGCACGTCGAAACAGCGGCCGTGTTGAAACGTTCAGGCCTGTCGCCGTTGGGTCCCGTCGCAGTGAATACGATGGCGCCTGACGAGGGCAACATGTTCCTGCTGGGCAGGGTCGCTACCACCGCACAGAAAGAGCGCTTTCTGACAAAGTTGCAGACCGGCGAGGCGCGCTCTGCCTTCTTCATGACCGAGCCGGCCGAGGAGCAGGGCGCAGGCTCCGATCCATCGATGCTCAAGACCACTGCGCGCCGCGATGGCGATGCATGGGTCATCGATGGAAGCAAGACCTTCATCACCGGCGCGGTGGGTGCGGCGGTGGGCATCGTCATGGCCCTGACGAAAGATGGCGACAAGCCTCGCGCCACCATGTTTCTTGTCGACCTTCCAGATCCGGCTATCGAGGTCGTGAAGGTGCTCGATACCATCGACGGATCTATGCCCGGCGGCCACGCGCGGATCGCCATTCGCGGCTTGCGGGTACCGGCGGACTCGGTGCTGGGCGAAGTGCACGCAGGATTCGAATATGCTCAGATACGCCTTTCGCCCGCGCGGCTCTCGCATTGTATGCGCTGGCTCGGTCTGGCGGTACGGGCTCAGGAACTCGCCGTCGACTATGCTAGCCAGCGGCACGCATTCGGGAAGCGGCTGATCGACCATGAGGGCGTCGGCTTCATGCTGGCCGACAACGCAATCGACCTGCAGCAGGCAGCACTGATGATCGACTGGTGCGCCGACGTGCTCGACCGCGGCGATCTCGGTACGACCGAAAGCTCGATGGCTAAGGTCGCCGTCTCGGACGCACTCTTCAGGGTCGCCGACCGTTGCGTGCAGACCATGGGCGGATCCGGTGTGTCGCGCGATTCGATCGTGGAACAATTTTTCCGCGAGGTGCGGGCGTTTCGCATCTATGACGGCCCGACTGAGGTGCATAAATGGTCGCTGGCGAAAAAGATAAAGCGTGCCGCACTCGGAGGGAGCTATCGTGTCTGATGCCGACAAGTTCTCGGGCACAGTTCCCGTCCGCGAAGCCCATCGCTTCGATCAGCAGGCCCTTTTCGAATGGATGCGTGACAACATCGAAGGGTTTTCCGGCCCGCTCGAAGTCGAGCAGTTCAAGGGCGGGCAGTCGAATCCCACTTACCGGCTGCATACGCCCTTGCAGGACTACGTGCTGCGCCGCAAACCGCCTGGTCAACTACTTAAAGGCGCGCACGCCGTCGAGCGGGAGGCACGCGTGATGTCCGCCGTCGGTTCGGCCGGTTTTCCGGTGCCCAAGATATTCGGCACCTGCGACGATGCTGCCGTGCTAGGGAGCGGCTTCTTCGTGATGGAACTGGTGAAGGGTCGAATCTTCTGGGATTCGAGCTTCGCGTCGCTGTCGGCGGCCGACCGGTTTCGCTATCTCGATGCGATGAATGCCACTCTCGCTGATCTGCATCAACTCGATTATGCCGCGCTGGGTCTCGGCGATTTCGGCAGGCCGGGGCGTTATGTCGCAAGACAGGTCGAGCGCTGGTCGAATCAATATCTGAGCGACGACGCAGCCGGCCGCAATTCGGACATGGACAACGTGATCGATTGGCTGAAATCGAACCTGCCGGAGCGCGACGAAGCTGCGCTCACACATGGCGATTTCCGCGTCGACAATCTGATCTTTCATCCGGCCGAGCCGCGCGTGATCGCCGTGCTCGACTGGGAACTGTCCACGCTCGGCGACCCCTTGGCCGACTTCGCCTACAACGCAATGATGTACCGTTTGCCGCCGGACATTCTCGGAGGCCTCGGCGGTCTCGATCTCGCACGGCTCGCCTTGCCGGACGAGGCAAATTACGTCAGCACTTATTGCCGTCGCACGGGACGTGAACAACTCGTCGGCTTCGACTATTACATTGTATTCAACATGTTCCGATTCGCCGCGATTCTGCATGGCATTCGGGCGCGTGTCGTACGGGGCACGGCTGTTAGTCATGACGCGCGGGCGATGGGCGACCGGTTCGTACGCGTCGCGCAGCTCGCTTGGGCCGAGGCGCGGCGCGCCGACTCGGAATGAGCAGATCGCTCTCTCAACCGAGGGTAGGCTATTTCGCCAACCAAACTCGCGGTGTGCTTATGGGCGACTCTCTGGAATGTACTACCGGGTCGTACGAGAAGTCGAGATTTATGTCGCGCGGCTCGGTATGCGCGACGTCGCCAGTCGAGTACCGCTTTCTCGCGCGGCGTAGGCCGGAGAGCGTCGAGCAATCGGCAGCGCTGAAGCTTTTGATGTTCGCCCGTGCGACGCACCGCTATGCGGGCTGCATTTTCGTTGTGAAGGCTCATCCGACCGACGCGAACCGAGCCAGTGCGGTTGTCGTCGAAATGTCAGACGGGATTGGGGTGTACGGAACGTGTGTTCGCCTCCAGGACGGCACGCTTAAACTGAGTGTCGAGTCCTGGATAACGGCACAGGGATCAGCGGTCGAGGCGACGAACTGGGTCTTGCGTTGCGTTGATGAAGAAAGATCAGTCTGGAAGGTCGTGAAGCCGTAGTGCGGAACACACGCGAGGGAATCTCGAAGCAGCGATGGTTAGATTGCTGCCCCGAATCCGTTGCGAGTGTCCACTTAGAAAGGAGCGTTGGACGTCGTTTCGCTGCTTTTCGCAACACTGCGGACGGGTTCGCCGTACTCGACGCGTCGAGCAGTGGGTCTCGCTTTCAACGTCTGTGCTGAGTCGTCGGCAATAGCTCCAAACGACGCCACCTCTTCTTAGCCGAGACAGGCGGCAGGTGGCGGCTCTCGACCAAGGCAAACCCGGAGTCGTTCCCGCTGCGGTGATTTCTAAGAGCATTATGGCGTCAAGTTGATGGTAACAGTGCCCTTTGGCCCTGCTATCAGCGGTCGGGATCAAGCCGTGGATTCACAGAACCAGATTCTGGAGCGCTCGGTCCGCATAAACTTGCTAGTCTCAATTCTCATCCATCAGAGCCAAAACAACAGTTGACTCTCAACTTTACTTTAAGGTTACGCTTTCTGAATCTTCAGGATGGGCTGCATCTTGTCGTAGTCGGGAAAGCCATCCGGCAGTTGACGGTCGCACATACGCTTAAAGCGCGACACCGAAGCAGAGATACTCGGCTACTTATATTTTCACGAGCTTTTCACCAAGGTAGATGCAATGCAGACGATATTGGGAGCGAATGGCCAAATCGCTATCGAACTGGCGCGCGAACTTCGACGTAACTATACAAGCGATATACGGCTTGTGAGCCGCACCCCACGAAAAGTCGCCGATGCGGATACCTTGGTATCGGCCAATCTTCTTGATCCAGTTCAAACCGCGAAAGCGGTCAAGGGCAGCCGTATTGTCTATTTCACCGCGGGTCTTCCGCCCGATACGCGGCTGTGGGAAACGCAGTTCCCGCTGATGTTGAAAAACGCTTTGGCAGCGAGCCGAGCGGCGGGCGCTAGATTCGCCTACTTCGACAACACTTACATGTATCCGCAAAATAACACCCCGCAGACGGAGGAAACGCCGTTCGCTCCGGTCGGACGCAAGGGACGGGTACGCGCCGCGATGGCGGGAATGGTGCTTGAAGAAATGAAGCGCGCAGATATACCGGTATTGATCGGTCGGGCTCCCGAATTCTACGGTCCAGAAAAAACGCAAAGCGTCACAAATGCATTAATCATCGATAAGCTGAAAGCCGGAAAGAGACTTCGAGTTCCGGTGCGGGACGATACGCGACGCACGCTTATTTGGACACCCGATGCGAGCCGTGCGCTGGCAACGCTCGGAAATGCACCGGATGCGTTCGGTCAATCTTGGCATCTGCCATGTTGCGACGACCGACTGACCTACAAGCAGTTTGTCGCGCTGGCCTGCCAGATCTTTGGCCGGCCGTACGGGTACACTGTACTTGGCAAATGGACCTTGACTGCCGCGGGGATATTCTCGAAACAAGTTCGCGAAATCAGGGAATTGCTACCTCGATATGAAGTAGATAATCTTTTTGACTCTACTAAGTTCAAGAGCCGATTTCCCGAGTTCGAGGTCACGCCTTATCGAAGGGGCCTTGAACTGATCCGGGAAGAGTGGGGTGCGATAGACACCCCTCCTTACGTAAGACCCGTTTGCGAGACCCGGGATCGTAGTGCTTGACCTTAAACCTATATTGAATGTTACGGTTTCGACGATCGATGTGTACCGACGACCGACGTCTTGCCTAGCAAGAGTGATACCCAAAGGCGTGATTTGTCACGCTTCGGGGGTCACTGAGCGAGCTGTTCGCTGGAGGTCGACGCGTACAGCAACCTTCGCTCGACATGGGCAAGGGCGCGTGACTGGGTTCGCTTATCTCAGTTCGACGCGCAAGGTGAGGAAGTAGATCGAATTTTCTGATTCCCTACGACTAGGAGGCTGATCATGTCATTTGTCACGACGAAGGACGGTACGAGCATCTTCTTCAAGGATTGGGGGCCGAAGGACGCACAACCCATTGTCTTTCACCACGGCTGGCCATTGAGCGCTGATGATTGGGATGCACAGATGCTCTTCTTTTTGTCCCAAGGCTTTCGCGTCGTAGCTCACGATCGCCGCGGCCACGGCCGGTCGAGCCAAGTTAGCGAAGGGCACGATATGGATCACTATGCTGCTGACGCCTCGGCAGTGGTCGAACATTTAGACCTAAAGAACGCAGTTCATGTGGGCCATTCGACCGGCGGTGGCCAAGTTGCACGCTACGTCGCGAAGTTTGGCCAGCCGCAGGATCGCGTAGCCAAAGCGGTTCTCATCAGTTCGGTGCCCCCGTTGATGGTCAAGACTGCGAAGAGCCCCGAAGGCGCGCCAATCGAAATCTTGGACGGCCTGCGCGAGGGGCTCGCCGCAAATCGTGCGCAGTTCTATATCGACGTGCCAACCGGTCCTTTCTACGGCTACAACCGCGCTGATGCGAAGATCTCCCAAGGCATCATTCAGAACTGGTGGCGTCAAGGCATGATGGGAAGCGCCAAAGCTCACTACGAAGGCATCAAGGCGTTCTCCGAGACCGATCAGACTGAGGATCTGGAATCTATTACGGTGCCGACGCTCGTGATTCAAGGCGACGATGATCAGGTGGTTCCGTACAAAAACGCAGCGCTACTTCAGGCCAAGTTACTGAAGAACAGTACGCTCAAAATTTATCCCGGCTATCCGCACGGTATGCACACGACGAATGCCGATACGATTAACGCGGACATTCTCGCGTTTATCCGCGGATAGGAGTCTTCGGCACGGCGAAAAGAGGCTTGCAGGGAGTTTATCTCCCTGCAATGCAACTAAGGGATTAGCCGCTGAAAATTCAAACTCTGGCGTCGAACCAATTCGTTATCCTTATAACTTGACATAACCTAACTTATCAAACATTATTTCGGATACCTAATTATGTCAATTTCCCGAAACTTCGGTTCACTTCGACACATGTCATTGGCGCTGGCCGCGCGGTCACCGATCGCGACGCTTTCCGTGCAAATCAGGTCCGCGTCGTGAAGCGTTTTAGCAGGGCCCGCGCGTCCGCTAGGAAGGCTTCCGGAAACTTGCGGCACAGCGCCTCGAACATCGGTCGCGCGTCCTGCAGGCGCGAGACGATCCGCCGATCCTTGCTGTCTTCGCTGCCTGCGCCCCCCATCCCCCCCATGTCCGCGAACACCACCTGCTGCAACAGGACCACGGCGCCACACTCCGCGATCTGTTCGAGCACCAGAGCGAAGTCGCTGCCAAACAACACGGGCCCGTAGGTCAGCACCAGTGCCGTAAGCACCAGCAATTCAACGCGGCTCGGTTTGACCGGCTGCGACACGGGCTGGCCCTGCACGATCTGGCGCAGGGCCGCCGCGCGGCGGTTGCGCATGATGGAGCGGTCAAGTTCGAGTACGATGCGCGCAACCTCAGGGTCCGGCAGGGCGCCGAAATCCTCGTCATCGTCGTCAAAGTCGCCAAAATCTTGTGGCACGAAGCCCTGCCCTCCGTTGTAAATTGGACTTCATTCACTCTATTCCTGAAGCGTCAATTCTATAGTTCATACTAATAGTAGCATTCACTATAATAGCATCCAGCTATGATGCATCGTCGCCTTTCGGCCTAGAAGATCGGATGAGACGCTTTGGGTTTCGTGACTCCCTGACGGGTCAAGGTAAGCGCGCTATCATGACGTTACGAACAAACCGAGAATCGCCATGGGAACCCGACTCGATCCTTACATCCACGAGCACGACACGGTCGAAGAAGCTGAAGCCTTCGACCGCGCGTTGTGTGAGCGCGTCGAGCGTGCGAGAAACAGCGTCAAGCAAAGCGTGCCACACGAGCAGGTCATGAATGAAGCGCGGGCGCTTCTCGATGCGCAGCGCGCGAAGAATGCGGGGAAGCGTGATTGACGCGGCTTCCGATTGTCTGGGCCGATGAGGCCCGCGAGCTCTTCCTCGAATACCTCTTCTTCATTTCCGAAAAGGACGAAGGCGCAGCAGAAAGGCTTTTCGAACAGGTCGAAAGATCGCTCGAGCCTGTAGCCTTCTTCCCGAACTCCGGCCGCCCCGGTCGGGTTCCGGGCACACGCGAGATCGTATCGCATCCAAATTACCTCACGATCTACGAAGTCCATAATGACTTCATCAAAGTCGTGGACTTCACCCACGCCAGGAAGCTCTACCCACCGTCGCCCGGTTAGACTTTAGTTTGGGGGCAGTCCGGAATTTGAACCTGGGCACCCAGGACGGCCCTTCTCTGGGGCGGAGAACCTCCACGTTCGCCCGCGCCCTGCCAGTTCCCGATTCGCTCGACGAACCTCGATCCCCAACGGGCTCAAGTTGGGCGACATGCTCTCCTCCAAACCATCTGGCGAGCTTGCTAGGCGCGTTCCCTGCACGTATGGTATGGCACCAATTATCATACTTATTATGTCAAACCACGGCGGCGCTGGCTGTCGCTCGTGTCCCCACCGACTGCGGCACGAGCTACGGACTTCGCGGGAATCGTTTCGCGCCCTTAAAAGACGAAAGCCATTCTGCCGCACGATCAGTGTATATTTCCGTCCCTGGAGGCAGAATTCTTTCAAGGCTATCTAACGTACCAGCCTTCACTAACACGACCCCTGGCATCAGCGCGACCTTGGTGAGAATTGGCGACCCGCATTGTCCGCAGAAGTGCCGATACGAAGGCTGTCCGCTGTCGCCTTGATCTTCAAAGAACACCGTGTCGCCTTGCTGCTCGTAATCGCTTTCCTGAACGAACAAGTTGTACGAAAACAAGCTCCCGCTCTGCTTCTGGCAGTGAGTGCAGTGACAGATTGCGGTCGCCTGCGGCTCCCCCTTCAAGACGTAGCGCACCGCACCGCACAGACAGCCCCCTTTTCTCGTATGCATGAGAGTTCTCCCCTGGTGCCTTATGCGGCGCCTGACACGCGAATAAGTTTTCTATTAAGAAATTCACCCATACCTAGCTCGGACAGTTCACGCCCGAACCCGGAGTTCTTGATGCCGCCGAAGGGCAGTTTCGGCGAATCGGCGAAGCAGGAATTGATGTAGACCATGCCAGATTCGATCTGCCTTGCAACATCCTTCGCGTGGCCGACGTCTGCATCGAAGACATACCCGCCCAGTCCGTACTTTGTCGCATTGGCCAACCGGATAGCTTCCTGCTCGCTATCGACGATATAAAAGGACAATACCGGACCGAACGCTTCCTGTTGAAACAGCGGGTTGGCCTCTGCGATATCCGTGATGATCGTAGGCTCAAGATAAAAGCCATCACGCTCCACCCGCTTACCTCCATGCACGATGCGGGCGCCCGCGGCTCTGGCCTCATCGATCTGTGTCAGCAGGCCTTGAAGCGCGCGTTCACTGACGAGCGGCCCGAGCACCGTAGACTCGTCCGTCGGATCGCCGACTTTGATCGCCGCAAATTTCTCTTTCAACATCGCGAGCATAGAAGCCCCACGGTCCTTCCCGACCACGATGACGCGCTTGATGTTCACGCATCCTTGCCCCGAGTTGAACGTGCGCCCCATCACAACTTGCTCGACGGCATGATCCAGCGGGGCGCCTTCGAGGATAAGCGCAGGATCACTTCCACCCAGTTCAAGTATCACCTTCTTGAGACTTCGCCCCGCACGCTCGCCCACGGACGCGCCCGCTCGCTCGCTTCCCGTCAGCGCGACGCCGCGCACGCGGAAGTCGTCTACTAGCTTCGCGACTTGATCGATGCTGCAGAATAGATTGGTGTACACGCCTTCTGGCGCGCCGGCCTCCTCGAATAAGCGCGCAAAAGCGAGCGCGCATTGCGGGACGTTCTCGGCGTGCTTCATCAGGACGACATTGCCTGCGATCAGTTGGGGCGCCGCGACACGAGCCAGTTGATAGTACGGAAAGTTCCATGGCTCAATGGCGAGAACAACACCAATGGGTTCGGCCAGGATTGTCGCGTCGGGCTCCCCAGGGACCGGCTGTGCCTTCAGGAACGCTTCGCCGTTTTGCGCGTAATAGTCGAGGATGTCAGCTACGAGATCGACTTCGAGATAACTGAAACGGGTAACCTTCCCCATTTCGAGGGTAGGCAGCGTAGCGTACTCATCTCGCTTCTCACGGAGAATCTTCGCAGCGCGAGCGACGATGCGAGCACGTTCCGCCACAGGACGCTGCTTCCAGTCTTCATGATAGCGCCTGTGGGCAGCATCCAAGGCCGCAAAGACCTGATCATCAGATTGAAGAGGGAATTCCTTCACAAGTTTCCCGGTTGCCGGGTTGATCGTTTGAAAAGTCATCGTTAGCTATAAGTTGTTCGTTCTTTGAACGGAAAGCATCGACTCGAAAGAGCCGAAATCAAAACTTTGTTTGTTGGTGTCCGGACCGCTCCTTAAAGCGCAACATCGCCGAGCGCATTGCTTCGTCGAAGGACGACTCAGTAGCTACGTGCCGATGGTCGATGGATACAAGCCAGCCTTCGTGCGCGTGTATCCATCGAATGCGTGAGTCATGCACCAACAGGGAAAACCATCGCCACAACTCCGCATCTTCCGCATTAGCGATCGCCCTGCCCTGTAAGCGAGAGTTGTGGATAGGCCTCAGGCCGGATTCTGCGCGGATCGGAAGTTGCGCGTTCATCGCGGCGCATCCAACTCGTCGAGCAGCGCAGGAACGCACTCAAAGAGGTCACCAACAAGGCCATAGTCCGCAACGCTAAAGATGGGCGCCTCTTCGTCTCGGTTGATCGCCACGATCACTTTCGAGTCCTTCATGCCTGCGAGATGTTGGATCGCACCGGATATGCCGACCGCAATATACAACTGCGGCGCAACGATCTTTCCCGTCTGGCCGACCTGATAGTCGTTGGGTACGAACCCAGCGTCGACTGCCGCTCGTGACGCGCCCATCGCCGCGCCAAGCCGATCAGCCAGAGGCTCCAGCACGGCCCGGTAGCTCTCGCCGCTGCCCAGGCCGCGTCCACCGGACACGATCACGTTCGCCGATGTCAGTTCAGGCCGGTCCAGCTTTGTCACCTCCCGGCTCACGAATTGCGACAGGCCCTCATCATCGGCTGCGCGAATCCCTTCAATCGAAGCACCAACGCCCTCACATGCCGCGGGATCAAAAGCGGTTGCACGAACCGTCAGCACCTTGATCGGATCGCGAGACCGAACCAACGCGATGGCATTTCCCGCATAGATTGGCCGCTCAAACGTGTCGACATCAGTAACAGATATGACCTCACTGATTTGAGCGACATCCAGCCGGGCTGCAACGCGCGGCGCAATGTTTTTCCCATAGGCAGTCGCAGGCGCCAAGATGTGCGAATAGTCTTTGCCAAGATCCACGAGCGTGGCTTCGACAGGCTCCGCAAGGCCTTCAGCAAGCCGAGGAGCATCGGCGAGAAGCACCTTTTCGACCCCCGCCACTTTCGCGGCCTCTTCTGCGACCGCTTTTGCACCGTGTCCTGCGACGAGCACATGAATCGGATGATTGGTAAAAGTCGCGATCACGGCCGCGGCGCCGATGGTGTTTAACGTCGACGCATTAAGCGTTTGGTTGTCGTGTTCAGCGATAACAAGAATCGTCATGTTCGTTCTCCGCCCATTCGAGCGTCAAAGCACTTTAGCTTCGGATGTCAGTTTTGCGACCAGTTCCTTCGCGTTAGCGACCTTCACGCCAGCGGCGCGCTTCGGTGGCTCGGTGACCTTCAGTGTCTCCAGACGCGGGGAAACATCGACCCCGAGCGATCCGGATGAGATGATTTCGAGTGGCTTCTTTTTGGCCTTCATGATGTTCGGTAGCGTGACGTAGCGCGGCTCGTTCAGACGCAAATCGGTCGTCACCACTGCGGGAAGCCTGAGCGACAGCGTTTCTGCGCCACCGTCCAGTTCGCGTTCAACTGTGGCCTTCCCGTCCGCAATGGTGACCTTCGATGCGAAAGTCGCCTGGGGAAAGCGCGCCAGCGCAGCAAGCATCTGACCCGTTTGATTCGAGTCGTCGTCGATCGCCTGCTTGCCTAGCAAGACGAGAGAAGGCTGCTCTTTGTCGATGATCGCCTTGAGGAGCTTTGCCACAGCGAGAGGCTGCAACTCCCCGGTTGATTCGATTAGGATCGCGCGATCCGCGCCAATGGCCAGAGCAGTGCGCAGCGTTTCCTGAGATTGCGCGTTGCCTGCTGACACCGCGACCACTTCCGTCGCGACGCCCGCTTCCTTCAAGCGTACCGCTTCTTCCACTGCTATTTCGTCGAACGGATTCATCGACATTTTGACGTTCGAAATATCGACGCCGGTGTTGTCACGTTTGACGCTCACCTTCACGTTGGGATCCACCGAACGCTTGACCGATACGAGTACTTTCACTTTGATCTCCCTTCAATGCATAGCACAGCGTTGCACCTCAGCTCCAAAAGCGTGCGTAGTTGGGGTTCCGCTTCTGAGTGAAGGCATCGAGCCCTTCCTGCCACTCTTCTTTCGGCACATCTCGTGGCGAGCTCACGACGCGCTCCCAATCTATCCCCGCGTGTGCGCAAAGGTTGAGCTTGGCCGCTCTCAACGCGCCGGGCGGCACAGTGTCAACCACCTGATGCGCCAAAGACAGAACGCTGTCGCTCAGTTCCTCGGAAGAAACCACGCAGTTCACCAGGCCGAGTTCCAGCGCTTCCTCGATCGGAACACGTCTGCGCGTCAGGATGAGATCAAATGCGCGGCGCAATCCGACGATCCGCGACAACAGCGCGACGCCAGTGTTCGGAATGACACCGTGCCCCAATTCAGGCATCGACAGCCATGCGGTGGTGCTTGCGACAACCAGATCGCAGGCGAGGGTGAGTTCCATGCCACCCCCTATTGCCGGGCCGTGAACCGCCGCAATGACCGGTCGCTCGAACTCTGCAATGCGCTTAAACATCAGTGCGGGATCTTCGTCGGGCGGCGGACTTTCCATCCATCCAGAACGGAGATCGTCGATGTTTGCGCCGGCACAAAACGCGGGCCCGTTTGCGGCGATAGCGACCGCGCGAGCGCCGTCCTCCAGCGCCCGGTCCAAAGCGGCTGACACGCCACGGACGATCTCGCGGGACAGCGCATTGCGGCGGCTCGGATCATTCAGCGTCACGAGCGCGATATCTCCGAGCCGCTCATACATAACCGTGCCTGTCGTCATGAGTAAGTCTCCTTCTCGGCGTCCTTGGAAAGATATGCCCGAAGTTCGGGTGCAATCGGATGCGGACGTCCGGTCTCACCGTGTACAAGGACACAAACCGCTTCCGCCGTAGCGCAAAGCGTCTCGTCATGGTCATCGAACATGCTCTGCCGCACTCTGAACGATGTATTTCCCACTTCGATGACCGCGCTTCCGACGCCAACGTGGCCGGGAAAATGCAACTCCGTGCGAAATTCGATTAGTAGTCTGACAACTGCGAGATTCGCGCCATCCATCAGTGAACGAATCTGCGGCGGTGAGAAGATCTCCATCCGCGCCGCTTCGAAGAACGTTGCGATCACCGCATTGTTGACATGCCGGAATTGGTCGGTATCCGCATTCCTTAGCTTCTCTTCGGTCCAGAAGCGAAAGGCGTTTGGCAGCGGCGCACTCACGATTGTTCTCGGTCTTGCGTTGGGATCAGATGTGCGCTCGCTTCGTGCTCCGTACGAAGGTATAGGGCGGTCGCGAATGGCTGCCGCATCTCTTCAAGTACGTGACCGACCAAGCCAACCGCGCGAGCTGCAACGGCCAACCCACGGCAGATGCGCCACGGAATGCCCATTTCAGACGCCACCGCCGCCATCGCGCCCGTGACATTCACCGGCAGCGCGCGAGCAAGCTTGTGTTCCGCCTCTGTGCCGATCGCAGTCATGAGGCGGATGTAGGGGCCATCGTAGCCGGTCTCTTTAGCGACTTTGAAGAGCGCCGGCGCGCGCGGGTCAATCGGCTTGTGAAACGGATGCCCGATTCCCGGCAAAATCTCCTTGCGTTCACGGTAGCTCTCGACAATCAGGCGGGCGAGTGCATCGATGTCGGGCGCATTCTCCGGGTTGGGAATCGACTCTTGCAATAGTCGGGCAGCGTTATCAAGCGAACCCACGAAAACCGAGCCGAGACCAAGCAAACCTGCAGCCACGGCCGCCTGAACGGCTTCCGGCGCGCCCGCATACGTCATGCGAGTGGCGAGTGACGAAGGCGTGATGCCATGCTCGACAAGAATGACCATCATCGCGTTGAACATGCGTAGCTCACGCTCCTGCGGCAGGCGCGCGAATAATTGCAAGAACGCCATTTGGCCAAAGTCAATCTTCCCAACAATGTCGTCGCACAAATCGAGACCGTGAATAACTACCTTCTTTGGTGTCGCCCACGCAATGTCGGAGCGAATGTCAGCTTGCTTCATTTGTCGAATCTCCCATGTCATACCGATGCCGGCTGCGCAATACCGAGACAACGTCCGGCCATTTCACGCAACTCGTTTCTCAGGATTTTGACGCCGTTAGGACCTTCCTTTTGCGGAAACGCCTCAACTGCGATGATGCGGCGAGGCACCTTGAAACCGGCGATGCCTTGCTTGCACCAGGCAAGCAACGCCTCCTCAGTTTCGGGTGTCGTGGACGCGCGAATGAATGCGACCGCGACGTCCCCTTCTCCTTCGACGTGTACGCCGACGACCTGGGCCGCCTCTACGCCGGAATGCTGCGTGAGGAAGGACTCGATTTCGACGGGATCAACCAGGTAGCCTCGCAGGCGCAGACTGTCCCTAATGCGGCCGACATAGCGGAAAGAGCCACCATCGGCGTAGGCTAAATCGCCCGTCTTGAACCAGCCGTCCGCGGTGAAGGTTGCCGCCGTTGCAGCGGGATTGTTGAGGTAACCTGCCATAATGTTGTAGCCGCGCAGTTGCAGTTCGCCCTGTTGACGGTCTGCAAGCGTCTCTCCGCTCTCCGGGTCGGCAATTCGGAAGGCGATCTCGGGCGAGATCGGTCTGCCTCCGGGCGTCCCCCGCTGCTCCGCGTCGCCTTGCGGGTCGCGCATCGCCGCCATCGCGAAACATTCGGACATGCCGTACAAACCTGTCAGTCGAACCCCCCAAGCGTCCCACGCCTTGGCGATGACACTGCGACCAAGGCCTGCATATTCCGGGAATGCGCCGCGGCGCCAGGTAGCAAGGGAGTAGTCTCCAGCGTTGAGCACCATGTCGAACATGGCGTCCGAACCGAAGAAATGCGTGACGCGATGCCGTTCGATAGCCGCCGCTGCAGCGTCCGCTTTAAACACGGGCAGTAACACGCACGCAGCGCCCGATGCGAGGGCCGCGATAGCCTGCACGAAACCAAGCACGCCATAAAGAGGCAGCGCGCAGAGCACTACGTCGTTCGTTCGCATATCGTTGTAAGAACCGACATTGCGCGCATGACGAGCAATTCCGCCCGCCGTGTGTGCCGCGAGCTTCGGTTGCCCCGTCGTGCCCGAGGTCATAAAAGTGCAGAGAAGATCGGTATCACGCCCGTCCCAATGTGGGTAAGGTTCGCGCTCGCTCCATGCGAGACCGTCGAATCGTTCGATTTCGACGACATGGCTCAACGCCTCGCACGAAGCGTCGATCTCGCGCGCCGAGCCGGCGTAGTCAAAATCGAGAAAACGCTTTGGCACGAAGAGAACACGCGCCTTCGATGTTTTCACGACATGCAGCGCTTCCTGCTTTCGGAAGCGGGTGCTCACTGGCACCATCAGAGCGCCAAGTTGAGCTGCGCCGAAGAAGAGTTGCATCCATACAGCGCCATCGGGAAGCCACACCGCGAAGGTGTCGCCTCGTCTTACACCGAGTTCATGAAGAAATGACGCGGCACGCCGCCCCGCAAGTCCCAGATCGCCGCGCGTATAACTATGCACTCCGTGATGCAGAGCGGGCAGTTCGAGGTTTCCCGCGTCGAGCAGGTCAAAGGCCATGATGACCTCCCGATGCGAAGGCAGCACGCGCAATCTGGATGCGTTGCATCTCTGACGTACCTTCACCAATGCGGAATGCACGCGCGTCGCGGTAAAAACGTTCAATAGGCAGTTCTGTCATGTAACCCATGCCGCCAAAGATCTGGAGCACGCGATCGGTCACGCGGCAACCCATCTCGCTCGCATAAAGCTTCGCGCGGCATGCAGCGACATGTGCGCGCGGATCGGCGTCTTCGATCATCTGCGCCGCCGCGCCAATCAGCATGCGTGCCGCTTCGATTTCCACATCGTTATCAGCAACCATGAACTGGATTGCCTGATGTTGGGAAAGCTGCGCGCCGAATGCCTTGCGCTCTTGCGCATACTCACAGGCCATCGTCTGGGCCCGTGCCGAAAGACCAAGCGAACGGCTCGCCGACAATAAGCGATCCTGGTTGATCGACTGCATCATGCCGAGGAAGCCCGCATTGACCTCGCCCAGCAAGTCCTCCTCGGGAACGAAGCAGTTTTCGAGCGTGAAACCATTGAGGTGGTAGCCTCGCCATCCCATCTTGCGGTAGCGCGTCATGCCGACTACACCCGGATTTCCCTTGCGGACGATGAAAGTACTGAGCTTACCCTTGAGGGATGCGCCTGCATCGGTTACGGCAAGCACGATGATGTAGTCGGCCGTCTCCGCGTGAGAAATGAAATGTTTGCTTCCGTTGAGTACCCATCCGCCCGACGCCCGTTCTGCACGCGTGCGCAGGCCACCGAGATCTGAGCCGGCGTTAGGCTCCGTCAGCGCATACGTGACAATCTTTCGGCCGGCGAGGATCTCGGGCAACAGCTCGGCGCGTTGACGGTCGTTCGCCTGAGACAGTTGAAGCGGCAGATGGCCGAACACCTCGCTCAACGGGACAGACGTGTATGTGAGCTCCTCGAGAATGGCCACTTTTGCTGCAGCCGATAGCCCGGGGCCACCGATACTCTCTGGAAGGTTAAACCCGTACAGGCCGAGGGCCGCGACTTCGGATCGCAGTTGGGCAAGCAACTCGTGACTTACGTCATCGTCCGTCTCAATTTGCTGTTCAAGCGGAACAAGCCGGTTGCGCACGAAGCGGCGGGCAGTTTCGCGGATCATCGATACTTCGTTGTCGATTTGAGTCATTTCAATCTCACTGTCGAAATCGTTTTCGTTCCAAGGCGCATGTTCTCGAACTTGTAGGAATCGCTCATATTACCGGCCGATACATCTCGAACATCTCGCCGATCTGCGCGTAGTCCGCTCGATAGCCAGCCCGCATAATCGGCTGCGCGGCACGCGTATCGAACAAACCGTCTTTCAGATAAGCCTTCTGAATGTGCACGCCCACGACCTGACCAAGTACAAGCCAGCTGTCGGTCGGGCTCCCGTGCAGATCAAGAAGGTGTATAACCTGCAACAATCGGCACTCAAGCGCCGCTGGCGATTCACCTACCCGCGGCACCGACACATTCCGACCCTCCGCAGGCGTGAGCCCCGTCAGCTGGAATTCATCGATTTCCGGCCCAACGGTGGCGGAGGTCAGGTTCATCTGCTCCGCAAGTGGCCGGGTCGCGAGGTTCCACACGAATTCACGCGTTGCCTCGATATTGCGCAAACTGTCTTTCCGCCCTTCGCTCGCGAAGCCGATGATGGGCGGCGAACTCGCAAATGCACCGAAGAAACTGTACGGCGCAAGGTTCGGCTGTCCCTGCGGCGAACGCGTCGACACCCAGCCGATCAGGCGAGGCGCGACAATCGCCTTGAAGGGGTCATGCGGCAGGCCATGCCCCTCGGCGGGATCGTAAAATTCGACCCCCGATTCACTGCTCATACGTGTCTCCATGTTTCCGACGTCTATTGGGTCAGACGTTCATCTGCGCGTGGCGCTGACCTGCTCGAGCAAGTCTGCTTGTTCCAAGGATTCGTTGTCAGCGACGACGTTGGAAAGGTCCCGCCCGCGTGTTTCGGGCAGGAACGTCAACGCAAGCAGCGCGCAGAAGTAGCCAACGAAGCTAAAAAGCGCGATCGATCCAACCATGCCCATGCGCTCGGCAACGGCTCCGACCAAAGCGACGCTCATGGCGCCGACCGACTTGCCGACGTTGTAAGAAAATCCCATGCAGGTGGTGCGGATCTCCGTGGGGAACAGTTCCGAGAGCATCGGCCCGATTCCGGCAAAGGCACCGTTGATGCCCATGCCCACCGGAAAGCCCAGCAGCGCGAGCATCCACGGATCCATCGGGACGAAGAGGTAGCAGGCTGTGATCGACGCGGAAAAGATGCAAAAGGCGATTGCGGTGAAGCGGCGGCCGAATGAGTCGTTGAGGTAAGCGAAACCGACCTGGCCGATGAACGAGCCGACGCTCATCATCGTCGCCATCATTGCAACACTCGACACCGGCAAGTGCCGGACCTGAATGAGCATCGTCGGAAGCCAGATCATGATCGCGTAACTGCTGGCCTGGAGTCCAGTGACGAGCAGCGCTGCGAGCAGACTCCACCGTCGCACATCTCGGCGAAAAGACGAACGCCACGTTGCCACAACGGCACCGCCCGTAGCCTTCTTCATCTCGCGGAACACTTCGGGCTCGGGTATGTATCGGCGGATCAGCAGCACAACGAGCGCCGGCACAACACCGACCCAAAACGCCGAACGCCATGCGATCGAAGCAGGAAGATATGCGAGCAGCAACCCCGTGATGACAGCAGCGAGTGCCCAGCCGACAGAGAAGCCGCTCTGCACGAGCCCAAGTGCCTTACCTCGGTGGATCGGGTTAATGACCTCCGCCATCAAGGCGGCACCGACGGCCCATTCCGCACCGAACCCCAGCCCCTGCAGTGCACGCACGATGAGTAACTGGTGATATGAAGTTGTGAATCCTGCAGCGACGCTGAACGCTGTGAACCAGATAATCGAGCCCGTCAACACCCGCACGCGACCGTGACGATCGCTCAGGATGCCCGAGATCCATCCACCAACGGCGGCTGCGAGCAAAGATGAGGTGGCGATAAGCCCCGCTTCGGTTTTCGAGAAGTGCCACGCTGCCATAAGCGCGGGCAACAAAAACGACAGCACCTGATTGTCAAAGCTGTCCAGTGTCCAGCCGCAAAAGCATCCCCAAAACGTACGCCGCTCGGCCGGAGCCGCTTCCTTGTACCAGTTAAGCGCCTGCATGATTCTCTCCTCACTGAACTCCGTGGATGTGTGTTCCATGCGCTCTTGTCGCGCCAGCGTTTTTCTTATTGAATCGGCGCGCCAGAAAGGGCGATGGCGCTAATTTCGATTTGCGCGCCATAGTGCAAATAGCCGCACGGCACGACTGTGCGAGCGGGTGCGTTTTCGCCGATGAAGGCGCGATAGAGTTCGTTCACCCGCGGCCAGTTTTCGATATCGGACACATAGATCTGTACGCTCAGCAGTTTGTCCACATCGCTTCCTGCCGCAAGCAGAACCTCGCGCATGTTGGACAACGCCTGATGAACCTGTGCGTCGAGTCCTTCAGGTAAAGCAACGCCGTCCTGATTCTTGAGTGGCAACTGTCCGGACACGAAGACAAGACCATTGGCCTTGGTAGCCTGAGCGTAGTGTCCGCGCGGCAGAGGTGCGTTGGGTGTGACGATATATTCGATCAAGGTGTTCACCATGGAATAAACATGTTCGGCATGGATTTGCCGCGCCGCCATCGTTTGTCGAAAACGATTTCGAATACAAGTTAGCACCCGGTCACGAAAAGTTCAAGCATCGACTGTTTCGTTCCGAAATCGTTTTAGTCTGTGATCTGGTCTCTTGCGTCTTGCAGAGGTAAGGCAGACAGGGTTTCTGGCCCGGTCACGCCGAGGCTCGACGACTAGTTAGACGACGTTCGAGGCGGGTAAACACCGACCCGCTGTCGACGAAAACACTGGCCGAAATCGATTTCTTAAAACAGAACGTTAACCCGCACGCTGTGGTCTCAGAAAGGGTAAAATGCCAAAAATCGTTTTCGACGCCTCGACGAAGCAGACATGGAAGAGCGCAGCCCATATGAACATCCAAGAGTTCGCAGCGAAGCTAAAGCTGTCCGTTAGCACCGTCTCGAAGGCGCTAAATGGCCGCGAAGACGTGAGTGCGGCAACGCGCAAGCGGGTTCTGGAGGCCGCCGAGCGCTATAGCTTCTGCCCCGACCCGGCCGCGCGTCGCTTACGCCGCCAAACGGCCGACACGGTCGCGTTCGTGGTCTCGCCGCCGCAGACATCCTTTGCTCACCCTTTCTTCTTGGACATGCTGATGGGTGTGAACGACGCGATGGAAAACAGCGGTCTTCAGGTGATCGTTGCATCCGGGCGTAGCGTGGAGACGGAACTCGACCTGTTCAAGCGGCTTATCGAACGGCAGCGTGTGGACGCAATACTCTTCGGACGCACCCGTCGGCAGGACGAACGCATCGCGTATCTGCTCGAGCGCGACATTCCATTCGTCGCTTTTGGCCGAAGTGAGACATCGGATGCGTTTCCGTTTGTCGACATAGATCATCAGGTCGTTGGGCGCACCGGCTGCGGGAGATTCATCGCGCTGGGGCATCGCCGAATCGCATTAGTCCATGCTCCGGAGTACCTTATGTTTAGCCACCTCGAGAGATTGGGCTATTCAGAGGCCTTGCGGGCAGCTGGAATTGAGTTTGACCAATCGCTTTGTATCGAGGCGGATATATCGGAAGAAGGCGGCGCCCAGGCCGCACGCCGTCTGCTGCAATTGGCCGACCCGCCCACCGCGATCGTGTGCGGTCACGATCTAATCGCACTCGGGGTGCTTCGGGGGATCGCGGAGACCGGGAGGGCCCCCGGGCACGACGTAGGCGTGATCGGCGGCGATAATCATCCGATCGGGCGCTATGTCCAACCCGCACTGACCACCTTCTCAGCCGAGACGCATCGAGCCGGAAAGCGGATGGCGGAAATGTTGCTTCAACGGCTCGAAGGGGCGTCACCGCATTCGCTCCAGGAAATCTGGGAGCCTGAGTTGATGATCCGAGCTTCCGATGGCCCGCGCCGAATTCCCGCGCGCGGCGATACAAGCACGCCCAGGCGGCCACGCGCGTTGCGGGCTTAAAAAGGTGGAACACTGCTCCCCGACCTGCGCGCTCGTCCGAGTTGAATCGGTACGCCGTCGTAATGCTGAGCCGTCGTTGCAGTCCACCTTACGGTATATCGACTTCCGCGCAGTCTGCGGTGCGCAGCTTTTCCATTCGTCTACTCGTTCGCGATGATGAACGCGCGTGTCGCAAAAGCAACGACCAGCCTCACCGAAAAGCACGGCGTGGTGAACTCAAGTAGATGACCTGCTCAAGCGTCTATCCCCGCCGCGAAGATCCTTTAATGCGATGATTTCCTGAACTATTGAGCAGTTGCCTGCGCATTACTTCCCATCTGCTCTGCCTTTGGGGGGCGCGGCGACTGCGATTCAGTAGCTGTCCCTTTTCATCTCCATTGAGCTAATACCCTCTTGCCTCCCGCTTGCGCGCGCGGAACTCGTTCATGTTATGCTTCGTCAAAATCGAAATCGATTTCGAACGGTTCATTGTATGAAAGATGCCCAATTGAACGCATGAGACGGAGGCAAGCAATGGGTTGGATGGGACGAGAATTGCGATCGACCGTAGACAGGTGCGGCACGCTTACCGTTTCGCTCGACACAGTCGAAGTGACAGAACCGGGCGATGATGAAGTCGTGGTGCGCGTTGAAGCCACGCCGGTCAATCCAAGTGATATTGGATTGCTCCTGGGCCCTGCGGATCTCTCATCGATCGAGACAAATGAATCTGGGAGCCTGTCGCAAGTGAAGCTCACGGTGCCCCGGGCGCACCTGGCTTCAATCGCCGGTCGGATCGGTAAGTCGCTTCCAGTCGGCAACGAAGGGGCTGGCACAGTGATAGCGGCTGGAAGAAATGCGACGTTGCTCCAAGGCAGGCGCGTCGGCATGTTCGGCGGCGCCATGTACGCCGACTACCGCAAGATCAAGGTGGCTGATGCAATCGCACTACCCGAGGGTGCCTGCGCAGCCGATGGTGCGTCAATGTTTATCAACCCGCTCACCGCGCTGGGCTTCGTTGAAACCGCCAACCGAAACGGTCATCGAGCGATCATTCACAATCCTGCCGCGTCCAACCTTGGCCAGATGCTGCAGCGTATATGCCTCGCCGACGGCATCCCGTTGGTGAACATTGTGCGCTCCGACCCGCAGATGCGCATTCTTCGAGATCTCGGCGCCAGTCACGTACTCAACATGAAGGACGAGCGGTTCGGTACGTCTCTGCTTGACGCCGTCGCTGAGACCGGCGCGACGATCGCGTTTGATGCTGTTGGCGGCGGCAAGTTAGGCAGCGACATTTTGCTAGCCATGGAAAGCGCGGCTTCCCGAAATTCGGGCACCTACAGCCGATACGGCTCGGACGTCCTCAAGCAGCTCTACATCTATGGCAGCCTCGACCCGGCGCCGACCGTTCTCGACCGCTCCGCGCTCGGGTACGCATGGAGCGTCTCGGCGTGGCTGTTATTTCATTATTTGCGCAGAATCGATCCTGCAACTATGCAACGCCTTCGTCAGCGTGTTGTGGAGGAATTGACTACGACCTTCGCTAGTCACTACACGCGCACCGTCGGCCTGGCCGAAGCGTTGAATCCTGAGGTACTGCGCGCCTTCAATCGGAAAGCGACCGGGGAGAAGTTCCTAATCGATCCTAGTCGAGGCTGACCTCCCGCTAGGTGCCGGCGTTTCGCGGGCCATGAAAAGGTTCTGATTCGAATGGTCGGCCAGTAACAGCGTGGAAATGGCGTGTGACAGTTCTACTGAATCGCGCTTGTCTGCCCGACTTTTCTCATCAGCGATAGCGTTTGGATGAGCAGCTTGTGCCGGGTCGTGCGGACAATCTGGTCATGGAGCGCATCGAAGTGGCCCGATTCCTTAGAGCACAAGATCATGAGTCACCCGAATGAATAACCCGTTACCGAACTTGAAAACTCTCAAGCTGGGGATTGGTGCAGCAGCCCTCTCCTTCTGCTTAGTCCATCTTGCTTATGCGCAGACGCAAAACGGTCGAGCAGCAGATACTACCACCATTGGACAACGCGACATTGACAGCGACGGTTACCAACAAAGCCGCGCGAGCAAGATCTCCAACGTTCGTGTCGGATCCGACGATCGGACTCAAACAGATTGGGCGCGTGGATCTCAGGCGAACCGTTCGCCGGGAGAAGTGGTCGTCAGCAGTTACTCCGTGCCAATGTATAAGGCCAAAGACTGAGCGAACGCACTTTAGGCATCCTAACAACCGTAAGCCCACGAATCTGGGAGAGAAAAATGTCGGACCTGGTTAAAATCGTACGCTTTCATGAAACCGGTGGCGCGGACGTACTGCGTATCGACGAACTACCGCTGCCCGACCCGGGACCGGGCGAGGTACGGCTTCGCGTCAAAGCCATTGGCCTCAATCGGGCAGAAGTCATGTTTCGTGAGGGTCAATATTTCCTCGAGCCAAAGCTTCCCTCAAACATCGGCTATGAAGCATCTGGTATTGTCGAAGCGGTAGGTCCTGGCGTAGACCCTCAGCTCGTGAGCACCGTGCAGTCCACTGTGCCAGCGTTCCCGCTGAATAAGTACGGGGTCTATGGAGAGGTCGCAATCGTTCCCGCTGATGTCCTCGCTGCCTACCCGGACCACCTATCCTTTGAGGAGGGCGCGAGCATTTGGATGCAGTACATTACCGCCTACGGCGCTATCGTCCATAATGGACGCGTCGCGAAGGGAGACTATGTAGTCCTTACCGCGGCAACGAGCTCAGTTGGCATTGCGGCCATCCAGGTCGTCAAGGCCGAAGGCGGGATCGTTATTGCGACTTCTCGCAGTGCCGATAAGCGAGATGAGTTGCTCGCGGCCGGCGCCGACCATGTCATCGTGACCAGCGAAGAGAATGACATCGCGGCAAGGATCCTGCAGATCTCCAACGGAGTCGGTGCGAAGATCATCTTTGACGCCGTTGCGGGAACGGGCATCCTTGAGCTCGCAAAGGCCACGGCCCAAGACGCCCTAATCATGGTGTACGGAACACTGGCACCTGAACTGACACCATTTCCGGTGTTCGTGGCCTGGGCCCAAGGAGCGCAGGGTAGACCCTTCCGGATGATGGGCTACACGATGTTTTCAATCACCGGCAACGCCGAAGCGCTTGCGCATGCAAAGCGCTACGTATATGAGAAGCTCGTCAGTGGGCAGATCAAGCCAAGAATTGATCGTATATTCCCCCTCTCAGATATTACAGAGGCGCATCGTTACATGGAGCGAGGACAACAGATCGGGAAGATCGTAGTCGTGGTTTAGTTTAGTCAGAGCGTGAAACGGCAGTTCGTGCAATCCATGGACAGATCGCCGCTTTGCCCCACAATGGGAAACCGCAGCGACGCCGAGAAACGCGCGGTCATGTTTGAGCTGCGTGCTCCATTCGCGGCTCACTAATAGGGCCCGGTTTCGGGATGTCGGCATTGAGCACGTCCTAGCAAGTCATCGTGTTTTGACGTCCGAAACTCAACATGCCGCACGGCTCTTCGGATCCAAACGAATGCTTCGACGTCCAAACGTGGCGGCCGCGGCAAATCTGCGACCAGATGGGGGCGTTCATGTCATCCAAACACCCCGCTTGCGCGGAGTCGAGGGCCGCTTACCGCGACTACACGCGAGCCCGAGCCCGAACCATTTCCGACTGAAGCATCTCACAGGAAGGTCTCCTGTCATCAACCACGGCGCCGTCGAAAGTTCCGCTTCAGTTGTTGCAACGCGCCTCGATCGCATCGATGAAAGAACGATCCCACGTTCCCGCCTCCATTGCGGGCCATCGTCACCGCCCGCCTTGAGCGGGCGTTTTGCTCCCCGGTAAAACAGCGCGATCTTCTGTGAGGGTTGGGACGAAAGCGTTTCCACTTCGTTGCGCGACAGAGCCCCGTGCGGTTCGCCGCGCGGGGCCGGCCGACCAGTGCGCAAAGCGACGCGCATGGTCGTGGACATCGTCGCCGAGACAGCCTTCAGCTCTATACCAACCTCTTCAACAACACGTTCAAGACCGACATCGACGCGACGCTGCGGCCCGCACAGCTTCGACATCCGCGTCTTCAATGTAACCGCGCGACGTGACGATCGAATGCATTGCGGACTAGACCAGCAGGCCGTTGAAATATCCGTCGTTGGCGCGCTAAGACGCGTTGCGACGGATGCTGAACTCGCGCTTCTGACACGCGCAAAAACCCTTGTGAGCGTTCGATGCTGCTCGTGAGTTCACAAAACCGACGCTATCGATTGCTTCCTTCCCCTCAAGCGGCAAGTGTTCGCATACGCGTCAGGTTATAGCCGACCTGGGGTCAGCACGAAGAGCTGGTCTACGCGTTCAAGTCCCCGGCACATCGCTTGTCGAATTCGTCCGACCGTCTTGCCCCATCCAAACACCTGTTCAATCCGTTTACGCTTTTGCTGGCTCACCGCGTAGCCCGGCCAACGTGTAGTTCGCTCATCAATCGCTGAGCCTCCTGAACGTCCTTCGTTTTGGGCCACATGAGGCGTGACGCGATTCGAGCGACAACTGGCTACGAAGCCGGCGGTGTCGTAGTTCTTATCCGCACCGACCGTGATGCCGCTCGGTGCGACACTCGCAGCATCGGCAAGCATCTGCGCCGCGCAGTCTCGCTCGGCGGTGCCGGTCGCCAGCGTCACCTGCGCGTTGACCACCAGTCCGTGTCGGTTATCGGTCAATACATGACCCATATAACAGAGCATCGCTCCCGTTCCCTTGCTTTTCCGGAACAGGCGCGCCTGCTTATCCGTCGTGGATTGATGCGTTTCGTTACTGCGTTTTTGCCCATGCCAGTTGTCATTCAGTGCGGGCGGTTCGTCTGGAGGCGTATCGTCGTCGCTCGGACTCGCCTTGGGCACGAAGCTCTTATGCCCGGCCCACGCCTGAATCAAAGTGCCATCGACGCTGAAGTGCTCGCCAGAGAGATAGCCTCGCTCACGGGCCGTCTCGACCGTCTCGTTAAAGAGCAACACCAGTACATCGTGTTTGAGCAAGCGGTCGCGGTTCTTGCTGAACGTCGAATGGTCCCACACCGTTCCGTCCATCGGCAGACCGACGAACCAGCGGAACAACATGTTGTAGGAAATCTGTTCCATCAGCATCCGTTCGCTGCGAATGGAGTACAACACCTGCAGCAACAGCGCCCGAACCAACTTCTCCGGTGCAATGCTTGGCCGGCCACCTCTCGCGTCTGCCTCGTACATTCGCGAGAACACATCATCCATGCGCTTGAGCGAGTCATTGAGCCATGTACGAATCGGACGCAACGGATGGTCCTTCGGCACGAAATCATCAAGCTTCAACACCGTGAACATCGACTCGGTAAAACCATCGCTGCCGCGCATCCGTTCCATCTCGCTCTCGTTAATGGCTTCAGATTCAACGTTCACCCCTTCACTCAGGATGACCGTTTGACGAGGTATTTCAACGACCTGCTAGATACTGATGCGCGGCAACCTGCAACTTGTCGAGGAATTCAGTGTCGTTTTTAGCTGTGAAGAGGCTTTGACGCGCCGCCGGATTTTCGAGTGCTTTTGCCGCGGCGGCCCAAAGATCGAACGTCCGCTTGAAAGCGAAGAAATCGCCGCACTCCGCTTCTTCGATGGCAATCGACGAGAGTGAGCCTATAAGTGCATCAAGGTCACCCCGAGCGGCTTCCGCCAGTTCACTGCCAGTGAGTGAGGCGTCATCGGTTGGATTCTCACCATCCAGTAGTGAGTCCACGAATCCTAGGTTGGCCACACCTGGTTCGGTCCTCAACACGCTCTGAGGGACGCAGGCGAGACCCCACGCTGGCCTTGCAGCGTACACGCTCCACAGCGGTGCGCGAAACTCGACCGGTGAAACGAAAGTCAGCTGCTCAAATCTCATCTTATACGCAGCGATCGTATTTTTGTACGAAACGTAATCCGGATTGCCCGCGTCATTGACGCGGGGACCATTCACGCCATGCACGAAGACGAACTGATTCATTGATAGCTCCACGTTTGTCAAGCCGCGCGGCGTCAACTACCCGTTGAGTCATTGTAGTCAAACTGCCGCGAGATCAGAGTGTCGCCGACGTCGAAGCGATCGCTGTTACTGATGCAAACTCCGTGAATTTGTCTAATGAAATCACCAGGACGCGGCTTCTGGGGTGCCACGACTCTGGTAAGAAGCGTTCATGGTGAAGCAGCCGCCTGAGGATGGTAGCCGGGATCGGCAAGCCGCTTGAGGATCCGTTGTATCGTTTTGCTGGTGTCGAGCCGGCTGTAGTAATCGGTGCCGAGGTCCGCATAGACAACGCCGTCGGAGAGCATGTGCTAGGGCGGTAAGCATCGAAGCAGCTACGGCGAGCATGGCTTTCTTAGGGCCGCGTCTTGCTTTGATGCGCAGGAACTGGGCGTGCAGATAGGTGCTTTTCACGCGGACACCGGCCCATGCGGCGGTAACGAGCGCGGTTTTCAGCCATGTGCCGCTTTTGCGAACGCGGGTGCTGCGGCGTTTGCCGGCGCTCTCATCGTTGCGCGGACAGAGGCCGGCCCAAGAGATCAAATGGGCGGCATTAGGGAAGCGTGTTATGTCGGCGCCGACCTCGGCGAGGCTGACTTGGGCGGTCACGTCGCTCACGCCGGGGATCGTGCTCAGCAGACGGCCGCATTGCCGGATCGGCGCTAGTGCTTTTCCGAGGGTGACGTCGAGTTCAGCGAGGGTGTGCTGCAGGGCGTCGATAACGTCCAGATGAAGCTTCAGTAGCGTCCGATGGTGAGCGGTAATCCGTCGGTGCACTGCAGGTCTTATGCAGCCACCGGCTCGGGCTTGAAGTCCTCTCCGTATTTCAGGAACGCCCAGGCCATCCTTGCATTCTTGGCCGCAATCGCGACGGCCGCACGCCAATATCCGCGGCGTTCGACTAGGCCTCGGACCCAACGGCTAAGCGGTCCTGCTTCTCGCCGAGATTGGCGATGACGGCGCGAGCTCCGAGGACCAGCAGGCTGCGCAGATAGGCATCGCCCGCTTTCGTGATGCTGCCCAGCCGCGCTTTGCCTCCGCTGCTGTGTTGACCGGGCGTGAGCCCGAGCCAAGCCGCTACCTGGCGACCGTTCCTGAAATCATGTCCTCCACCGAGGCTCGCGAGCAGCTTGCTCGCTGTGGTCGGACCGATGCCTCGCAGTTTCATGAGTCGCTTGCTGCGCTCGTCGTCACGGGCGATTCCGCTGATTGCGCGATCGTATTCGTCAAGCCGATCCTCAATGTTGCCGGCATGCTCAAGCAAATCGCTGATGCAGCGTCGGGCCCAACCCGGCAGGGTGTCCAGATGTGGCGTGATCTCTCTTCGCAGTCGCTCCGGGCTCCGAGGTAGCACGACGCCGAATTCGGCGAGCAAGCCACGCATCCGGTTGTAGGCAGCGGTTCGTTCCTCGACGAATCCCTCCCGGGTCCGATGCAGGCAAAGCGTCGCCCGCTGATGCTCGTCTTTCAGCGGTACGAAACGCGTGCTCGGTCGGGTGACCGCCTCGCAAATGGCGGCCGCGTCCGCCGCATCGTTCTTGCCGCGCTTCCCCGACATGCGATAAGGCGCCACGAGCCTGGGCGCCATTAGCTTGGCCGTATGGCCGTGTTGTTGGAGTACACGAGCCCAGTAATGCGCCCCGGAGCATGCTTCCATGCCAATGACGCACGGCGGCAATTGTGCAATCAAGGTTACCAGTTGATCGCGCGATACACGTGGCTTGATCAGCAACGCCTTGCCAACCTCGTCCACGCCGTGAACGGCGAAAACATTCTTGGCAAGGTCGATTCCGATGGTCACAATAGGCATGGACTTCCCCTCCTGTTGGTGTTGATGAAGGTCGAGAACTTCATCATGGCACGTTGATGCCGATTCGCGGCTTCCGCCGCAGCCTCGGGACGGGGAAGTCCCTTTCATTCGCTGCCGAGTTAAAGATTGGCGTCTTCGAGCACTTTCTGGATGCGCAGGCTGTGCTGGGCGATCTCGTGCACGAGTTGTTTGCGCGTACCTTTGAGATCGCGTAAGTCCTGCGTCGCAGCAGGCGGCACGAAACTGGAGCGGATCAATCAGACCATGCGCGAGCAGATCGGCGATCCACGTCGCGTCGTTGACGTCGTTCTTGCGTCCAGGAACGTTGCGGATATGTCGGGCATTTGCCAAGACCAGCTTGAAGCTGCCTTCGAGGATGTGCCAGACCGGTTTCCAATAGACGCCAGTCGCTTCCATGGCCACGTGCGTGCAGCCATGCAAGGCAAGCCAGTCGCCGGGCTCAAGCAGTCCGATTGTGGTGGCAGCGAAGCCGCGCACTTCGCGATTCTGTGGGGCAGACACGCAGCGCACGCAAGCCACACTGGTGTCCTTGTGGACGTCGAGTCCGGCGCAGCGGGGATAGAGAACTTGCATGGTACCTCCTGCCAGAGTGATGGCAGCGGCAGCAGCCCTCGTGATCGAATTCTGGTAAGCGTGCTTGGGGGCATAACTGCCCGCCGTACCAATCCGGGCTGCGCGCAGGGCTGCGGGTCCAACTGTTCAACGGGCTCAGGGCACCATTTCCCTACGCCGATCTCCCATGCCGCTGCGCATCCATATTACCTCTGGCATGGGATGTGGACGCGCCACATCCGCTCTATCCTTCGGGGTCGGACAGGCCCGATGAGCAACTGTTTAGGTTCGATCCCATGCACTGCCAGTTCGCAGTACTATCAAAATTGCCATCGGGCTGGCCATTGTCACATGCAACAGAATTTTCCGCGAAGTTGCCGACCCCCATAATAGTCGCAGGCTTTCGGCGAGCCACGCCCTGAAGGATTTTGGCCGCGCCGGCGAGCAAGAATGCCCTTGCCGTCCCGTCTTGGGTCTAGATAGCGCCCACGGCGACGCTCGATCAAGAGGACAACCCCGAAACGCGAAACTGCCGCAGCGACAAACAAACTGTCTAACGGCCGCGACCTTCGAGTGTGCGCAGTAAGCGGTCGGGTCAAGGCCGATCGCAGCGACTCATTGATGCGCCTTCCGGGCGTATTGCCGTGTTGAAATATGTGCCCACCGAGAACAGCGGCTTGGGAAAAGGTGCTCGTCGGACCTCAGACTGTCCTTCTCGATCCATGCAGCGACCGCAATGGAAGCTGGCTCTGTGACCTTAAACTGCACGGGTCGTTTGGTCTTGCGCTGCATTATCATCGCGCGGGGCAGTATCTGATTGCCGTGAGTTACTTTGCGGAAATGTAGGTTGACGAGCTCGCTCCTGCGCAGCTTGCTTTCGATCGCGCGATCGTAGTTCCTCGTTTGGAATGCCGATTCACTTGATAGAGGGCTACCCTACAGGACAGGCGCGACGAGGTAATTTGTCACAGCTGTTGGCGCGGTTCCCGGCTCAGCAAGCAGACCGGAGACTGACGCTAGCCTTCGCGATATGCTTCTGCCCATCGGCCTTAGCTGACATTGGGGCTAGTCGCGTTCAACGTCAGCAGCTTGGCGGATTGCTGACGTCGCCGGCGGACGGCCGTGCACCGAAAACGTAGGCCGGCTGAAACTACTCCTGACGCTCGCATCATTGCGTCGAAATATGACGCCGAATGCGCGCGACGAATCGACAACATCCTCTCGGAACGAGAACGTTTCCCCATTCTCAAGACCCATTCCGCTCAAATGCGGATAGGCAAGAAACAACGTGTCGCCGCAAGCAACGTCTTGTAGCGCCACGGGTTGTCGGCGGTCAAGATTTAGACCGTAAACGTTCTCGGCGAATCCGATAGCTGGATTACCATGAAATAAAATCGCTTTCGGTCGACAAAATTGGATGAGAAGCCGCAATGCATCATGATGGCGAGTACGCTCTTGCCTAGGAATCGCTTGGCGTCGCGTGGTCGGATACCAGCAGGCATTGGTGACCAGGCAGTCCTCGCTGCCGAGCAGGTCGATCAAGACCTTTAAATTGACCGTGGTACCCTTCGACTTCGCCGGGCCGCGAGCTAGCGTGTAAATTTCCTGGAATTTTTCCGTATCGCGAGTCAAGCAGTCCCAGTAACTATCGTAGCTTTCGAATTGGTTTCGCAGTGGCGTAGCTGGGTTCGTCCCCACGATGAAAATTTTTGCGGACTTCCAGTTCCTATTGGGAGCGAAGGGGCGCAGATGGTCGCCCATATCCCTGCGACAGTACTTCTTGAGTTGGGCCTCGAAGTCAGTCGAAATCGCTGATAGCGCTGGAGAGGTCGAAGGGACAATGGATGACTTCAATGTCTTTCTCGGTGGTTAATTTCACTTGCGCAACATACAGAAGACACGCGGTAGAGCAGGCGACGCGAAATAAGCCGTCGCCGGCCCGGATATTGCCGAATCGAACGTCCGCAGGTCGAGCAGACGAAGCGAGACCCGGCAGATTGGCCGACCATTTGCGTGACACAGCTGCTGCTCTCGAGGCAGCATCGCGTCGCAAACTAAGGTTTTTTGCCTAGTGTTAGGACAGCTGGACAGCTTGTGTTTTGCTGTCGACAATCTTGGGCACCATCCACATTTATCACAGAAGAAAGGGATGTTTGTGGCGCTGGAGAAGATCAGCCGTATTCGCTCATTCGATGTTTCCGCCTTCAGAGAAATTGGACGATTTCAGACGCTGATGCAAAGAGCCCAGCCAAGCCGACCGACCAAGCTGGCTTTTTCATTGCGTCACCGCTTCGCCTCTTTGGCATCAAAGGTTATCAGGCGCTGCTCCAACGCTTTGACGGACGGCTGGTCCTCGGACCGCTCCGGCAGAACTTTTAGAGACTTACCGTCCAGGTCTCCGTATTCAGAGTGCCGGAGCAGTTTCGAGAGCTTCACGCGGTAGCGTGTGTCGACGGTGAGCAGGTGCTCGTCGAACAACGTGTGAATGTCGGCGCGCAACAGAATGCCGTTGCGCGTCTTGTAGTCCGTCTTTTCAGCATGAGGCACGATGTGCGCCGCCTCCAGGACCGCATCAACCATTGAGCCAGTTACCGCGCACCGGCGGCGGTACGCAGCGAGCAGACCGTCGCGAAAGGGACGCTGACCCCGCCGGGTCTTGATCGCGCTCTGCTGGACGACGTCGTCGGTCTCATCGGCATCCTCTGCACCGTGGCTGACGTCCATGGCCTCAAGGTCGGGCTTCACGCCGCGAACGATCCTGCACTCGCCGGACACAGGGTCATGGCGGTGCACGTACCAGAGCTCGCTGTCGAGAATGCGCCGGCTCACCGCCGATGCCTTCTCTGCAAGTTCGTTGCGCGCGCGCTGGTCGCCGGCACACACGATGACGCGCACCGGCAGTCGTCGGGCGTAGGACTCGCGTATCGCCGCGTCGAGGTTCAGGGCGCGAACCGACTGGTCAGATGTTCGCGACCGGGCTGACGCGGATTTTGTTCGATCGTCGGCGATGCGCCGCAACTCGTTGGCCGTGTCGAGCACTGACTCGGCGAAGTAAAGGACGCCGCCGTCCGCTTGCAGCGTCCCATGCCACAGGCACAGGACGTAACCTTCAGCGATGGAGCCAAACGACCAGTTGTAGCAGAACTGCGGGTTCGAGCGGAAGTCCTCAACCTCGATTTGGTCCTTTGTCCAATGCCATCTTTCGACCGAAATACTCGCCCGCTGCAGGATGTCGTAGATCACCTCCTTGCGTCGCGGCGCCAGGTTCTCCAGAGCTTCTGCGTCGGGATTGCTCCCGGCGCGAGCAAAGGTCACATAACGCGCGGACCGATCGACGCGCAACTTGCGCCAACCTGTGGTCATCCACGCGAGCGCCTGCACGTGTGAGTCGCTTCCAGGCGTTGAGTTTTGCCACCATTCGTCGTGCTTTGAAGCGGATGGCGGCAGATTGGTTCCGATGATCTGCTCGACTTGGTCGAAGGTCAGCGTGAGATCGCTGGCGGTCGCCTGCTGAAGGTAAACACCGAGCGGGGCGTATTTGCTCATAATTTGTCGTTTTTGGATGAGGCGGAACGAGACCGGCAGGAAATCTTATCCTACCTGCCGCATGGCTTCGCAAGGCACCGGCCACCTCCCGCCTTCTGCGCTGCAGGTGCTTCGCGAGTGCGTGCCCTTCGCCTCTGGCCAGGTGTTGCCCGCAGGGGCAGAGATGTCTTCATCAGTCTCAGAGTGTTGACCTGCCCGCGTCGACTGCTGCTGGTTCAAACCGCTCCACACCGACCCGAGGAGATCATCCTGGGTAAGCCGCCGCGCCATCCGTTTTCCTGGGTCAACCCGCACCGGCGCTGGCACCGGACGGTGCAGGTTGTTTCGGTCGCGTATCGCGGCTGCTCGCGCCTTGCTGAGCGCTGGGCAAACCCCTGCTTCTAAGTCTTTCCGAGCACGCAGTGCCCCCTCTTTCCGCCCGAGCGACTAGACGCCGTTAATCCGAGAACCCTTACTCGCAGCGCTGCAGCGCTGCGCGAACTCACGGCCATCCTAAGACTTGTCCCTTTTTATCCATCGATGTTTCGTCAGCGGTCGTTCGGGCTTTCGATACTCGCGGGCTGGTCTCGGGTCATAGCATCTGTTCAAGCGACAACGAGTTTGGTCACGCGAACGGACGCCACTTTCGTGCTCTGCAGCGACGGCGGGCGCCGACGTTTCGGCCATAGCCGACGCTCGCCGTTCTTCCTGCGTGCGGCTGCAGCGCGCAGCTTTGCTGTCATTCGCGATGCGGCGCAGTAAACGTCGACTTCCGAAACCGGCGCACAAGTCTTGACGAACCGGAAGGGGGCCTCCAGCTCTTTCGAGGACGAATGCGTCGTCGACAATCACAGCTCTTCGGTACAGAGTGGGCGCATAATCGGCGGTCCAAAGGAAAAGGCGAAGCGGAAAGAGGATCATCATGAAGGCATCAGAAAATGCAACACGCGAATCACGCATCGACGCGGCACTCGCGTTGCCGGAAGCATCGCAAGTCGGCTCGGAGTACGCATCGAAAGATATCAAACATTTGTGCATCGTCCTGAGCGTCAACGGCAAGCGAAGGCGATCCGCTCACAACTCGCTACACGCTGCGCTGAGAGCTCTGGGCCTTGTTCCAGGCAAGGACGCGAGCGCGAACGTATGGCCTGAAAGCTGGCTTTTGCAGGAACGCCAACGCCTGAAGTCACTCGGCCAAGCGGACGTAAAGCTTCCCGACGGGACCGTAGTCGCGTGTCGCCTTGTGAGGTCGACCGAAGACTCACGCAGCATTCTCAAGCCCATTTTCGATAAGGTTTGAGGGTGGCGCTTTTCATCGTCAAGGTATCCAGCTGCCACCGATTATGCTTCTGCTTCATGCGCTCTTCGCATCACGGGCGCCCTATCGTCAATTGTCAACGACTCGAGTGTCCGTCGCGTGGCCGCTTCTAGCCCGCGTACTGCCCGACGGACGGCACGCGTCGACCCTGTGCGAGCGCTTGCTTGGCCACAGAGCGGCCATTTCCCCGAGTTGACTCCCAAGGGATGCGCTTCCCTCCGTAGCTCCGACGCTGCGCTCAAGGCGTCTAGGCGGGAAACCCAACCTCCGCTCTCTTCGAACAGCGGAGGCTTCTCGCGGAAACTGCGCACAGCCCTCGTAGATCCGCCGCCCACCGCCGCGCACGCCCTCCCGCTAAAATAGGTTAAACCGATGGCCCCAACCGATCCCAGGCATCCATTGGAATCAGAAGAAGTAAATCCAAAGCCGTAGGTGAACGACGCCGCGGCTGTCGGTGTAGCAATCAACAACAAGAGCTAGGAATCTGATCGAATGCAGCTCAACAAGGTTTCGCCACTGTCGCTCTTCCACCAACCACTGCAATACCTAGTCCCTATCTTCCAGCGGGGATAGGTCTGGACCATCGAGAGGCAGATCCAGTAACTCTGGGCTGATATCGCTGCCGTTACTAGACGGCAGCGGAGTGCTCTCGGTTACTGGCAGTCATGTATCGGACGCCCGTGTCGCGCTTGGCGCGTTGAATCGTCACATCACGAACCCCCGAGTTTTTACTTCGTGGTTTCCCAAACAATGCAGACGGGAAACAATGAAAAAGCTCGGGGCTGTCGTTAGCGTTCGCAGTGCCCGTAGTCAGCATGCTGATTGCAAGGACCGAAAAAGCTAGTGTTTTCAAAATGAAGCGAGGCATTTTTTCAGGGAAACAGTTCACGTCGAACAAGTTAGAGATTCAAAGCTCGGCCGCGTGCAGCCACTGCACGTCGAGTTTCCTGTTGATTCGCTTCCGGCGCTTAAGCGATACCGCATCAAGATTGACGCGGCTGGAAAGCACTCCGGAAATGAGCTAGTCGAAGGCCGTTTTCCATTAGCATTGTCCCATGCACTCAACGCGGTAAAAGCATTATCCGCTTCGAAGCAGCCGAGTTTAGAAGCCACCGGGACGTGATTCCGCGGATCTCAGTCCGCAGCGCGAGCCATCTGCCGCGATTTGCCAGTCGTACTGGCAGTTGCCTTTGTATGAATTGTCGGTCGTACCGCCTCCACCACCACTGCGGGCCGCGAGCGCAACGACGCCAACGACGGCGACTACAGCACCTACCGCCTGTGCAACGTGGACGCGATTTAGACATTTCTCGCGGTCTTCGCTGTTGTCGCACCAGCTGGCGCAACCCGACAACGATGCAACGAGCGCGAGAAGCACGGCGTTCTTCAAGGGGAGGTTCCTCTTATCTGGTTGATCAGCTTAACGGCGGCGGATGGCGATTCTTGAGGCCATACGCCTTCGCTTTCTGTCTCGAGAATTATCAATCAGGCTCTCAGCGACGATCGGCGTGATAGGCGTGGAACGGACATTACGAATACGCGAGCTGCTACTGCACCAACTCGAAGAGAGCGGAATGATAAAAGCGGCGATGGAGAGCGGCGCCGCTAGTAAGGGCGGACTCCGTAAATGCTGGTCAACGCCCCCGGCGCAAATCAAGGGAATGTACGGCACGCAACTCATCATTTAGAAAGTGTCAACTATAGGATGGTCAAACGCTCGTCATGACGATAGTATTTGCTCGCTGATCGCGGTTAGCACCAACCTGAACAATGACTGACCTTGAGGGGACCAACATGATTATTAAAACCACGATAGTTTGTACGCTTTGTGTGATCTCCGCGACGTCTTTCGCACGTGGCGGCGGCTTCTCTAGCGGACACAGCAGTTATCACTCGAGCGGTACGGGCGAGCACTACGTTAGCGGGTATACACGTAGCAACGGCACGTATGTAGCTGGGCATCACCAGACTAACCCCAATGAGACAAAATACGATAACTGGTCGTCAAAGGGGAACGTGAATCCGTACACTGGCAAGGAAGGCACGATAGATCCGTCCAGGTGAGAAGGCGGCGAGGCAACGACCCGGTGCGATGGATCTCAGCGCCGTTGCTGTATTGGCAAGGCCGACTGCGAGTGCGTACCGTTTAATTCGCTCGATGTGCGGGCTTAGCAGCTGAGCGCATTACGCCGCGCTGAGCAAGCTGAATTCCTCGTTTTCTGCAAGGCCGTAAAACGGCTCGATTGAGCCGGACGACGTCGCGTGCTCGAGCATGCAGGCCAGGCGCGGCTACGCGGACATTCAGAGACCAGACAATGGGGGCATTTTAGATTCACTCCAGGCATATTCCTGCCGCCGACTGCGCTCTTCGTCGCCGTTGTTGTGAATGGTGAACGTCCTTCTTGATACATCAGGTTTGTCGCCGGTCCGAGAACCGGCGCTATCCTGGATTGCGTCGCGAATGACGGCGATGCGGCGAGCTACAGCCGCACGGCGGATAAGCGGCGAGCGTCCGCAAAGGCCGATTAGCGAGCAGTGCGGCCCTCCTCTTTTCGCCGACTTCGTTGACGGGCCGGGAATCGCCGCAAAAGCGGCAAGCAATGTGCCTTGTGATGGTTGCCGCGCCGCGCTTCAGGGCTGCCCGTGATCGCGGATCTGGCATGTGGAGACAAACGCCGACAGCAGCTTGTCGCCGCCTTTACCGATCCGGCTGCGTGCCTCGTCAATGCCAACATCGTGCACGGAGTGCACGAACGCTTTCCGCTAGGCCCTGCAAGGTGCAGGTTCGCGGGCGATCGCGGAGCCGATGGACTTCTACAACCGTATCGTCCCACTTCTCGTCAGCGGTCTTTTTTTGAAAACCATTGACACCGGCCTCCTCGTGCACCGATGTCTGCCAGCGGTCCTTTCAGCAGACGGCGCTGACTAGGCTTGATAATAGTTAATAAGTGTTATACTGTGGGATGACTAGCCTGGAGAGCACAACCATGATCAGTGCAGACCTTGGACAACAGCTTGAGGGATACATCACGAAGCTGGTCGAAACGGGACGGTACGGCTCAAAGAGCGAAGTGTTGCGCGAAGGCGTGCGATTGATCCAGGATCGCGAGACGCAGCTTGCCGCGTTAGATGCCGTGATCGAGCGCGGCACCGTTGATTCAGATGCTGGCCGAGGAAAACCCGCCCAACAAGTGTTCGACCGGCTTGAGGCTAAGTATCAGGCGATGATCGACAGCAAGGCATGATTGTTCGCATCTTACCGGCTGCGGAAGCCGAGCTTGAGGCCATCGGCGACTACATCGCCCGCGACAATCCACGCCGCGCCTTGAGCTTCGTTCTTGAGATGCGTGACAGGTGCATGAGCCTTGCAGATATGCCCCTCGCCTACCCGCTCGTGCCTCGATACGAAGATCGCGGCGTGCGACATCGTGTGCACGGCAGTTACCAGATTTTCTATCGCGTCACTGGGCGACCCGAGCGTATCGACGTAATTCACGTCTTGCATAGCGCCAGAGACATCGCCGCTATCCTTTTTCCCTAGACACACCCACGAGAAAAGGCCCAGGACGAGTTAAGTGCTGGGCAAGCCATCGGCGACGCCGGTGGCGGAGGTGCTATTAGGCAAACTGGCCGTCTGCGGTACCACCGCAGCGGCCATTCCTCTTGTAGTGAGCAAGACCCTCATGGCTCTGCCGGTCGATTAGTGGCCGAAATAGACAGGAGCGATGGTATTGCCGGTGTGAGCTGGGCCGCCCGAAGCCGACGCAGTGTCAGCCACGCCGCCGTAGCTCGTTTGCCCGTTCTGCGCCGCGACCTTCGCTTCGGCTGCTTGAATCTCGGCCGGATAGGTCACGCGATCCATGCTCGGGTTATATCCAGCGCGTTCGAGTTGGACCAGTTCTGCCTTAATTTGCGCGCGGGTCAGCGGTTGGCTTTGAGCGAACGAAGAAACTGCCGGAATGGCGAGTGCAGCGGCGACGACGATAGTTGCGAGCTTCATGATGCTTACCTCCGAATCTTGTTTTCGCAAACAGCCCTGTTTGCGTTTCAGTGACTTCAGTATAGGTAAGCGGCCGCTTAAAATTAATGAGCTTTTGAACAACAAATACTTGTTATATTCGGGATAACCCTATGTCACCGCTACTGAGCGGTGACAACTTCGCTGATTTCCGATGCGACGTTGTCGCATCCGTCTGGCATGCGCGACACCGGAACCATTGACACGCTCGGGAGGCGCGCGACGTCCTGCACGATCGGTGATCCAATGTCTACCGGAAGTGCAAACGTCACAGTCCGCATCGCCTTTCCACGCGCAGCCGAAAGTCTGCAGCGAAGATTTTCCGAGTCAGTGATTCGGTTTTCGTTCGGGACGCGGTGGTCCAAGGCCCGGCAACGTACGCGACGTGGCCTCATCGGTGCTGCACGTTCCGCGTTGCCATGTATATGTCAAAAAGGCCCGAATGCAGGCGGCGGATCTCTTGACGCAGGGCAATCAGTTCGTGCTGTTCGCCTTCACGTTCTCGACGCAGAATCTCTCCGAGTAAGGCAGTCGCACGCGATGCCGGCAGATCGCGCTGTACGCGCGCCTCGCCGAGCCTGCCTGTGACTGCCGGTTTGATGATCAGCAGCCACGCTGGAAACCACGCGTAATCTTCGATTTCGCCTGTGCCTCGGAAATCTGCATCAAAGCGTCGATGCAGCACGTTGAGCGAAGCGTCCTGCAGGGTGACGATGAGCGCGGTGAACCGGGCCGGCGCCACCCACGCCAACTCCGCAATTAGCGGCCACGCAGCATCGACTCCGGCGGAACGATAGCGCGCCTCGGTCATCCACGCGAGCGGCGATGGAATGCGCCACCAGGACTCAATCATTCGATAGCATCGCTTGCAGCGGCCCAGTCACTTGCCCGAAGCCACAGAGGTGCGGCGTGACTGTCGGGGTCACCGGCACGGTACCTCAACGCTGCGGCGCGCTGAGCGAGTTCACGCCAGCATTGTGTCATCCACAACTGGGCGTACCGCTCGGGCAAAACTTGTCGGGCAGCGTGCGCCACCTCATTCTCAAAGTGACGGCAGATCACGGCCAACTGAGCGTGGTCGGTCACGGCGAGCGTTGATGCGTTCTCAAGTTGCTGGACAAGCACCGTCATGGAAGGCAGGGCACTGTCGCTCGGGTATTCGCCGGCGAGCACTGTGAGTGCCGTTCGCGCCGCGGCGGCGTCGCGAAGCTGCAACTGCTCCACCACATCATTGCGCAGCGCTACGTCCCGGCTGTCGGCAAATATGTCGAGTTGCTGCATTGTCGTCGCGCTCAAGAAGGTCCATGAAGACGATACAGGCTAATCGATTTCGCCGCGTCGAAGAAGCTGCCATGAATCGTTCGACGAAACGCTGCGCTGATTGTCGACTGCCAAAAGAAGAGCGACGCGTCATTCAGATGCCCCGAAGTTCGCCGATGCACAAATGGTCGGGCTGTCCGTGCGCCAACGAGGCACGCGCCACAATAACGCACCCTTCCAGCCTGTTATGATTTTTCGGCATCCGTTTTCCAGGCACCCCCAGTTCCTTCTTTCCCGATGTCATCTCGTCGCCCTTCCTCGCAAGCTGCTCGGTCGTTGTCTCGCAAACCGCTCAGCAAAGAGATGCTGCTGCCCCTGCCTCCGTCGGCGGCGCAGACCGTCGCGTTATCGAATCACTTGACGTTCGCCGCCTGTCGGGTCGGCGCTGGATCGGCCTATCTTTTCAACGAGCTTATCCAACTCGTTTACGGCACGTTCTTTGTGCAAGATGCGGGTTATGGCGACACGGATGTAATTATTTATGCACGCGCTGAAGCGGCTCTCGAGCGCGGCCTGGAACGCGCCGAGGTAGAGCGACGATGGAACCTTGAGGCGGCGGATCTGCCGTTGTTCGAAGCGTTGTTGCAGCAGGCGGACCGTCAACTAGCGAGCGCGCCAAGATATGTTCATGTTGCTGCACGGCACAGGCTCAAACGGTTCGCCGCTAGCGGGCGCGCCTCGCCGCTCATGTCCACCGCGGCGCGCCACTAACGCAATCGGTCCACGCCGCGCGAAAGCGCCCGCCAGCACCACACACTGCGCGTGCGTGGCGATAGTCGCTCAGATCGAACGACGGCCGATATAATGGAACGTGGAAATTGCAAGCATTGCACCGGAGTTCTCCTATGAGTCAAACCCGCGGACCGAATGCGGGATATCGGGGCAAGTCAAACAGTCGGCGCCCACCTCATCACCTGACGAATCAGAAGCGCCCAGCGCCGGGCCAACCTCCTTCAAGAGAGACCAATGGCGCAGCGACGCCTGCGTCGATTATTAAGACTCGTTCCTTGAGATTCCTCGTCGATGCGGTCGGCGCGGAGAATATCGCGCTGGGGCTCGACTCAAGCATGATCAGGATCGCCGAACTGATGCGCGGAGAGCGATTCACGCCCGAGACCGCCTTCCATATGGAAACGACGCTTGGGCTGCCTTCTGGCTTTTTCGACCAACTTCATCCGGTCCTTTCGCCGGAGACGATTGCGCGCCTAAAAGCGCCGCTCGAGTTCGTCCATGCGGACGAGACCGTCGATGGAGGTGGCATCGAGCACGCACCCCTTCTTCCAAGTGCGCAGGAGACATCGCTGCTTGTCAGCAGTTTGTCCAAGGATACGACCATGCCGTCTAAGAGTTCGAAAGAAGCGTCGGGTGCGACCAAGACCCGTGCCAAAAAGGCGTCTGCGCAGGCAAGCGGTTGGGCTGCAAGAGCAGGAGATTCGCCCCCACCGCACCAATCGCATCAAGCGGCCGGGCGGAAACAGGCGCGTCCAAACGGCGGTGTGACCGTAGAGCGCATCAGGCAGGCCAACCTTCACGTTCTCACCACACGCAACGGTTCGAAGGTCAAGCTCGGCGCAGTCTTGGGTCTGAGCGGATCGAATATGGCGCACCGACTCCACGGTAAAAAGCGCATGGATGACTCTGAAGCCGAGCGCTTCACCGCGGGGCTAGGTCTGCCTGCGGGGTGGCTAGACACACCCCGCGCTGAAGCCGACATTCCCGAGTCAGTTGCGCAGCTGCTCGCGCCCACATCACGCGTGCGCACACTTGGCCAAGCACCGGCGCCCACCGCTGTGGCGGCGTCTGAGGACACAGAAGTCGCGGCGGCGCCGACCAGCGAGATAGAACGAGCGCTGCCTAGCGCCCCGAGCAACGCGCACATTGAGCCATTGCCAGCCGATGCGGCAGGCGACGGCGACCACGTTGCGAGCCCTCACCACGAGAACCTCAGCAGTGCAGTCGCAACGCGCCGCGACGGTCCCGTGCAACGCATCGAAAGCAACACGCCAGCAGCCGTTTCCGCACCGGTGGCGTCGCAGCCTGCGGTTGCAATGTCACCGCCCGCTGACACGCCGTCCTCCCCCACTTCCGCGACCAACTTGGACGGTCTCGATGGGATCTCACCTATCGCAGAGGCGCTCCTGAAGACGCTCGCCGGCAAGGCACGCACCGGTCGCTTGGATGAATTGAAGGCGTTGGAGTTATTACAACAGGCGGTTCTGCTCTAGCGGCAACGTCACGACCTATGAACACAGGGCGCCAGGACGATCGAATTCGCGCTGCGCGCGGGGCTTCGTGCGCGAATGCCGAGTTGTCGGGGTCGACGCGTAAGAACCGCATCGGTCACAGACCGCTTGCCGGCCTCACTCACTACGCCACGCGGCGTCCGTCGCCCGCGCCGACGTCCGCCTGTCCTTGTGCGATATTCTCGACGTCAATCTCAAGCGCAGACAGCCGGGCAACTTGAACGGGAAGTAACGCATAGGCGAAGCGAAGCTCGTGCAGGCGCGCTCTCCAGTAGCAAACGCTTATCGGCAACGGAACGGATGTTGCCCGTACTGCCTTCACCACTTTCTGTATATGCGCGAGTTCACGATCCGCTTCCAGGGACGTCCGCTTCGGCACGTCCGCTGAAGTATCCGGCACTTGATGATTTCGCTTTGCTACGATTGACTTCATACGCTGTGCGTCTCCTGATCCGTTGAGACCAGCGTATCGAGGCTCACGAGAAGTCAAGAAAGCATGCGCAGCCGTGTATTGGACTTTGGCTAGAGGTAGGTTCTTGCCGGGCTCCCGCGAATGCGCAAGCGGCGCCGACGCGCTACGTCAGCAGAAACCTATTCCCTTCTTGTCTAGCGCCGCTCGGCCTCCATGCGCGTGTGCAACGCTCGCCCAACCAGCGAGTCCGCATCGCGAATCAGGCGTCGCACGCAATCGTCCACCGCTGCCTTCGAGACCTGACTCGCACTCGCCGCTGCGATGAGGGCATCATAGGCATCGTTGACGTCACTCATCGACACCTCATAGCCGTAGCCGGCCTCCATCCATTGCAATGCGCACAGCGCACAGTCCATCGCGAATGGGGACTGCTTCGTCTCGAAATCTCGCGCGGCGCGTATGAGCGTCTTAGGATCGATCGGGCTCTGTCTGGACAGCGCAATGGCCTGATCGAACAGCCCGGCGTCTTTGGCGGCGGCAAACCATTTGCCTTCGGACCCAGGCTCGCTTCGAACCAGGTCCGACAAGATCGTTGCCGGGGCTTTCCCGGGATATTTCTTGGTGATCGCGCGGAAAGTTGCGAGGTACGTGCCTGCACGATTGGCGGCAAGCGCATAGCGCTCGTACGCTTCCTCGGTCATGCCGGACTCGAGGAGGATCGTCTCGCAGGTGCGCGCGATTGCGGATTCGGGCGCATTCAGCCCTCGGCTCGCTTCAGCAAGGCGACGTGCTTCGCCCGGACGTCCGAGGCAGACCAGCGCGTCGACGGCCCAACGCCGATACCACCAGGAACTTAGGCGATCGCGCCGCACAAGCTCAACGATCTCCTCGAAGCGGCCGGCTGCGTAGAGCGCACTCAAGCACGGCACCACGCCGACGAAGCAGTTGAATCCTTCCGCCTCCAGCACATGCGTGACGAGCGGCAACAGCCGATCCGCCCATGGAGTTGCCAACTCGGGCGTGACGCACAAGCTTCCCCAATGTTCGCCGAGGCTCTCGATGTAGGGCATCTGATCGTCCTGCAACGCCTCGAAAAGCCTTTCCAGCCAGCGCTCCCGTGCTGCGGGCTCAACGTCGGCGGCTGCGATGATTGGCACGAGCGCCTCGATAGCACGATTGACCGCGCTGCCCAGTGCGCCCGAAGAACTGTCGACTTGCTCAAGTGCGGGCGATAGTCTTTCAAGAAGAAGAACGGCCCCTTCCGCACCAAGCGCACCATCGGCGCGGGCGGCCGAACGAATCTCAGATACCGCTTCCTTCAGGCGTTGGATGGGCAGCGAGGATCGCCATCCAAATGCGTTGCGTCGGAAGCGTGAAGCGAAGGTCCATTTTGATGAGGGCATGACAGTCACGTTCCGGCAGCATTTCAGTGCGTCGAAGTCGTCGCGGTCGCGAGCAGGTCCGTAGTCGGGATGCGATAGTCGGTGGTGCGTGGACACCATTCGGTCGGCGGTTCAGGACCCGGCCAGCATCGTCCCTCGACAGGCGTGGGAACCGCAGCGGCACGCATACAGGGTTTTGAGCGCAGCAGTTTTTCGCCCTTCCACAAAAAGTCGATAGTCGATAAACAACTCTTCGCCCGGCTTGATGTCGCGTAGGGCGTGGAAGAAAACCCGGCTGCCATCTTGCTCGGTGTCGCAGTTCGGCGCGCAACTGTGATTGACCCAGCGCGCCGAGTTGCCGCCCTGCGCGCCGTCGATCACGCGCCCGTCGTCAAGGTCGAAGTAAAACGTGTGGCCGTCCTCGGCGGCCGAACGCGCATACTGGCGCTGCGCTTGTGCCCAAGACACGCGCTTGCCCTTGTATTCCAGGACTGTCTCACCAGCCCCGATCTGGGTGAGTGCAAATACACCGCGTCCGTGGACCGGCGAAGAACGTACCACGATGCGGCGCATAACCTTTGCCCTCTCTGTTTGTGCCGTAGCCGGCGAAACGATGTGGTATCGCCGCTGCGAATTGGCATAATGCGATCGACGCACGAGCTTTGACGCCCTATGCCTTCTTCGACCGGTCGCAGCCGCATGAAACGCAAACCGCCTCGCGGCACGCTTGTGCGCTATGAGGACCGCATCGTCGAGGTGCTGGGCGAAGCGCGTGGCCAACGGATCATGATCCGGTCGATTCACGCGGACGGCACCGAACGCCTCACGGCAGTCAAGCTGACCAATCTGCGGCCGTTGGACGACCAGCTCTTCTAAGCGGCGGCATGACTGAGGCCGCCTTGGTTCACGCTTGGTTGACGGCGTCTTTGAAACCCTTGCCGGCCGTGAATTTGACGGTCTTGGCTGCGGCGATCTCGATCGTCTCACCGGTCTGCGGATTTCGACCCGTTCGTGCGGCCCGCTCGCCGGTCCCAAACGATCCGAAGCCGATCAGCTGAACGGCGTCACCGGCAGCCACTGCTTTCGAAATCGTCTCAAACACGGCATTGATGGTCTCTTCTGCCGCGACCTTGCTCGTACCCGACTCCGACGCCACGGCGTCGATCAGTTCCTGCTTGTTCATTGAAGTCTCTTCCTCACTGTGAAAACGAACGCGATCTTACCGAACCGCGACGAAAACAGGCGACCGTCGCTGCTACGAGGCTGCGTCGGTCGCATCCAGATCGAACAGATCCGAGGTGGTGCTCTGTGCGGCGAGCAGTTCGGGCAGAGCACCATTTCTCACCTTCGCCAGCGTGTCCGGCGACAGCCAGATTTCTTCCATCGCATCGATGCCTTCCTCGATCATTCGCTGCAGAAAGAACGATTGTTTGCGCCCCGTGGCCTCGGCCAGCACCCGCAACCGCTGTTCGATGACGGGGTCGATCCGCACCGCGACCACTCGCAGCTTGTTCTCTGCCGATCTTCTCATCTGTTCGCTCCTTTTCCGACCACGCGCACCGCGCGCCTTCGGCCTTGGATTGCGCCTACCGCGGGCGCGATCCGATCATGATCTACGGGCGACCTTTCACGCTCGCCGTTTTGACAGCCGGTGCCTTTCGGGCGACTCGCCCCGAACGGGCTTCCGGGGCGGGCACGCGGGTCGACGGCCGCGCCGCGGTGCGCAGCGACTTCAGCTGTTCCTGAAGCGCGTGATGCGCGGCTTCGAGCGCGGCGAGCTTGCCCTGAAGTACCCCGTTCTGATGGCGCGTGTCGCCCTGCTGCGCCTGCAGCGCTTCGACGGTGCGACGATGCTCGGCCTCTCGCTTGTCTGCCCGCTTGGCCGCCTCGGCCAATTCTTTCTGAGCCTTGGCCGTCGCGCTGCGTTCCCGATCGATTTCGAGAAGTGCCCGCTTTTCCGATGCGCGCACGCGCTCCTCGGCACGGCTCGCGGTCTCGCGAAGCTTCTCCAGATCCCGCGAGAAAATATCACGTACTTTCTCCAATTCCCGCTCGCGTGCAACGGCCTCCTCGCCGAGACGCTTGATCTGCGCCTCGAGCGCCTTGCGCGTGGCAGCCTCTTCGGCCTGCTGCCGCTCCAACTCGCGAATCTCGACCTGCGCCGTGAGCAACGCCGCCGTGCGCTGCTCGAGCGCTGTTTCAGTGCGACCCAGCTCTTCCCGTGCGGCGACGACTTTCTGCTCGGCCTCGGCACGCCGCGCTTCGACTTCGTCGCGCAGCGACGTCAGTTCGGCCTGTGCAGACGTCGTCGCCCGAGTCCAGAGCGTCCCGATCAGCTCGCCCGCCGCTCCGCTCAAGTCCGTCGGCAAGTCCGGGTGCTCGATGCGCACCCGGCTTTTCTCGCGCAGCTCTGTCCAGAACTCGTTCAACACGTTAGCCGGCGTACTCATGGTGCCGCGTCGGACCAGGTTGTAGAGGCGATTGGCCGTCGGCGCGACGCCAAAGCGGAAGAACAGCAGCGCGCACACCTCGCGATAGAGTTCGCGCGTCTTGGGGAATTCGACCTTGAGGCGCTCGATATCGGCCGCGAGACGGGTTTCGTCGGAAAGGGGTTCGGACATAAGCGGGTAAGAGCCGAGAATGCAATAATAATACAACGTATTTCGCTCTTTATCTAACTCATCGGCGCTTTCGATTTGACATTAACCGTATAATGTTGATATTCCTATGCCGAGCTGTCGCCAAAACGAACATGACTTGAAAGCCCCCCTATGCCATTCTCACCGCCCTATGCATTGCAACCGGCACCGCTCGAAGCAGTCGTCATCCCAGCGCCGCTGAACGGCTCCGCAGGCCTAAATCGGGCTGTGACAGGGCGCCCCCAGATTGCCGCCGACCACGACCTCGACGCGATCCGCGCATGGCTGTCACGCTTTGTCGACACGAAAACCACCTTCGAGAATTACCGCAAGGAAGCCGAACGGCTCCTGCTCTGGTCGGTCGTCGAGATGCGCAAACCCCTCTCTTCTTTGACCCATGAAGACTGCTTGCGCTATCAGCAGTTTCTCGCCGACCCGCAGCCTGCCGGCACATGGGTGGCCGGGGGCGGACGCAAGCATCCGCGCAGCGACGCGCGCTGGCGGCCGTTCTACGGTCCGCTGTCGCCGTCCAGTCAACGCCAGGCGACCGTCATCCTGAACGTGATGTTCTCGTGGCTGGTGCAGGCCGGTTATCTCGCCGGCAATCCGCTATCGCTCTCGCGCCAACGCACGCGCCACGCGGCGCCTCGTATCACCCGCTATCTGGAGCCGAGCGTGTGGCAGGAGGTCAAGGACTTCATTGCGACGATGCCCAAGCAAACGGACCGGGAAAAAGCCCACGCGTACCGCGTCCGATGGTTATTCACTCTGCTCTATCTCGGCGGCCTGCGCATTGCAGAGGTCGGCGCAAATACCATGGGCCAGTTCTTCGTGCGACACGATGCGGACGGCGCGCTGCGCTGGTGGCTGGCCGTGCACGGCAAAGGCGACAAGCAACGGCTCGTGCCGGCCACGCGCGAGATGATGATGGAACTGTCCCGCTATCGGCAGCACCTCGGCTTGAGCACCCTGCCGTCGCCCAACGAAGACACGCCGCTCGTGTTGCCGATCGGCGCCACGGCGTCAAACGAACGCACAGAAACCTGCGCGCCGCTCACGCGCGCGGCGCTTCACGCCATCGTCAAGAACGTGTTCGCGGGTGCCGCCGCGCGTCTGCGGGAGCGCGACGATGCGGCAAGCGCGCGGGCTGATCTGCTCGAAAAAGCGTCCGCGCATTGGCTCAGGCACAGTGCCGGCTCGCACATGGCCGACCAAAAGATTGACCTGCGCATGGTGCGCGACAACCTCGGCCATGCCTCGCTGACGACGACCAGCATCTATTTGCACGTCGACGACGATCGGCGCCATCAAGAGACCGAAGAAAAGCACCGGGTAGACTGGTGACTGAACCGGACATCATCGGTGTCTTGCGCCCGTTCGAGCGGCACGTCTCCCAAACCGGGCGAGGTCATGCCAAAATCGCTTGACCGCGCAACACGATGAACTCGCCATGGAAGCCCTTGACTTTGAAGCACAGATTTCGACTAACCGACGCGGCGTGACCTTCGTCCTAGCGGGAAAGAACGGCGCAGTCAAATGCATGATTGTGCGTGCCGCGCTGGAGGCCTGTTTCTGGCTGCCAGCCGATGCGGATGATGCCAAGATGTTGAAGACCTTCCACGATGGCGTCCACCGTATTCACGCCGTTGCGCATCGCAAGCTACTCGCGCATCCATCGACCCGCCTCGAATTAACGACGGCCGACTTCTCCCACGGCTGAGCGAGAGTCCTATCTGGATCACGCTAGTGGCATGTGTTGCTGGCGCAGCTGTGGAGGTCGTTCGCGGGGCAGACGATTAGTTGCAAAATTGTGCGGTCGCCGACCGCCATCTCGCGGCCGTTCCTTTGGGAGATTGCCGCGCGACGCTCTGTGCCTTATTTTTCGGTGGGTGCGCATTGCCCTTCCCCGTTGGGCGGACATCCTGTGTCGTGTCGCGGATCGATCGCGTCGCGAAACCGGGTTCTTCGCGGCGGGCCAAATTGCCTATATCTTTCGGGATTCAAAACATGAGCAACCAGGTTCCCAAAGTGATCGCGCATGCACCGGGCTCACCCGGACAATTCAGCGAACTCGCCGCACAAGTCAGAGAGGCAACGGGCGCCGCCTGCGTAGCTCTGATAGTCGTCGACGCCGCCGGAAATGGTGGCTACAGCATCGCCGGCCCGCTCGACGCTCAACTCAGCATTCCGCACACGCTCGAAGAGATCGCTCTCCAGCTCCGCTCATAACTTGCGAGCTCCATCCAGTAACACGCGCTCCACGATCGCAGCCGAACACAGAGCTGCTTACTCACAGCGCCCCAAGGGGCGAAATCGACCCACATCGGCCACTCAGGCTGTCGGAAGATCAAAGGCTGCTTGCGGGAGTACAGCAGCCCGCTGGACCGCCCCATGATCGTGAGCGCGTGCTGAGTTGTTTCGCAAGCGCGGCACTCTGCCCGGTTAGTCGGCCGCCCGACTGGGTTGCACAAATTAAACGCGTATTGGCGACGTCTTGACACATACAAATAGCTTTCATCGTCCGCTATAGTTGCCATCTCGACCTTGCATCAGTGCAAATCGCAGGAGGCAACGCCATTCAATAATCCATTACATAAGAAGAATTCTTGGCAGCGCCACGAACTTCTTGCAATAGGAAATATTGAATGAAAGTGCTCGTTATTGACGACGATGTGTCAGTCGCGGACAGTCTTGCCTTCTTATTGGATTGCTATGGCCACTGTGCTGCCGTGGGCTACGATGGCAAAACCGCGCTCACGCTCCTTCGCACCGGTGCTTTTGACATCACTTTCCTTGACGAGAACCTCCCCGACATCATGGGCAGCATTGTCGCGCGTTCGCTGAGGGAAACGCCGATTCTCTCCGGGGTTTTTCTCGTCTCAATGACGGGAGACGCAGACCGTCAGAGAGAAACTGCTCAGCTCTTCGATGTCAGTCTGCAGAAGCCTTTCTCGTTCGAGGCGCTCATGCAGGTCATCGACGACGCTCGCTGCAGCCGCGACGCGAAGACCGTGTTGCAGGCCTAGAGCTATCTGTTGTTGGCGGAAGCGTTGTACCAAATTTTCATGAACGAGACGATGCGCCGCCGTGCCTGGTCATGGGTCGCGAAGTGTTCGCGTGACATCAACTCAGCTTCGAGCGTGCCGAAGAATGACTCGCACGTCGCGTTGTTGTAAGCGTCGCCGGCTGTACCCATCGCCGGCTGCACGCCGGCCTCGCGGCAGCGTCGCCAAAGGCAATGGATGCGTATTGGACCCCTTGGTCGGAATGCAGAATCACGCCCTCGCGACGTCGCTGCTGGAGAGCCCTGTCCAGGGCGCGCAACATGGGCTCGGTATAAAGATGGTTCGGCATCGCCAAGCCAACGGTGCGCCGGCTGAAAACATCAAGCACACGGCCAACTAGAAGAACCCTTCGCTCGTGATATCAGTGGCATCTGTCACTCACAGTATCTTCGGCCCCCCGCGCTGAAGTGTCGGCGTATGAAGTCCGGCGCAAGCCGAGCTGCCGAACGTCGTCGTGTAGTGTGTGACCATCCCCGTCGACTGCACCGCATAGGCCCGCGATGCGCATCAGGCGCGCTACCCGCTTACGTCCAACGTGCACGGCTTCGCGCTCGAGCTGCGGATGGATGCGTGGCGCCCCATATGTACCGCGCGAACTCGCATGGAGCGTACGAATGCGCGCAAGCAACTGAGCGCTACGCGAATGCTTTGATGGCTCGCGTGCTAGCCACGGGTAGTAATCGATAGATATCCGTCTTGGCGGGTCAATCTCAAGTGAGGGCGAAACAGTTAGGTATGTCCGGCCTGTGTCTGATGTTTATCACTGTCGGATCGGTTATTTACCTGCGCCAGTGTGCGGAATATAGGTCAGCACGAAAACCCCTCCGTTATTTCCGGCAGCCGCTTTCGAGGAGCAACGGTCGTGGACGTACCCGCATGAAATCGGCGACATGCAGTAGAGCGCCTGCGTGCCTTTCGGCGTCATGTTCGCACTTTAAGAACGAGTCGACATACTTCCGCGCAGTCGTGAACGCGTCGATCGTTGATCACGGTGCTGCCCGAAGGCGTGGTCAGCGATCCCATCATTGCATCGCTGCAGCCCTAAGATCACAGACTCTGTCCAGCGACATCTAGCCGAACATTTCCGGCCGCAAGTCGCTTACCTCGATGATCACATCAGCCGGCAGATTTGCGCGGCGTGCCGCGGCGCGGATGGCCTCGGCATCGGGTGCCTCATACAGGCAATAAGTCTTTTTCTTGTCTGCGCTGAGAAACGAAAAGAGCCACTCCACGCCTTCCTCGTCGTTGATTCGCTTCACATTCGCTGCGCTGTCACTTGTCACCTCGAGTTGTTCCGCAAAATTGCGTTCAATCATGAACCGTGGCATGGCATCCTCCTAGATATAAACCGCGCATCGCACGTCGAACCGCGCGATATCTCGCGTTAGTTTCTGGTCCCTGCGCCGGACTGCGCTCCGCCAATACGCTCGACGAGGGCGAACATTCTGAGTTTCCTGGCTTCAGCTGCCGCGAGCGCAAGCAGGTCTTGCGCTCGTCTCCTGTCTTCGATGCGATTGCGCGCCGTGAGCATGAGCGCGTATTCGTGTCTGCTATGCGCGAGCCAGGGCCACGCACGCAAGCGTTCGTCCATGTGCAGCGCATATTCGAAATGTTGTTCGGCGCTCGACCAGTCGCCGAGCGCGTGGGCCAGCATGCCAAGAAACCGTGCCGCCGAACCGCAGCAAAGCGTAAAGACCGGAACCGTGACGGCCTGGTCGCGGAATGGCAGGAGAAGGGCGTAGATCCGTTCGGCATGTCCGACATCCCGCAGGCGCGCGGCCACTTCCGCCAGATAGGCAAGCGTGACCAGCCGCTTGCTGTCCATGGGGACACCGTATGCCGATTCCGAAAGCCGATCGAGATTGTCGCGTGCCTTCGCTTCGAAGCCGAGATCGCTGCATATCAACATGTATCCTGGCCGCCAAGTCGTATCCTCAGAATGTGCATCGTCGATAAAGCGCTTGAAGATCGGTGCTACCTCCGCGAGCCGGCCCTGTTCGCGGCGAATCGAGAACATCTGCATGCCGTAGACGCCGGTTGCGAGATTCGCATCGGCGCTTTGCGCCATCTGTAGCGAGTCGCGCGTCTTTCGTTCCGCCTCGGCGAAATCACCGACAAGAATAGCCCGCATCGCCTGCGCCCCAGTCACGCACCACTTGTCGACGAAGTGCTGCCCACTGGCGGCAATTTGCCGATACCGCTCCAGCGCGCTTTCGAACTGGTCCACCTGGCCGATCTCCAGATACCCGGCAAGACATCGAGCGCATGCATGGCCGATGGTGTGTGCATCGCCCAGCGTTTCTGCAATGTGCCTCAGCTCCAGTAAGACGTTTGCCCGCTGGACAAAGCTGTCCGCGGACAACGGTAGCGCACCAACATGCATCAACTCGCACGCCAATGCGTCGAAAAGGCTAGGCAGGTCGTTCAGGCGTCGGGCGAGCGCGACGGCCTGCAGTGCAAACTCGCTGCTTTGTTCGCGTGCGCCTGTCATATGAACGGTGCGCACGAGCCGACTCAGCAGGCGGCAGTGCTCGACCGATTCCTCGGCGTCGGTCTCGGCGAGCGCCTCCTCCAGCAGCGCAAGCGATGCATTACCGGAGCCTTCGAGGAAGGTCTCGGCGGTGTCGAACTCCAATGCTGCTTGCACGAGATACGGAGTCAGCTTCTGGTCGCGGGCAATGCGAGCCGCTTCGCGGAAGGTCGCTATCGCCTCGCGTTGTGCCATCCGGAGTTCTGCCCGGCCTCTTGTCAGCAGTAATGGCAGGATGCGGGTCGCCCGGTCAGGCTCGTCGCAGGAGCATCGATCGACGAGTTCGAGTCCGCGCTGCGCATGGGCGATGGCCTCGTCGTAAGCCGCGCCCGCAAGCGCCCGCTCGCCGGCACGCTGCCAGTAGCCAATCGCCCGCACCGGCAGATCGGCCGCGGCGAAGTTCTGTGCGATCAGCTCAGGTTGCCGCTCGACGATGTCCGGATAATGTTCCTCGAGAGCGGCGGCGATGCGCGCGTGATAGTGCCGCCGGCGCGCGAGCAGGAGCGACTGGTATGCAATCTCCTGGATCAATGCGTGTCGGAACATATAGGCATCGTCGTCAGCGCGTTTGCCCGGGGCCGGAACGATGATTTCGGCTGCGATCAAACAATCGAGCTCATCCTGCAGTTCGTTCTCCGACGTCGACGCAATCAGGCCCAGCAGCTTTGCGCCGAACTCCCGTCCCACTGTGGCCGCGACCTGCGCGATTTCCTTGACGGCTGGATCGAGCCGGTCGAGCCGCGACAGCAGCGAGCCCTGCAGCGTGTCCGGAATCGCGATCGCCTGCGCCGCGCCTTTCAACTCGTAGCTCATTCCGGCGTCCTGCAACAGATCGCCCTGGAGAACGGCCTTCGTCAGTTCTTCCAAGAAGAGCGGGACGCCGTCCGTCTTGGAGACGATCTGATCGAGCACGAGCGCAGGCAAGGACTTGCCGCCCGTGAGCCGCTCGATCATCGCCACGCAGTCGCGGCGCGAAAGCCGGTCGAGATTGACCTGTACGAGATGCGGGAAGGTCCATCCCGATTCGAACTCCGGTCGTGCCGTGAGCAGGACGAGAAGTCTCGCGGAAATCAGCCGCTCGATCACCAGTCCAACGAATTCGAATGACGACGGGTCGATCCAGTGCACATCTTCGACAACGAAGAGCACCGGCCGATCGCGCGTTGACGCTTCGAGCATGGAAACGAGCACATCCAGCGTCCGGCGCTTGAAGGAAGGCGAAGAGGTGTCGACGGCCGGACCGCACGTGGCTGCCGATATGCCGAGCAAGTTCGCAAGAACGAGCAGTGCCTCGTCTGCATCGACTCCGAGGCTTGCGATGCCCGCCTTGAGCCGCTCACTATCCGTACCACCTGGCCCAGCGGCCGCATCCCGGCCGACGCCGAACGTGCGCTGCAGCCAGCGCAGAACCGGCCAGAAAGGACTGTTGCGATAGTAGGCGGAGCAGTGAAGCGAGACGATCCCATGCGAATCGTCACTGATGCTGTCGCAAAACGCCCGAAGCATGCGGGATTTCCCGATTCCCGGCTCGCCAGTCAGCATCACGCAGCGCATTTCGCCTTCGACGCCCTGCTTCCAGCGCTGCCGGATCATGTTGAGTTCTGCGGCCCGGCCGATGAGCGGGGTGATGCCGTGGACCGCCCTGATTTCGAAGCGATCGATTGCGTCGGCCTGCGCGAGAATGCGCTGGACGCGGACCGGCCCGGTGATCCCTTTCAATTCCCGGTAGCCCAGGTCTTCGAGCTTGAACGATCCTTCTATCAGGTGTTGCGCGGTCGGCCCCACGACGATCGCATCGGGCGGAGCGATGGCCTGTAGCCTTGCGGCGATGATCGGCGCTTCTCCAACGATCGCCTGCTGATCCCGCGACGATCCCGCGCCTACCGCACCCGCAACGACGAGGCCCGCCTCGATTCCGATCCGCACCCGCAGGTGAACGCCACACTCAGTCTCGATGCGATCGTTCGCCTCGCGCAGCGCCTCTATGGCGGCGAGCGCGGCGAGCACCGCGCGCACGGCATCGTCTTCGTGCGCATTCGGGTAGCCGAAATAGACGAGCAGGCCATCGCCGATATACAGCGCGATATGGCCTTCATGGGCTTCGATTGCGCGCGCACAGGCTTGATGGTAATCGCCCAGAAGGCGTCGCAGATCCTCGGGATCGAAGCGCTCGGCGAGCGCTGTAGAGTCGATGAGATCGACGAACATCACTGTGATCTGCCGTCTCTCGGCCTCGATGGCCTCACGTTCCGTCGCGCCGGGTGAGCCTGCGCACTCCCTTACCCGCCCAAGCGCATGCGCGTGGGTGTCCGTCAGACTCGCGAGCCCTTTTGCGAGCCGCTTGCGGTCGCCGAGCTTAAGTCCGAGTTCCTTCAGGTCGCACTCGGAAAGATCCCCGAGCACATCCCAGTCGATTCCTTGCGAAATGAACTTCGCAGCATGAGCGCCGAGGCCAATCTGCGCCAACCATGTCGCCAGATCGTCGGTCATCGCTGAATCTCTGCTGTCTTTCCGGCTTCATCATCCGCGAGGCGGTGCGCGTTGTCACGCGCTCCGGCGCCGGCCCCGGGAAAGTCTGGACAGTCATATGGCGAGGGAACTTTCTTAAGTATCTGAAAAACACTGCATCCTTTTCGCGATTTGGTGAGTACCGATGCGGGACGCGCAGGAGACCTGGATAGAAGTTGACCTCGATATCGTTGGCACACCAGTACCACGTAAGCGAGTTAATTCAAAAGCAGACGTTCTGTCCGCGACTTGACATGCACCGTGTTACCGGTGGCATTGTTGTTCCGTTCGATCACTTCGCCGTCTCATTCGTGTCGAGCGCCTCCTGAGCGGCACAATTGAGCGCCTCTGGGTCGGCGGGTTTTATATAGCTAATTGGCGTATTCTCGAGGAAATCTAGGTTCGCAGCATGGGCGCATCTGCACGAAAACAAAAGATCCGATGAACGCGACGCAGGAAACGACGCGTGTTCGCCCTCATGCCCAACTCCGTTCAGAGCACGTTAAGTCAATCTAGAAAAATATTCGCTTATTTCGCTATCGCCACACAAATCCGGGTCGCCTGTCTCGTCGTCTCGATTGAACAACGGCACGAGTATCGGTTTGGAATGCGAATCGTTCACTGTTAAGTTCGACGTGCTCGGACGATCAATTCATGCGGTAGGGTCCCGGCGGAGATAAGCAAGCAGCATGTCGACATGCAACGTCGAAATCGACTCCAGATTGCAAAGATCTGAGTAATTCCGGCCAGTGAATGCCTCCAACGTGAAGCGGTTGGACACGATGTAATAGCCCATACCCACTAACGTCACATAGAAGTCGATCGGATCAACGCCCGAGCGAAACTGCCCTTCTGAGGTTCCGCGCTCGAGGATCGACCGCAGAAGGTCGACCACTGGGGAGATCGTCTCGCGTAACCTGCGTGACCTCTCAAGGTACCGTGCTTCGTGCAAATTTTCGTTATTGACGAGGTTGAGCCATTGAGGATTCTCCCGCAAATATGCCCAGATCGACAGGGCCAGCTTTCGGATCGCGTCGGATGGTTGCAGGCCAGACAGGTCCAAGCTTCCCTCTCGCTCCGCAAACCGGGCGTACATTGCTTCAAGCACAGCAACGTAAAGCCCCTCCTTGCTCACGAAGTAGTAGTAAAGCATCCGCTCGTTCGTGGCGGCCGCCGTGGCAATCGCGTCGACACGCGCGCCGGCGAGGCCGAACTTTGTGAATTGCTCGACAGCGGCGTCGAGAATTCGCCTCCGCGTCCCTTCTGGGTCACGCTTCACTCGTAGTTCACTCATGGGGCGATCATAGATGAAATGGCGACGTTTAATTAATAGCTGCCAATATGCCGTCCGTCATTGGCACAAACACCAATCGGCGTGTAGATGTGGATCTGCAAAGAGCACTGGTAGCCGCAGGCAAGCCATCAGCACATCCTTGCGCCTGGACGTCGGGAACTCCAAACGAAAATTGCGTCCGCGTCTCCTAGAAAGCGAAAACTCCTGACGCCAAAGTTCGAACGGCTTGTTTTAGGTTGGCGGTTCCAATTGCGGTCGCATAGAGTGTGTGGAAAACATCGCGCGTTTTCTAATCGATGAAATGCTCGGCTGCGTCCCCGGCAGACATCGAGGTCTGTAAAGAAAGCGTCCCAAGGGAATTCGATCGGACCTGTCTGGAGCACGCAAATGAATAGAATGCTTATAACCGGCGCCACGACGATCATCACACTGACCGGCGTTGCGCATGCGCAAACCAGTGTTACGCTTTACGGGCTGATCGACGCGGGTCTGACCTACACGAACAACCAGATCACCGGGACGGGAGGCGGACACAGCAACTGGGAGATGACAAGCGGTGCGGTTCAGTACAGCCGCTGGGGCTTGCGCGGGACTGAAGACCTCGGCGCAGGGTTGAGTGCCATCTTCACCCTGGAGAGCGGCTTCAACCTGAACAACGGGCAGTTCTCGTCGAGCAACCGCATTTTCAATCGCCAGGCTTATGTCGGCTTGTCGAGCCGCGACTACGGCGCGCTCACGCTGGGCCGCCAGACCGACGGCATGGTCGATTTTGTCGCGCCGCTTTCACTGACCGGCACGGAGTTCGGCGGCACGCATTTCGCGCACCCGTTAGACAACGACAACCTGAACGATTCGTTTCAGATAAACAACTCCGTGAAGTACCTGAGCCCGCATTTCGCCGGCTTCAGATTCGGCGCGCTTTACGGCTTTTCCAATCAGGCAGGTGGATTCACGAACAATCGCGCCTATAGCTTTGGAATGTCGTATGTTTCGGGAGCGTGGAGCTTCGGGGCCGGTTACCTCCAACTCAACAGTGCCGCGCGCACGCCGGCACAATTGAACACGAATGGTGCAGTCACCGATACAACCGGCTCGTCCCTGCAGGGCGCGCTCACACCGACCGCTGTGCCTTTAGGCGTGCTGGCCAGCAGTCAGAAGACCTTTGGCGCTGGCGTGAACTACACCTTCGGCCCGGCTGTGGCGGGCTTCGTGTATTCGCACAGCAAGTTCGCCCAATTTTTTCAGAATTCGCTGAGTGGAACTTTCCAGAACTTCGAGGGTAACATTCGCTACGCGCTGACGTCGGCGGTCGAATTATCGGGTGCATACACTTATACGCGCGCTGGCGGAAATGGAGGCGCCGGCGGAATTCCCCATTGGAATCAGGTAAGCGCGATGGCCGACTATCGCTTCTCGCGGCGCACCGATGTTTACATTCAGAGCGTGTGGCAACGGGTGAGTCCAAGCGGCAATTCGCCACTGGGTGTAGCATGGATTAACGGCGTCACCGAGCCGTCATCCACGAGCAATCAGGTTGAGGCGACCGTCGGCCTGAGGCATCGCTTCTAATGCCCTAAGAGTTTCAGATTCAAACCTTCATTCCTGAAGAGTAGCCCGACCATCGGCCGGCGTTGGCGTCCAAATGCGAGCACCCGCGCATGAGTGCCACGCCTTGGTTTGCTCAAGGCGATGGACCAAATACCGCATTCAATCCATTAAGTAACCTCTACCTAAACTAATCCAAACGACCAATCAACACTGCGTACATGCCGTAAACCCCGATTAATATGCGAACGGTTGACATGTTTCAATGCTACAAAGGTTAGACAACGTTTCGTAAAACGTCGTAACGTTTTCCTCGCGAGGCACGTCGGATACTGCGGTGGCTCCCGCGTGGCACCTCTTGACGGGCGCCGCAGCCGAGTTGGTAGTCATCCCGGCGATATCGATTCGATAAGCTTGTGGACGTCAGCATGACCAGATTCTGCGCATCCTGCGGGCGCCAGGAAAAGGAACGCTCACAAGAAGCATTCGCAGTAGACGACTTCCGCTTATTTGCAAGTCAGCCTATGAACCTGCATGAGTTACAGCGAAACGAGCTTGCGCACCTCGAGGGCATTGTGGCTCATCTCGGAACGTTGAGAAACGATGGTCAATTCGAGGCCGGTTGCATTATTTATAGTTTGTCGTACTGGAGATCGCGTGTGCTCGCGGTATGTGGCTTGAATCCGGAGGCTGACATCGAAGCGAGAACGCACAGACTTCTCGAATACTTACAAGTGGTCGATGACGTGAGCGCTGCGCCACTTTCGCTTCCACGAGTTGGTCACGGGCCCAGTAGGGCCGCACGCCCTGTCGGATGAGAAACCACTCGTCGATGAGGAAACCCTGAGAGAACGATGTCTGCTATGAGAGAACCCTCCAAAAGAAATTGATCCGCCGATTAGAAAACGGACTATCAGTGCGTGTCTCGACTCCGACGCATCTCGAGAGACGGCGTTCCTGGGATTGCTCTGCGCAATCGGTGGCACAAGCCATAGGTTCGGTATGCGTCGGAAATTTGCCTCTATAACACACGCCATCGTTAGCGGCATTGACGCGTAATTTATGCGCAAAATTTTTGGCATATGGTGTGCAGGCACATTCGGTTTCTGAAGCGCGGTCAGCATCCCCCGCGCCGAGTTGCGAGGGCTCATGAAGGCGGAAGCTAGTTGACGGAATTGGAGGCGAATAGAGTTCTTGAAGCTCGCGAGTCGCACTGGATCACCCTATTACGATCATCTACAAGCAACGCAAGCCGCCGAGATAAGACCATGAACGAACTAGAGCAATACATGAAGGTGCTAGAGGACCACGGCCTCGAGTACCCGCAGCGGTTCTATCTCAGACTTTCGCAAGATCGGTACATTGAATCGACCAAACGTTTTCTGGAACAGTCTGCGATTCGTCACGCGCATGTGGTAGCGCCGCTCTCAATGGATGAAGTTTGCTATTTCTTTGATTCTGCCGCTGACTTGAAACGGTTTTTAGACCACGTCACTGGCATGGGCGTGCCCTATTGAGTATTACTAAATCGACAACAGCCGACTATCGACATCGCCTCGCATGGTTTAAGTTCGTCGCTTCGGCGACGGATATGACTCGTGGGCAAGATGGACGAAGCGACGCGAGAGGCGAATGTGAGCCGGACGCCTTGACGCTAGCGTGCAGGAACCCTGTCGATGCCGCCAAAGCCGTTGACGTGCCGCGCCAGGAGGCTTAGAAGGCATACACGAACGCGGCATCTGGGCGTTGGCTTTTGCGTCATGGACGCGGGCGACCGAAGCAACCGGATCGGGCCTGCCGAGCTTGCGTATTTCTGTAGGGCCTAGTAGCTCACGGATTCGGCACCGCGCTTACTCGTTGCGCGACTGGATGGCGACGCCTTCGGCGAACTACACTTCTCGACGATTGTTGAGCGCGTTAAAAGCAAAAAACGAGTCAGACCGGCTTCTTTATTTCGACGGCAGCTTGCTCGTGTTTTGCGTTGTAACCAATGTATTCATATGTTAGTTGATGAGTCTCCAGAAACTCATGAAATGCCTTTATTTCACCCTCTTTCCAGCCAGGATAATTAAAGTATTCATCGAAGACGATGATGCATCCCGGCTTGATTTTTTCACCAAGATTTTCGAAAATTACCTTTGTCGATGAGTACAGATCACAGTCGATATGCAGGAAAGACACGTCTTTTGAATAATTTTTAGCAAATTCTGGCAAGGTCTTATCAAACCACCCTTTAATTAAAACCACATTTTTCGACACCTTGGGCAGTCCGTCGACCTTAAAGAATCCCCGATCAAATCCATCTCTCCATCGTTCAGGAAGTCCCTCAAATGAGTCAAAGCCATAGACTTCAGAGGTTACTTTGCTCGCTATATGGTTGATTGATTTCCCGCTGAATACTCCGAATTCACAAATAAGCCCGTCACCCTTTATCATGGATATTGCCTTCGAGAGCAATTCATATGAAGATGCTACGGAATCTACTCCGAGCATGTTGCTTTCAACATAATCAATTGTCTCCTCAAGTGCTCTTCTTTGAAGCGCAGCTTGGATATTTTGATCTCTCAGCGTTAAAGATAAATTTATTTCGGATCTTATAAGATATCTGAGCGGTTTACTAATGTACGTAAGTGGTTTTTTTAAAAAACTATACATTCTCGCTGCTCCATTCGAGATTCGTTAATCACAACAGCCGTGCGACGTACAAAAATCGATCTGATCTTTAGAACCGAGACGCCAAGTCATCTTGATTCCACCGAGACATTACGCAAAATCTGCGTGTAGTTATAGATCTGACATTCACTATCCGATGAAAGCCCCGCCGACGTTCGTTTGCACCCTGCCTTTCCACCGAGGACAAATGGATGCGCGCCCGCTATAGCGGAACACATTAATCAGCCAACTGCTTACTTCAAAGGGCCCGCTTGCCTCCCGGAGGACGTGTTTTGCGCTTGCTGTAGTGAAGCCACGGGAGATATTCTTTCAACAGCCCTAGGTAAGTGGCGACATTTTTCCGCCGCACAGGATGGCTGCCTCGTACAGCATGCAAAAAAAATATGGCATTACCCATCCGCCCACTCGCATACGTCTTCCCCATATTGCTTCTTCTGCCCTGAAGTACTTTTATGGACGCGCGCGACCCGTACTGCGCGAGCGTCTGATTCAGTTCAGACCATGGACTAATTTTTGCCCCTTCTCCTGTGCCGTGTCCAGCCGAACCAAGTGGGCGCGTATGGAATACGGAAAACCGATCGATGATACCGACCTTTCCCAATAAAGCTACCCGCGTAGGCCAGACGAAATCAAGGCCCCAGCCTGATTTGGTCGTTTTGAAGCTGTCTATTATCGCATGCAACGCACTCGACGAGAAACATGGGACCATTACTTCCACGAAATTTGTCTCACGAAATTCGAACGCCTTGTTTTGCAACGTTGTTGCGTGACCGAAATAGCTTCTCTCGTCAAGCGACGGTTGTGCGAGCGCAAAATTCTCTCGGTCCACGTACTCGAAAAAACCGTTCAATGTTTTAACATCGGTCAGGATATCGTCGTCCGGGAGCCAGATGTAGCGATATTGCGAAATCAATTGAGCATTGTGCGCCATGAAGTCGTTGAGACCTTCCCACTTTGATCCCTTGAATCGATGTACGACTTTGGCAAAAACGTCTGTGTAACTGTCGCTTTTCCCATAGTAACTCAAAATCAAGTCAAAGTTGGGGGTCTCCGCACCAGTGAACCACTGCGGATGCAAGGAACTGTCCCCACACCTGAGAACGACCAAATACTTTTTCATCTCTCAATTTCCCTATGACGTAGGAGTCAGATTTCGGAACGTCGAAAGACAGTCGGCAGTCTCGGCGAAGATTGCTCTTCTCCTTAGACAAGCTCTTCGGCAGCCTTGAGCGCGGCGCCAACAACTTGGTCCATGTTGTAATAGCGGTACTGCGCCAATCTGCCCACAAAAGTGACGTCGTCGACTTCCTCCGCGAGCGCGTTATAGCGCATGAACAAGGCCTCGTTCTCCTTCCGGGGAATCGGATAGTATGGCTCACCTTCGGCCCTCGGGTATTCCTTCACAATCGATGTTCCCCGATGCTGTTGCCCGGTAAGGTGCTTGAACTCTGTAATCCTCGTGTACTCGTGATCATTTGGATAGTTGATCGTACCTGTCGGCTGGAGGCGCTCCACGCCGCTCCGATGCAGATGTTCGAAGTACAGGCTTCGATACGGGAGTTTGCCGAAGCGGTAGCCAAAATACGCGTCGATCGGTCCGGTGTACACAACGTGACCATATTCGATAATCGCTTTCATCTCGTCGTAGTCGGTCGACAAACGTACTTCGATATCTGGACTGGCAAGCATTTTTTCGAACATCGCGGTATAGCCTTGCGCCGGCATAAATTGAAAAGTGTCGGTAAAGTACCGGTCATCGTCGTTCGAACGCGTCGGTATTCGCGCCGCGACCCCCGCAGACAGTTGAGACAGATCAAGTCCCCATTGCTTGCGTGTGTAGCCACGGAAAAACTTTTCGCACAGGTCGCGGCCAACATTACTCAGTACTACGTCTTCGCTGGTAGTGATCGTCTCTCGGGCTTCACGTACAGATTCGAGGAACACCAGCGTGTCCTGCTCGCTCAGATTGAGGCCGTATAGCTTGTTGATCGTGGTGCGATTGATCGGAATTGGATAGAGATTCCCATCTACCCACGCTCTAACGCGGTGCTCGTAGAAGTGCCAATCGGTGAAGGCGGAGAGATATTCAAATATCCGCTTGCTGTTCGTATGAAAAATATGCGGGCCATACGGATGGATCAGTACGCCATTTTCATCTTTACGGTCATATGCGTTTCCGCCGATGTGATTCCGCTTGTCTACTACCAGTACGCGCTTCCCGCGTGCGGCCAGGCGTTCGGCACAGACTGAGCCGGCAAAGCCAGCGCCCACGATAAGAAAGTCATATCTCATCTCTGCGCATCCTCGTATAGAAAGCCGGAATTTTGCATCTGATCAGGTGCAGCGCCATTAAGGTCGTGACCAAGAATTCAGTGGCGAGCGCCGACATTGCAGCGCCCCGAGCGCCGTACGCCGACGCAAGCGGTACGAGCACGGTGAGGTTGAACAAGCCGGAAACAATCGTTATCTCGCTAACTCTCTTTTTCATGCCTAGCGGCAGCATGACTTGAACGCCGAGCACATTGCTCACACAGACTAGCAGCGGTATGAGGGCCATCCATTTCAGGACGATGACGGCCGGTTCGTATCCGGGCCCCATCGCGATACGAACGATCGATTCTGCGCCAGCCCAGAGCGCAACCGATGCTAGCAGCATGGTTGAGCCGAGCAGGTAGAGCATCTTGCGCACCAGCATAAACGCCCTTTCGGAATCTTCGGAAAAAAGCGCCGTCACGCGCGGGTAGATTGCATTGGCCAGCGGGCCGAGCGGCGCCTGGGCGACGTTCCGAACCTTATCCGCCACGCCAAAATAGCCGACAGCGACATCTCCGGCAAGAAATCCAAGCATCACACTATTCGTGGTGGTGTACAGACTGATTGCTGCCGTGGAGATGAACGTGTGCCAGCCGTCACGAAGCACCTCAATGATGTCTGCCCTGGTCGGCAACATCGCGATGATCAGCCGGTTTTTTGCGATCAGAATCATTGAGACGACTCCGGCAGCAACCATGCTCATCGAGTTGATGAGTGAAGCGATCCATGTGTCGGCCGACGAGCGTACAAGAAAGAACGTGAGCGGAAGCAGGAGCAGCCTTGCGCTCAAGACCGAAGCCGTGGTGAACGTCATCCGCTCCAGGCCTTGGAAAAGCCACTGCGGGAACAGAACCGTCCCAATAACAAGCGGATAGGTCGCCAGCAGCACTGGCAGCATCTCCCGCAATCTTGGCACCAAGAACGCGGCCAGCAACAGGATAGCGAGGCCGACCACGGCGATGAGGGCCTTTGCTCCCTGGGTCGCCCAAAAGATCCTTGATACTGCGTATCGATCGTGCTGGACCCGTGCGACTTGGGCCGTGGATGACCAGTTGAAACCGTACTCGGTCAACAGCACGAGATACCCAACCATCGCTTGCGCAAAGACGTATGCACCAAAGTTTTCCGGGCGAAGAACGCGCAGTAGATAGGGAAACGTTGCAAGCGGCAGCAGAATGTTAGCGGCTTGCAGAACCGCAAGCGCAACAATGTTTCGTCGGAGTGGACTCACCATGCCTCTATCTCGGTGTCAATCATTGATTTTGGGCGACGCTATACAGTGCAGTGCATCTTGCCTCTGGTTTGCCGCTAGTCCAACTTCCCTGACTCACACCTGCTGAGCAGGCTGCGGTGTTTCTGACACTCGCGGTCTCGATCACGACCGGAAATTCGTTCAACGATCAAGTGCCTGCGGCGCCGGACTTAATGCGTGGCACGCCTCGTTTCGCTGAGTTCATTTCACATACGTCAGTCAACCTTTGGGCGTGTCCAAGTCATCGCGCGGTGCGTTGTCGATTCGCTTCACCATCGGCTAATGAACAAGAAGCGAGGCAGGCCGTTCTGCCACCATTTCCGCGGACACGATTGCTCCTGCCTGTCGAGATCCAGAAAACCGGGCGCAGCACCTTCGGGGATATTGACTGTCAGTCACAATAAAGTGCTTCATCAAGCTTGGGGCTGTGGCTAAGAGTCGGACGAGCCGAATCATTTTAAGCAAGACAGTTGACTACAAGTTCTGGGGCACCAGGGATTTCGGGAGCGCCAGTGCCAAACGCGTCGTGATCCGTGCGACGAGCTCACAAATGTCGCCCATTTCGCCGCTGAGGAGCCTCAAAAGACGCTGCCTGAAAACGTCGACCCGCTCGCCGACCATTGCACCGTTTTGAGAAATCAGCCAAAGAGGCACGGCGGTGCGGCGGTGGCTGGTTGATCAGTTCTTTGACGAGATCGACAAATTCGGCTAAGACACCGCGCTTTCACCGCGGCGCGATTCGTCGCGATAAGGGCAAGATGGAAAACAATTGGCAACATAGGTAGGATTGCTATGCCGCCAGCGGGTAAAGCTGCTGAGCGTGAGTGCTTCCGTTGCCGCTGCCTCACATTTGACCCTTGGAAATCGTGTGCATGAGCGCAATGCCGCTCATCAGGATCCGAGCGCAACGAAAATTCTTGAAGCCAAGCATGGGCCGCGTGCGTCGCTTGATCGCCCGACGATCTTGCTCGACAACATTGTTCAAATACGTGTTCTGGCAAATCTTGATCGTGTTTGCCGCTCCGCGTTGAGAGCACCCAGCGCGGCTGGGTTCGCACCGCTTCTATCGCTTGTGACCGTCTCGGGCTCGCCGTTTTGCTCGATTGACCTTTCGAAGCAGCGCCTCGTCGCAGCGCTGTCACGATGGGCCCGCAGCAGAGAATCCACCGTGTTACCTTCCTTGTCAACTGCGCGATATAAATACTTCCACTCGCCTCGGACCTTGATGTACGTTTCATCCATTCGCTAGCTCCGACCGACGGCATTTTTGTGACGACGAAAAGCCCTCCACAGAAACGGCAATGCCTTGATGGCCCAGCGGTACACAGTTGAATGATCGACCGAGATTTTGCGTTCCGCCATCATCTCTTCAAGGTGTAGAAGGCTCAGCGGGTACGCCACATACCAGCGTACGCACGTCAGGCGGATAGTGCAAACGCTTGAGCACCCGTGCCACGGCTGGATTCAGAATCGTCATCACGCATCCGATCGTTCGTATTGGCAGCCGCGTGATAACCCGACGCTTACTGCGACAAAGCCGGCTTGAGGCCCGACCGCCTAGCTGCAACAGACCGTAGCCGCCAGAGCTGGCGCGCCGTTCGTGCTCAAATCAAACTCACCAATCGAATGGCTTTGGAGCAGACAGTTCTTCGACCAAGCTAGCCTGTCAGGCGACTAGATAAAGGTGACGAAAAAACAATGAGGCTGCTAAAGAGCAGTTCGTTCGGAACCTTCTCGCGGCCGCTGTCAAAATGTTGTCAGGGCGCTTTCGCTTCGCCGATCCTGCCCAATTGGAGACATTAGCATTTCACTGGGGTAATTCTCCGCTCTCCCGATGCGTGGCGCCTTTCCGAAGGATAAGATGACAGCCATAGACCAGCAACTCCTGGTCGTCCATTGATCTGAATTCGCGATTCAAAGAAGCCTTAGAAATTGGCAACGTGTCCCAACATTTTCGCTCGATGATCTCGACGTTGAAACCCGAGTTTTCGAACGCGCATTTGACCTGCCCTATCCCGAGTCGGTTAGTATATATATTCGCCCTTCTGACAACTCCGCTTTCCCATGTAGAATTTGGAAAGCGCAGGTGATTCAAGCTTCCCGCAAGCATGTCTCGGAAATCCAGAAGATGTGAGCCAGTTCCGCCATCCGGCGAAGTCACTCGATACAGCTCATCCGAGAATCTCTGAAATTCAGCTAGCGGAATATGCTGTAGGCAGGAATGTGAAAATGAAAAATCGATCTCACCATCTTGAAGATCGGAGAAGCTGGCGATGCCATTTATGAGGTATCTGCAATGCAGCGCGTTGAGCAAGCCCTCTGAAGACGTGTGTTCCTCGACCTCCGGCATGCACTCACCCATGCTACGAAGTTCGTATATCAAGACACGGTAGGGACGTGACGCAGTTTCCGCGAAGGGCCCTGCATCTATCAGCACCTTACGTCTGAATCGCGGATGAGCGGACACCGCTGTGAACAGTGAATCGCCCGGCCCGATCTCCAACAACGTTTGCGCCGTCTGACTAGCATGAGAGACGTGATGCTGATACACAGTTCGGGCGTAATCTGGGTTAAGCATCGCTCCGAGCTTGAAGACTCCATGGCGCCGCCAGAATGAATATGGAATACCAAGGTTCGACGCAATGACCTTCGAAGCCAGCTTGGCCTGCCATGGTACAAGCATTGGCATCGTCGTGTTCCGAGAAGGGCGTGGGGTTCCCAATCTAAGGACATGAAAGCAATAAGTCAAGCCAAGCCGATCACTTAGAAAGCACGAATCAAATGACTGAAGATTAGATTGACGGGCTTTTAACCGACTCCTACATCGCATCCATTGCGCTGGCTGCCGGAGCTCGAATCCTCCGACACGCTGCCTGCCGAAAGAGTCTAACTGTTCCAATGAATCGGCAAGATGCGCGAATCTGTCTCGCTGCCATCGTGAAATGGTCGAGACACTCGCGAGTCCTGCGCGTGGTCGGCGAAGGCGGCAAGATCATATGCGGAGCTATCTCGCCCGGTTGGAGCGGCCCTGACGCGCTCAAATGCGGTGCCGACCAAGACGTCGCTGAGTGATTGCCGCGTTCGGCGCTGCATGGCGTCTGGCACCGAAAGTCTTGCGACGCTTCCCACTGCTTTTCCACCGGATGGCCGCCCTCAAGGGTCTGCAACCACACGGTATGCCACAGCGAACCCCTGCCAATAAGACCTACTCCACGCCGGTGCGCCAAAAAGTCTCGCGTGCCAATAATTTATTACGTCCGCCTTTCGATGTACTCTATCATCCGAGACGAGCTTTCCGGCTAAAAAATTCCGACGAGAGCTGTCGTTGCCTCGGTGACGACACCTGAAAGACCTGAGAGAAATGAAAAACAATCTGACTTCGAGAGCGGGGCGACCAAGCCTTTACACGCCGAGAAATGTTGACAGCGAAATCGCTCACTTTGAGCGGGTTCTCGCCGGCGAAGGGGCGGATTCCTTGTTCGCCAGAACATATTGGCGCGGGCGTGTATTGGACGTCCAAGCGACGAGCGGGCTCATCCCCCGACAGCGCGAACGGTTCGACCGCCTTCTTGCGCTTTTTTCTGATCGTCCTCAGGCACCGGAGCAATGAGCACGATCGCCTGCGAGTCCGGGCACTTCGGAGACGACAGCGCAGCGCTGCTACGAGTCGTCGGCGGCTGCGAACATCGATCGTGCCAAAGTCTTACAAGCGCCCTTTTAAGCGCTTCCATGACGACCTCCTCTTCAACCAAGGGAGGTCACTTTGCGCTTGGTGAATAGTCAATCTTCGACCCCTATCGGAGGTTCGCTAACGGATGATCCGACCGGCTCTCTTCGACGTACAACGGACATCCGAACGCGCGGGACGTCATTGGTTCGGTCGGAGGGCGCAAGGCACCCGCGTGGGAGAATGGCTATCGACTGGCAAAGCAGCAACCACCTGAGCGTGTTCGAATTGGACGTGGGTCGCGATAAGGTAACCTAAATAGACTGAAAAACTTCGCCGTATGCAGCGAACGTCGCTCTAAAGTTGGTTACTCGCCGAGTCGGCGCGGCGTTAGCGGTCTGTGCTTTGCGCTCTGAGAATCGAATACGTCGGCGCCTCCGGTGCCCAAATCGATCGGTTGAATCCGCCCATCCTGCTCGACATTCCGCGCCGTCATTTTCCGCGAGCACCTTAGTGTGAGGCTAGGTCGCATGCAATCACGGCTCATCGACCTAAATTGAGCCATTGATTCAATGCCGGATCCTTCCTCATCGAATCCTCGAGAAACTTGGTTCTCAGTGTTCTGCCCTTCGAGTTCAGATGCAGGTCTGTATTGAAGAAATACTTACGGTTGAATACGAGCTGATTCCGATCATCGAGCACGGTGCCGAGTGGCGCAATCGCCGACGCGAATTCCCGCGACGCTTGCTCCACTCGATCTGCGCGCGTAGCGCTCGTCGCCACGTACGGAATATTGGCGAAGTAGACGCTCACGCCCTTGCGGTTCATGTCCCGCACGAATTCCTGAAGAGTTCGGAAACTGCCGGGGCACACCTCGGTTTTCTGCTCGGGCGATGCCGCACGCCCAGTAAAGTACGAGCCGTCTATCTGCTGCATGTTGCCCAGGTTATCGAGGTGATAGGCCGAATAGGCGAATGCAGACGGGCGCGGCGAATGAGTGAATTCGGCCAGAATGTCCTTGTCACGGAACGTCTTCAGCCGATCTTCAATCGAGCGCGGAAACCACGTCGCGCGAATGCGGGCGAGCGCCAGCTCGAAGAGCAGCCCAGGACCGCTCATTGATATGGCTTCGAGCCGTTCGAGCGTCGACCATGACTGCCAGCGCTGGTGATCCCAAGCGATCGCGTTGCGGGCCCGCCAGATGATATTCGAGCTGTCTTCCGCTTCACAATAGTATTCCCGCTCCAGCGGCAGGATAACCGTGTCATTGCGTTCCGCAGCCGATGCGACCTCGGTGAGAATTTTGTCCAGCGCAAGGCCAGCGTGAAGTCCGTAGTTGATCACCGGAATATCAAGATCCCTGCTAAGCCGATCGGTGTCTACGCTAAAGAGCACATTCGAGCCAGCCGCTATGATCAATTTGCGCTGTCCCTGATAGTGATTGGCGATACTTCGCTTGACCACGGTCATTTCTCGCACCCAGTATTCGGCGGAGATCGGCGCGGGCGCGAGCAACAACGACACGGAAAAGTACGCGAAGGCAATCACCAGCAGCGAAGTCGCGAATATTTTCAGGTAGCTCATGGTCAAAACTCAAAATACAGAAACTCGGACGGACCATCGGACCTGATCGCCAGGACCACGACGAAGAAAAGAAGTGCCGACATAACGGCAAGCATCGCGCGCGGATTAACGAAGGACAAGCTCTTTCGCTTAGTGGCGGTCACCGGCCAACGCATGTCCGAATTCTCCGCGGACATGTGTTCTTCGAGCAGACGCTGCAGATTGGGGAATGCCCAGACGAGAATCGAGCCGAAGAGCAGTGCGATAAACACGATGTTCGGCAGCGTCACCGACGATATCAGCCCGTCAAAGCGCAAGCTTGAATGGAGCTTCGAACCCTCGAAGACGGACAGGTGTCCTCGCAGGGCGACGGGAAGCGAAATGCCGTGCAATCCGGTCATACCGGCGAGCACGTTCCATGCGGTTGCGAAGTTATCGGCCCGAAAGAAGACCCATCCAACGACTACCGCGATGAAGGTGAGCGCCACACTCGCCATCCGCCATGGCGCGCTCGTGTGAGCGACGCCAAAGCGCGAGGCATGGGCGCGCCAGCCGTGATTGATGATCAGATAAGCGCCGTGCAGCCCGCCCCACACGACGAACGTCCAGCCCGCGCCATGCCACAGACCGCCCAGCAGCATCGTTATCATCAGGTTGGCGTGGCGGCGCAGCAGTCCGCCATTGCGACTTCCACCCAGCGGTATGTAAAGGTAATCACGCAGGAACGCCGAGAGCGTCATGTGCCAGCGTCGCCAGAAGTCGATGATGCTCGCGGATTTATAAGGGGAGTCGAAGTTTATCGGCAGTTTGACGTTGAACAGCAGGGAGATGCCTACCGCCATATCGCAATAGCCCGAGAAATCGAAATACAGTTGCAGCGTATACGCGAAGGCCGCGATCCACGCCTCAAAGAATGTGAGCGGCACGCCTGCGCTGGCCACGCTGAAGAGGGGCGTTGCGGCTCGGGCCAAGGTGTCGGCGATCAGCACTTTCTTTGCAAGCCCCAGGACAAAAACCGTTAGCCCGGCCGCTATGTTATGCGGATTGATCTCGAAAGTGTCCGGATTGCCGAACTGCGGCATCATCTGCTTGTGATGCAGAACAGGTCCCGCGATCAGATGTGGAAAGTAAGTGACGAACAGTAAATAGTTAGCGAAGCAGTACTCGCGCGCAACGCCACGATTGACGTCCACGAGAAAGGCGATCTGCGTGAAGGTAAAGAACGAAATGCCTAAAGGCAGAATCACTGCAAGCACATCCAGATGCCAGCCCAGGAAGTGATTCGTCGAGTCGATAAAGAAGTTCGCATATTTATAGTAGCCAAGCACCGCGAGGTTGACCGCGACCGCGGCAGCGGTCTCCCAATTAGCGCGTCCAGGCCGCAAACATCTGCTTTTCGTGCCGATCCACCAGGCGGCCCCGTAGTTGAACGTAATGGATGCCAGCAAGAGCGCGACGAAGCGGGGATTCCACACCGCATAGAAGCATAGCGACGCCACTCCGAGCCACATGACAGCCCATCGATGACGGTAACGACTGAGCAGAAACGTACCGGCGAACACAATCGGAAGAAAAAGGAAGAGAAATGAATCGGAATTGAACAGCATGTTCGGCTACCTCGACGTCTGATCGGCTATGCCGCCAAGCGAATGGCGACATGTCTTTGCCGCGCGTGGTCTGTCGAATTGGCAAGGTCCACGTGGTTTACTTGAGTGCTGCAACATCGTCCGTCTTTTTCCTGAGACGCTTCCCTTTCGGTTGCTGACTGGAGATGATTCTAGTTTTTCCAGACATTGCTTGTAATTCAATGTCGGAAGACACCATTCCTTTGGCTGACGAATGGGGGCGGCATGTGCAGACGGCGCGGTTGTGCCGCAAAGGCGAACGCTTGTTCTCGAAAGGCGGACCGGGAGATGCAGGTTGACGCGCGGTGTCCAGCCCGCGCCCGATTGAACACGCTGCCCAGGCGTGTGAATGGATCTTGCGGACCTTGACGGGCGCACCGCGCGAGTCGGAGCTTTCGTGCCGAGCTTATCGAGGACATCACGCAAGCGGGCAAGGACGATCGGGATCCGGCGCTCTGCCGCGATCGGTCACGGTCCTTCGTCATCATCGGATCGAAGCCGTCTTGCAACCGCTATTGCCACACTCCCGGCCAAATCCGGCCGGTCACGAGCGTCTGCATTGCGCCGGGTGCTCCATCGTTATGGAAACGGCGCGGCGAACACCGACGGCCCGGGCGCGTGCGGCGACCTATTGCTTTCCGTGTGAGTTCGCTGTTTCTTTTCCCATTGACCATTCCGTCGGAGGGGCATATGGAACATTTACTTCCCGAAGGGCTGCAGCGTTTCGTCATTAGCCATTACGTCAAGGACGACTTCAAGACTGGCGGCCTGCGCGACTATTCGACTTGTCGGGACTTGGGTGTTGCCGCGGCAACGAGTGGCCTTGTTTATGCGCGCGTAATCCGCATGGTCGCGCGGTTTCGTCCGGAATTTAGCGTACTGCATCACCACAACCTGCAGTTTCAGTTGGTTTTGGAGTTGACCCGCTTTCGTGGACATCTATCCTTTTGTTCAGGAGGTGCCCATTATGGCGAAGCGCCGTACCCCGTACCCGGCGGAATTCCGGGCCCAGATAGTCGAACTGGTCAAGGCCGGTCGCACGCCGGAGGAACTGGCCAAGGAGTTTGAGCCGACGGCGCAAACCATCTACAACTGGGTCGCGCAGGCAGCTCGTGACGCCGGTACACGGCTCGATGGGCTCACCACTGCCGAGCGCGAAGAACTTACGCGACTGCGCCGCAAGGTGCGCCAGCTTGAGCTTGAGCGAGAGATCCTCTCAAAAGCCGCGGCCTGGTTCGCACGGGAGACCGGAACGGTGCCCGAGAAGGGTTCGAGTTCATGAAAGCGAATCGGGCCGCATGGCCCATTGCCATGATGGCACGGCTGCTCGGGGTCTCCGCCAGCGGCTTTTACGCGTGGCTTGAGCGCGCGCCATCGAAGCGAGCGTGCGGCGACGCCGATCTGCTCGCGCGCATCCGGGCGATCCACGCAGGCTCGCGTGGTGCCTACGGCATGCCTCGCATTCATTTCGAACTTGCCGAGCAAGGCGTGCATGTTGGACGCAAACGCGTTGCCCGCCTGATGCGTCTGGCGGGCCTGTGTGGCGTAAGCCGGCGACGCTGGATCTCTACTACACGGCGGCAGCCCAACGCACGGCCCGCGCCGGACCTGGTGCAACGACACTTCAGCGCCGACGAGCCCAATCGACTGTGGGTGGCGGATGCGACCTACGTGCCGACCGCCGAAGGGTTCCTGTATCTCGCGGTGGTGCTCGACGTGTTCAGCCGCCGGATCGTAGGTTGGGCGATGTCGGATCACCTGTACACGGAGCTGATGCTCAGGGCGCTCGATATGGCTCTCGCGCAACGACGTCCCGCTGGCGTGATTCACCATAGCGATCAAGGCTGCCAATACACGTCCATTGCCTTCGGCCGCCGCTGCCGTGAAGCTGGCGTGCGTCTGTCGATGGGGACGGTGGCGGATTGCTTCGACAACGCCATGTGCGAGGCCTTCTTCGCGACACTCGAATGTGAACTGCTCGCCCGCACACACTTCCAAACCCGCGAACAGGCACGGCAAGCGCTGTTCTCGTGGATCGAAGGTTGGTACAACGTCAGCCGTCGCCATAGCGGCATCGGTTACCGCTCGCCGATGCGCTACGAGCAACTTCACGAGGAACAAAACCGAATCGGCATCACTAGCGAGTTGTCCACCGCCGGCCGGCGTCGTGGTCGTAATAGGCGACCCGCCGACCGGCCGTGGACAACTCGCGGCACTGCCCAAACCGGAGGGAATCAATCCATTCAAAATTCAACTGCTTAACCATCCACGGAAGCGGGTCACCCCCATTTACTGCCTGAAGGGCTGGTTTCAGACCGACTTCGAAGGCATTGGATCGCGACGGCTGTTGGCCGGGTCATGCTGGGCTCAGCCGCCGGGAATCCGCCATACGACAAGAAGTCATACTGCTGATGTTCAGGGGAGCCTCGCCGAACGTCCGCAATGGCCGACAAGCAATACCATACCATTGGAAGTTAAATGGCCGGTTCCTGAGTGGAACCGACGCCTGAATGTATGAGCTTCGGCCTAGCGAATGACGCTTCATGGCCGGGTTGAGGCAGTGCCACCGGCAATTTGATCGCCGGAAACCGGCCATTGAGCGGGGGCGGACGAGACCTTGGATATTCAAATTGGACGGCGACCTCGATCGGCGGCTCGTGGCCGGGTTGAGGCAGTGCCACCGGCAATTTGATCGCCGGAAACCGGCCATTGAGCGGGGGCGGACGAGACCTTGGATATTTAAATTGGACGGCGACCTCGATCGGCGGCTCGTGGCCGCTTGCCGAAGTTGCAGGCAGGGGCGCGTGGCGCCTGAGGCGACCCGCCTCGAACTCCCGCACCCGAACCACAAGGGACAGTCGGCTTTCTCTAGAGCAGTCATTCGGTTCTGGCTTGGGTCTCGAGCCATCGTGTCTTCACGCGCGTTGGTCGCCCCTTAATTAGGTCGTGGAATGCGTCCATCGCACGCCCGGAATACGCGAGCGCCGGCCGCCACTTCCGGTGAAATCGGGAGTTCGGCAGTGTTTCCTTTGACGATCAACGCTTTTTGAAGTCGCCCAGTGCCGGATCAACACGGCATCCTCTCCACCTGAGTTGAGACAGATTTTATATACCCTGTCGTCCTGCCAACGACTTAATCGCATCAATCCCCGCCGTCATTCGCGCCCGTGCTGCGGAGTTCGCAGAATGGACGACAATTCTCGGCGGCTTGAACCCCCGAAGCGCAACAGCCTCCTCCATCCAGACAATCACATCGTAGCCGGTCCCGCGCTCGTCATTACCTAGATCGTGGTCAAGACTGATCTCTTCTACACCCCCCGCTTCGAGAAGACGGATGGCCTCGTCGGGCCAGTACACCCTAATCCAGCCTGGCGGTGTCTCTCTGAGATCGTCGAGATAAACTTTCAATGGTTCTCCGGACCAACAGCTTCGTGCGAAACGTCTGGAATCGCAGATCAACAACAGAGACCTGCTGTCGGCAAGCTCGATGAGCCGAATTTTAGTCCAATAGTTATCCTATTCTAACGGTTTTAGATTCAAGTGAACTAAACCGCTGACGCGGAAAAAGGTTGGGTAGCATCACTCCGAGTGGCTCGCAAAAAGACCCGAGGATCGAGCCTAGCGATGACTTACTTCTTTGGGCGGGACGTTTAGCGATGCGTCGCAGCAGAAACATAGTTCTTCGTATCCTTCATTCGCGTTGATCTCGCTGGGTGCGACCCGTTCAAAGCGACCTGCTTGTGCTGCTCGATGACGAACGCTTCCATCAAGTCAAGGCCAGATAGTGAGTTGCCTATGACAAAGCGTCAGGTTGCTTCGTCAGCATCCCATTTACGAGCCTGGCGATGGATCGTCTGCGGACGCCTCAGCATTCATTCGCCGAGCTGGGGAAGCGTTCGTGCAGCGCTGCTCCTGCCGTCCGCCGACTCTGGGACGAAGGTTGGCACAACAGCTGCCGACGGAGCTGGAGCTGAGGCACTGACAAGAAATCCAGTCGAGATAAGGAAGATCAAGGCCGACACTATAATTTCCATAGCATTTTCCTCGCGGCTGTTAGGGGTACCTCTCAGCGCGTAGGTCGACATCCGTGCGGCGCTACTAAACCATCTGGGCGCTTCCCCCAACTTCGCAGCGACCACACCCTGCGCACTACCACTAACTTATCTCTGCGCCTTCCGTTTTGATTGATGCATGTCAAATGGGCCGATCGACCAAGGGGCGCATATCAGCGCGCTTCTCCTTTTTCAAGGCGACCTCTTGGCAGCGGACATACAGCCTTTCACGTCGCCGTCATGTCGATCAATCAGGCTGGCACGAGTGCTGGGCGAGGCGCTCCGGCAGGTAAGTCCGCCTTTGCGGGCGGCGAAGCCGATGCGGTAGCGGGGTAAATGTTCGACCAGCTTTGCCATGCGCGGTCGTCGCTCTCTGGCGCCATGTGCACCGATGCTGTTGGCCTCCACGAAGCATGTGTGCGCTAGCTCGTCCATCAAGGCTCTTTCACGCGGCTCCACGACGCATCAGGATCGAACTCAGTCAGCGGCTTCGCCGACGCACCGCGATTCTTCTGATACACGACGCCATTGTTGTTGACCACAAACGTCATCACCCCGCTTGCGCCATATTGCGCGGGGTACGCGGCCATCGCGAAGCCCGCCAGCATGCGGCCATTGATGATGTACGGGAAAGGACCGCCCGGCGCGTGCTTTCCCTGTCGCGTGAGAATGCGGAAGTAATATCCGTGATACGCGTCGCCCGGGTTTCGATCCTTGAGATAGTTCGCGCTTGCGGCGATCAGGGGCCCGAACGGACTCGGCTCTTCACCCTTTGATTCGTCCGCAGGCCAATACAACCCGTCGCGCTTGCCCGGCGTGCTGCCGAGCTTGCGCGCGTACTGCAGCACGCCGTCGCCCATGCGGTCGCGCATTGCATACTCGCGTTGCGCATCGACATACGCGCGCATCACCTTGATAGCCTCGCGCTCGTTCGCGCCAATGCGCCGGTCCAGTACTTCCTGCTCACCCTCTTCAGTTGCGAAGCGCCACGCGCCTTGCGTGCGAACTAGCGGAATCGGCATGGGCCACGCTTCATCGCCGATATGGAGGACGCGGCGGCCCGGCGACGTTTCCTCCAGCAGGTGATACGCATTGAACTCGGCGAGTGCATTGGCGCGCAGCTCGCGATTCTCGGCTTCGTCCGGCGTCACGACGAGTTCCTTGTGTGCATTGCCGAAGATGGCGATGAGCGCGGTGTCGTCGTTCGACTTGAGCGCCTGTTCCAGTGCACTGACTGCGTCGTCCGGGGTCTGGAAGGTCAGTTGCTCCTCTGCGGCAAGAGCCGCCAGAGGACCGATGAGCGTCGCGATGATCGAGCATGCGACGAATCGACGAGACGAGCTGTTCATGAAGCGTCTCCTATCGACGGCCGACGCGGCCGCCTCCGCCAAATCCTCCGCGCGCACCGCCCGAAAAGCCGCCACCCTGAAAATTGCGCCCACCTTGTCCGCCCGGCCTCGACTGCCGGCTCGCGGCGCCGCGCGCGCTGTCCGCTCTGGCGCCTTGAGCAGACCCATAGCCGCTGAACGCTTCGCCACCCCGTCCCTGAAGGTTGCCGGCGCTCTGTGCGCGTGACGACTGCGCAGGCGTCGGGGCGCGCACTCCAGCGCGTTCGCCGCCGGCCGCGCCGAAATTCCCGCCGCTGGCGCGAGATGGCGCATCACCAACGCGTTTCGTCGATGCTCGTGTGCTCGCGCCCGACACCTGGCCGGGCTTCTTTTCCGAGCGCCACTGGGTCGAGCGCTGAGACGAAGTGGTTCCGTTCGCCGAGCGGTTCGCAGCGCGGCTGCTCAACTCGTTCTTGACATCGGCCCGGTTGACGTTGCCTTCGCGGTTGATGTTGATCGTGTTGTTGCCGCCCTCATAGTGCGACACGTAATGCCCGCCGTTCCACGCCGCCGTGATCGCCGCACCCCAAATGAGGCCCGTCGCGAAAGCCGCGCCGGGTGCGTAGGGATAGTAGTAGACCGGATACGGCGCTGGCCAGTAGGCATAAACCGGCGTCGGGCTGCTGATGACGACCGTCGAAGGGTTGTACTGGGGCACGTAGATGACCTCGGGATTAGACGGAACAATCTTGATAACTTCCTTCTCGACCACCACCGTCTGCTTGTCATCCGTCTTGAGATTCCCCACCGACTGAGTCTGACGCCGGAACCGCTGCACGGCCTCCAATACCGCGCTTTGATCCGTTACGACCGCTTCGCCAAGCGCCACGGTCCAGTCGAGGTCGCTGCTCATTTTCCTCACGACTTCAGGATAGTTCAGCAGCGCCTTGATCGGATCCTGCCATGCTTCGTTGACCGGCAAGTCCTTCTGGGCTTTTCTGCGCTCAAGAAACCGGTCTGCCTGCACCACTTCGACAGGATAAGTAGATGCAGGAAGAATGATTGCGATGAGGTCATCAGGATAGAGTGCGATCGGACCGACGAGCGCGTTGAGCGAACCCAAGTTAGTCGTGACGGGCAGTGCACGTCCCGCGTCCCACGCCTGAGCCATGGTTTGCGACCCACTCGCGGCAGGTGTTGGAGCGATCGTTTGCGAAACGCCTTCCGGAGGCGTTTCCGGGACCGCGCATCCGCCTACACAGAGGGCGGATGCGATGACGAGCACGCCAAAGCACTCACGCATGTCCAGCACCACCGACGTTGAATATACCGCGCGTGTTCGAAAGCCCGGGCACTCGCTGGACCTTTAGCGCCGTTACAGGGCCGTCTCGGTTCCGAAAGAACATCCGATTGCAGATCCCTACGACGCAGCAGTTATTGCGCGCTCGCACCACCATGAGCTGCTGCGATCGCAGCGTCGCGCTCTTTGGCGGCTTCCGCCTTCTTGTGGTCGTAGACTTTCTTGGCCGCCGCGACTTTCTGGTTATATTTCTTGTTGGCTGCGGAGATTTCCATTCGCATCTTGACGATTTCGTCGCTATGCGCGGGCTGAGCCGCGTTTTGATCAGTCTGAGCCCACGCGTTCGTTGCGAGCGCGAGCGACATCAGCACCACAGCTCCTTTGAGACGATTCATGGCTACTTCCTCTCTTTGAGCGCGAACATTTCCAGGAACGGCAACGCGATAAAAAAATGCATTCTGCTCACAGTATGCGACTTCATTCGTGAATTCAAGAAACCTGATCAGATCGATGTCGGCCCCGGCAATGGGGGGACTACCGATCACTCGGGCCCATTTAGGGGCTGGCTTTTTTGGACGTCATCGAAAAGCGTAAGCGATCCCGACGCCGTAAGTCAGTTGATTGCGGGTCCCGCGCTGCGTCACGATGGGGCTGGCTGCTGAAGCACCCATAAGGCGCTGGTAAAAAACCATCGCGCCCGCGTACCACTTCGGGCTGATCTGAAAGATCCCGGCCACCCAGCCTGTAATCTGGTTGAGGCCACCTCCGGGATTGAAGACCGGTAATCCGCTCCTCTGGGAGTCCTCGGAGGTTACGCCGTAGTAGGTCTCGTTGAATCCGCCGCTCACCCATGTCGCTCCGAGTCCGCCGCCGAGGAGCACACGCGTATGCAGGGGAAACCATGCGCTCGTGTTCACTGACGTGCGCGCACCCGTGTAGACCGAGCCGGCGTTCGTGACAACGGTAAGCTCGCCTCGAAGGCGGTACGGCACATCGCCGACGTAGCTGTACTCATAGCCGACGTAGCCTCCCCCTTCCACCGTGGTGGAGACGTTGTGGACCTGTGACACGACAGGATCGTCGACATCCCGTCGCCCCAGTCGAAGCGCCACCGCCGGACCCCACTGGAATCCACTCAGGCTCCCGAAGTTGTATTGCGCATAGGTTCCGTACCACTCGAACAGGTGGCCACCGTTCGTCACGTATCGCATGCCCGGAAGCACGCCAACAATGCGGTCCTTTCCACCGGCATACTCGGTGGTCGAACCGATTCCTGCGCCAAAAAAATTGGGCAATGCGTTCGAGAGGTCCACCGGGCTTGCACAGGCGCTGCCGAGAACAACCGAGAAGCATGCTCCGGTGAGCACATTGCATAGTTTCACGGGTGCCCTCTGCGGTCAAAGTCTTGCTGTCTGCCTGACAGCGCTTCGATCTTCGATCCAATCGAATGTGTCGTCGCCTGATTACGCTAAGCGTAGCCGTTGCAAAAGCCGATTCACAACGCGCAAGGATGCAGCTATCGTGGTGCATGCAGAACATCCACGATGTCTCGACTCGCCCTCCGGAACTCACATCATGCTCGCTCGTAACCTAAGGCTTACCGCGTTGGTCACTTCCATGCTCGTCTGTTCCTGGCCGGATTTGTCTTTGGCAACGGAGCAGGCACAGCAACGTCGCGCCGGTCGTGACGTCCGTCAGGATTCGCGCCAAGACGCCCGACACACCAAGCAAGACTGCCGCGCCGCCAATCAGCAATCGAACGCGCACTGCCGACACGACAAGCGGCAGACGAAGCAGCACGGGCGTCAAACCGCAAGAGACATCAAATACTGATTACGCGAGACGCGGTCAAGCCGAACGTGCGAGCCATCCGCGTTTTGCTTTTTGAATTTCACGCGAGCGCGTGGTATCGACTCTATAGAAGACACCACTCACAGCAACACATACCACAAGCAGCGGCCACTGACGACAGGCTGATCGCACGCATGGCGCAACGCTTAACCGTGTCATCAGGCACGATGACCTTGTCAGCGCTGGTTGGTTTTGCATGGCTCCGCATCTGGGAGCGCTAGTTTGCGGCGGAGCGCCATCATCCGCTGCGCACTCGATCGAAAACCAGCAGCATCAGGCACGCGTAAAGGGTAACCGCAAGAAAAAGCCCCATGCGCACCGCAAACGCGGTATAGACGTCCTTGCCCGCGATACTGTCCTGCACGGACTGACCCAGCAGGATGATCATCGTGATGAAGCCATTCAGCCAGACACCGGGCGGGTAGCGCGTCATCCTGATGCCATGGAGCCTGCGCCCGACCAGCAAACCGAACAGCAACATCCACAGGAAGAACATCCACAGGTGCACGGCGAGCTTCAGCGCAAACCAGAACAGGATCGCGAGCAAGCCGCCGAGCAGTGTCGAGCCGATGAGTTCCCGCGCCGCGCCGCGCGCGCTCGTAGTGCAACTCTGTCTGCCGAGGCTGACTGACTTCATGATGATCGGCATATAGCTCGCCGGGTCGGTCATCGCAAGGAGGTACGCTGGCATGACCACCAGCGCGGCGCGAAGTGCAATGCGCGCGGCCTGATTGGCGGAGACGGCTCTCGCGGCAGACGGTGGCCGCGCGTTCGCGGTCTCGGGGAACAGGCCGTGCATGAGCGCCGATACCAGCAAGGCGAGCAGCAGCCCTTTCACCAGCGCGCCGACCACGGTCGCGCCCAACTGGAAGTCGGCCGTGCCGGCTGCGGAGATCATCGTGAGCCCCGCCACCAGAAAGGTCGCGACGAGGTTGTTACCGCCGCGCACGCCATAGAGGAACGCGACGAAAAGCAACAGGCCGACGAGCATCACGCCGGCGAGCGCGTAATGCCGAAGCAACGGAACGAGCAGCAGGCCGCTGCCGGTGGTCAGCATCACGACGAGCGCCAACATCGCGGCTGCCCTGAACGACAGCGGCCGGTTCTGCGTCGCGAGCAGAAAGACCGCAAACACCGGCGCGATCACAGGCACCGGGAACTCCAGCGCGAAGCTGATCGCGAGGCACAACGCCGTCCCGCTCGCCATGCGCAGCGTACGTCGGCCGGGAAGCTGGAACCTGTTTTCCATGGGCGTGCTCAGTAGACGTAGGCCAGCCAGCTCATCACACGCAGGAACATGCGACCGAGTGGATTGAGCGGATTGCCTTGACTCGGAAACGCCATCACCTCGGCCTGCCCGCCGACACGCAGGTTGTAGAGACGCGCGCGCTCGTCCTTGTCGAACTCGACGATCACCGGAAAGCGCTGGGCCGGCCGCAGCCAGTCGCGGCTCGTCTGTACCGTCGGCAGACTGCCGGGCGGCGTGCTCTGTCCCACGCTCACGCCGAACCCGATGCTGCGAATCCGCCCTTTGAAGACTTCGCCCGGCAGCGCATCCAGCACGATGGCCACAGGCGTGCCGGGCCTCAGGCGGCCGAGATTGTTTTCGGTCATGTGGGCGCTGATCCACACGTCGCGGATCGCGATCAGCGTCATCACCGCCTTGCCTGCCGATGCGAACTGCCCGACTTCCGTGCCGAGATCGGTGATGACGCCGCCGGTTCGCGCCCTGATGCGCGTGTTGGCGAGATCGAGTTCGGCCTTCTGGAGCGCACCGGCCGCGCTGCGCAACTGCGCGTTCTCCGCCTCGATGCCGCCCTGCTGTTCGCGCGCACGCTCGACTTCCGCACGCGCCGCGACAACCTGACTCTGCGCTTGCTCGTAGGTCGCTCGCGCCACTTCGAGACGCCGCAGCGAGATCGTGCCTTCGTCCTCGCGATACAGCCTTTCGAGCCGCTCGCTGTCCTGCCGTGCCTTGACCTCGTTCGCGATGGCCGCGCGCAGCGACGCACGCGCCGAATCGATGCCGGCCGTGCTTGCGCCGATCTGCCGGCGCATGGTTTCGAGATCGGCGCGAGCGCGATCGGCGGTGATGCGGTATTGCTCGCCGTCGATTTCGAAAAGCACGTCGCCTGCGTTGACCTCCTGATTGTCACGCACCAGCACGCGCGTCACCCGGCCCGATACTTCCGCGGCGACCGGCACCACATAGGCCTGCACGCGCGCCTGCTGCGTATAGGGCGTGATGCGGTCGGCCAGCAGATACCAGATCAGGCTCACGACGATCAGCGTGATTACACACTTCAGCGCCCTGCCCGATGGATCGCCAGCCGGAGCAGGCGGCGGCGTGCGCGCCGATGCGGCTTCCGACGATCCGGACGTTTCGCTCATCGAGCCGCTCCTTCGGATGGCACGCTCACCTCGTTCAGCAGATCGCCCCAGTCGGTGCGTTGCTGCATCTGCTGGCGGGTCGCGGCATCGACGAGCGGCTGGCGCGTGGTCCAGCCGCCGCCCAGCGCCTTGTAGAGCGCGATCAGACTGCCGACCGCGTTGCGCCGGTTGACGACATACGCGTCCTGCTGGGCGAACAGCGCGCGCTGCGCATCGAGCACGCGCTGGAAGTCCGAGTACCCTTCCCGATAGATCGTGCTGGCGAGCGTCAGCGAGCGCCGCGCGGCCCCTTGCGCCTCGTTCAGGATGGCGTCGCGGCGCGACGCGGCGATCAGCGACGTGGCGGCGTCATCGGCCTCGCGCGCCGCTTCGCGCACGGTGTTCTGATAAGCGACCGTCAACTGCTGCAGCCGCACGTCCTGAACGCGCACATTGTTCGTGATTCTGCCGTGATCGAAGACGTTCCAGACCACGCTGGGGCCGATCGCCACGGCAAGCGTGCTCGGCGAGCCCTTCAGCGAACTCGCGCTGAAGCCGAGCGTGCCGAGCAGGGAGACCGACGGATAGAAATCCGCTTCCGCCACGCCGATGAGGGCCGATTGCGCGGCCATCTGATATTCGGCGGCGCGCACGTCGGGGCGACGCAGCAGCAGATCGGCGGGTACGTCCTGCAGGACGGCGCGATCCACCAGCGGAATCACGCCTCCCTTACCGGACGACACGCCGATTTCCGGCAACGGGCCGGGCGGCCGGCCCATCAGCAGGGACAACGCGTGTTTCGCGAGCACGATCTGGCTCTCGAGTTCAGGGATGCTGCTCAACGTGCCCAGATACTGCGTATTCGCCTGCTGGAAATCCAGTTCATCCGTCTCGCCGGCCTTGAAGAGTTTTTGCGCGATGTCGTAGCTGCGCTTCTGCAACTGAGCGTTCTCGCGGGCGATGCGCAGGCGCGCCTCGCCGGTGCGCAGCGTGAAATAGGTTTCGGCGACCTGAGCGTGCAGAAGAACCAGCGCGGCGTCGCGGTTCGCCTGCGCGGCGAAGAACGCGGCGTCGGCCGACTCGATCGCGCGTGCGAACCGCCCCCAGAAGTCGAGCTCCCATCCGACGACGAAGCCCGCGCCGTACTGCAGATATACGCCCGAGCGCGGATCGAAACCATCCGAACGCTTTTGCGCGGACGCAAGCGCCTCGGCGCTGGCCTGCTGCACTTGCGGATAGCGTCCCGCGAGCGCGATGCCCAGTTGTGCGCGCGCCTCGATCACGCGCAAACCGGCGATCTGCAGGTCGCCGTTGCCGGCATCGGCTTGTTCCATCAGGCGTTCGAGATTCTCGTCGCCGAAGATTCGCCACCATTGCCGGACATCGGGCTGCGGCGCCTGCTGCGTGACCTGTTCTAGCGACGTGCTGCTCCAGTGTTCGCTCCAGGGCTCGTGTTGCGGATGAAAGTCCGGCCCCACGCGCATGCAGCCGCTCAGCAACGACGCAAGGCCCACGATGACGCAGTCCGTCAGCCGCGGCCGTCTGATCCGGGAGGCGTGCATCGAAGGCGACCCCTCAGAGCCGCTCCTGTTGTTGCGGGGGTTCCAGGGACGGTTGTTGTTTCACCCAGCGCCAGAACAGCTTGTAGGCGACCGCAAGCATCACGGGACCGATGAACAGGCCGATCACGCCGCCCGTCACCATGCCGCCGAGCGCGCCGATCAGCACCACGGGCATCGGCACCGCGACGCCGCGACCCAGCAGCATCGGCTTGAGCACGTTATCGGCGAGACCGGCGATGAAGGTATAGACCGAGAAGACGATCGTCGCCGTGCTCACGCCATTCGTCACGATCACGAAGATGATGACGGGAATCGTGATCAACGTCGCCGGCAACTGCATGATGCCGATCAGCAGCACGGCGAGCGCGAGCAGCCCCGCGCCGGGAATACCCATGATGACGAAGCCGATGCCGATCAACAGCATCTGGATGAACGCGATCCCGACCACGCCTTGCGCCACCGCGCGAATCGTGGCCGTGCAAAGATCCGCGATCTGCTGGCCGTTTTCGGGTCCGGAGATGCGCGAGGCGATCTGCACGGCGCTGCTATAGCCCTTCTCGCCATGCGCCATGAAGATGCCCGCGACGATCAGCGCGAGAAAGAACACGATCAGCCCGGCGCCAAGTCCCGTGATCGTGCCGAGCACGGCAAGGCCGGCTTCCTTGATCTGCGGCGCAAACTTCTGCGCGAGACCCGTGACATCCGTCGACGCCTGCGCCCAGAAGTCGTACACCCGCTGCCCGACCAGAGGCCATGCGGCCACCGATTCCGCTGGCGGCGGAATCTGGAAGGTGCCGCTCCTGACGATGCCCATCGCGCGCTCGATGGACGTGGCAACCGCCACGCCGAGCAGGTACGTCGGCACGAGGATGACGACGAACGCGACGAAGATGATCAACGTGGCGATCAGACCGTCCTTGCCGCCAAACGCGCCGCGGAGCCGGACCTGAAGCGGGTACAGCGTGACCGCGAGGATCAGCGCCCAGACCATCAGGTCGAGGAACGGCACGAATACCCGAAAACAGAAGACCGCCAGAACGGCAACGAGACCCGCGCGAATCAGGACATCGAGTAGTTCCCTTGAGAGCGTGCGCTCAGAAATCGGCGATAGCATTTGCGTGCCTCCTCGCGCTCACCCGTTCAAATACGGGACGGGCAGCATGACTTCCAGAACAGATCGGCGCATGAAGCCGGCGATCACGTATGACTGCGGCGCTCGCGGAAACACGCTTACCCTGCCCGAGCCCGCGTGGTCGCTTCGGACAGCCGGCGGTGCACGAGCAGCAACAGGGGCGTGGAGACCATCGAGAGCGCGACGACCAGCGTGACGAGCGATGCCTGACGCTGATCGATGACACCCGCCGCCAATGACGCGGCCATCACGACGAACGCGAACTCGCCGCCCTGCGACAGCAGAATGGCGAAGAAGCTCCGGTGCGATCCCGGCACTTCGAAGCGGCGCGCAAGGAACCACTGCGCGACCGCCTTCACGCTGACCACCGCGACGACGAGCACCGCTACCCGCACCGGCTCGCGCGTGAGCACGCTGAAATCCATCGACATGCCTACCGCGATGAAGAACAAACCGAGCAGCAAGCCCTTGAACGGCGCCATATCGACTTCGATTTCGTGGCGAAAGTCGGAATCGGCGAGCAGCACGCCCGCGACGAACGCGCCCAGCGACATCGACAGATGCACGCTCTGCATGAGAAGCGCGATGCCGACGATCCACAGCAATGCGAATGCGGTGAAGATCTCCGGGACGCCCGTGCTCGTGATGAGCCGCAGCACGGCGTTCAGCAGATAGCGCCCGACGAGCGCGATGGCGCCCAGCATGGCGAGCGCCTTCAGCGCGACGAGCCAGCCCGGTTCGGCGGCGGGCATGGGCACCGTCGGTCCGAGCAGCGGCAGGAGCGCGATCAGCGGAATGGCCGCCATGTCCTGGAACAGCAGAATGCCGAACCCCGCGCGGCCCGTCGGCATGTCCATGAGCTTGCGCTCCTGTAGCTCGGACATGACCATCGCCGTCGACGATAGCGACAGCGCGAGGCCGCCCGTCAGCGCAATGCGCCAGGGCAGCCCCAGCATCATGAAAACGCCCAGCAGCGCGGCGGCGCAAACGGTCATCTGCATGGTTCCGTAGCCGAAGATGGTGCGGCGCATTGCCCACAACGCGTCGATCTTCATTTCGAGTCCGATCACGAACATCATCAGCACGATGCCCAGCTCGGAGAAGTGAAGGATCGCATCGACATCGGTCACGAGCCGCAGTACCCACGGGCCGATCAGGACGCCCGCAAGCAGGTAGCCGAGCACCGCGCCGAAGCCGAAGCGAACGGCCAGCGGCACGGTGATCAGCGCCGACGCAAGAAAGATGACCACGTCGATCAGCAGCTTTGTCATGCGTTGTTCTCCTGAACCGGCTAGCGACCATCGAAGACACGAACACTTGCGTCAACTCATGCGGACGGTCCCGCATCGGCGTCACGCTTTCAGCAGCTCGGCTTCCGGACGGCTCCTGCCCGCTGCGCGCGCTTCCCGCACATGTTGATACGAAAATCGTTTGAGTTCGGCACCCTCCGTGTTGTGGTGAAACTGAAGGATGCCCAGCGTGCGCTGTCTGAGACGCTTGCATCTACATGGCGTCTTAATTCTGGAGCGCGTCCGGCTGCAGGACACGTTGTACCGGCGGTGTGCGCGCTTGACGAAAGCGGTTGCTCAACGCGGTGAGCCTCTCGTAGAAACTTCTATAACGGCGCACATGCACGGTGCTGCCGCTCAGGTCGTCGAGCGCGGACAACGCTAGGAAACCTGAGACCTGTCACGACCGGTTCTCGAACAGAATCGGGTGCGTGCGCCCGGACGAAGTCGATCTGCCTTTCTCATTCCGATTCAGAAGCGGTTCGTGGATCGGGCTTCAGCCTTCTTACAGCATAGCGAGATATGTAAAGGGTTCAAGGTTTGTCGCGATGTCGTGGAGCCCGCAGGCACGTGCTTCACTCGATCGGAATCTTGTCCTGCTTCGCTGGCGCAGACGGTGGACACTTCACGTCGGCCCCTCTGGCGGCATCGACGTTCTTCAGCGAAACGAGCAGCCTGCTCCCCGTATTCGCCGTGATGATGTGCCCGTAGCTGACGGTCGGGATGAACTTGATATCGGGGGCGACGGCGACGGGCGGGCTTTGCGCACCGTCGACGGTCAGGTCGAGTTCCACGGTGATCGATTCGATCGCGACGCCGTAATCTTGTTTGTGCTCGGCCTGAGCCTTCTTGAAGTTGCACACGCCGTCTAGGACATTCTGGAGCGCCGTCGGTATATCCACCGACTTGCCCGGCGGGATCGGTGGCGTGTTGCAGGCGGCGAGGAGAATCGGTAGAGCCAGAACAGGCAGCGAGACGTATGCGCGCATCGGAATCTCTCGGCCTTTTGGAGAGGTCACAGTATCGGGCAAACGAGGCTTTCCGTCCATGCGCTTTCGCACTCGACTTTCGATACGCGCGGCTTCGGGCAAACGACCGCTTGAACTGGTCGAGTTTTCATCTACAACTAATCTGGCACGTGTCCCGTCGGACAAGGCAGAGACAGGGAATATCAGGCGCTCTGCCGGTACCAGCACGAACCACGTGACAAGACGCCGTGAACGGGAGTCTTCATACCGAGAAGACGATGCGCAATTCTGCGGTGAAACTCATCGCGATCGTAGGCGCTGCGCTGCTCGCGCTGCCGGCAGCATCGGCGCCCGCGTTCGCGGCGGGATCGGCTACGCTCGCGCAGGTCAAGGCGCGCGGCGTCCTGCGATGCGGCGTCAGCGACGGCATCGCCGGCTTCTCTCAGCAGGATGCGTCCGGACACTGGTCCGGTATCGACGTGGATTTCTGCCGCGCGGTGGCCGCCGCAACGCTCGGCGATGCGAACAAGGTCGCCTTCGTCCCGCTCAGGACGTCGGCGCGCTTTCCGGCGCTCAGCACGGGCCGCATCGATCTGCTCGCGCGCAACACGACCTGGACGCTGCTGCGTGAAGGCACGCTCGGGGTTCAATTCGCGGGCGTGCTGTTTTACGACGCGCAGGCTTTCATGGTGTCGACGGCGAGCGGCATTCGCACGGTCGCGTCGCTCAAGGGCGCGACCGTCTGCGTTCAACGCGAGACCACCAGCCAGGACAATCTCGTCGGCTACTCGAATGCGAACGCGCTCGATCTGAAGCCGGTAGTACTCGGCTCGGCGGCGGAGCTGGAGCAGGCCTTCACCTCCGGGCGATGCCGCGCCATGACGGCCGATCTATCCCTGCTCGCCACGCTGCGCAGCCGCGCGCCCGGCGGTGCGTCGGCGCTGGCGATCCTGTCGGAGCGGATCTCGAAGCAGCCGCACGCGCCCGCCGTGCGCGGCGGCGATGACGCGTGGCTCGTCATCGTGCGCTGGGTGCTCTTTACGCTGATCACCGCAGAAGAACTCGACGTGACCCGCCAGAATCAGGCCGAACGCGTGACGAATCCGCTCGTTGCGCGCGCGCTCGTGCCGGACGCGAGCGTGTCCGCTACGCTGGGCATCGCCCCTGGCTGGACGCTGCGCGCGCTGAACAGCGCCGGCAACTACGGAGAAATGTTCGACCGCAATCTCGGCGCCGGCAGTCCGATCAAACTCGAGCGCGGCCTGAACCAGCTCTACCGGCGCGGCGGCCTGATGTACGCGCCGCCGATGCAATGACGCTTGCGCGGGCCCATCATGAGCGACTGGCAAATCTACCTCGTCGTCGGTGTGTTCTCGGTGGTCATCCTCGTGATCGCCTTCGATCTGATCGACATGGCCGTCGCCGCGCTCGTGGGCGCGAGCGTGCTGATCGCACTCGGCATCATCGACGAGCAGGATCTCGTCGCGACCGCGCGCACCGCGGCGGGGCCGATCAGCCTGCTGTTCGGCGGCATGATCGTCGCGCGAATACTGGCGACCACGGGCCTATTCGATGTCGTCGGCGACTACTATCTCAGGGCCACGGCGGGCAGCGGCAAGCGCTTCCTGCTCCTGCTGATCGTGATCGTCGCGCCGCTGTGCGCGTTGCTGCCCAATGCGACGACGGTAATCCTGCTCGCGCCGATCATCATTCGCGTCGCCCGCGCGCTCGACATCGACATCGTGCCGCCGATGATCCTGACCGCTCTGCTCAGCAATGCCGCCGGCCTGCTGACGCTCGTCGGCGACCCGGCGACCTTTCTCGTCGGCAGTTCGGTCGGCATGAGCTTCGGCGAGTATCTGCGGCGCGCCAGCCTCGGCGGGCTGCTGGCCATCGGCGTGGTGATTCCGCTCCTACCCGTTCTGATGCGCGACATCTGGCGAAGCGTCAGGCCGCTGCCGCCGCGCGTCGCGCGGGCCAGACTGAAGCGGCCGGTCTACGCCGCGCTGGCGGTCATGGTGCTCGCGCTCATGATGGTGCTGTTCGTGTTCGGCGAGGAGTTGCCCACGCGCATCGTGCCGCCCGTCGTCGCGGTGATCTCCAGCGCGCTCGCGCTGCTCGTCGCGTACGCGTTCAAGGTCGAGCCGACCGATCGCGTGCTGCGCGATGTCGACTGGAAGACCTTGCTCTTCCTGACCTGCATCTTCTGTCTCGTGCAGGGCATGGCGAAAACGGGCCTGCTGCAGGTCATGTCGCTCAAGCTGTACGAGGTGTTCGGCACACGCCTCACGCTCGTCGCGCTCGCGATGATCTGCGGGATCGGCCTGCTGTCCTCGCTGCTCGCGAATGTGCCGGTCGCGGCCGCGTCCATCGTCATGGTCAAGGGCTATCTCGTCACCGCGGAGTTCGTGCCGGAATCGGCCTTGTCGGACCAGTTCACGCAGTGGCCCGCGCAGGTCATTCCCGTCTTCATCGCCATGATGTACGGCGCGACGCTCGGGGGTAACGCGACGCTCGTCGGTTCAGCGGCGAATGTCGTGGCTGCGGGAATCTGCACGCAGGAAGGCGCGCCGATCAGCTTTGGCCGTTTCCTGCGCTATGGCCTTCCGGTGACACTGTGTCAGCTCGCGATCACGGCGGCGTACGTCGTCGTGCTTGCGCGCTTCATTCATTGAACGCTCCACGATACCGATCCATGCAAACCGATCACACGATCCGGTCACGACAGGTCCTCACCGGCGCCGTGCGCCGCTGGATGCGCCATCTGCCGATCGTCGCGATGTTCGGGAGCTATCGCGCCGGGTGGCTGAAGAACGACATCATCGCGGGCCTCGTGCTGACGACGATGCTCGTGCCAGTCGGTATCGCGTACGCGGAGGCGTCGGGTGTGCCCGGCGTATGCGGCCTGTACGCGACGATCGTCCGCTGCTCGCCTATGCGATCTTCGGCCCGAGCCGGATTCTCGTGCTCGGTCCCGACTCGGCGCTCGCAGCGCCCGTCCTCGCAATCGTCGTGATCAGCGCGGCGGGCGATCCCTCGCGCGCCATCGCCGTCGCGGGCATGATGGCGATCGTTTCGGGCGTCGTGTGCATCGTGTTCGGCATGCTCAAGCTCGGCTTCGTCACGGAGTTGCTGTCCAAGCCGATCCGTTATGGCTACATGAACGGCATCGCGCTGACCGTGCTGATCAGCCAGTTGCCCAAGCTCTTCGCGATTTCCATCGAGGACCGGGGGCCGCTGCGCGATCTGCTATAACTTGCCCGAGCCATCGCCGCCGGGCAATCCAACTGGACCAGCTTTGCCGTGGGCGCAGGCAGTCTCGCGCTCATTCTGCTGCTCAAGCGCTTCGACAAGGTGCCGGGCATTCTGATCGCGGTCGTGCTCGCGACCCTGTGCGTCATGGTGTTTCATCTCGAGCGCGACGGTGTGAAGGTGCTCGGGACGATTCCCCAGGGATTGCCCGCGTTGTCACTGCCGTGGGCGAGCGGCGCGGATATCGTCCGGATCGTGCTCGGCGGCTGCGCCGTGGCGCTGATCGCGTTCGCGGACACGAGCGTGCTGTCGCGCACCTTCGCGGCACGCGCGAACGTGCGCGTCGATCCGAATCAGGAAATGATCGGGCTGGGCATCGCGAATCTCGCGACCGGTCTTTTCCAGGGCTTTCCGATCAGCAGCAGTTCGTCGCGCACGCCGGTCGCCGAAGCGGCGGGCGCGCGCACGCAGGTGACGGGTATCGTCGGCGCGCTGGCCGTCGCGGCCGTGCTGCTCGCCGCGCCGAATCTTCTGCGGCATCTGCCCAACAGCGCGCTCGCGGCGGTCGTGATCGCAGCGGCGATCGGTCTCTTCGAGTTCAGCGATCTGAAGCGCATCTATCGCATTCAGCAGTGGGAGTTCTGGCTGTCCGTCTGCTGCTTCGTCGGCGTCGCCCTGTTCGGTGCGATACCCGGCATCTGCATCGCCGTGGTCCTCGCGATCATCGAGTTCCTGTGGGACGGCTGGCGTCCGCATTTCGCGGTGCTCGGGCGGGTGGAAGGGTTGCGCGGCTATCACGACCTGAAGCGCTACCCGAACGCGCGGCAGATTCCGGGACTGCTGCTGTTTCGCTGGGATGCGCCGCTCTTCTTCGCCAACGCCGAGTTGTTTCAGCGACGTGTGAGCGAAGCGATCGATCAGGCGCCGACGCCGGTGAAGCGTGTCCTCGTCACCGCCGAGCCCGTGACGAGCGTCGACGTGACGTCCGCCGACATGCTGTGCGAGCTGCATCGGGCGTTGGGAGAGCGCGGTATCGACCTGCATTTCGCCGAGATGATGAAAGACCCCGTCCGCGACAAGCTCAGACGCTTCGAGTTGACGTCGATCTTTCCCGATGAGCGCTTTCATCCCACCATCGGCAGCGCGGTCGACGCTTATCTCGACGCCGCGCGCCCGGATGACGGGACCGCTATCTGAGCGGTGTCGTATCCCTATCCCTGTGCCGATATCGCGCTCAGAAACGCTCGGGAACGTAGCGCAGCGGCCGGTCGCTCTCGCGATATCCCTCCGCCTTCTGACGCTCGGGCAGCTTCACCTTTTCCCGCGGCACCGCCTTGTACGGAATGTTCGCCAGCAAGTGGCTGATCAGGTTCAGACGCACAAGGTGTTTGTCGTCCGAACGCACGACGTACCACGGCGCGAGATCGGTGTCGGTGGCATCGAACATATCGTCGCGGGCGCGCGAATAGTCGTACCAACGGCTGTACGAGCGCAGATCCATCGGCGAGAGCTCCCAGATCTTGCGCTCGTCGTAGATGCGCTCTTCCAGTCGCCGCGTCTGTTCCTCCTGACCGACTTCGAGCCAGTATTTGAGCAGGATGATGCCCGAGTCTATGATCGCTCGCTCCACGAGCGGCACGCCCTTCAGGAAGGTGGTCGCCTGCTCGTCGGTGCAGAATCCCATCACGCGCTCGACGCCCGCGCGGTTGTACCAGCTTCGGTCAAAGAGCGTGATTTCGCCCGCCGCGGGCAGATGCGGCAGATACCGCTGCACATACATCTGCGTCTTCTCGCGTTCTGTGGGTGCGGGCAGCGCGATCACGCGGAAGATGCGCGGGCTCACGCGCTCGGTGATCGCCTTGATCGTGCCGCCCTTGCCCGCGCCGTCGCGCCCTTCGAACACGATACAGACCTTCGCGCCCGTATAAACGGCCCATTCCTACAGCTCCACAAGCTCGAGATGCAAGCGTGCAAGCTCCTTGTCGTACTGCTTGCGGCTCAGGCGCTCATGCACGCCCGCGCCTTCACGCACACCCCGCGATTCGCTGACAGCCTTTTCTTCTTTCAATGCCGGCTCCCCATGTGGTTCGATGCGCAGTCAGGTCTCACTGCGCTCGGGCATGACCGGCATCACGAGCGTGCGATTTTTCCAGAACATATTGTGGATGCGCGGCTGAAACGTGCGCAACACGTGCGGCTCGACCGAATCGAAACTCATGAACGCGGCCGGATGCTCACCGGTGCCGGCCACGCGCTGAATCGAATCGTACGGAGGAAATCCGTAATTGCAGAGAAACTGCCGGATTTCGTCGTCGGTTGTGGATTCTTCTACATTGCCTAGCTAGAGATCACCCATTGCGAAGTTCTCCGTTGAGATCGATGGTACTTCTATAGCCTAGTACACGAACCGCCGATCAGGTCGATCGATCGCGCTTTCCCGACCTGCGCTGCGCAAGCGGATTCAACGCGACCACAAAGATCACGATGCCGATGCCCAGCGCCCACATGCCGTAGCGGAATTCGGGCTTCACGTCGTCGAGCAGACCGTGCATCGTGAAATACAGGCCGCCGAGCCAGATGAACACACCGATCGAGGCAACCACCATGCGCGGCTCGTTCAGTCTCATCGATGCCTCCTGGATAGGTTGCGCGGAATAGCTCCAGTTTAGGACGTCTGTAGCGCGCCCGTATGTATCGGGCTTGGCGTGCGGCCATCGGTAAGCTACATTTTCTGCTTGTGACCGTGGGATCGGTCAACGGCTCCGCGCATGCAATGGCGCATCGGCGGAGCGGCCGAATGCAACGTACGACCAACCAGCCGTTCAACGTCCGGGCGCTGCGCCACATGCGAAAGCCGATCCTGTCTTCGAGCCGGTTGCGCATCTTTTCGATGCTCGTGCTGTTCGCCGTCACGCCTGCCATCGCTCACGCGCAAGGCGCGCCGGATCGCGCCGTGGTGGGAACCAACGTCAAGAACTACGCGAACGCCGTGCTCGCGATCATGTCGTACACGGCGGTGCCCGACGTCACGACGAGTTCGCTCTCCATCAACAGCGGCGCGACCGGCAATCCGGGCTTCGGCCAGACGCAGCTCGGCGGCGGGTTCACCCTCAGCAGGTCGTTTCCGCTCTATCTCGAAGGCACCGTCGCGTACAGCCGCTACGATCCGACCTTCATCGCGACCGACGGCACTCAGCAACGCCCGGTGCCGGCGAAGTGGAACACCGCGAGCACGACGGTCGGTATTGGCTGGGACATTCCGATCACCAATGAGCTGCGCCTGCGGCCGATCCTCAACGGCATGATCGGCCGTGTCGCGAGCGATCTGCGCGTCGCGCAGACCGTGTTCAACCACCTCGCTAACACCAATCTCCAGTTCCTCGAAGACGGCGCGCTCAACGCCTTCGGTCTCGGCGGCTCGCTGATGCTCGATCTGGAGCACTATCGCGAGCACTATGAGGTCGATGTCGAACTGCGCGCGACCGATATCTATTTACGCAGCTTCGGCAGTTCGTCGGATGCCGTGCAGGGTTCGGCGACGGCGCAGCAATTCAGCCTGTGGGCGCGCTGGCGTGCGCCGACGGGCTTCGCCGCGCTCGACCGGCCGGTGCGCTACGTGCTCGAAACCGCGTACTCGCATTACTTCGGCGACAGCGCGGGCGTGCTCGGCTTCAACGATCTGACCTCGCTCGGCGTGGGCCTCGAACTCGACAGCAGCCGATATCCCGTCGTCATCACGCGCACGCGCGCGATGGTGCGCTATGTGTTCGGGCACAACGTGCACGGCGTGTCGTTTGGGTTTGCCGTCAGCTTCTAGATCGCGGGTGCGTCACTGCTTCTCGATCCGCCACTCCGCTTCCCCCTTCTTGCACGCGGTCGGCGTCCACGACTGCGTCTGTCCCTTCGCGACGGCGACGAGCGTGACTTTGCGGCACGTCCCGCCGTCGCGCTTCACGGTGTCGCGCGGCGTGACCGTGCCTTCGATGTGCACTGTGTTACCGGTTCCGGCGTTGTTCCATTTGATTGTTTCGCCGTCCTTCTTCGTGTCGAGCGCTTCCTGAGCGGCGCGATTGAGCGCTTTGCGGTCGGCGGGCTTCATATAGCTGATCGGCGTGTCCTTGAGGAAGTTCAGGTTCGCAGCATGGGCGCATGTGCATGACAACAACAGTCCGGCAAGAACGCGACTAGGGAAACAACGTGGGTTCGCCTTCATGTCCGCCTCCGTTCATGGCACGTCGAGTCGATCTAATGAGATATTCATTCATTTCGTTATCCGCGCATAGCTCTCAATCACTTGCCGAGCCTTGGATGTTGCAACAAAATCCGGTTCGACGAGTGGCATCAGTTCGCGTTCGCCTCAGCGCTGACCGCTTCAAGAAGTGACCTCGGTTGACGCAAAGCCAGCACGTCGATGTCTTCAGTTCGGCCGGTCGAGACTGCAAGTTCCCGGCTTAGGTAATCCGATGCATAGTCAATGAACGCGCGGGTCTTGCGAGGCAAGTACTTCCGCGCAAGAAAGACAATGAAGATGTTCTTGTCGGGCGTCGCGATCGAATACTCCGGCAACAGGCGAATGAGTTTGCCGTCGTCCAGCTCGGTCTGCACCACGCCTTTAGGCACGATCGAGAACCCCATGCTCTGCAGCGTCACGAGACGAGCCAGGAACCAGTTATCGACCGAGTACGCCGGTGCGAGCGTGACTTCATCCACGGCGCCTTGACCGTGACCGAAATTCCACGTCTGACTGCGTAGCTCCTCTTGCAACCCGACCGACGACAGGCTGCGCAAATCTCCCGGGGCGGCAGGCAGGCCATGCTCGCGCAGAAAAGCCGGCGTGGCCACGGGGACGAACGCATTGACGCCAACCTTCTGCTTGACGACCGCAGTTTGATCCGCCAGCTCAGTGACAATGCCGACGTCAAAACCATTTTCGACGAAATGGACACGCCGCTCAGCGAGGGTCAGCCGTACCGTTACGTTCGGATAGAGCTCGCGGAACCCGTCGACGAGTTGACTCAAGGTGAACTGGGATAGCGCGGTCGATGCGACGACGCGCAACGCGCCGCTGGGTCCGTCTTCAGTTTTCGCGATCGTGGACTCCAGATTATCCAGTTCCTCCAGAAACGTGCGACATCCTTCGAGATAGCGCGCGCCAGCTTCGGTCACCGATACCTTGCGCGTCGTGCGATTGATCAAACGAGTTTTCAACCGTGCCTCGAGCGAGGCGATCGCGCGACTCACCAACGCGTTGGAAACCCGCAGTTCTCGCGCGGTGCAGTGGAAACTTTCCGTATCCGATACGCGCACAAAGATACGCATCGCCTGGATCTCGTTCATTTGATCGCCCTCAATGCGCAGAGTCGTCTTGCCTGCGTCCTGGGAAGTTTGCTGTGCATCGCGCGAAGCAACTGCGGACGAGGCCAGCTATCTCAATCTCTCCAACTAGATAATTGATTGTCCATTGTTTGTCATTAGTTTTTTGCCGGGCTTACACATTGTGTCGCTCACGAACCAGCATCAGCGGGATCTCGACAAGGCTGGCTACCCGATTGGAAACGCTGCCAAGATGGGCTCGCGCGCCGCCGCGCCTGCCGTGTGTCCCATCACGATGAGATCCGCACCGCAGCGCTCTGCTTCGCGCAATATGGCGCTCGCAATGTCGTCGGTGCCGGACTCGGTGGTGATCAGGCCGATCGAGACCCGTAAAGGCGTTATGTTGTGCAGGGGTTCAGGCACCTTGGCCGCGGCTGCGATCGCCGCGGTTCCCTCCTTGACCAACGTTAGCTCGAGCGGTGTCGTCGGCATCAATCCGCCGGGACATATCGCGCGGTCGACGACATAGACCACGCGTATCTGCGTGTCCGCAGCTGCGAGCTTCGCCCCTACGCCCACTGCCGCAAGCGACGTTGCGCTGCCATCGACGGCGAAGAGCATGCGCTGCACGCCTTCGTCGTAGGTACTTTCGTATCCGGCGGGCACGACGATCAATGCGCAAGTCGCGAATTGGCTGAGCCGATCCATAACTGATGGATCGAATCACCTCACCAATCCGTGATGTTGCCGGATACCGAGGATCAGCAGGCCCGCGCGATCCTCGCCCGCCTCGGCTGCAAGTTCATGGACGACGCTATCGCCTTCCTCCGCGAGATCGATTTCACGACTTCGGACTGCAGCGACCGACTCCGCGAGCACGGTGCTCGCCACCGTGATCGCGCGTTGCGCGCTGGCTCGCGAGTTCAGTCGTGGACGCATCAAGCTCGAGCCACCACGAGCGCTGTTTCTCGCCGGTCCCGATCTCCACGCGACGCATGGGATCGCCCTCCGTGACCATGCCAAGCAGCCTGCCGGACCCTTCGATCATAGGCATCCGGCTGATGCCGGCGAACACCATCCATCTGAATGGCCGCTCTGGCACCGAAGACGTGACGCTGCGCAGTCACTTTCGAACGACCCCTATTTGAGAGGAATGCTCGCTCGAACGTCTGCGGTGAGCTTCCGGCAAATGACCGTAGATGGCCGGGTTGAGGCAGTGCCACCGGCAATTTGATCGCCGGAAACCGGCCATTGAGCGGGGGCGGACGTGACCTTGGATATTTAAATTGGACGGCGACCTCGATCGGCGGCTCGTGGCCGCTTGCCGAAGTTGCAGGCAGGGGCGCGTGGCGCCTGAGGCGACCCGCCTCGAACTCCCGCACCCGAACCACAAGGGACAGTCGGCTTTCTCTAGAGCAGTCATTCGGTTCTGGCTTGGGTCTCGAGCCATCGTGTCTTCACGCGCGTTGGTCGCCCCTTAATTAGGTCGTGGAATGCGTCCATCGCACGCCCGGAATACGCGAGCGCCGGCCGCCACTTCCGGTGAAATCGGGAGTTCGGCAGTGTTTCCTTTGACGATCAACGCTTTTTGAAGTCGCCCAGTGCCGGATCAACACGGCATCCTCTCCACCTGAGTTGAGACAGATTTTATATACCCTGTCGTCCTGCCAACGACTTAATCGCATCAATCCCCGCCGTCATTCGCGCCCGTGCTGCGGAGTTCGCAGAATGGACGACAATTCTCGGCGGCTTGAACCCCCGAAGCGCAACAGCCTCCTCCATCCAGACAATCACATCGTAGCCCGTCCCGCGCTCGTCATTACCTAGATCGTGGTCAAGACCGATCTCTTCTACAATCCCCGCTTCGAGAAGACGGATGGCCTCGTCGGGCCAGTACACCCTAATCCAGCCTGGCGGTGTCTCTCTGAGATCGTCGAGATAAGCTTTCAATCGTCCCCCGAGATGGCCGATCGTGTCCTCTACAAAGTCACTGCTTCCGCTGTGGACTATTCCTGGCCGACAGCGCGGCTCCCACAAAGGCCATCTACGTGACGCAGGTACTCAGCGATTTCAGAGTGCTTCTCGTCACCGATTTCGCCGTCGATCGGCGCTGACAGCTCTTCATTTACGCGCAGCCCACCCTCGGTCATGTTTGCAGACCCGATAAGCGCATGGTATTTGCCTTTCGACTCGAAGTACCACAGTTTTGAATGTAGGAACTTCTTCGTCGTGGCGATCACGTTGACGCCCAACTCTACCAGCAGATCTACTGCAGCTTGTTGCACTTCGGTCTTCCTCTTGTCCTTTCTTGGGCGATTCGAATAAACGGTGACTGCCACGCCGCGCGCTACTGCCGCGGCGATCGAGTCTTTCAGCAATCCGACACCTTCGAGCTTGATCCAGCCCGAACAGATAACAACGCGGTCGGCGTCAGAAAGCAGCTTCTCGATCGTTGCCAGGTGATTCCGTTCGTGCTTTTTCGGTACGTTATAGAGAAGTGCTGGCACGGCAGACCTTGATAAGAGTGACAGGCGGAAGCTTACAGCAACGCCGCATGAACCCGAACTCAGACAGAGGCCCCTTTCGCAGATCGAGACGGCTTTCCGGTGAAACATGTAGCGGTCCGGTCGAGTGAGATATTCGACCGGTGTTGCTTGCGGCACTCCCCCGGTGCTTCGAGATTGCCCTGGCTAACATCAGTGCTTTGCGGGAATGCGTTTTCGCGCCGTCCGGCTTGGAGGCCACCCCTTGCCGACGAGGACCGCTTCGACACCAGCGCGATGGAAAGGTGTGCCCGAGTTGTCGCAGGGCCTTTCCTTGAGGAGCGCACGAGGTTCAAGCGCTGTGGTGCTCGACGAAGCGGCCCACAAATAACGCTGTGTCCGATGCGCACTTCGTCTGCAGTCGACGCGTTACGCGCAACGCAAGCGTGGGTAGTCGATCGTTGACGTTTCGCATGCTCTCGTCGAACGGCCGTTCCTGGCCGGTGGACTAAACCGCTCGCGCGGTAGGGGCTACGGTCCGACGCTGGTGGTCAGGGAGAGGCCGGTCACCCGGCTTTATGTTGGCGAATGAGGCAATCCGCCTCGTTCTTCAACAGGAGCCGAATCATGACCTCCTTACCGACAAACGCCAGCCCACTGCGCCAGCGCATGATCGACGATATGCGCATGCGCCAGCTTGCCCCCAAGACGCAGGACATCTACCTGCACATCGTGCGTGAGTTCGCCCGTTTTCTCGGGCGCTCGCCTGACACGGCCACCGTCGAGGACCTGCGCCGCTACCAGCTCTATCTGGTCGACCACGGCACATCGGCCGTGTCGCTGAACCACGCGATCACCGGCCTGAAGTTCTTCTTCAAAGTCACGCTCGACCGGCCCGAGCTGATGGTCAGGATGCAACCGGTGCGCGTGCCCCGCATATTGCCCGTCGTGCTCAGCCCCGACGAAGTGCGGCGGCTCATCGAGGCCGCCGGTAACCTGAAGCACCAAACCGCGCTGTCGGTCGCGTACGGCGCGGGGCTACGCGCCAGCGAAGTGGTGGCGCTGAAGGTCACCGACGTCGACAGCGAGCGCATGACACTGCGTATCGAGCAGGGCAAGGGCCGCCGTGACCGCTACGCGATGCTCTCGCCGGTGCTGCTCGAACGTCTGCGTGTGTGGTGGCGCGTGGCCCGTGCGCAGGGCAAGATGCTCGATGGTGGGTGGCTGTTTCCCGGACTCGATCCGCTCGATCAGTTAAGCACGCGACAGTTCAACCGTGCCATTCATGCCGCCGCCGAGACTGCGAACATCGACAAACGTGTGTCCATGCACACGCTACGCCATAGCTTTGCGACACATCTCCTCGAACAGAAGGTGGATATCCGCGTGATCCAGGTGCTGCTCGGCCATGCAAAGCTCGAGAACACCGCGCTCTACGTCCAGGTGGCCACCGACCTGCTGCACGAGGTCACCAGTCCGCTGGACCGTCTGCCCTCAGAGTAGACCCGCGGGCTGTAACGCCTCATGCTGGAGGTTGCGGACATCTTCCGCAGCCACGGGCCAGCGTGGCGAGCCACGACACACTTGAGCCTGGGGCAGCTGAAGGTCATGTCGGCCATCGAACGGTGCCGCACGGCGGCACTGGGCGGACATGTGCTGCGCTGTTCAGGCTGCACAAGGACCGAGGTGTCCTTCAACTCGTGCCGAGACCGGCATTGCCCGAAGTGCCAGGCCAGCGCCGCACACCGCTGGCTAGAGGCGCGTCAGGCCGATCTGCTACCCGTCGAGTACTTCCACGTCGTCTTCACGCTGCCCGCGCAAATCAGCGCGATCGCCTGGTACAACAAGCGGGTCATCTACGGGCTGCTGTTCGACATCGCCGCCGACACGCTGCGCACGATCGCCGAGGATCCCAGGCATCTCGGCGCCCAGATCGGCGCCACGCTCGTACTGCACACTTGGGGATCGGCGCTCACGCATCACCCGCATGTGCACGGCATCGTCCCCCGTGGCGGGCTGTCGCCTGACGGTGAACGCTGGATCGCCTGCCGGCCCGGCTACTTCCTGCCCGTGCGCGTCCTCTCACGCCTGTTCCGACGCCGCTTCCTCGAGGCACTCCAGTCGGTTCACCACCGTGGCGACCTGCAGTTCTTCGGCGAGTACACCGGGCTCGCCGACCCCGCCACCTTTGCCCGATGGCTTGCGCCCCTACGTACTTGCGAATGGGTGGTCTACGCCAAGCGCCCGTTCGCCGGACCGAAGGCGGTGCTCGAGTACCTCTCACGCTACACGCACCGCGTCGCCATCTCCAACCAGCGCCTGGTCGCCGTCGATGAGCGTGGCGTGACGTTCCGCTGGAAGGACTACCGTGCGAAGGGACGCACCCGCTACAAGACCATGACCCTCGAAACCGGCGAATTCATGCGCCGCTTCCTGCTCCATGTGCTGCCCGGTGGTTTCCATCGGATCCGCCACTTCGGGCTGCTCGCCAACCCGGTGCGCCGCGCCAATCTCGCAAAGGTGCGCGAACTGCTGCACGTCGAACCCGAGATCAGCCCGTCGCCGGACGACGCCATCATCGAAACCCGCCCCGTCTTCATCTGTCGGCACTGCGGCGCACCGATGGTCGTCATCGAAATCCTCGCGCGCAGCGCCCCGATCCGCGCACCGCCAATGCGCCGGGATCCGACATGAACCCCACGGTTCCTCGACCTGCCTGTCGAACGTTGGCTCCGCGGCAACGCGGCCCAAGGATGGAGCCTGCGCGTGTCGCTACGCGAAGCGCTTTGCCCGGCCGCCTCATCATCGCGAATGCACGACTAAACCACTTCGCTACGGCGTCAGCGTCCCTCCGGCACCCCGCCTGAGCGTGCCGCATCCGGCACCACTGACCATTCCGGTCTATCAATCGCCATAGCCGCGAACCCTCCAACCGCAGTGGGGCACTCCGCGGTTTCCTCCATCGGGCTTATTCGACGCCTGCCGACATGCGCGGCGGCACGCACATTTCTGCGGCCGATGGCAGGCATCGAATAAACCTTAACGAACTCGGCCGGCAGCTCTTACCACCGTTTGATTTCCCTCACCGCAAATGCCACTTCCGGCACCAACAGTGCGGGCGAGCAAAAAAAAGTCGATTTACGACCATCATGCCTTTGCCGCTGTACGTTCCACGTCAGCGTCCGCTTGCCCCCACGCCGCAAGAAACGCCTCCACTTTCTCCTCAATTCCACTTTCAACTGTCCGCAGCCGCAGGATCGCAAGCCCGCTCTTCGCCAGGATGCTATTTTTCAAGGCATCTCGCGCCGCTTGCTCAGCTGTGTTATGGGAGGCGCCATCGACTTCGATCACTCTCAGCGGGGTTTTCCCCACTTTGAAATACAGCACGAAGTCGCAACTGGCGCCGTTGCGCATGTATGCCCGTTCTTCCGCCGTCAGCGCGGGGTTAGTAGGCGAGGCGACCTGGTTCAGCAGGATCTGCGTGTGAAAGGTGATGGCCTGGCGTGACGGGTCGGAAAGCGCTTCACGGAGGAGCTGTGCCACGATCTGCTCCGATTTGTATTCGGAATCTTCGCGCCGTAACCTGGCGTTCAGCCGCATCAGGGACCGGTCGTATTCCCTATACAGGAGGTCGAAGGCCGACACGACGGGAGCACGTATTATCTGCTTGTCCTCTGCGTGGTATTCGACGTAGCGCATCAAGGCGGCAATCGGGCCGTTATTCGCGGTGAAGACTTCATCGCCCGTCACCAGCGTGAATCGTTTTTTGGCGCGTGACACCGCCACATTGACGATACGGGGGTCATCCACGAAATCCATCCGCTCGCGGTTGTCACGCTTCCTGTCCAATACAGTGGAGAATACGATCTCGTCGCATTCCCTGCCTTGGAATTTGTGGACGGTGTCCCTGACGAAATCTGCGGGCAAATTCTTATCGGAGAGCGCGACCTGCGCCCGGAATGGGGCAATGAAGCCACGGCCGTCGCCTTCCAGCATGACAGGCTCGTCCTCATCGTCGAGCACCTTGCGCAATGAATCCAGTTCCCTGAGATTGGTGTTGTTGCGCGCGTGGTTGCCCTTGGCGGTCACCACCAGTCGCAGCGGGGTTTCGCCGTTGTCCCGGGTCATCGGAATCAAGGCGTTGTCATAGAACTGCTGGTTGCAGAACTGGATGATCCTGGGATGGCAGCGGTAGTGCTCTTTAAGCAGAGTCCTCGGCAACGCATCCCCAAATACGCTGGTGCACGAATCGAGCAGGCTGTATCGCTCGCAATCGTACGCGTTATCGGGGGTTCGAAGCCCCGACGCCACTGGAATGTGAGCTAACTGACGGCTGTCCCCAACGACGATCAGGTTCTTCGCGCAGCCCAGCGCCAGGATGCCCGGTACGATGTCCTGCTGTGAGGCCTCGTCGATGATGACGTAGTCGAGGGCTGCGCCCGGTGCGATCGAGTTGACGATGGAGTGCGTGCTGCTACCGAGGATGGGAAAGCGTTGCAAGAAGTGGTCGAACTGCTTCCGATACTGTCCCTCATTGATGCCACCTGGCTCAGTGGTATGCGCATGCAAGTGTTGCTTGAGGTAGCGCATCGACCCTGTCGTCAACGCCTCCAGCGACGCCGTGAAATTGCCTTGCGCGAGCGACTCGCGGCATGCCCCCAAGGCCGCCTCCTTGTTTTGCAGCGCCTTGTCGTAGTAGTGCATCTGCAAAGCATGAATGATGGACTGGCGGGACTCCTTCTCGAAAGGCTTGGCGCGGAAAATCCTGAAATTGAACAGCAGCTCGATTCGGTCCTTGAGCCGAATCGGCTGCTCTCCAAGATGGGATAGGTAGGCTATCAGGTCCGACGTCTTGTCTGGCGACAAGCCGTACTTGTCCAGAGACGCTCGAACCTGTAGCCCGTTCTCGTCCTGCCACTGCAGCAGATGGCGACGTTCGATACGTAGTTCATCGATGTCAGCCTGCAATTGCGCTGCTGTGTTGTGATCGTGGAGATGCCGCCTCAACCGTGCAAGCAGCGCTTGGATTTCGTCCATGGTCGGTGCGGGCTCGGGTTCGACGGACGGCCGGGGAGGTAGATTGTCGAAGAAAGCCGCCCGGTTTTCCTTGCTGCCGAGCTTGGCAACCAAATGGTCAAGCCCGGCTTTCTCCAGCTTCGTGTAAACGTTCTCCACGGCCGGATTGTTGTTGGACAGTACCGCGACCGTCTTACCCTGCAGCAGGATGTTGGCAAGGATGTTTAGAATGGTCTGCGTCTTGCCGGTTCCAGGCGGCCCCTCAATGACGCTAATCTGCGCGCGGAACCCTTGCTCGACCGCCGTGAGCTGGCTTTCGTTCACGCCAAATGGAAAGATCAGACCATCGACTTGCGCCTGCATCCCGTTCTGCCCCGTGCAATAGGCGTTCAAGGCAGTGTCCGGCCGGGGAGGCAGGCTCTCTAGCTGGCGGACGATATTGGCCGCGATCTCGCGCTGGATCTTTGAACCCGCGTTTTCCCTTCGGGCGTTCGCCACGTCGACAAAATACCGAAAGACAGACCCTTCCTTCATTGTTGTCGGCTTGACGAACTCGACGCTGTTCAATTTGTGAACGTACGGCTTGGAGGCGCCAGGATAGTAGACCACGGCATACCGCTCGCCGTAGATTGTCGCTCTCTCGACGGACTGAACGGATGCGCCACCTGGCTTTGCGAGCAACATCTCGTCCAACTCACGAGTGGGAACAACGCGGCAGTCACTGAGCGGGCGAGTGAATGTCTTCCTGGATGGGAAATAACATGTCAGTTGAAGGCTCTCGTACTTGTCGCTCCAGTAGATCGCCCAGTCGCTGATCTGAGAGGTCTTGTCCTCTCCGCTTACATGAATAGACACCATAAGTCTTGGATTCGTCTTAGACGGGTACGCGTCAGGACGGATCTCCCTTATTATCTCTTCTGCACTAAGACGGCCATCTCCGATGGATAAGTCAGCGCGCGGCAGCCCACCGGACGGATGGCTTGATTTCGCTCGAAGTGCCCACAAAGGACTGACTGCATTGAGGGCTCTGAAACACCGATTGTCAACGATTTCGCGCCCCGCGTCGAACGTCCGCTCATGGCCGCTTTCCGAAGTTTGCAGTACCTACATTCCGCAGCGAACGCGACCGTCGCGCGAACTTCCGTAGTCGACCTTGCGTCGTCACTGGCCAGTGCTATGGTTTCAGCGCGGGAGGGTAACCTATCAATCGCTCGGCTCGAGCTTGAAATGGAGTTCAGCGTATCCCGCGTTGCACCGCCAGACCTCCTTTCCGTCTCGGAGAAAAATAGCCACGCCCTTCACCACCTTGCACGGAGCCTGAGGGTAAACAGGACCATGCCCATTGACCGCAGCGGCCAAGGCACTGCGCTCCTTACAGACCGCCATGTATCTTCCATCTTGCAGTGTCATTTAGTTCGCCAAAATCTGACGCGCCTGCTCGCCGCCAACGCATCGCTGGCCAATGAGCAGTTCGTCGTGCCGATGTGTTTCACTGTTCTCCGTCCGGCAGTGTCTCGCCCAATGTTGCCCGAACGAGTGGCCGCGTGTAGGGTGCCTGCACGGCACGTGGCAGACCGCGCTTTGTCGCGTCCGTGATGACACGCTCACCATCTTCAGTGATCCACGCCACGACTTCTTGCGCGGACCACGTTTCGAACGCGGCGCGCACGGCCAGTTCGAGCTTTTCGTCGCAGCCCAGTTCATCCCATTGGTTGTGCTCGTCAGCCTGCGCGTTCCATGTCGCCCTCGCAGCCTCGATCACTTCGTTCTCACTCATCCCGACCTTCTTCTGTTTCAGGCGTCGCATCGCTTGATCTCGAGCGCCTGAAGAGTTCATGTCCGCGATCGCAGCACCGTTGAAGATTTTCTGTGCTTGATCGACAAGTCAAGTTAATGCGCTCCCGCATCTGCGGCGACTTCTTGCGTCCAGAAGTTCAATTGCGGCCAGGCGGCCTGATCACCTCGCTTGCGAATCGCACAGAAGCCTGCGTGAGCGAGACCATGAATGCCAAAGTATGCATTCATCTGCAAAGCGAGTCGAATATCTGCCCCTTCGCCGTCGTATTCATCGTCGCGAATAATCTCCCTGCCCGGAAGACCAAGGCTCACGCCAGCAGCCCACGCCCATGCGGTGGCTTCCGGGTCCGAGCACTGAATGACGGCGCGATACAGGGGAGCATCCGGGTGCAAGCCCTCTTCGTCAATGCGTCTGAGCATCTCGCGCTGCCCTGCATACAGGTTGCCGTTCATCAAAGAACGGAAGCAGCGCGGTGTGATCGCCAGATGGCCCGCCTCATGAAGCACGGTTGATATCCGACACTCGGGATCGGTAACCAAGGTGCCTTGGTCGATGCGGCATCCGTCCGAAAAACCGGTGGCCCCGGCCTCGTAACGTGCAAGAATGCCGGGTCCATTCAGGAACTGCAGCACCTGGTCCCGGGTCGAGGAAGCATCGATTGAATAGTTGCTTAGCATGCGCCGAAATCGCTTCTCGACAGGGTTAAGTTGATCACCTCGCTGTCCGCGCGGCGCGCCGGATGCGTCTGACTGCGGCAGCAGGCGTATCTGAAACTAAAGACCAATCGTGATGCCACCACGCGATCACCGCTGCGGCATCTCGCTCGGTCCTCGCACTGGCAACCTCCTCCACCGCCGCCGTAACCTCTTCCCACCAACTCGCTGATTCGCCGTCGCTCGCCATGCGGTCGATCGCTTCGCGATAGATGGTCTTGGCTTGCTCGATCGATATTTTCATCGGCTGTCCTCCCCTCACGGGCGCGTCAGTAGGCGAACGATGCGCGGATCATGCCGGACGTCGATCACCATCTCTATCTTGATATGGACGACGTCCGCATGTACGGGGTTGAGAATGTAGTTGTAGGCAAAAGGCATCACCGCGCTGGGGACTTTGAGCAACGCTGTTGATCCGCCCTCAAGCCATTCGCTGCCGGCGGACTGCGTATAGGACGCGTCCTCTCTCCAATTCTCCGGCAAAACGCTCTCGCTTAATTCGGCAATCGTCACTTGGTCACCGATCGCCACGCGCAGCAGACGATATGTGTCGGGCAAATCGGCGGTGGACCGAACTTCTTGATGAACGAGCGTCTCGAGCAGAGCACCGGCGGGGTGCTCGGCCAGATAGACCACCGGCTGCCCTGCAAAGTGCCATCGACCGGGAGCGCGCAGGCCGCCGACGCCTTTCAAGTCGGCGTAGTTGCTGATCCTCCACAGAACCATCAGGCGAAATATCCCTCGTCAATCTGTACGAGCGCGTCCTCGACCAGACGCGCCCCATGCTCGGTTGCAGCCATTCCAAGGGCGCTGAGGCCATCGAAGCGCTTCTGCAGACCGCGCAACCAAACCAAGGCCTTTTCGTTACTGCCGAAAGCGGCGTTCGCCTGCGCGACGATGCGCGCCAAACGAATGGCTCGATCGGATTCCTCCGTCGACAGGCGTTCGTGTTGCTGCCGACGATGCGTGAGTGTTCGCCGCGGGATAATGAAAGCCAGTTCGTCGGCCTTCAGCCCCTGAGCGGCGAGTCGATCGATTACGTCGACGTTGACGCGATCCTGCGCCAGTCCAGCGAGATCGGCATCATCCCGGACGCGCGCGTCAAGCAGTTCACCGAGCAGCGCGTATTCCGCTTGTCGTGCGTTTCCGGTACCAGTCGGTGTGAAGGCGATTATTGTCATGACCGTCCCTTTGGCAAAATGCCCTCCAATTATAGGCGTTTTGCCGACTGCATTGCAACTCGCAGAGGGCCTTGCCCGAGCCCCTTCTGCGCCAACCTCGGGCAATCGACGCGGAAGACCTTCAACGACGTCTTCGGCCGCATCCTTCAAGCGCGTGAAGATGTCGGCGCCTGACCTCGCTCAAAGCTAACTCTGCTCATTTCGAGGGTTCGGCTCGACACCGTCGCTTGCCGCACATTGATTGCAAAGCATTTAATATGCGTTCGCGGCATTTGATCGGTTGCTTTGCGTCAGCGGACAGCCGCGCCGCCTCGCCATCTGGCCGTGCTGACGTCTCGGGATACGGCGTACAGCGTGAGATTGCAGTCCTCACGCTTCCGTACGGCATCTGGCTCGCACGCAACCGCCGAGTGTTCTGCCATAGTCGAACAGATTCGTTGTCGGGTTTACCGTGATGTGCCAGCTTGATCAAACCTGCGCGCTTGCGACGACCCCTCCGCTCAGAATCAGGACCGAACGATGCGGTGCAAGTGCTGCACGGGAGACCGATGATGCTCAGACTCTTCAGCATCATGACGCTAGCGGCTGCAGTCGCGGGATGCGCTTCTGCTCCACCGGACGGCTCTCCCGATCCGGCTTGTGGTAATGCTCCTCGTCGGCTCCACCACTTCGAAGTTCGCCTCATCGAACAACGAGAAGAAACCAAGTCGAGTGCTGTGCAGCTCTATCGCCGACGACACGGGCTCCCAACCCAGCCGTCGACGCCCTGCGTCCATTGACGCTCGGCGACGTGAACGACATCCTCTGATGCCGGGCGTCGACGAAGTCGTCCTGGCTCGCTTTTCAACAGGGTTGTCCACGGTTTCTGTGGATAACTTGTCGGGAACCCGATATGGCGGACCCGCTGTCGTCATTTCGCCGTGGCGTGAATGATGAGCTTGGGGATCGACTCACGAGGCCCGGTCCCTAGATCGGCCCTAGCCGACATTGAGGCCGGTTGCGTTTAACGTCAGGAGCCTGGCAGATTGCTGACCTTGGCGATGTCGCGCGGCAGGACTGCAACTTCTGCGTCGGCGAACTCACACTCACGACCCACGTCGGCCGCTCAGGTTGTCGGGAGAGCAATGGCTGCTTGCGGGAGTACAACGGCCCACTGAATCTTCCCGAGATTGCGGGCGCATCCTCAGCTGTTTCGGGAGGGGCTAGTGGGACGCCTGACTAGGCGGCACAAATTAAACGCATACTGGCGACCCCATGACCCATACAAAAGGCTTTCATCGGCCGCTACACTGCCATATCGACCTTGCGTCAGTACAATCGCAAAAGGCCGCGCCACTCAATAATCTATTACATAACGAAATTCTTGGCCGAGCCCACGAACTTCTCGTAATAGGAAATTTGAATGAATGTGCTCGTCATTGACGACGATGAGTCCGTCGCGGACAGTCTTGCCTTTTTATTGGATTGCAATGGTCACTGTGCTTACGTGGGCTACGACGGCCGGACTGCCCTCACGCTCCTTCGCACCGGCGCTTTTGGAATCGCTTTCCTTGACGAGGGCCTCCCCGACATCACTGGCAGCACTGTCGCGCGTTCGCTGAGGGAAACACCGATTCCCTCCGGGATTTTTCTCGTTTCAATGACGGGAGACGCAGACAGTCAGAGAGAAACTGCTCAGCTCTACGATGTCTGTCTGCAGAAGCCGTTCTCGTTGGAGGCGCTCATGAAGGTCATCGACGACGCTCGCTCTAGCCAAGACGCGAGGACTGTGCTCCAGGCCTAGAGTTATGTGAACGGAAGCATGATGACGTCCATTGGCGTGCAATCGGGCTTACAGAGCTCCACAGGCGATTGTGGCGCGCCGATGGACAGTGCAATCGAATTTTTCGACGGACGAGCAGCGATATTCGAGTTCGACGCCGAGGCGCACCCGCCGCGAAGCCGAACTGCTGGCCGTCGTGCTGACATGCCGATTCTGCAAAGCGCGCTGCATCCCATTCCGAACCATCCAAGCCTCGAAGCGACTTTTCGGCTGAACGCCGCGACATCGCCTCAGGCTTCCGTTGTTCGCTTTATCGCGGAGAAGGGTGGCGGCGCCGCTACCGCGTGAGACGACGCCCGTTCTCATGACGGCACTTCCAATCTCGTCGTCCTCATCGGCCGCGATCGCGTTCCCGTTCGCGCGTCTACTGTCCCTCTAGCCTTACCTGTACGCCAATGGCGCAGCCCGACCGCACGTCGCATGGGGTACTCGGAATCGATGGCACGCTCTCGGCGCTGACAATGGGTTTGAGCGTTTCCGGACTGTCTCCAGGCACCATCTGAAAGTCGAGTACAGCGCCGCTGTCATAACCGATGTGCATCGCGCCTGTGCAGCCAGAGTGACCGTGTACGTCCCTTGCTGACTGGGACTAAATGTGGCCTGGCCCTGGGGAGTCCCCTTCGCATCCGAGAACCGGTTCGTGTAGAGCTGCCTGCTCCTTCGAACGTCTGGAGCGCCACTCCAATCGATAAGAATTGGTGAGGGGAGCGGGTCAAGCACAGGCGGAGATTTGCTTGTGTCCAAAATGCCGAGCAGCGCCCCGTGTGCGCTGAAGAACAGTCTCCTCTGAGCGAGGACGCGGAGCACTCATCCCGGCAAAGGTGCCATTGCTGCCGATCACACAAGTCGACGTTACCATTGATAGCACTCCTGCCTTTCTGCAAGACATGGCCATCTCTTTTGTGCATTTCCAGACTAGCGACGCATGCAACGTCCGATCCTTACGCTACCGCAAGGCCCCGAGCTACGTCTCTCTATTGTACGGCCTCCTCCGGCGGACCGTGTCCGCATTGTTCGTCCGGTTCCCGGATCACTGCGCCTTCGGCGGAGCCGAGCGCGGCACCGAAGGCGGGCCCGCTTCGCGGGAGGAGAAGCGCTTCAGCGGTCACGGCGGACTCGAGTCGGCAGGTCCCGAATCGCTGATAGCGCGATCCTCCCGCGTGGGTGCCAATGAATCAGAAGCGGTGACGCAAACCGATGGTGGCCTCAATCTGATTCGATGTCGATGCCGGTGAATTCACACCGTTGATCCAGGCGACTCCCAGCGGGTTGCCGGCCCTCGCGCTCACGCTTTGATAGGTGCTTTGGATATAGACGTCCGTGCGTTTTGAGAAGGCGTAGTTCGCGAGCGCGCTCACCTGATTCCAGTGCGGAGCACCGCTCCCGGCGTTGCCTCCGGCCCGTGAGTAAGTGTAGGCCGCCGCCAGCATAACGGCTGGTGTCAAAGCGAACCGAATGTTTCCTTCATAGTTCTGAAAGTGCGTGTTGAAGCCGGTCAGGAACAGTTCCGTCAGGTTCGTTTGCGTATATACGAAGCCTGCAACCAAGGGGCCGACCGCATAGTTCACGCCTCCGCCCCACGTTTGCTGTCGACTAGCGAGCGCACCTAATGGTACTGCGGTAGGAGTTAGAAGACCTGATAGTGAGGTCCCAAGCGTATCGGTGACTGCCCCGTTCGTGTTGAGTTGTGCCGGGGTGCCGGCCGAGTTGTTCAGGTGCAAATACCCGGCGCCAAAGTTCAACGGTCCCCACATGTACGACATGCCGACACTGTACGCACGGTTGTTCGCGAAGCCACCGGCCTGGTTCGAGAAGCCATACAGGGCCCCGATCCTGAAGCCGGCAAAATTCGGGCTCTGATACTTGACAGAATTGTTGATCTGGAACGAGTCGTTCAAATTGTCGACGTCGAACGGATGTGCAAAGTGGGTGCCGCCATACTGTGTGCCGGTCAACGAGAGCGGCCCTACGAAGTCAACCATGCCGTCGGTTTGACGTCCCAAGGTGAGCGAGCCAAAATCGCGACTGGAAACTCCGACGTAGGCCAAGCGGTTGAAGATGCGATTGGCAGACGACAACTGTCCGTTGTTCAGATTGAAGCCGTTCTCCAGAGTGAAAATCGCCTGCAACCCGCCGCCGAGATCTTCCGCTCCGCGCAGCCCCCAACGACTGTACTGTACGCCTCCACTCGTCATCTGCCAGTTGCTGTGACCACCTGCTCCGGTGCCGGTGATCTGGCTGTTCGTGTAAGTGAGACCTGCGTCGATGAGGCCGTAAAGTGTGACATTGCTTTGCGCCTGCGCCGACCCGGCCAGGGTGGCCAGCGCAGCACCGGCTATAAGAGTTTTCTTCATTCGCTACTCCAGAATTGTGGGCCGTTTTCGTTAAACGCTTCACGCCACCCCGTACCGCGACGTCCTCTCTGCGGAGAAGTTGCTGTCGCCATACGACGATAATGCCAATTTGGTATCCGAATCTATCGCGTCGTAGAGTTTGTCGCTCGGTAGCAACACGCGCGGCCACGTTGCATGGAGTTGCCGTTTTGCGACGAACGCAACATGGGTGTTCGTTCGGCATCCTACGATCCCGAACGAGCATTCCAACGCCAGCGATACGCTCTTCGCCTTGCGCTTTTCCGATTACGAGCTAACCTTCCTCTGCGCCACTGAAATTGAGCGGGAAGTAGATCTCCACGGTGGTTCACCCGCTTCGGCGGGTTTTTTTCGTCCGCGTGTTCGCGACAGTGGTGTTCAGACGGCCGAGCAGAGTCGACCGTCTACTGACTGCTGCGCTGTGTTATAACTTCGCTTGCAGTTCGCTCGTGCTCTATGGGATTCTTTATTCCGCGTTGGAGAACATCGATGCAAAGACGAAACTTCTTGTGCAACTCCGCCGCCATCCTGGCATTGGCAGCCCTCGCAGTAGCCGGCTGCACGACTAACAGAAACGCTGGAACCGAGCAGGCCGCGGGCGCGGCTGACCTGCACCGGTCGATCGACGCAGACGTCGATAGCGCCCTTCAGCGTCTCTACGCCACCGTAGGCGGCTCGCGCGAGCTAGTCGCTAAGGCGAGCGGCGTGCTCGTTTTCCCGTCAGTTATTCAGGCTGGCTTTGTTGTCGGCGCGCAGTATGGGAAAGGCGCGCTGCGCGCGGGGGGCCAAACCGTCGGGTACTACAGCACGACCTCGGGCTCGTTCGGCCTACAGGCCGGGGCGCAGTCGAAAGCGCTGATCTTCCTGTTTATGACACAGGACGCACTCAACAAATTTCGTAATTCGAATGGCTGGTCGGCCGGCGCAGATGCATCCGTGGCGCTCGTCAGGATGGGTGCGAACGGTACGATCGACACAACCACCGCCAGTAAGCCAGTACAGGCGTTCGTACTGACCAACGCCGGCCTGATGGCGGACGCCTCGCTTGAGGGCACAAAGGTGTCACGCCTGACGGAATGAGCGGCGCCGAGGATCGGGCGCCATAGCGTAGCTGCAAGGGCGACCTTTCGGCCTCACCCGAAGGACGCTATGTGCCTCCTCATTCAGCGCGCACTCGACCGATTTGGCAGATCCGGGGAAACCCCTCTTCTTCGAGAAGTTGCCAGCGATCGTATAGAAGATGCCAGAGGTCGTCTCTCCGGATAAGGCAAAATATACGCGGAAGACGCACGCGACCGGCGGCATTTCCCCGCTTGCGTTGCGCACTCGGACGCATGGAGATGCGCTATGGAAAATGTCACGAAAACCTGCTCGGCGCTTGCTACGTTCGCGCTCCTGCTGACCGGATATCCCGCCATCAGCGCGCCACAAAGCAAACGACACCTGAGCGAAACGGAGTGCCGTGACCTTGCCGCAACCAAAAGCAACGCACCTAAGACGAGGTCGCAGCACCGAAGCGAGCTTTCGGCCCTGAGTAAAGCGGGCTACAACCCGTCGCCATGGCACGACGACCCAAACTACCCAGCAGATCTGCACGCCGCTCAGCGTCTGGTTGACCATTGGTTCGAAACCGAGTGCAAGGCATCTCCAAGGTGAAAGGCCCCGGACCCACTACGCTCCTCCTCCGAGTGCAGAGCAAGCGAGCTCGGCGTTTCAGCGCGACGCGCGATGTTGCGCACGACTCGCGGCCTGCTATTTCCCACTGGCGACTCAGCCCCCGCGCGCCGCAAAAGCCTTGATTTTGTCTATGATAAAAGCTGCCTTCGGAAAAGCTCGTCTCTCATTTCTATGACATTTCGATCGACCGGGATATGACAAATTCGACAGAGCGCGTTTTAGAGCCAGACCCGGTCGCTAACGGCGCCCCCGAGTCAAATCCTACCTTAGAGCGCGCTCCGCCGGCGGCCGTGACAGGAATCGGTATCGGGGCGATCGCGCAAGAAATCGGTGTAACGAGGGACACCTTGCGCGTTTGGGAACGCCGCTACGGCTTTCCGCAGCCGATGCGCGCTCCCAGCGGCGAGCGGCTATATCCACAGGAGCAGGTGTCGAAGCTGCGGCTCGTCACGCGTCTGCTCGACGCAGGTCATCGTCCGAGTAAGGTCCTCGCACAGTCGCTCGAAGCGCTTCAGCAGCTCGCCGAGACTTCCGGGATCGGGCAGGACGTGCCGGACGCCGAACTCGATCGTCTGATTTCATTACTGCGCGCGAGTGCCTATGAAGAGTTTCGCTTTGAACTGTTGAAGCGCGCCGCGCGCGACGGTCTCGAGCGTTTCGTGCTGGACGTGGCGGCGCCGCTGTCGGCACGGGTCGGAAACGCCTGGGCCGCAGGCACCCTGCAGGTGTACCACGAGCATCTGTTCAGCGAGGCGCTCCAGACCACGTTGCGCACGCTGATGCGCCCTCTGTCTGATGCGCTTCGCGGGCGCGGCGGCCGTCCCCGCGTGCTGCTCACGACGCTGTCCGGCGAGGGCCACGGTCTTGGCATCCTGATGGCCGAGGCGATGTTCATGCTCTCCGAATGTGAGTGCATCCAGCTGGGGCTGCAGACGCCGCTGCATGATATCGTCGGCGCCGTGGCGGCGCATCGGGTCGATATCGTCGCGCTCTCCTTCACCGCGACGCTGCCCACGCAGTCCGTCGCGAACGGCTTGACCGATCTGCGCAATCTGCTGCCGCCGCACGTGCACATTTGGGTCGGTGGAAGCAGCCCGGCGCTGCGCCGCAAGTTTGAGGACCGCGTGCATCCGGTCATAAGTTTGACCATGGTAGATGAGACCGTTTCGAACTGGCGGCAACTGCCCATGCCATGATCGGCAATATCGGGCGAGTCACAGTTCAGCTGGCGCGTGTCGAGCAAAAAAGCGCTCTGCCGAACGAAGGCCGCAACCTGTGCGCGGCGATCACGCGACCGAAGAGAATCACGCGTGCCGAGCTTCCGGGACAGCGCGAAAGCTTGCAGCCGGTCCTAAAGGCACGAGGTCACTTTAAATGTGTTCTCCAGGAGGCTGCTTGACATGAGTCAAGCGCAATCGCTTCGCACCGGAGTGCTCAGGTTTTCGGACCAGACTCGGACCGGGGGCGACGCGCCAGCAAGAGCGGTACTTCTGTCAGTTGGGCCACGCGTCCGGACACAGTCCCGAGTATCCAGCGCGCGACCTCTCTTTGCCCATGAGAATTGCATCGGCGTTCCAGCGCGCGGCTCCATGCACGATCGCATGCGCGACATCGTCACCCGTTTCATCGGTTCGTACAAGCGCAGCATCGAACGCGAAATCCTGTGCACACCAGGTTTCTGAGAAGACCGTGCGGGCCTTCGCCAAAGCAGACTGTCCTTCTTCGAAGAATGCCTCTTGAAGCGACGTCGTCGACGCGGCGTCAGTCGCGCGAGCCGAACGATCGATGACGTAGATCGCTTGCACCTGTGCGCCCGGCCCGGCGATCTTGAGCCCTGCTCGCAAGGATGCCAGCGAAACGGGACTGCCGTCCACGGCACACAGCAATCGGCAGGGTCTGGCGGTCTCGAACCGGGCGGGAGGCGCGGGCAGCACCTGCATCGAACAGTGCGCCATGTCCGCCGCATCCCGGGTCGTCCGCTCGGTCCATTGCAGGATGCCCATGTGGCGGCGTGCGGCTAGCATCATGAGATCGGCGCGCCACGTCTGCGCCGCCCGCGTAAGCGCGTGAGCCGCGTCTCCGCCGCTCTCGAACAGGTCGGCGACAAAGGTATTCACGTCGATGCCTGCGCTCTGGAGGAACCCCCGCGCCCTGTCTATACTCGCCTCGACGCCGCGCTGCAATCGCACATGCGCCGCGATCGCGTTAAAGAACGCGAGCGGTGCGTGTGGAATCATCGCGCGCCCATTCTTCAGCAATCCGACAATGCGTACCTTCGTGTCCACGTCGGCCAGCGAGACGGTGAGAGCGGCCGCTTCCGTCCAGTCGTCCGTCGAATCGACGCATAGCATGACTCGCCCGAACGCCGCGCATTAGTTACAGTGAGTTGACGTGTTGCTCATAGGATCCTCTCTACCCGCGATGGAATGAAATGGCGGCCGCCATGAGACGCAGCCCGAAACTTAGCGAAAGGTGCCCTTGACAAAGCCGAATGTTGGCGGGAGGCCGTGCGTCGCTGTCGTCCGAGGTAGCTCACCTTGTTGTCGCTGCCGAAGCGTTCGGGGAGCGCGCGTGCCAGCACGGGATCGATCCGGTGCGAGGCAATTCATGAAGCTTCGGTCGTTACCGGCTAGACGTCGATCGTGTGCGCGGCCTTGAGGCGTATCCAAGTCATGCCTTCGCGCAGACCGGCGAGTACCGCCTCGGGTTCATTGTCGAAGGAATGCGTCTGCCTGAACCGGTGCATGAAGCTTGCTCCTTCCACGCCGCGGTGCTCGACGCTGATCGAACACTCGACGCCTTGCTGCGTCCGCTCCGTATTGCAGGCGACGGTCCAGTTGGCGCCGGCTATTGATCCCGTGAGCGACATGTCGATTCTCCGTTGATCGATCCAGGTTTCGTTGCAAAGATGTGTGAGTGACACGTCGACTTTATAGGCGACGCACTGCGTGGGCTTGAGCCAGGTAAACGGATCGCATCGCCGGGGGTGCGACGTACTCCGTTTGATTTAGCTCAATGGCCGTGCGCGCGACGACAGGCAGACTTACTTCCATGCGATGACGAATCATTGCGATTCACGCGACTCGGTCACTCTCCCGTCACGCTTGTGCGCGACCCGGGACATCGGTCGTACGTCGAAGGCATACATGAGCAGAATCGAGCGCCACAGTGCTACGCCAAAGACTGGGTCGCCCGCTCGACGAGTCCTGCCTCGCGGTGCGATCGCACAAGCAGTTCCGGCAGGAGCGGCACTCTTCGCCCTCTGGTGGGTCGGCATCCACTACCTGTCCGCGATGTGCCCAGTCGGCACGTTGGCTCGTGCGTGGCTGTTCTTGGGCGCTTCAACGAGCGTGCTGCTGCTCACGAGTCTGATCCTTCTCCTTGCGACTCACCGCGCCGCGCACGCGAGCGTCGTTCAGGCGACGATGAGCTACGGGCAGCTCGACAGCATCCTCCGGTCAACGACGGACGCCATTATCACGATCGATGCGACGCAGCGCATCGTCAAGGTCAATCCGACGGCCGAACGCGTGTTCGGGTGCGCCGCGCGCGACGCGATTGGCGGCCCGCTGTCTCGCTTCATCCCGGTGCGTTACCGTGCGGCGCACGACGATCAGGTGCGGCATTTCGAACAAACCCGCGTGTCGGAGCGACGGATGGGTCCACAGCGCGTGTTGTACGGCCTGCGCGCCGACGGCGAGGAATTCCCGATCGAGGCATCGATATCGCAGGCGGACGCGAGCGTGCTGGGAAAGGGCCGCGCCATTGACCTGAGTCAACCGCGTCGCTTGCTGCGTCCAACCGTTCTCGTCCACCTGGTTACCAGTGTCCGGGCGCACCCCAGACTGGAATCCGCGTTGCAGTTGGCCACGCTTCGACGCGTATGTCATCGGGCATTTTGCTGTCTTCGAACCCAACCGGCGTGCCCTCAACGTCTGAGATTGACCCGCCACAACGGACACCTATCCTTTTGAAAAGGGGGTGTCAAAATGGGCAAGCATCGAGCACCGTACCCGGCGGAGTTCCGGGCTCACATAGTCGAGCTGGTGAAGGCGGGGCGAACACCCGAGGAGCTTGCGCGAGAGTTCGAGCCTAGTGTGCAGACGATAATCAACTGGGTGGCGCAGGCGGATATTGACGCCGGCGCGCGTCAGGAGGGGTTGACCACGGCTGAGCGCCAAGAGCTCACCCGTTTGCGCCGCGAGAATCGGCAATTAAAGACGGAGCGCGACATTCTCTCTCACGCCGCGGCCTGGTTCGCCCGCGAGACAGGAGCCGTGTCCTCGAAGGATACGGATTCATGAGAGCAAACCAGGCCCGTTGGCCCATTGCCACGATGGCGCGGCTGCTGGGAGTCTCGACCAGCGGTTACTACGCGTGGCTGGTGAGGGAGCCATCAAGGCGGTCACGTAGCGATGCTCAGCTACTGACGCGCATTCGTACGCTGCATGCGAGTTCGCGAGGTACGTACGGAGTGCCGCGCATCCATGCGCAACTTGCGCGCGAGGGAGTGCACGTGGGACGCAAACGAGTCGCGCGCCTGATGCGCATCGCGGACCTACGGGGAGCAAGTCGACGGCGCTGGCCGCGTACAACGCGCCAGCGTGCGGGGGCACGGCGTGCGCCGGACCTCGTGCGCCGGCACTTCAATGCTGAAGGGCCCAACATACTGTGGGTCGCAGATGCCACCTACATTCCGACGACAGAAGGCTTTCTCTATCTGGCTGTGGTGCTTGATGTCTTCAGCCGGCGCATCGTCGGCTGGGCGATGTCGAGCCACTTGTACACCGAACTGATGTTGCGCGCGCTCGACATGGCCCTCCAGCAGCGACGTCATGAGGGCGTGATTTTACATTCCGACCAGGGAGCCCAATACACATCCATTGCCTTTGGGCGACGCTGCCGCGAAGCCGGCGTGCAGCCCTCGATGGGTACAGCCGGCGACGCGTACGACAATGCGATGTGCGAATCCTTCTTTGGGACACTCGAAGCAGAACTCCTGTCGCGCGAACACTTCGCGACCCATGAACAAACCCGCAGGCGCATCTTCTCCTTCTTGGAAGGCTGGTACAACGTACGCCGCCTGCATAGCAGCATCGGCTATTGTTCGCCGCTCGAATTCGAAAACCTGAGCGCCAAGAGAAAAACCGTATCACCCTGCGGGTTGCCCACCGACGGGCAGCGTCGTGGTCGTGAGAAGCGACCCGCTGCCCGTCCGTGGACAACCCGCGACTCAACGCTTAACGGAGGCCGGACGACGACAAATCTTTAACTGCAAATCTGTCCGTTGGAGCGGGTCAATCTCAGTCATGGCGGGCACCGCCGAGTATTACGAGCAGCGCGCGGCCATACGGCACGAGCAGCGCGGCGCGATCGAGCGGATCTTTCATACGGAGATCAAGCGCGCCGGCCTATCGGGCGAATGGATCGAAACGCGGAAGTGGGCCAGCCATGCGGTGCCGCATTTTGCGCGTTGCGCGGATCTCGTGATCGTGAGCCAGGACGATCCGACCGATCCCGAGTCTTACGTTGGAGATCATTTTCCCGAGACCGTCATTCTCTCCTCGGGGCGGCCGGTCTTGCTTCTCCCGTACACGGGATTCTTCGCCCAGGTCGGCAAACATCCGATGATCGCCTGAGACGGTAGCCGCGAAGCCACTCGCGCCTTGCACGACGCGCTCCCGCTTCTCAAGGCAGCCGGGCAGGTCTCGATCGTGAGCGTCGATACGTCCCGAGGCGAAACGGGCGGTGGCCGCATCCCCGGCGCGGACATCGCAGCCTGCATCGCCCGGCACGGCATCAAAGCCGCAGTCTCGTCAGAAGACATTGCGCCGGACGTGTCCGCGGGCGAACTGCTGCTTTCGCGGGCCACGGATCTTCATGCCGATCTCGTGGTCATGGGCGGCTATGGACATGCGCGCTGGCAGGAACTCGTGCTCGGCGGCGCCACCCGGACTTTCCTATCGTCGATGACCGTGCCCGTGCTGATGTCTCACTGACTTTCATCCGCGAGCGGCGCCCCTGCGCACGCCGTCGAGCGCAGCAGCAAGTCTTCCAAGGAGTCGATCGTGCCATCGATGTAAGCCCGCGAAGAACTCCCAATTGGCTCGTCAGGCACAATCTTCCAGTGCCCATTCTCAGGCGCACTTACTAGCGCCGCAAAGCAGGCTGAAGCATCGAAGCGGGGAAAGCAAAGCCAGTCAATCGAGCCATCCCTGGACACTAACGCCGCACTCCGGCAGTTTCCAAGCAAGGCTTAATCTTCGATCAGATTCTTCGTCGACAACATTCCGGAATTTTTTGAACCGCGCTGCGTGTGGCCAGAGATGGTTAAGATCGAGCGCGTCGTGTTACTGACATGGTTGCTTCTTGTTCTAGTGCCAGCTGCTTCTAACGACCACGTCGTGTTCATTTGCCGTCAATCCCGTCTGCGACCTTTGCAACGAGTTTCGCTACGGGCCCCGACGGTGTAGGCAACGTTCGAGTCACGAGCTCTTCAAGTGCTACTCGGTACGATAAAATCCCTCCTTCGGCGACGATACCTAACTCTACATTTGCATGACGACCCGCCCGTCTATCTTTCCTTCCTTCATCGCACTGAAGATCTGATTGATATTCTCAAGGCGATCTGTTGAAAAATGCGCTTTAGCTTTTCCCTCACCGGCGAAGGCGAGACATTCCTGCAAGTCCTTTCGGGTGCCGACGATGGAACCTCGCACGGTTTTTGCGTTAAGGACGACATCGAAAATCGGCAGATCGAAGCTTCCTGGCGGTAAGCCGACCAAGGACATCGTGCCGCGCTTGTGCAGCATGCCAACGGCCTGTGCGAAGGCGGTTCTGGAAACGGCGGTGATCAACACGCCGTGCGCGCCGCGTATATTCTTTTGTACTGTAGCAACTGCGTCCTGCGTGGCGGCATTAATCGTCATGTCGGCGCCAAGACTGGACGCGAGCGCGAGTTTGTCATCTGCGATGTCGACGGCGACGACGTGAAAACCCATCGCTTTGGCATATTGTACGGCCATGTGACCCAGGCCGCCGATCCCTGAGATGGCCACCCAGTCTCCCGGTTTGCAATCTAGAACTTTAAGGCCCTTGTAGACGGTGACGCCGGCACACAGAATGGGCGCCGCCGCCGCGAATTCGAGGTTGTCAGGCAGAAGTCCCACGTACGCAGGGTCGGCAAGCACGTAATCCGCGTATCCGCCGTTGACGGTGTAACCAGTCATTTGCTGCTTGTCGCAAAGCGTTTCCCAGCCGGTGATACAGTGCTCACAATGACCGCAGGCAGTATGGAGCCAAGGTACGCCGATGCGGTCACCCTCCTTGAGCATACTGACACCGGCCCCCAACTTGGCAACATAGCCGACGCCTTCGTGACCCGGAATGAAAGGGACGCTTGGCTTCACCGGCCAATCGCCCTCGGCGGCATGCAGGTCAGTATGACAAACCCCGCAAGCAGCAACTTTCACGAGCACCCGGCCAGGGGGGACATCAGGAACGTCGACTTCCTCGATGACCAGTGGTTTTCCAAATTCGTGTACAACTGCGGCTTTCATCCGCTCGGACATTGCAACCTCCATTCAATGGAATAAGGACCGAAACGATTGAGCTAGCTACTGGATTGCCGCAGATTTGCATCCAACGCAAATGGCGGATTTTCCCCGGTCTGCACTTCTGAATTTTCCTGGACGCTGTGCGTAATTAAAATTTCGTTGGCGCGTGCCGCGATCGCGAAAGCGCGAACGGCCGGCATCCGATGCCCGGCAATCGGCGGAGTTTCCGTCGGTACATGACGGGATCCCAATCACGATGCGGGCCGAAACGAGCGTCATGGTCCGGACAGGACAAGGGCCACTGTCGTCAATCCAAAGACAGTAGCAACCAGGTATTGCCGTGTAGCATGCGTAAGGACACTGGAGATACGCTCACCCCCAGTATTACTGATTGCCTTGACAGTATAGGCGTCCCGCAGCGCTTCGGTCGACATATCGGCGCGGCTCGCTCCTACACTGCGCCTCGTACCGCGTTCATCCCTTTTTCATCATGCTGGCATGAGAAAGGGTGTCGTGGACAACGCCCATACTGGCAATGCGCTTGCCTGGAATATAAGTGACCCCTATGCTGGGCACGATGGCGGCGTCTTTCAACGCACACGGGATGGCGGCTGCCAGATCCGCACTCCGAGGGGATCGGGAGCCGACGCAACTGAGCGGCGACGTCGAGAACAATCTCGGCAACCAGTGGAGAGTTCGGTCCATCGGGCAAGAACGTTCCCGGCAAAGGTCGCAGCAAGGGTGGTAAGGAGGCGGGATTGGCGGTCGAGTCGACGGACTTGGCATTCGGGTGGGCGACACGTTCGAGAAATTGGAGAGGCCTGCCATGTCGATCGCGCGAAGTTCTGCTGGTCCCACCTCGGTGTCGTCCAGCCTCCGCGCCGCCGCACTGCGCGTTCAGCTGACGATCTGCCTCCTTGCCGCAACCGGCGGCAGTTCGGTCTGGGCAGACGACCAGTCGATAGACGCGCAGGACGCACCCAAAGCGCCAAAACCTACCAAAGCGAGTTCGCCTTGGTTGCTGCTGCCGACGTTCTCGAATAATCCCAAACTAGGCACCTCGTTTGGCGTCCTCGCCGGATACGTGCGAAAGTTCGATCCGCAGTCGCAGGTATCGCTCTTTGGCGTGAGTGGGCAGTACACGTCGACGAATTCCCTGGTCGGGGCAATCTTCGCCCGGACTTCCTTCGATGGAGACCGACATCGAGTTACTTTCCTTGCCGCTGGCGGAATAGTCAAGAACGACTACGACAACTTCCTCGGTACGGGTAAGCCGTTGAACTCCGAAGACCACCTGCGTGTTCTGGTGGGACGGTATCTGTACCGCATTAAGGGCGACTGGTTCATCGGTGCACAGACAATTTTCACGAACTACCAGATCGTGGGCCAGACGGCGCTGGACGATGACCTGCTCAGCACCCTTGGCCTGACAGGCTTCAAGGCCGGCGGTGTGGGTCTAGTGATCAACCATGATTCCCGGGACATCGTGGACGCGCCAAAACGCGGGTGGTACTTCAACGTGAACAGCATCGCCTATCGGCAGAGCCTAGAGGGAAGCAATAATTTCAACGTTTATCGGGCCGACTACCGGCGCTTCTGGAGCCACGGGAGCGGTAGTGTGTTCGCGTTGCGCCAAAGCAATCAGTGGACAGTTGACGCTCCGCCCGCCGCCTTCGCTCCTGTCGTGTTGCGCGGCTACACCATGGGCGAGTATTTAGGCAAATACATGTCTTCCGTGGAAGTCGAGGAGCGCCATCGTCTGGCTGAACGGTGGACAGCGACGCTGTTTGCCGGAATGGCGTGCCTGTATGGTGCGAGTCGGGGCGGCTGCTCGAGTTCCGCAAATCGTTTCCCAAACTTGGGCGCGGGCTTGCAGTACATTCTCAAGCCCGATCAGGGTATTGTCGCCAACCTGGAGGGCGCACTCGGAAAGGACGGCAACAAGGCCTTGCTGTTCAAGATGGGATACGCGTGGTAAGGCATTCCTGCTGACCCGAACGCGCGACGGCCGGATCTTGCGTTCGCTATTCGGCCCCGGCGTAATACTTTCAGTTGAACGCCGCGTCGCGCAGCACGAACCACGTAGCCGCGCAGTCTGCGCCGGGTACGAAGGAAGGTGAACATGGATCCATCGGCAAACAACTCGGGACACCAGCGAATCGACGTAGATTCGCGTCTCAGAGCCCCGCGCGCTGCCGCTGTCGCCGGCATCATATTTTCTGTTTTACTGATTATCAGCCTTCTGCTGCTGCGGCACTCCGTTCCCGTTCTTCCGATAGAAGCGAGCGCGTGGCTTCGAGAGAGTTCAGGTACCGTGTCTCTTTCGGTCAATCTGGTGCCGTTCGCTGGTATCGCATTTCTCTGGTTCATTGGCGTGCTGCGAGACCGCCTCGGAAAACGCGAGGATCGCTTCTTTGCCACAGTGTTCATGGGAAGCGGCCTCCTGTTTTTGGCAACCTTGTTCGTCGCCGCCGCTTTCGTCGGGGGAATCGTGACCGCGTATGGCATCGAAATCGACCGACTTTCCGGTTCAGCGACATTCACGGTCGCGCGAGCGGTTGCCTACGAAATCATGAATGTCTACGCAGTCCGTATGGCGGCAGTATTCACGATTGCCACCTGCACGCTTGCTCTTCGCACCGGCTTTGTTTCGCGCTGGATCGCAATAACCGGATACGCTTCCGCCTTCGCATTGTTCTTTGCAGGGCGGCACATAGACTGGATCGTGCTAGTTTTCCCGTTTTGGGTTCTGCTTCTCAGCCTGCACATCCTTCTGGACAATTTTGGCGTATTAGCCCTGGGGAGCACGAGTGATTCTGACGGTGAAGGCGACACCTAGTCGTTAAGAGAAAGCATCCACGTTGGCTGATCTATTCGCGAGACGACCGAGACATCATTTGCGCAGACGTGCCGGCCTTGCGTCGATCCGTACGACTACGTGCTGCACTTAATCACCGAGCTGCCGCGGCGTGCCTTCGATGCAGACGTGACCGGCCTGTTGCCAATTAATTGTTCGCGGCAACAGCAGGCCAAGGCGGAGACTGGCTGACTTACAGGCCGTGCGCCGGTCATCGTGATTGCGCGTTCCATCACCCCGATGCAGACTCACTGATTGATATCAATCGCCGCTACGCAGCTACGTTCGACCGTCACTTGTAAACAACTCTCAATTCGACATCCTAATGCTCACGCTTACGACCAAACGGCACGCAACGTCAAAATGCTTGGCGGGCCGCGTCGTTTTGGACCGAGCTACTTCTTTGCACAGCAGGGGAGTAGACGCTCTTGGTGCTGCTCGTATCAGTCTCAAAAAACGGTTAAAGCGTGCAGCACCCGGATGAAGCAGACCACGAGCAGGGTGTACGCCACACCGCCACCACCCAAGGCTATGTAGAGCATGGTGTTATCAGACGGTGGCGCGGGTGGAAGGACTTTCGAGCCTTGCGCGGTCAACCATGTTGACCCGCTTGTGTCAGTCTGGCCGTAGTTGATTGCATACATCTCAGTTCTCCATCTGTTGCTATGGGCTGCGTCGGCAGTCCGTCTGATTCAAGACTAGGAAACAGGGGCGCGGACCGTGCGTGGTCGAATGACGCATATGGAGGCTCTACTCGATAAATCTGGCGTCAGATAAATGGGCCCGCAACGTCTGAATAGGCGCTTGCGCCCGGCGTCGTTTGGGGAGGCCGCTCGCGAACCGCCGCTTTCATCGGTGCCGAAGCTGGCGTTCTAACTCAGTGGCGCGGGGGTGAGTAGATGAGGCGGCCACGATGACTGGCAACAGCCAGAGGCAGAGGGCGAGCAGAAGGAAAAAAGCAAGGGCAGACATGATTTGCTCCAAAGAAAGCGCCCAAATTCGGTTGGTTGTACGCGGCCGCCGCGGCGATCACTCGCGCGTCGACTTCGGGTGGGCGCTGCCCTGAGGTTCGATATCTGTGCGTGAGTTGTCCAGCGTAGATCGCAAGCGGATTTTTAGTCTAGCGTCTGTATGGTGTTGAGGAAGATCGAGCGCAACAGCCAGAAGCAGAGAACGAGCAGAAAGAAAAGAATATGCGCAAACATGATTCCACTCCAAAGTGAGAGCACCATTCGGTCAGGGCGATGCTCTGCCTAGAAGCTTATAAAAAGCATGGCCGCTCTAATGTGGCAGGTCGCCGCATATTGAGGCTCTAACCTAAAAATCCTCCAGGTAGCGGACCCGCTGGGCGGCCCCCCTGGCCGGGCGGCCGCGCTTCGAAAACTCATACCGCTGCTTGTACGAGTTTTACTCGCGAGGGCGCGGACGAGGCCGCGGGCGGTAGTCCAACGCATAAAGCTACTCAGGGAGGCGTCCCCGAGTGGCATCAAGTAGCCGAGGCGGCGGCAATGAGTCGCGAGCAAATGCGTTAGTAACGCATATTCGCGTGGATTGGTCGGCCAAGGCGGCCAAACTGCCCAAAACCAAAATCATCACGCCATCGAAGCGCGGGAGTGGGCCAACCATACGGTGCCGCATTTTGCCCGCTGCGCGGATCTCGTGATCGTGAGCCAGGACGATCCGACCCATCCTGAGTCTTACGGTCTTACATCGGGGATCATTTTCCCGAGACCGTCATTCTCTACTCGGGGCGGCCGGTCGTGCTCCTCCCGTACACAGGATTCTTCCCAGGTCGGGAACCATCCGATGATCGCCTGGGACGGCAGCCGTGAAGCCACCCGCACCGTGCACGACGCGCTCCCGCTTCTCAAGGCAGCCGGACAGGTCTTGATCCTCAGCATCGCTACGTCCGAGGCGAAGTGCGCGACGACCGCATCCCTGGCCCGGATATCGCAGCCTGCATCGCCCGGCACGGCATCGAAGCCGAAGTCTCGTCAGAAGACCTTGCGCCGGACGTGTCCGCGGGCAAACTGCTGCTTTCGTGGGCCGCAAGTCTTCATGCCGATCTCGTGGTCATGGGCGGCTATGGACATGCGCGCTGGCATGAGCTCGTGCTCGGTGGCTCCACCCGGACCTTCCTTGCGTCGATGACCGTGCCGGTGCTGATGTCTCACTGACGTTCATCCGCGAGCGGCACCCCTGCGCATGCCGTCGAGCACAGCAGCAAGTCTTCCAAGGAGCTGACGTCATAAACTGCAAAATCATTCTCGTCCATCTGGACAACAGCTGGCGTTGCGAAAAGCGAACGCAATTCGCGTCGGAAATAGCGCGCCGTTTCTATGCTCACGTCATCGGGCTCTATCTGGTCTGCCAGGACGTGGTTCACCACCTGCTCGATGCCGCCACGCTGCATGGCCGTCACGCCGATGTGATCGTGCTCGGACAGGACGATCCCGACGATCCGGCAGCATTCGTCGCCCGCCACTTTGTCGAGGACGTCGTGATGGGCGTTGGGCGGCCGGTGCTGCTCGTGCCGCGTGCCGGCGACATCAGGACGATCGGCGAGAACGTGGTCATCGCATGGGACGACAGCCGCGAGGCCGCGCGTGCCGTGGCCGACGCCCTGCCCCTCTTGCATCTCGCGCGCTTCGTCGAGATCATGACCGTCGAGCGGCGTCGAAACGAAGAAGCACCGGCGGGCATCGAGATCTCCGCTTATCTGGATCGCCAGGGCGTGCGCGCGAGCTTTTCGTCGACGCCTCGCATTCACGGCGAAAACACAGGGATGACGTTAACGGACAGAGCGAACAGTGTCCACGCGAACATGCTGGTCGCGGGCGCCTATGCGCATTCGCGCGGGCTGGAGATCGTGCTCGGCGGCGTGACCCGCACACTCCATGAGATGTCCACGCTTCCCGTTCTGCTATCGCATTGAACGGCTGCGAAGCGATGTCGAAAGACAGGTCGCGTAGCTCAGCCGTGTACTGATGTTGCCATACGGGCCTTTCGTGCTTCAATCCACGTTTTTCCAGATCGTGTATTGCACGACCCAATTGCAGCAACGATGACGACCAGTACCGCAAAACCAGCTATTCCCAAAATCTCACCCATCGCGTCAACTACCAAAAAGTTGCATCGAAGGTTTAGATTACGATGCACATCCCGATTTTCGATTGATTTCGATTGAAGGATTTGCCTTTCGAGCGGGCTCGGACGCTGTTGCGAGGACGAGCATTCGTACCGTGGCAGCCGGTACGCGCAAACTCGGCAAAACGGATGCATGACTTTTTGGTCGCCAAGCGAATTGCCGGATAACGCCCCGGCCCTCCCGTTATACTTGCTCTCGAACCAGCATCAAAGGAATCTCGATTAGACTCGCCACCCGATTCGGAACGCTGCCAAGATAGGCCCGTGCGTCACCGCGCCGGCCGTGCGTTCCCATCACGATGAGGTCCGCATTCCAGCGTTCTGCTTCGCGCAATATGGCGCTGGCTATGTCGTCTTCGCTGGTCTCGGTGCTGATCTGATCAGTCGAGACCAGCGAAGGCGTGACGTTACGCGGCGGTCCGAGTTTCCCGGCCGCGGCCTCGATCGCCCGCGCGCCTTCCTTGACGAACGTGTCCTCGATCGGTTTCCCCGCCACGGATCCGCTGTGAGACATTGCACGGTCTACGACATGGATCACCCGTATCTGCGTATCGGCGGTGGCGAGCCTCGCTCCAATGTCCACCGCTGCCAGCGACGTTACGCTCCCGTCCACGGCAAACAGAATCCGCTGCAAGGTGATATCGCGCGCACGGTCATATCTGGCTGGCACGACGATCACGGCGCACGGTGCGAGTTGGCTTAGTCTGCCCGCCACCGACGGGTCGAACCACCTAACCAGGCCGTGATGTTGCCGGATGCCCAGAATCAGGAGATCCGCGCAAGCGTCATGGGCCTCTGTGACGACAGCGTCCGCAGCACCGTCGCCCTCCTTCGTGAGATCGATCACCCGAGTTCGCATGATCGCGGCCCAGTTCGCGAGCATAGTCCTAGACTCGACGATCGCGCGTTCCGCTCCTTTCAGCAGTTCTTCACGCCCATCGTCGGCATCCAGACCGGAGAGAACTGCACGCGATGCAAGGGAGTGCGAGTCGAGCGCCAGGGCGGCTATCGTGAGTTCGGAACTGGGCCTCGCCAATCGCCGCGCGAACGCACCGGCGCATCGAGATGCTTCGAAAGAATCGAGGCAAAGAACGATGCGCCTGAAGCCGCCGTGTTGCGGCGACGTGTCCTTGGTTGATTCCATGGCTCATCCTCCCGGCGTGTCGCCGGACGCGCTTCATGCAGCATGAGCGCGCATAGATAACGTGATCGAGCCCATGCACGTGTCGTGGACAGCGTCACTCAGTCCACATCGCAAAACAACGCTCGCCCTTGCTAACTCGACGCCGGAACGGACGGCGGAAGACCGAAGTGTGCCTTGACGTCTCTGACGCCCGGCACGTTCTCCGCGGCAACGCGAATCGCGTTGCCTTCTTCCGCGCGGACGACCGGCCCCCAGAGATGCACGATCCCGTTTTCGACGGTGACGTTTTCCCGCGCCAGCGCCCAGGGATGATCCTTCATGGCCGCGAACACGTCTTCGCGGATCGCGTTGTCGCCGCTCTCCACCGTGGTGGGCACCTCGGGCGCCATCGTCACGAGCGCACGAATCAGATTGGCGCGGCTCACCACACCGACGACCTTTCCGTCGCGCATAACCGGCACGCGCTTGATACGCCGTCGGTCGAGCAATTCGGCAATATCCGCGACAGGACAGGTCTCAGTCACCGTCGAGACGTCGGTAGTCATCACGTCCCTGACCTTCCTCGAGTGCTCCTTCACGTACTGGCTCGCCAGTTCTGTCGTCGACGCCGCGAGCTCGAGCCACCACGAGCGTTGTTTGACGCCGGTCCCGATCTCCACGCGATGCATGAGATCGCCCTCCGTGACCATTCCGAGCAGCCTGCCGGACTCGTCGATGACAGGCATCCCGCTGATGCCAGCGAACACCATCATCCCTGCAGCGTGCCGTATTGTCATGTCCGGACTGGCCGAGATGATCGAAGTCGTCATGATGTCGGAAGCTCGCACGTCCATCTCCTTGAGAAGTTATCGTTTTCCACTACGACGCTTAGTGGGCCGGCTATATCGCGTGCCCATTTCCTAATCATCGCGCCGCGATACCGCTTCTGACAAGAAGACCTGCGATGCACCAAGCGTTAAGGTAGCGTTGATTTAGTTACCCGCGATCAAACGCGCGTCACTCCATCCAGCATGCAGTACCGCCATCGACGGAAGTTTCGCAAGCGCCATAACGAATGAGAAAGAAAGCCCGCCTGTCTCGACGGGCAAAGTGCGAGGCCAAACAATGCGCCATCAAGCGCGCGACAAGTATGCGCAGGATATGTGTCTCATGCAATCGAAATGGTGTGGTGAAGAACCACGGACGATTGCGAAAAAGCACTTCTTCCATGAGAGCGTAGCCTGGACTGCAATGGAAGTTCCTGTTGTACCCGAACCTTACCTTTGAATTGGTAAACGTTATCTATCTCGCATCAATTTCTGAATTCGTTGCAGTCCCTGTCTTAGAAACAGCGCTCGCCCGAGGATGATACGTAGATCAGCGAATCGTCGTTCCTTTGCCTATGATTTATATTGGGCGATTTATGTCCCTGCAGGGCATTGTCCAGCACGTCTTAGGTATTGACCGCAAACCGTCAAAGGACAAGGAGTCGTTCACATGGAAGCTCCGCGACGTTTGGCACGGATCGAGTTGATGGCGCCGCTTTCCGGCGTGATGGTGCAACTCGAAACCGTGCCCGATCCGGTTTTCGCAGACAAGATGGTCGGCGACGGCGTGTCGATCGATCCCACTTCCGACGAACTGCTCGCCCCGTTTCCCGGCACGATCACCCAGCTGCATCGCGCGGCGCACGCAGTGACTGTGACCGGCGAAGGCGGCCTTCAGGTGCTGATCCACATCGGCCTCGACACGGTGATGCTGCGCGGCGAAGGCTTCACGCCACTCGTCAAAGAAGGCGACACCGTCACCACGGGCCAGCCGCTGATCCGTTTCGATCCGGTCGTCGTGGGCGCGCGAGCCGTAAGCCTGCTCACGCAGATGGTCATCGCCAATGGCGAAGAGCTCGTCACGCGCTATATGCCCGCGACGGGCCTCGTCATCGCGGGCAAGGACGTCGCGTTGTCGGCCGAGATCGTCGGCGGCGCAAGCGCCGAGGCGAGCGGCGGCGCGGCCGGCGCGATCCAGTCCGACGAAGTTGCGCTGCCGAATCCTCAGGGCCTGCACGCACGGCCCGCCGCGGTATTCGCCGCCGAAGCGAAGAAATACAAATCCGACATCCGTGTGCTGCGCGGCAGCGACAGCGCGAACGCGAAATCGGTCGTCGCGCTGATGGCGCTCGCGACGAAGTTCGGCGACACGCTGCGCGTCGAGGCCGCCGGCCCCGATGCGGGCGAGGCCGCCGCCGCGCTCGCGCGCCTGCTCGCATCGGGCTCGGGCGAGAAGCCCGGCGATGCACCCGCGCCGGCTGCGACCGCCGCCGCGGCGGCTGCACCGCAACACGCCGCGCCCGCCGACGCGAACGAGTTCACCGGCGTATCGGCATCGCCGGGGCTCGCGGTCGGCAAGATCGTGCAGTTCCGCCAGGAAGTCATCGACGTGGCCGAAGCGGGCGAAGCGCCGCAGCGCGAGCGAGGCCGCCTCGAAGCCGCGCAACACGAAGCGCGCCAGCAGATCGAAACGCTGAAGGCAAAGCTCACCGATCCGTCGAAAGCGCAGATTCTCGACGCGCATCGGGAATTGCTCGACGATCCCGGCCTCAACGACGCCGCCATCGCCGGCATCAGTGACGGCAAGAGCGCGGGCTTCGCGTGGCGCGCCGCGTTCGAGGCGCAGGCGAGCATGCTGGAAAAGGTCGACAACGCGCTGCTGCGCGAACGCGCCGGCGATATTCGCGATGTCGGCCGCCGCGTGCTGGCGCTGTTGGCGGGCGTGAAGCAGGCGCATATCGACGTGCCGGCGGAATCGATTCTCATCGCCGAGGAACTGTCGCCTTCGGACACGGCATCGCTCGATCGCAGCAAGGTGCTCGGCTTCTGCACGACGACCGGCGGCGCGACGAGCCACGTCGCGATCCTCGCGCGTTCGCTGGGCATTCCGGCGATCTGCGGCGTCGACGAGGGCGCGCTGCAATTGCCTGATGGCACGCTCGTTGTCCTCGACGGCTCGCACGGCAGCCTGCGGCGCAATCCGGGCGCGGACGAGCTGGCGAAGGCGCGCGAACGCATCGAACGTCAGACGAAGAAGCGCGAGGAAGAGAAAGTCGCGGCCAACAAGCAGGCCGTCACCGCCGATGGTCATCGCATCGAAGTGGCGGCGAACATCCGCAATGCGCAGGAAGCGCGCGAAGCGGTCGCGGCCGGCGCGGAAGGCGTCGGGCTGTTGCGCTCCGAGTTTCTCTTCGACAACCGCGACACCGCGCCGTCGGAAGACGAACAGGCCGCCGAATACTGCGCGGTCGCCGAAGCGCTCGGGCGCGAGCGTCCGCTCGTCGTGCGTACGCTCGATGTCGGCGGCGACAAGCCGCTGTCCTACCTGCCGCTGCCGAAAGAGGACAACCCGTTCCTCGGCCTGCGCGGCGTGCGCGTGAGCCTCGATCGTCCCGACATGTTCCGCGTGCAGTTGCGCGCGATTCTGCGAGCCGCGCCGATCGGCAATCTGCACATCATGTTTCCGATGGTCGCCGCCATCGAGGAAGTGCGCGCGGCGAAGAAGATGCTTCAGGAAGAAGCCGGCGACCGTATCGGCGACGTCAAGATCGGCGTGATGATCGAAGTGCCGTCCGCCGCGCTCATCGCCGAGCCGCTCGCGCGCGAAGTCGACTTCTTCTCGATCGGCACCAACGATCTGACGCAATACACGCTCGCGATGGATCGCGGGCACCCGAAGCTCGCCAAACAGGCCGACGGGCTGCATCCGGCGGTGCTGCGTCTCATCGGCATGACCGTCGAGGGCGCCCATCAGCACGGCAAATGGGTCGGCGTGTGCGGCGGTATCGCATCGGATGCGATGGCCGTGCCGGTGCTCGTCGGACTCGGCGTAGATGAATTGTCGGTGAGCGTGCCCGCGGTCGGCTCGATCAAGGCGCAAATCGCGCGGTTCACGATGGACGAGGCGCGCAAGCTCGCGGCGAAGGTGGTCACGCTCGGCACGGCTGCCGAAGTGCGCGCCCTGCTCGCCCCGTACGCAGAATAAGCGGAGACCAATCATGTTCAAGAATGCATTCGGCGTGGTGCAGAAAGTCGGCAAATCGCTGATGCTGCCGGTCGCGGTGTTGCCGGTTGCGGGCCTCTTGCTCGGCCTGGGCGCGACGGATTTCCACGGCTATGTTCCGGCCATCGTGCTGGAGTTGATGAAGAACGCGGGCGACGTGATCTTCGGCAACCTGCCGTTGATCTTCGCGATCGGCGTCGCGCTCGGCTTCACGGAGAACGACGGCGTGTCCGGCATCGCCGCGACCATCGGCTATCTCGTGATGACGGCGACGCTCGGCGTGATCGCGAAGGTCGAAGGCGTCGAGACGTCGCTGATCATGGGCATTCCGTCGATCCAGACCGGCGTGTTCGGCGGCATTCTCGCGGGCGGGCTCGCGGCCTGGATGTTCAACCGCTACTACAAGATCGCGCTGCCGGCCTATCTCGGCTTCTTCGCGGGCAAGCGCTTCGTGCCAATCGTCACGGCCATCGGCTCGATCGTGCTCGGGGCGATTCTGTCCGTCATATGGCCGCCGATCGGCGGCGCGATCAGGGCATTCTCGCACTGGGCGGCGGTCTCCGACCCACGCACGGCGGCGACCATCTATGGTTTCGTCGAGCGTCTGCTGATTCCGTTCGGCTTGCATCACATCTGGAACGTGCCATTCTTTTTCGAAGCGGGCAGCTTCCTCGATCCGACGACCGGCAAGGTGGTTCATGGCGACATCACTCGCTTCTTCGCCGGCGATCCCACCGCGGGGATTTTCGCGGGCGCCTTCTTCTTCAAGATGTTCGGTCTGCCTGCTGCGGCCATCGCGATCTGGCATTGCGCGAAGCCTGAGAAGAAGGTCGCGGTCGGCGGCATGATGGTGTCGGCGGCGCTGACGTCGTTCCTAACGGGCATCACGGAGCCGATCGAGTTTGCGTTCCTGTTCGTCGCGCCGGTGCTGTATTTCATTCACGCGTGTCTTGCGGCGTCGGCGCAGTTCGTCGCCAATACGCTGAACATGCACATGGGGTTCACGTTCTCGCAAGGCGCGATCGACTTTTTGATGTTCAACCTGATCGGCAACAAGGCGACGCACGCGTGGTACGTGTTCATCCTCGGGCCGATCTACGCGGCGATCTACTACGTCGTTTTCCGCTTCGTGATCAGCCGGTTCGATCTGAAGACGCCGGGGCGTGAGGACGATACCGTCGACGCCGCCCCGGCGAGCACCGCCGAAATGGGTGGACGCTCGCGCGATCTGGTGCTCGCGTTCGGCGGGCGGTCGAACATCACGAGCCTGGACGCCTGCATCACACGACTGCGCATCTCTGTGAAAGATCCATCGCTTGTCAATGACGCCAGGCTGAAGGCACTCGGCGCGGCGGGTGTGCTGCGCGTGGGCAACGGCGTACAGGCGATCTTCGGGCCGCTGTCGGAGAACATGAAGACCGACATGCAGGAATACCTGAAGAAGGCGGGCAGCGACGCCGACTTGCCGGTGGCGGGCGCGACCGCCGCTACGGCTTCGGACGCCGTAAGCGCGCTGGCTGCGGCACCCGCGCAGGACACGGCGCAGCAGAAGGCGCGCGCGGAGAAGATTCGCACGGCGCTGGGCGGCGCGGCCAACATCGTGAAGATGGAACCGCTGGCGGCCACGCGCTTGCGCGTTGCGCTCGGCGATGCGTCGCGGCTCGACGGCAATGCGTTGAAGGCAGCGGGCGTGCCGGCGACGCAGACGCTAGCCAACGGTGAGGTGGATCTGATCGTGGGGCTGGAGGCACCCAATCTGGCCGCTGCGATGCAATCGGCGATATAGGAAGCGTCCTACGTCTGGACACCGAGTACCACTGGCGACGAAGCTTAAACCGAACAGCAGAAATCCGGCTAGCCGTCCGCAACCGACCTCAGGGACTTGTGCTCTCGGCACTACGACGTGTCAAAGCAGGAGAGGGACGCAAATCGCTAGAAACACGACAATGTAGATGATTCCAAAGATCGCACCCAGTCGCCAGAAGTCACCGGCGGGCAGATAGCCGCTGCCAAAGTAGACGGGGCTCGGCCCGGTGCCGTATGGCGTCAGAATCCCCATGATGCCGAGCGTGAGTGCCAACATTAGCGCAAACGCCTCCATCGGCATGCCGGGTATCGTCGATCCCACGGTCAGCATTACAGGGAGCATTGCCGTCGTATGGGCGGTGATGCTGGCAAACATGTAGTGCGTGAAAAAGAAGATCAGCACGAGAACCACTGCTGCCATCGTTGGCGGAACGCCGTTCATGTGGGCCGACATCGCGCCTGCGAACCACTTCACGAACCCTGTCTTGCTGAGGCCGTCGGCCAGCGTGACCAGCGTCGCGAACCACGCGAGCGTGTTCCACGCCTGCTTGTTCGATAACATGTCGTCCCAGGTCACTACCTTGGCGACCAGCATGAAAGCGATCACTATGAGTGCCGCAGTCGTGGCGTTGACGTACTCGTCCCCGAAGATCCAGAGTGCAAGCGCAATAAGCACGAGAACCCCGAGCATCAGTTCGCGTCGGGTAAGCGGCCCCATCTCCTTCAGCTCTTTCGCCGCCCAGACAGGGACTTCGCTGCCCTGCTTGACTTCCGGGGGATAGAGGAAGTAGGCAAGGAGCGGTACAGCCAGCAACAGCACGATGCCCGCTGGCGCCACGGCCATGAACCACTGCATCCAGCTCAGATCGACGTGCACTGTCTTTCTGATGAGCTCGGCAGCAAGTAGATTTGGTGCGAGTGCCGTGAGAAACATCGAGCTTGTCACGCAGGTGGTGGCGATCGCCGTCCACATGATGTAGGAGCCAATCCGGCGCGCCGATGGATCGTTCGGCTTCGAGTCGTAAAGAGGCGGCAAATTGCGGATGACGGGGAAAATCGTCCCGCCACTGCGCGCCGTGTTGGACGGTGTGAAAGGAGCGAGTACGGCATCGGCCACCATGACCGCGTAGCCCAGAGTGAGCGTCTTGCGACCCATCGCCCGCACGAGCATGAGCGCGATGCGCCGGCCGAGGCCTGTCTTTTCATAGCCGAGGGCGAACATAAAGGCACCGAAGATCAACCATACCGTGCCGTTGGAAAAGCCAGAAAGTGCCCAGCTCAGACTCGCATTCGCCACATTGAAGCCTGGTTTGGCGAGTTGCTCGGGGCTGAAGAATACCCATTCGGAGAATACGGCAACGACGGTCACTGCAACGAGGCCGATGGCCGCGCCCGGGATAGGCTCCAGCATCAGTCCGATGATCACACCGGCGAAGATGGCAAAGTAGTACCACGCATGTTGATCCAGTCCCCCGGGCGCGGGAATGATCGCGATCACGATCGCGACGATCAGGGGTGCAAGGGCTTTCCAGAAGGCAGGCATAACGTCCTCCGCTTGGAAAACATCACTCGTGTGCTATGGTTTATATGTCGTTTTCCGTGGGTTCGCCACCGTGGTTCCAGCATGGCGCAAGGGCGGAGTGCAAAAAAATGGTCAGCCTGAGCATCGAAGGGCGCGAGGTCGATGCCCCTGAAAACTGCTCGATTCTGCAGGCCTTCGTGCATGCGGGAGCGACGCTTGTCGAAGGTGTTGGCTGTATGGGTCAGGGAGTGTGCGGCTCGTGCCGTGTCATCGTCAGAAGGTGCGGCGAGCAGGAGGTGAAGACGGCGCTTGCTTGCGAGACCCTGATCGAGACTGGCATGCAGGTCGCCTTTCTCGATTACTTCACCATCTCGACGCGTCACACGTATCGCATGGAGAACCTCGGCGACAGTTGGCAGATGTTGCGCGCGGTCTCCCAAATTTTCCCTGAGGCGTCCCATTGCCGTCACTGCGGCGGCTGCGATCGCGCCTGCCCGAAGGGCCTCGACGTTCAACGTGGGGTGAACCTCGCCGTGGAGGGCAAGCTCGCCCCATCGGCACAGGTCTTCGACGAATGCGTCATGTGCAACCTCTGCACGCTCGCTTGTCCCGAACTCATCCGGCCGAATCATCTCGGGCTTTTCGTGCGACGCATGACCGCGGCGGCGGCGCTGCGGCCGGCCAATCTAATGCGGCGCCTGCAACAGATCGAAAGCGGTGAAATGACGATCGACTTCAATGCGCCCGGCGCGCACCCGCCGAGCGGACCCAGTCAATAGATCATGCACGCTGGCATCCCTTACGACGACGCGCGCCGACGCTACCAGCCCGGTCGCATGCTCACGCAACGGCGCGATGACATGTCCGTTGATGAACTCCTCGCGGCCCATCATCCTGACCACGGGCCCAATGCCCGCGTCGCCCTGAGTGTCGGGGTGAACCGCGGCGCACCGTGTCAGCCCGATCTTGCGCGCTATCTCCAGGCGAACGCGCTGATCGACGACGTCGATATTGCTGGCGCGCAGCTCGTAAGCACCGACGTGCTGGTCATCGGCGGCGGTGGCGGAGGATGTGCGGCCGCGCTCACGTCGGCCAGAAACGGCGCGCGCGTGATCCTCGCCACCAAGCTGCGCCTGGGCGACAGCAACACCGTGATGGCAGAAGGCGGAATCCAGGCCGCCATCGGGGAAGACGACAGCCCGCAACTGCATTTCGAGGACACATTACGCGCCGGGCACTTCTGCGCAGAGCCCGAACTTGTCGCGCAAATGGTGATGGACGGCCCGGATGTGATCCGATGGCTCATCCGGCTCGGCATGATGTTCGATCAGGAGGAGGATCGGCCTATCGGCGGCGACCTCCTGCGCAAGAAGCCCGGCGGCGCATCGGCAGCGCGCATCCTTTCCTATCGGGACTACACGGGTCTGGAGATGATGCGCGTGCTCCGCGAGGCCGTAGAGCTCGATTCGGGCGTCGAAGTTTGGAATCGCTGCCCGGTGGTCGAACTGCTGTCAGACGAGCGTGGATGTTGTGCCGGGGCCGTCGTCTACAACCTCGAGTGGCGCACCTTCGTACTCGTGCGCGCGCGAGCCGTGGTCCTCGCCACGGGTGGCGCCGGGAGGCTTCACCTCAATGCTTTCCCGACATCGAACCATTACGGCGCTACCGCGGACGGGCTCGTGCTCGCCTATCGGATCGGAGCACGCCTGCGCGAGCTCGATTCGTTCCAGTATCACCCGACCGGCATCGCGTACCCGCCTCATTTGGCGGGCGGACTGATCTCAGAAGCCGCGCGCTCCGCGGGAGCCAAGCTGATCAACGGCGAAGGCGAGCGCTTCGTGGATGAGTTGAAGCCGCGCGATATCGTGGCCTCCGCGATCCTGCGTGAATGCGCGCAAGGTCGCGGAATCGAACGTGATGGCCAGATGGGCGTATTCCTCGACACGCCGACTCTTGAACTGGAAAATCCGGGCATCCTTGAAAAGCGCCTCGTTACGTTGCGTCACCTCGCGCACAAGTGCAGTCACGATGCGGCGCAGGAGCCCTTCCTGGTCTATCCGACCCTCCACTATCAGAACGGTGGTGTGGCGATCGACAAAGACGGCGCCACGAGTGTGCCCGGCCTCTATTGCGTCGGAGAAGTTACAGGAGGCATACACGGACGCAATCGCCTGATGGGCAACGCGCTGCTGGACATTTTGAGTATGGGACGCCGTGCCGCCGCAAAGGCCGCAGAATCGGGCGACGCCATCGCAAGCCGTGCGGGGATCGGCCACGTACACGCATGGCAGCGGGAACTGACGCTGGCAGGCTTGCCCCTGAACGTCAAAGCTCCATCGCTCTTTCCCAGCTACGCGCACTTCGATCTGCAAGTCGATGCGGGCTTGCGCGCGAGCGTGAGCAGCGGCGCGGTCGGCGGCATCCGCTGAGGCAATTCACGGAGCGCGATGATGGAAAAGCTGAATCAGGTTCTCTTAAGGGACGATATACGCGTGGGCGCCGATCTCGACGCGTGGCTCGCGCGCAGCGGCGGAATCGGACTCTCCAAGGCGCTGGAAAATCCTGAGTCGATCATCGCCGAGATCGAACAAGCCGACCTGCGCGGGATGGGGGGCGCCGGGTTTGCGACACATCGCAAATGGACGCCGGTCGCCGCCGCTCCGGATGGCGACAAGTACATCATTTGTAACGGCAACGAGGACGAGCCTGGCACCTTCAAGGATCGCTATCTTCTCGAGCACACGCCGCATCAGGTCATCGAAGGCGCGCTCATTGGGGCGGTGGCAACCCGCGCGAACCACGTCGTGCTTTATATCAATCCGCACCAGGCCGTGCCCCTCATGGTCACTCGTCAGGCGGTAAAGCAGTGGCAGGCGCATCCGCTCTTTTGCGCGATTGAGCAGCAGATCGGTGGCCCGGTTTCGCTTTGCGTAGTGCCCAGTTCAGGCCTGTATATCGGCGGCGAGGAAACCGCTGCGATCGCAAGCGTCGAAGGCGGATTTCCCTTTCCGAGGCGCAAGCCGCCCTTTCCGGCGGAACATGGCGTGCATGGCTCGCCTACCATCGTGAACAACACCGAGACACTGGCACACGTGCCGGGGATTCTTCGGTACGGCGCGCAGTGGTACCGAGGCCTCGGTAAGGGGGGCGCGGCCGGCACCAAGCTCTATTCGCTCTCGGGCGACGTCCTGCACCCAGGGCTGTACGAATTGCCAATGGGTACGAGCCTGGAAGAACTCGTCTTTCAGCATGGTGGCGGAATGCTGCAAGGCAAGGAGTTCAAGGCGGTCTTCACGGGTGGTCCGTCCAACACGTTGCTGACCAGGCGCGACCTGGACGTAGCGTTGGACTTCGACTCGGTCCGCCAGCGTCGGTCGCGCCTGGGCACGGGCGCAATGATCGTCGTTTCCGAAGGCAGCAGCATCGTACGCAAGGTCGCCGAGTACGTCGGCTTTTTCGCACAGGGTTCTTGCGGACAATGTCCACCCTGCAAAGGCGGAACCTTTCAGTTGATGCGACTGCTCAACCGGATCGACACTGGTCGGGGCGTACGCGCCGATCTCGAGGCGCTGGATAACTTATGCAAGATCCTTCCCGGCAGCGGCCGCTGCGGTCTCATCGATGGTGCGGTGACAGTAGTGGAAAGTTCGGTTGACCAGTTCCGCGAGGAATATGAGGCGCTCCTAATGGCATAGGCTGGCCGTGTGTCGAACTGGACCTGAAGATGTTGACACGATCGCCTCTCTGCCCGTTCTCGTACAAATGAGGCGCCACGAAATCGCAGTCGCCTGATCTCCAAATTCTGGTAGAGAAAGATCCCTCGGGCGGACCCACAAAGCGATCATTGCGTCGCGGCCTTGTGCGCGGCCGCAACCGCGGCATCACGCTCCTTGGCAGCCTCTGCCTTCTTGTGATCGAACACTTTCTTCGCCGCCGCGACCTTCTGGTTGTACTTCTTATTGGCTGCAGCGATTTCCATTCGCATCTTTACGATCGCATCGTTGTGCTCAGGCTGAGCAGTCCCTTGATCCGGCTGTGCTGCAACCTGCGCCACCCCATTCATGGCGAGGACGATCGCCAGCAACGCAACCGCTCCTTTCAAATACTTCATGATCGCCTCTCAATCTCTTCTTGCCTGTTATCAACTTCGTGTGCGCCAGTTTCATCTTTCCCCGCGCACCGCGCAATGAAAAAAACAATACAAGAACGTCGAATGCCGACTCGCTCACAGTATGCGAACTCCTTAATGAATTCAAGGAATTGAACGTGCAAACATCGGAGCGAACTCACGGACTGCGAGATATCGAAACGTGTTGCAACAGGACTGAAGCCATCAGTCGCTTTGAGTCGGGGAATCAACTCATCCGGTTGTCATTTAGCGAAGCGCACCCTGAAAACATCGACTAACGGCCAGCCTGCTCAATGCGCCTCACGCTGGGACCGAACCGTCCGCCGCAATACGATGTCCCGTTCAGGGTCGGGCAGTGCAAGGATCGCGTGCATGGTCACCCGAATTCCCCAACATGCATCGACCGGTGCCGCGGCACTCGGGTTTTGAGAATAGGCCACGTAGCGTGCGATATTCGCTGGAAGGTATCCGAGTTGCTCAAGCAGCGAGCGCCTTAGGCTTTCGTCGGCATCTTCATATTGCTGGGCGCTGGGAATATCGATTCGCGTTTCCAACTCGCTTGCCCTGAGGGCAGCCAGTAACACGCGGAAGTACGCGTCGATGTCGGCTTCCGACATGGCGCTCAGGGAGATTCGATCGACGACGGCGCTCATGTTGTTCAAGCCGAAGCAATCGAATGGAACCAGCGTGTCGAGGAACTTTGCGATTAGCGAAACGTATTGCAAGCGCAAATCCGGCGACAGTCTTTCGAGACCGTCGGATATGAGTTCGGCACGGGTGCGTGGATTCAGGAAAAGCCTGCTCGATCGGTGCGCGTTTCCTCTGACCATCGAATCAGCATTAATGCGCGCGATCCAGGTGAGAATCAGTCTGCCTTTATCGGATGAAGGATCAATCCCGTTCGCCACCAGCATTTCGTCATAGACCGAGCGACCATTTGCGACTTCCGGTACCAGCGAGCGATCGAGCGCGATCGATGGATTAAGCCATAGCTCGTCGTATCGAATTGCGGCGCGGACTTGCAAGACCGACATCGACGCAAGCAGACAAGCAGCCAGACCACCGACCAAAGCTTTCATGTCACATTCGCACTCGATGATCGTCCTGCCGCAGAAGCTGTTCGCGGGGTCCCTCATCAAAGATAGTTCAGCCAAAGGCATAGGCGCAATGGATCGAAGGCGACTTTTCTTTTATCCGTCGGATCATAGCAAAGCCCCGATCGACACTGCTTTCGTTCCGACCTGCGGCAAGGGGGCGCGACTTCTCAAGAAAGAACCGAGCGGCGTAGTGAGTTGAGCATCGACGGATTGCGGTTCCAGTCCGCTCATTGAAAGGCATAGGCGATACCCACGCCGTAAGTCAACTGATTACGCGTACCGCGCTGCGCCACAATGGGACTCGCTGCGGATTCGCCCATCAGCCGCTGGTAGTACACCATCGCGCCTGCATACCATTTCGGGCTCGGTTGATATATCCCGGCGATCCAGCCAACCAGTTGATTGAGACCGCCCTCGGGCTTAAAGACCGGCAGACCGACCGCTTTTCTGCGCATCCTCGGGCGCGACGCCGTAATACGTTTCGTTAAAACCGCCACTTAGCTACGTCGCACCCCACTCCGCCGCCGACGAACACGCGCGAATGCAACGGAACTCAGGCACTCGTGTTCAACGACACGCGCGCGCCCGTATAGGTGTTTCCGGCGTTGGTGACAACGGTGACCTCAACCCGCAGACGATACGGCACATCGTTGACGTGACTGTACTCGTAGCCTACGAATCCGCCCCCTTCCAGCGTGGTCGAAACATGATGTGTTTCGAAAACGGCATCATTCACGCGCGGCAACCGGCAATCCAACGCTCCATGCAGACAGGATAAGCGGCAGACGAGACAGCAGGGACGACATGAGCCGGGAGGCCTTGGCCATGTTCAAGATTTCTGCCGCTGCGACCGGTGCTAATTCGCGCATACGAACGCGACGGGGAAATGGCGAGCGAACCTGACAATATGGAATAAGGCAGCGTCAGGCGGCGAGAGACATTCAATACTGACTTACCCGGTGTCTCGATGGAATCGAGCATTGAGATCGATCCAAGCTGCGCTACTTGAATTTCATGCCCGTGCATGATATCGACTCTATATCGAAGGGTCATCCAAGGCCGTCGATGACACGAGCGGCGCTCCGAGTCCTCGCCCCTGTGCGCGGTGCAACGCCGCGCGGATACATGCGACATACATTCCGATGCACGTTCATTGAATGGAGACGTCGTTATGAGCAAGCACTCCAGAAGCGACGCACCGCAAAAGCCCGTTCCCGAGAGCGATGAACTTCGACTCGTCGATGCATGGTGGCGCGCGTGCAATTACCTTTCGGCGGGCATGATCTTTCTCATCGAAAATCCCCTGCTGCGAGAGCCGCTCAAGTCCGGGCACGTTAAACAACGCCTGCTCGGTCACTGGGGCGCGAGCCCCGCTCTCTCGTTCACGTGGGCGCATCTGAACCGCGTAATCAAGCGCGACGATCTCGACGTGATCTTCATGGCAGGACCCGGTCATGGCGCGCCCGGCGTGCTCGGCCCCGCCTATCTGGAAGGCACCTATTCGGAGGTGTATCCGGACAAGAGCGAAGATGCAGAAGGCATGCAGAAGTTCTTCAAGCAGTTCTCTTTTCCCGGTCATATCGGCTCACACGTGACACCGGAAACCCCGGGCTCCATTCATGAAGGCGGAGAGCTTGGCTATAGCCTCTCTCACGCCTATGGGGCGGCACTGGACAACCCGGGCTTGATCGTCGCGTGCGTGGTCGGCGACGGCGAAGCGGAGACCGGTCCGCTCGCGACGGCCTGGCACTCGAACAAGTTCATCAATCCCGCGCGCGACGGCGCCGTGCTGCCGATCCTGAACCTGAACGGCTACAAGATCGCCAATCCGACGATCCTCGCGCGCATCAGCCACGAGGAACTGGAGGCCTTGTTCGTCGGCTATGGCTACCGGCCTTATTTCGTCGAGGGATCGGATCCGGCCGAAATGCATCGGAAGATGGCGGAAACGCTCGATGCCGCGACCGCCGGGATCCGCGCGATCTGGGACGAAGCGCGCAACGGTAAGGACGTCGAGCGGCCGCGCTGGCCGATGATCGTGTTGCGCACGCCGAAAGGCTGGACCGGCCCGAAGGAAATCAACGGCCACAAGGTCGAGGGCTCGTGGCGCGCGCATCAGGTGCCGTTCTCCGATGTGCATAACAATCCCGCGAATCTCGCGGTGCTCGAACGCTGGATGCAGAGCTACAAGCCCGAAGAGCTTTTCGACGACGACGGCAGGCTGCGCGCGGAGATTCGGGCGATCGCGCCCACCGGCACGCGACGCATGAGCGCGAATCCCCACACGAACGGCGGCGTGCTGCGCAAGGAACTGAAGCTTCCCGATTTCCGCGCCTATGCCGTCGACGTCGGTCAGGCCGGCAAGATCCAGCACGAAAACACGCGTCCGCTGGGCGCGTTCCTGCGCGACGTCATGCGTTGCAACATGGACAGGTTCCGCGTGTTCGGCCCCGACGAAACGGCATCGAATCGCCTTCAGGCCATCTATGAAGTCAGCAAGAAAGTCTGGATGGCCGATCTCCTTCCGGAAGACGCGGACGGCGGCGAGCTGTCGCGCGATGGCCGCGTCATGGAAATGCTCTCCGAACACACGCTGCTCGGCTGGCTCGAAGGCTATCTGCTGTCAGGGCGACACGGCTTCTTTCACACCTACGAAGCATTCGCGCATGTGATCGATTCGATGTTCAATCAGCATGCGAAATGGCTCGACATCTGCAAGAACCATGTGCCGTGGCGCGCGTCGGTTTCGTCGGAAACCATCCTGCTCTCGTCCACCGTATGGCGGCAGGATCACAATGGCTTCTCGCATCAGGATCCGGGCTTCATCGATCTCGTCACCAACAAGAGCCCTTCAGTGACGCGCGTGTATCTGCCGCCGGACGCCAACACGCTGCTCGTCGTGGCCGACCAGTGCCTGCGCTCGAGCGATTGCATCAATGTGATCGTCGCGGACAAGCAGAAGCATTTGCAGTTCACGACCATCGACGAGGCGATCGTCCACTGCGCGAAGGGCATCGGTGTGTGGCGCCGCGCGAGCAACGACGAGAACGACGAACCCGACGTGGTCATGGCGTCCTGCGGCGATGTCGCGACGCAGGAAGCGCTCGCCGCGACCGCCATACTCCGCGAGCGTCTGCCGGAGCTCAAGGTGCGCTTCGTGAACGTAGTCGATCTCTTCAAGATGCAACCGAACACGGAGCATCCGCACGGCTCGAGCGTGCGCAATTTCGAGAGCCTGTTCACCATCGACAAGCCCGTGATCTTCAATTTCCACGGCTATCCGTGGCTGATCCACAGGCTCGCCTACCGGTTCCGCAATCACGAGAATCTGCACGTGCGCGGCTATAAAGAGAAGGGCAATATCAACACGCCGCTCGAACTGGCGATACTCAATCAGGTCGATCGTTTCAATCTCGTGATCGATGTGCTCGATCGCGTGCCGCGCCTGCGCGGTAGAACCGCGCATCTGAGAGAGGATATGAAGAACGCGGTCATCTCTCATCTGGATTACGCGCACACGCACGGCACCGACAAGCCGGAAATCGCGGAATGGGTGTGGCCGTTTTGATATCCGAACGGGGGTGGTCATGACGACGCGCTATGGACGGCTCCTGAGTGCCAGCCTCGTCGTTTTGATGGCAGGCTGCCCCTCGAAACAGCAGGATCAGCCGGCTCAGACTCAGGCGGCGTCGGCGCCTGCTCAAGCTTCGGCGGCGCCGCCTGCCTCCGTCGCGGCGCCGGTTTCGGCAGCGGTGCCCGCCTCCGTTGCGGCTGTGCCGCCGCTGCCCGCTTCCGCGACGCAGCCTGCGGCACAGCAATATCCGCCCGAGGAACTCGAGGCGCTGGTCGCGCCGATCGCACTCTATCCTGATTCGCTGCTGTCGCAGGTGCTGATGGCATCGACGTATCCGCTGGAAATCGTGCACGCCGCGCGTTGGGTCAGATCGAATCCGAATGTGAAAGGCGACGCCGCGGTAAAGGCCGTGCAGGATCAGACATGGGACGTCAGCGTGAAGTCGCTGGTGGCGTTTCCCCAGGTGCTCGTCCCCATGAACGACAAGCTGGACTGGACCCAGCGACTCGGCGATGCGTTTCTCGCGCAACCCAACGACGTGCTGGCCGCCGTGCAGCGTCTGAGGATTCGCGCGCAGGACACCGGACATCTGAAGTCGACGCCGCAGCAGAAAGTGAGTGTCGAAGCACGGTCCGCCACGAGCCAGAGCGGCCAGCCGGGTCAGGCGCCGCCCACGCAGATCGTGCGTATCGAACCGGCCAATCCGCAGGTCATCTACGTGCCCTCCTACAATCCGACCGTCGTGTATGGCGCCTGGCCCGCGCCGGCCTATCCGCCGACCTACTGGCCGCCCCCACCGGCGTATTACCCCGGGGCCGCCCTTGCGAGCGGCTTTGCGTGGGGCCTGGGCATCGCGGCGGCGGGTGCGATCTTCAGCGATTGCAACTGGAACAACAACGACGTCAACGTCAACATCAACAAGGCCACGAACATCGATCGCAACTTCGACCGCACCAAGGTCGAGGGCGGCAAGTGGCAGCATGACGCGCGGCATCGCCAGGGCGTTTCCTATCGCGACAACGCAACGCGCGACAAGTATTCACGCGGCGTGCAAGGTGCCGATGCCCGGCGCGACTATCGCGGACGCAACGGCGCTACGCCGGAGCGCGTGGGCGCGGCCAATCGGCCCGCGACACGCGACCAGGCGGCCAACCGGCCCGCTCGCGCCAACAACGCGAACGTCGCCAACCGCGCCGACGCCGCCAATCGCGCGCATGCGCAAAATCGTCAGGCGGGAGCGGGCAATCGGGCGCAGACGGCCGACCGCAAAGCGCCAGCGGCCAATCGGCCTCAGACCGCCAATCGGCCGGCGCACACGTCAGAGCGCGCTCAATCACACGCCCGTGGCGGCGCAGCGGGCGCGCAGGCGGGCAACCGGGGCGCATACGGCGGCGGCGCGCGCGACACCGCATTTCAGGGTGTCGGCGGCGGCGGTGGCGCGGCGCAACGCGATTTCAACCGTGGACAGTCGAGCTTCCAGTCATCGAACTTCCATCGTGGTGGCGGCGGTGGCGGCGCGCGTGGTGGTGGTGGTGGCGGCGGTGCGCGCCACGGCGGACGGCGCTGAGGAGAGCGATCATGAAGAGACTATCGGAGATTGGCGCGCTCCTCGCCTTGGCCGGAGGCACGCTGACCGTCGCGCTCGCGCTCGCCGTCATTCCAGTTCCCGCGATGAGCGCCCAGAAGTTCTTCCAGACACCCGAGGCGGCGATGAACGCCTTCGGCAGTGCCGTCGCGGACAACGACGAAAGCGAACTCAGGGCGTTGCTGGGCGCCGACTTCCGCGACGTGATTCCTTCGGTCGGCGCCGAGCTGCGCAGCAAGTTCCTGACCGCATGGCAGGCTTCGCATGCGATTCAGACGACCGGCGATGACCACGCTCGGATCGCCGTGGGCAACGACGGCTGGACGCTGCCCATCCCCCTCGTGAAAACGAAGCAAGGCTGGGAATTCGACATGCGCGCCGGCGCCGACGAGATGCGCCTTCGGGAGATCGGCCGCAACGAGCTTGCCGTGATCCAGACGATGCTCGCGATCTACGATGCACAACGCGACTACGCATCGAAGTATCACGACGGCAACAAGGTCTACGTCTATGCGGACAAGTTCGCCAGCAGCAACGGCAAACATGATGGTCTGTACTGGCCGACCAGCGCCGATGAAGAACCGAGTCCGCTCGGTCCGGCCTTCATGACAGCCGGCGCTCGCGCCAGATCGGAGTCGGGCTACTACGGCTACCACTACAAGCTGCTGCGCGCGCAGGGGACTCATGCGCCGGGTGGCGCATACGACTACATGGTCAATGGCCGTCTGTTCGGCGGCTTTGCCGTGGTCGCATGGCCGGCCCATTATGGGGAAACGGGCATCAAGAGCTTCATGGTCAGTCACGACGGACAGGTCTATGAGCGCGATCTCGGCCCGGATGGTGACAAGAAGGTCGGCGCGATGAAGTCATTCGATCCCGGGCCGGGGTGGGACAAGGTGTCGCCTTGAGTACTGCGATCATTCAAAAAATCATGCATTTCGCTGGGCTCGTCGTCGCCCTCGCTAAGCTGACCATGCAGCTTTGAGACTTCCGTCGATCGCATCGAGATGTACCAGCGGAGATCGAAGCGTGGGATGGCGGAGCCATGCTTCCGGTCCGCGCCACCATTGCACTCGGAGCGCAGAGCGGCACAGCCCCAATATGGGGTGGTTCGCCGTCTGCCATCGACAATATCCGACACGTCGAGAGACCTCTTATAGTTGTCACAAATCAAGGTGGGCAAGTGTTGACCCCGTCAAGGCCGACCTGGTGCCCGACGTGCCGCTGAACGAAAGTCTCTAGTTCGGCAGCAACCCGACGTTCGAATGCCCGTGCAATTGCGTGGACCAATGACCGCTTGTGGCCGCTGCGTCTCGCCAGTCGCCATCCGAACGTTCGAACTATGTTCGCCCCTACTGCGAGCGTGAGGCTTCGCCATCTCCCTCGTGTGCTCCATGGGGTGTATTGACGGGTGGACCGGTTAAGTATATTGAGGCTTCATATCGCCATCAGTGACATTGAAGTCCTCGGGCAACTGAGGGGCAGCTTGGGGTCGCGTGTAGCGCCCTTGCAAGTCCACGCTTGCGCCTGGGAGTCGTCATGCACCATTACTCAGAATGTGTCGCGGCAGTCATGATCGCCGCGAGCAACGCGCAGGCTTCCGACGCACTACCGGCGCAAGGCGAAACCGGATCGCCATGGCAATTAGCCGTTACGCCGTACCTCTGGTTGCCGAACGTCAGCGGGACACTGCGCTTCTCTCTGCCCGGCGGCGACGCTGACGCCTCCACCGGGCCTTATAACTATCTGCAAAACCTCAAGTTCGTTTTTATGCTTCAGGGGGAGGCACGCAAGGACGACTGGAGCATCCTGGCGGACGCCATTTACCTGAATTTCGGGCAGCACGGGAGTTCGGTCAATACGGCGAGCGGCCTATTTGGTCCTCGGGAGACTCAGCGCAGTTTCAAGACAACTTTCCGCGGTACGCTGCTCCAGCTCGGTGGCGGTCGCACCGTATTGCGGCAGTCGTGGGGCAACGTCGATGCGATCGTAGGACTGCGCTATCTGGGGGTCAAGGCCACACTTGATGCGTCGGCCACGAGAACCAACGGAACAGGGGTAAGCCAAACACCGGAAGTCAATGTGTCTCAGATCCAGAACATTTTCGACGGCATTGGTGGCGTGCGCGGGCGCGTGATGATCACCGATGACGGCCGGTGGTACGTGCCGTTCTACCTCGACGCCGGCGCCGGTTCGTCAAAGTTCACGTGGCAGGCAATGACCGGGGTCGGCTATGCAATGAAGTGGGGCGATTTGAGTTTGACGTACCGGTATCTAGCTTTCTATGGGTCGGGGGATCAACTGGTCCAGACGCTGCGCTTCAACGGTCCAAGCTTCAATGTCACGCTGAGGTTCTGAATGCGAAGCCCCACGGAAGTGATCTACTGCTGGAGCGGGTTGCGTTGCAGACGCCTAGTCACCGGGGTTGAGCAAAATCGAAACCTTATTAGCATTCCTAATGCTATGGGTCGTGCAGTTGTTTTCGAGACCTGTCTCGCAAGACGCACGTATTCATTGACTTTGCGTCGGAAAAGCCGGGCCAGGAATTCGCCGCCGAAACCCGCCAGCCCGAGGAAACGCGCTCGCCGGCCAGCCAGCATCAAGTGCTGCAGCCGAACTGCTATTCGGCGCACGCGTTGTCGCCTTAGTAGGCGCAGGCTTCAGCCCTTTTTCGCCCGCTCAGCCGTTAAATTTCACTCTTCAGGAGGCGCTCGTGAATCGTCTAAAAGCAACCCTAGTAGCCGCGACAGTCTTGTTGGTGTCGCACGCGTGGGCACAGCAGGCGCCACAGGCCGAGCAAGGTGCCGCTTCGTCCAAACATAACGACGAGATCGTCCAAATGCGCACGGAGATCGCCGCCGCTAACAAGAAATACGACCAGAAAGTCGCGGCGGCGCGGAAAGTTTTCAACCACAAGAAGTCAGAGGCCGCGAAAGAGCGCGACGCTGCAATTGCGGCTGCACATAATGGAGCGAGCGGCCATTAAGGGCTCCGGGTCGAGGAACCGCGAACATGCGTAGCCCCATACGGTCGATAGCCCTAGAGACATGCGTGACTCTTTAAGCGTGCTGCCTCTCGCACTCGCGGTCTGCGTGGGCGGGTGTGCGGTTCCCGAGACGCCGGCAGGAAGCAATGCGCAAACTGCCCCTCAGACGCCCGCGACAAACGCTTCGCAGCCTGTCGCCCAGCCAGCAGCGGCCAGTGCTGCTGTCCCTCAGGTGGCGTCTACGGGCGGTGGGCAAACCGTGGCAATGGACCCTGCCTCGCTGGACAAACTCGTCGGTCCGATTGCGCTCTATCCTGACGACCTCATCGCGATCATTCTTCCCGCGTCGACTTATCCGGTCGAAATCGTTCAGGCCGACCGCTTCCTCGCGCGCAGGAAGACCCAAAAGGACTTACCGGTCAACGAGTCGTGGCAGGATCCTGTCAAGGCACTGCTGAATTACCCCGAAGTCGTGAGGCAACTGAGCAGGGACCTCGACTGGACAGTTGCCCTGGGTGAAGCAGTGGTCGCAGACCAGAGCGCGGTGCTGGATGCCGTGCAGCGGTTCCGACGTCAGACGCAATCGGCAGGAAATCTCAAGACGGACGACAAACAGACGGTGGTCGTTGAGAAGGAAGTTATCAAGATTGTGCCGTCAAATCCCGAAGTCATCTACGTACCGCAGTACAATCCTTCGACGGTCGTCGTGAGTAGCCCAACACCGGTCTATGGCTATTGGCCCGCCCCCTATCCGGTCTATTACTATCCTTACGCACCAGGGGCGGCTTTCGCCACAGGCCTGATCTGGGGTGCAGCGATTACCGCGGCGTGGCATGGCGGGCACTATGTATCGCATTACGAAGGCGGCAACAACACCATCAACATCAACCGCGAGACCAACGTCAATCGCGCCGACGTCAAGAACGAACTGAGCAATCGCGCTCAGAACCGCTCAGCCAACGGAACCTCTGCGTCTCAGCGCTCGACCCAGTGGCGTTCCGAGAAGACGCCGGGACAGGTCTCTGGCGGCACTACACGCGCATCGGCGCAGCGTGTCGGCGACCCGCCGTCGCGTGGCAACGCTGGCAACGTCGGCGCGTCCGGCGGCATCGACCGTGCGGCCCCGCGCGGGCCGACGGCCGGACAGCCATCGCGCGGGCAAAACAGGGGCAACTTCCAGGGAGGCGGTGGCGCCGCATTTAGCGGCTACGGCTCCGGTCAGGCCGCGCGTGCAGATAGCGCCCGCGGCGCGGCGAGTCGGCAGTCTTCACCGCGTGCGCAGGGATCATCGCAAGGCGCTCGCAACTTTCAGGGCGCAGGCAGCTTCTCCGGCGGCCGCGGCGGGTTCGGCGGAGGCGGCGGTCGCATGGGTCGCCGATAGGGAGAGACGAGATGAAAACGCTATGTCGCCTATTGCCCGTGTGCGCCCTCGTGACGGCGCTTCTGACGGCGTCCCCCGTCATCGCGGCATACGACCAACAAACTTTCGCAACGCCCGACGCCGCCGTGAGCGCGTTGCAACAGGCACTCGAAGCGAACGATGAAGCTGCACTGATCAAGATCTTCGGTGAGACACACAAGCGGCTCGTCGTGACACCCGATGACGCCGAGAACCGCGATCTGCGGGCCAAAGCGCTTGCAGAGTTCAATGCCTATCACATGCTGGAGGAAACCTCTCCCGATCGCCGCATCCTGCGTATCGGCGACGAAGCGTGGCCGATGCCAATTCCGCTTGTACGCGAAAACGGGCAGTGGCGCTTCGCAACCGAGGATGGCGAGCAGGAAGTGCTGGATCGTCGCATCGGGGCGAACGAGCGAGAGGCGATCAAGGTACTGCGTGCCTACGTGGATGCCCAGAGAGAGTACGCAGCACGCGACCGCATGGGCGACGGCGTACTGCAGTACGCCCGAAAGCTCGGTAGTTCGCCCGGCAAGCAAGATGGCCTGTACTGGCCCGCCAACGAGTCGAAGGCCGAGGAGCCGAGTCCCTTTGGGCCGCTCATCGCCGCCAGCTCGAATTATCTCAAGGATCGACACCCGGGCGACGCATATCACGGCTATTACTTCCGCATTCTCACGCGGCAGGGGCGGCACGCGCCGGGCGGCGCATTCGGCTATCTCATCAACAGACGGATGCTGGCGGGCTTCGCCATGGCCGCCTATCCTGCGCAATATGGCGAAAGCGGCGTCATGACCTTCATTGTCAACCGCAATGGCGTCGTGTATCAAAAGAATCGCGGCAAGAGCGCTTCGCCGGTGACCAAGTTTGATCCGGATGCATCCTGGACCCGCGTGCAGCAGCCGTAATGTGGGCGGTCGTCCAGCATCGGCCCGAGTGACCGCCGCACTGGCTGCGGTAATCGCAACAGTCTTCAGTGCCGCGCAGGCTGAAGAGAAAGAGCCTCTCAGCTTCATCGATTCGACGGACGGGCAACTGGACATGAGCGATTTTCTGCTCAAACACAAAGGGGCGCTGCCCGTGCCTGTCGTGATTACTGAGCCCGCTGTGGGCTATGGCGTAGGTCTCGGCCTGCTGTTCTTCTCCGGGCCGATCGCCGAACAGGCGGCAAACTCAACAGGTAATGAGCGCAATCGGATTCCGCCGAACGTCACGGCACTCGGGGGGCTCTACACGCGGAACGGCACGTGGGCGGCGGCCGCCGCTCACTTTCACACATGGGACGACGACCGATATCGTTACCTTGGTGCGGTGGCAAAAGTCGATGCTCACCTTGACTACTTCGGACTGACGAGCGAGCCCCGCGCATACACCCTGAGGGGTGATGCGCTGCTTCAGCAGTTCCTGCTACGGCTTGGAAACAGCCGCTGGTATGGCGGTGTGCGCTATGTCTTCTTCGACTCGACGTCCAGTTTCACAGGCGGCAACGTACCGGACAGCGTTTCCAAGTTCGAGAGGAACCAGCGCATCGGCGCCGGCAGCCTGATTTTGGACTACGATTCGCGCGACAACATCTTCTACCCGGGCTCCGGCAGCCTCGCGGAATTCGAAGCCCAGTTCGCCCGAATCGGCTTCGGCGGCACCCAGAACTACGATGTCTACGCCGCGCGCGGCTTCAAATGGTTTCCGCTGATGCATGCGCTGATCCTAGGCCTTCGTGTCGAGACGAAGTTCTCGACGGGAGACATTCCGTTCTACGCACAGCCGTATGTCGACCTGCGCGGCGTTCAGAAGGGACGATACCAGGACCGCAACGCCATCTCGACTGAAGTCGAGTTGCGATGGGACGTGACGCCGCGATGGTCGCTGCTAGGCTTCACAGGGCTTGGCAAGGCGTATGGAAGACTGGAAAGCTTTTCGCAGGCACAGAACGTCACAAGTGTCGGCGCTGGGTTCCGTTACCTGATCGCACGCAAGCTAGGGGTGTCCATTGGTATCGATGTCGCCCACAGCAAGGACCAAAACGCGTTTTACATACAGGTCGGCAGTGCCTGGCGGTGAGTTTAGCGAAAGGTACAGCGAACCGCTCAAATAGGCAACCGGGCACGCTACCCCAAACCTCAATCATGAAGCCACAGCGGCCCCGTGAATCGCTTATTTACCTTCGACGCATGCGCCATTAGCCCAGCGGCAGCTCACTGCTAATCAAGAGACCTTCAAATGACGGGGTTGACGGACCAATCGATGACTGCTTGTGGCCGGTTGCCGCAGATTGGAGTACGAGCGCCCCGCATCTCCGGCGACCTCGGCCCGAACTTCCGGACCCGTTAAGGTTTATTCGATGCCTGCCATCGGCCGCAGAAATGTGCGTGCCGCCGCGCATGTCGGCAGGCGTCGAATAAGCCCGATGGAGGAAACCGCGGAGTGCCCCACTGCGGTTGGAGGGTTCGCGGCTATGGCGATTGATAGACCGGAATGGTCAGTGGTGCCGGATGCGGCACGCTCAGGCGGGGTGCCGGAGGGACGCTGACGCCGTAGCGAAGTGGTTTAGTCGTGCATTCGCGATGATGAGGCGGCCGGGCAAAGCGCTTCGCGTAGCGACACGCGCAGGCTCCATCCTTGGGCCGCGTTGCCGCGGAGCCAACGTTCGACAGGCAGGTCGAGGAACCGTGGGGTTCATGTCGGATCCCGGCGCATTGGCGGTGCGCGGATCGGGGCGCTGCGCGCGAGGATTTCGATGACGACCATCGGTGCGCCGCAGTGCCGACAGATGAAGACGGGGCGGGTTTCGATGATGGCGTCGTCCGGCGACGGGCTGATCTCGGGTTCGACGTGCAGCAGTTCGCGCACCTTTGCGAGATTGGCGCGGCGCACCGGGTTGGCGAGCAGCCCGAAGTGGCGGATCCGATGGAAACCACCGGGCAGCACATGGAGCAGGAAGCGGCGCATGAATTCGCCGGTTTCGAGGGTCATGGTCTTGTAGCGGGTGCGTCCCTTCGCACGGTAGTCCTTCCAGCGGAACGTCACGCCACGCTCATCGACGGCGACCAGGCGCTGGTTGGAGATGGCGACGCGGTGCGTGTAGCGTGAGAGGTACTCGAGCACCGCCTTCGGTCCGGCGAACGGGCGCTTGGCGTAGACCACCCATTCGCAAGTACGTAGGGGCGCAAGCCATCGGGCAAAGGTGGCGGGGTCGGCGAGCCCGGTGTACTCGCCGAAGAACTGCAGGTCGCCACGGTGGTGAACCGACTGGAGTGCCTCGAGGAAGCGGCGTCGGAACAGGCGTGAGAGGACGCGCACGGGCAGGAAGTAGCCGGGCCGGCAGGCGATCCAGCGTTCACCGTCAGGCGACAGCCCGCCACGGGGGACGATGCCGTGCACATGCGGGTGATGCGTGAGCGCCGATCCCCAAGTGTGCAGTACGAGCGTGGCGCCGATCTGGGCGCCGAGATGCCTGGGATCCTCGGCGATCGTGCGCAGCGTGTCGGCGGCGATGTCGAACAGCAGCCCGTAGATGACCCGCTTGTTGTACCAGGCGATCGCGCTGATTTGCGCGGGCAGCGTGAAGACGACGTGGAAGTACTCGACGGGTAGCAGATCGGCCTGACGCGCCTCTAGCCAGCGGTGTGCGGCGCTGGCCTGGCACTTCGGGCAATGCCGGTCTCGGCACGAGTTGAAGGACACCTCGGTCCTTGTGCAGCCTGAACAGCGCAGCACATGTCCGCCCAGTGCCGCCGTGCGGCACCGTTCGATGGCCGACATGACCTTCAGCTGCCCCAGGCTCAAGTGTGTCGTGGCTCGCCACGCTGGCCCGTGGCTGCGGAAGATGTCCGCAACCTCCAGCATGAGGCGTTACAGCCCGCGGGTCTACTCTGAGGGCAGACGGTCCAGCGGACTGGTGACCTCGTGCAGCAGGTCGGTGGCCACCTGGACGTAGAGCGCGGTGTTCTCGAGCTTTGCATGGCCGAGCAGCACCTGGATCACGCGGATATCCACCTTCTGTTCGAGGAGATGTGTCGCAAAGCTATGGCGTAGCGTGTGCATGGACACACGTTTGTCGATGTTCGCAGTCTCGGCGGCGGCATGAATGGCACGGTTCAACTGTCGCGTGCTTAACTGATCGAGCGGATCGAGTCCGGGAAACAGCCACCCACCATCGAGCATCTTGCCCTGCGCACGGGCCACGCGCCACCACACACGCAGACGTTCGAGCAGCACCGGCGAGAGCATCGCGTAGCGGTCACGGCGGCCCTTGCCCTGCTCGATACGCAGTGTCATGCGCTCGCTGTCGACGTCGGTGACCTTCAGCGCCACCACTTCGCTGGCGCGTAGCCCCGCGCCGTACGCGACCGACAGCGCGGTTTGGTGCTTCAGGTTACCGGCGGCCTCGATGAGCCGCCGCACTTCGTCGGGGCTGAGCACGACGGGCAATATGCGGGGCACGCGCACCGGTTGCATCCTGACCATCAGCTCGGGCCGGTCGAGCGTGACTTTGAAGAAGAACTTCAGGCCGGTGATCGCGTGGTTCAGCGACACGGCCGATGTGCCGTGGTCGACCAGATAGAGCTGGTAGCGGCGCAGGTCCTCGACGGTGGCCGTGTCAGGCGAGCGCCCGAGAAAACGGGCGAACTCACGCACGATGTGCAGGTAGATGTCCTGCGTCTTGGGGGCAAGCTGGCGCATGCGCATATCGTCGATCATGCGCTGGCGCAGTGGGCTGGCGTTTGTCGGTAAGGAGGTCATGATTCGGCTCCTGTTGAAGAACGAGGCGGATTGCCTCATTCGCCAACATAAAGCCGGGTGACCGGCCTCTCCCTGACCACCAGCGTCGGACCGTAGCCCCTACCGCGCGAGCGGTTTAGTCCTTCGACCCTCTACGGTCGGTCGCGCGTCGGGGCTTTGACGGCGGCTAACCGAGTGTTTCGGTCATCCAGGCCGCAGACCCGGGCACAGCAGTTCGTTTGGCGGACGTTCGCGCGAAACCCTCAACGACCAAACGCGTTGCTTTGGGTTCGCGCTTCTGGACGCTAGCTGATTCGGAAGTGCTCGTCACCGCCACAACCTGGCTGTCGCTCGTTTGCAGCGCCTAATTCCCACTGCTTACGGGTCAGCACCCCGCGCAAAGCTTCTCCTTCATAATTCAGTCGTACCATTGCGGTACACGTCATTGAGGTAAGCGTCTTCTATCAGCGAACTGCCGATTGACGCCATTCCTCGACAGCTTCATCGATCGAGGTCAATCCCGGCACGTGAAGCACGCCGTCGTGAACCTTGCGGCGCAGCGCTGGGCTGCTTCCGCCGACCCAAAGTCGTATGTGTGGCGGCAGCAGGTCGCGCAGATCGGTCAGAGCGTTCGCGACGGATTGCGCGGGCAGCGACGCGCTGAATGACAGCGCCACGATATCGATCTTATGCGCCGCCGCCGCATCGACGACATCGTGCAGCGGCGTCTGCAAGCCTAGCGGAACGCATTCGCATTCGGAGAGCGTGAACATTGCTTCGGCCATCAAAATACCGAGACCGTGCCCTTCGCCGGAGAGCGTCGTCAGCAACACGCGCGGACGGCTGCAGCGACCGCGCAGCGCGTCCGAGAGCGGGCGCATCAGGTTTCGCATCGTCGACTGGAGTATCTCGCTGAACAGATGTTCGTGGTATACCTGCAAGGTGCCAGCGGTCCACGCGTTGCCGACACGCTCCGACAGCGGCGCCGCGACGTCCAGCACGAAACGCTCGAGTCCGTCGCGCGTCGCCCGCTTCAGCAGCGCGATGCGTAAGTCGTCGTGGACGCTCGCGCGCAACAGCGAGATCAGACGATCGAGTTCGGCGTCCGGCTCGTCCCGTCCCACGCCGGAGCTCTGCGCCAGGTGCTGAAGCATGTCCATCGGTTGCCCGAGCACCTCGCTAGGCCGATGCCCTGCGTCAAGCAGGCGCTTGACGAGCCGCAACTGCGTCACCTGGTCCTGCGAGTAAAGGCGTTCGCCGCCGGGCGTGCGCATCGGCCGCGGAGAGCCGTAACGGCGCTCCCAAACACGTAGCGTGTCCTTCGTCACGCCAATTTCCTGAGCGATCGCCGCGATGCCAATTCCCGCCACCGAAGTTGCGTGCGATGGGACCTGCTCCAGAGTTGCGGCCTCATCCGAGCCCGGCTGCGAATCGAACTCCTGTACCGATGAGTCTGCCATTGGCGGATCACCTGAAACGTCCGTAGATGAAGATAAGACCAAGGACGACCGGCAAGCCTTCTCGCTGACCGAACCCGATCCGCCGTATCCGGCCGTGAACGTCGCTCTTCGCAGATCCGCGTGTCCTGCGCATTCTTTGCATCCAACGACATCGCGTCTACCGAACAACATCGTCGCAGGCGAGGCCTGAAAGACGTCGCTGCAAATTCGGCATTTCATCGTATGACGCACGCTCCAGCCGGCGTATGGATCAAGCAGCTCGATGCCTCGGGAAGACAAGCGGGCGGACACATCCTCTACGTTGATGGCCATAGCAGTCCTTTGTCTTGGAACCTTCCACTAAGCAGTCTATGCCGTTCGATGGTCTCCAACCGCTCGTGCGAAAAAAAATGGCCTAGTTTCGCGAAACAGTTGCATGCTTCCCTCCCGCCCGAAGTCGATAAGCAACGAACTCTCAAGCGAGTCGTGTGACCGCTTTCGGGCCGAATTTGCCGCTGTTGCCAAGTCCTTCGGCCCTCGGGTATTCCTTCACAATCGATGTTCCCCGATGCTGTTGCCCCGCTGCGACAGCAGTTGACGATTTGCTGAGTGGGCGCGGAATCAGCCCCGCACTGTCGACCGGCAGCTAATCTAACCTTCCCACCGCTTCAACATTGCCGTTGTCGGACCGCAGCAAAGTCCACGTTGCGTTCGGCCACGACTGGAATCGCTGGCGGCTGGTCCGATCTTTGCGCCAGCGATCGCGTGGACTTCTCCACACTCAATGAACGGAGGCTAGCCATGAACAAGGACCAAGTGAAGGGCACCGCGGAAAAGGCGAAAGGAAAGATCAACGAGGGCGTCGGGAAGATGACTGGCGACACCACCCAACAGGTGAAAGGGCAGGTCCAGCAGGGGGCGGGCGAGGCCCGTAAGCAATACGGCGATGCAAAGGAACAAGTGAAGAAGAGCCATCCGTAACGGTCGCCCACAACAGCCCGCGCGCTCGCTCGAGCGCGCGGGCGCTCGGCTCTACCCTCGGCTCCTTAGCCGCGAGGACAGATAATCAGAGGGAGGACCTATGCCATATCTACTCGGCTGGCTGCTTGGCGTGCCTGTCATAGTGCTCGTAATTCTGTATCTTATCTTCCACTAAACGCGCAAAACGGCCGGTGGTGTCGATGCCGACACTAGGCGATTGATGGCCCCGGCCAGTGATTATTGATTCGCGAGGACCCAGCGGGCGTCGGGCTCGCCGCCCTGGCCAAGTTGATGGCTGCCAAGAATGGATGGTCAACGCTCGGCGTTCAACCAGTGCGCCGAGTCACTTACCCGATCGCTCGGCCCATTCTCGATGAAATCGTCCTCGAAGGTCTGGCCGATTAGCTCATCGTCCTTTGCCGGCACGCTACTTACGATCGCTCGGAACATTTGGATCAGAGCGTTGCCGTCTTGCAGATGTGCGACGACAACACGCGCAGTCCGTAGCGAAACAGATTCTCGGATGGGCGGTGCTGCGCTTCCATCTTGCAATTCGAATGCAAAACGATGGACCTCTTCATGCCCTTCGGGCAGCCTTGCACGACCCCAAATCGTAGCTCTCATGATTTGCTTCTGACGAATATCTCTCCTAGCGAAGCGCAAACTTGGTGCCTACCGTACGCGCAAAGAGTTGCCGTACTCGCAACCCGTAGCTTGGAACAGAGCATGTCAGTGAGTTCCGCCTCGGGCGACGAGCGCGCGTCGCACACACACTCGGCGAACAGGCGTCAATGATTCGTGCCCTGTCGTTTCCGTCACACCGCGACGTCGCGGCTTCGACGCGAACGGGTGTCCGCGTCGGTGCGTCTAGCGGGCGCGCGCGTTGTAGGCATACCCTTCTTGAGCCACGTATGGGCGGACGTCGTGTCGCCGCTCAGGTACTCCACGACTTGCAAAAGTGCATCTGGCGTCTCTATCTGCCGCTTGATCTCAGGGGGCACTGCGCCGCAGGCAATGAGCACTCCCTTTCCTCTTACGACTTTATCGATGAGTTGGCCGCGGTATGAGAGCCGCATCCGGAAGGACGGTCGTAGGTCGGCATCTGGCGAGTATGCAATGTCGACCGTCGAGTCAGCTTCGTTTAAGTCGGCCCAGAGGGGAGATGAGTTCTGGCGCGCGGCTTTCCGTCAATTCGGCTGCGCGGTCAAAGCCGTCGCTCACCTTCTGTACTGAACGAGTGCTCGGATCGATCAGGTAACACAGAAACACGCTCGCCTCCGCTGGCGCCCCGGGCCCTCTAAAAACCGGTGGCAGCTTGCGCGCGAAAGACGCGGCCTCAACGCGCCCTCGTCACAGACTCGCCCCGAGGCGTCCTTCTCGTACAGCTGCATACGACGGAGCCGTCGGCGCAAGCGTCGGACCAAAATCGACGTAGCGCTCACGGCGCAACTGCACGCTGCGCCACGCTGTCCGGCAGCCGATGATTACTCGCGCGTGCGCGCTTGCCCGAGACCAGACCGTGCGCGCCGTCTGCCCGATAACGCCATACGAGCCTCTCGATCTGCCGCACGCTCAAGCCCAGCCTTTCGGCGGCACGGCCTGGCTTGAGTTGGCGCTCGGCCACGGCCTGAATCACTCTGAGTCGGTCCAGTTCGCACATCGACATCGTCTTGGTCCCAGTCATGTTTATGGCCCGCGCTCCTGAAACGCTTGTCTGGCCACGAACGTACGGCAAAATGCGACATCTCTACTTGGCAGAAAGCGACAATTGAACTTGGGACCTACAATCTAAACTGGAAGCCGCCGGACGAACCCATAGCGGTCTTCTTACATCATTTCAGGGCGATGCAGCGCTGTGCCGTCGCTAAACCGCTCGAGTTTGTAGGGTCCAAGATCGAACTGCGGCGCTTCGTTCGTCACGAGCTGGCTCGTCAGCAATCCCGCACCCGGTCCCAGTCCGAAACCATGTCCGCTAAAACCGGAGGCGATGACGAGTCCCGGCTTCGCCGCAACTTTAGAGATGATCGGCACCAAGTCGGGCGTTGTGTCGATGGCGCCAGCCCAGGCATGGGCGATCCGCACGTTCGCCAGTTCGGGAAACACGCCTGCGATGTTTCGAACGGCGCGCGAGAGCCATTCGGTATCCGGCCGGGGATCCAGAATGCGGCATTTCTCGAACGGCGTCTTATCACCGTCGTTCCAGGCGGCGCTTGCCTCCGGTCCGTTAAAAAAGCTGGAACCCACGCGGATCTTCAGCTTCTTGTTGAGCTTGCTGCGGAACATAGTGCGGAATTTTACTGAATGGCGCAGGTTCTGCGGCGCGAGCTCAACCCGGCCATAGCCGGGAACGGCAATCGTGTAGCCGCCGTCCAGACGCCGTCTGAGCGCAAAGCCCGGTCCGGAGAAACAGCCTTCGATGACGCCTGGCGCTTCCGCTGTGCGCAGCGCTGTGCCTACCACGTTAATGGCTGGCAGATCGATGCCGTGGTGCTGGCAAAACAGCGCGCTCCAGGCGCCGCCCGCGAGTACCACGGAATCTGCCGCGATACGCCCGCGTTCCGTCCATACCCCGGACACCCTTCCGCCGCTCATATCAAGACCTCGAGCGGCGCAATTCTGGAGCACCCTCGCGCCGGACTTCTGCGCGCCGCGTGCGATGGCTGGCGCCGCCTTGGAGGGTTCCGCACGGCCGTCCGTGGCCGACCACAGACCGCCGACCCAGCGCGCCTTTGACGTCGGGACGCGCGCTTCGAGTTCGCGTGCCGAGAGAATGTCGCTGCGGAAGCCAACATCACGCGCCTGGGCGAGCCACGCTTTCCAGCGCTCGACATCCGCCTCCTGCTCCGTGCCGTAGAGAATGCCGCTCTTGCGAAAGCCGATGTCGTCGCCGAGTTCGGCGCTGAGTTCGCCCCAGCGTTTGAGGCTGTGCATGGCGAGCGGCAATTCGTGCAGGTCACGATTCTGCTGACGCACCCAGCCCCAGTTCCGTCCCGATTGCTCCCCGCCGATGATGCCCTTCTCTATAAGTGTCACCGATATGCCGCTTCGCGCGAGTTCATACGCCGTGCTGACGCCGACGATGCCGCCGCCTATAACCACGACATCGCATCGATCCGGGAATGCTTCGCTGTTGATGACTTCGTCGATTCTGAGCATGATTGGCTGATGATGTAATCGCGGCTCGCGTGCGCCACTTGGCTGCGGCGCATCGGGCGGGATATGTTTAGAATGCTGAGCGCAATGTCGCACCATCCGTTTGCGTTGGATAGGACGATCTTCCTGCGCCCCGCATGCTCGCCTGCCCAGCAACGACCCGCGTCCGGTGCGAAGTGGCACGGTAGACTTTCTCGACCGATCAATGGCCATCCTGGCCACAGCAGTTGCCGCCGCGTCATTCTCCACGTCCGGATTGCCTGGAACGATTATGGCAAGGTATGCGCCGCCACGAGCGGTCAGCTTGGCGCACACATCAAAACTAAAATGCTAGGGACGACGCGGCCGTCTGTTTCGCAATTCGTGCAGGCATGCACCATGCCCTGAATCAGAAGAGCACGAGCTTGCACTCATCTACAAAGCGAAAGGGTTGAGCGCGGAAGAGGCCAAGCGTGTCGCCTCGCAAATCATGCAGGATTAGGACGAGGCATTAGACGCGCTGGTGCGCGAGGAACTGGTACTTGACCCGGCTGAGCTAGGCGGCAATCCGTGGTCCGCTGCCGGCGTCTCGTTTTGCCTGTTTTCCATCAGCGCCATTCTCCCCGCCATGCCGTTCCTTTGGTCGACAGGTGAAACGGCAATCGTCGAATGCATCGGTTTCAGCATGCTGCACTGGCGGCCATCGGAGTTCTTCACCTCAGTGTTCAACGGTCGCAGTGCTGGATTTTCAGCGGTTCGGCAAATACTCGTTGGTCTGGCGGCAGCCGCCTTTACATTCGGCGTTGGCAGAGTCCTCGGAGGAGCAGTCGTCTCATAAGGTGTTTCATGCCTGTCTGCGGCGCTTTACTCTTTCAACGTGGCGACTCTATGCCACGTTGGGTCATAAGTTCCGGAACTATATCTGCTATTGAGCCAGAAGCTGTCAAATGATGGTCCGCACGACGCGTTCGTTAGTCGTCTCAAACTGGCCACACCGGGACCCGGCCCCTGATCGGCACATTGTCATGCGACAAACGATGGAGGCCAAGCGCCGTCTGCCCCGAAATTCCTCTATGTCAAGTTGTGTTCAACTGCTAAGCATTGCGTGCGTGCACTACATAAAATAGCAACGAACCACATCCAAGGGCCCTGCAGTTCTCAACTAGGAAGGCTTCATGGACCTTTTCGACCAGCTTCAAGAGCAGATAAACGCGGTGCGGCTGCCGCTCTTTGCCGTCACCGTCACCGCTGCGGCACACATTAATACGCCGCTGATCGTGTTACTCCATTGGCACGGATTCCGGCGTGCGACGCCCCTCGTCTTGCTAGCGTTGATATTCCTTCACGTCCTGTTCCTCCATCGACCATCACGCTGAATTTTCAGTGGCGAAGCGTCGAGACGGTGGATTTGCTGGTGCTTGACGCAGCCTGGCAACTCGGCGCGTGGGACGTGGAGCGTGCTGAGCAGCGCAGTTGCAACGTTATAGGCGCAAGCGCGGCAGAGGCGCTCGCCTGCCGGCAGGCGTTCGGTTTCTACGAGGCAGACGCGAGCAACAGGGCACCGCGAGACGATGACGAGAGCGGGCGCAAAAGCTTAATGCAACTCGCTTCGCGCCGAGGCTATCTACGCCGGATTTTTTGACCTGTGCAGTCTGGTTTGTGGCGCGCGCTCAACGAACCCGACGACACATTGAATGCTGATGGCGGACGTCGGCCCCCGTGTCCTGCTGCGCCTATATCTCGTCGGCGCGACCACCGGGGGCGCACCATTTATCGGCTCGGCCGAATGCATCGTATCCTGCTGCCGCTCTGATACAAAAAGTTACAAATCGAGCTTTCGCCACCCCTTGAATCGAAAAACGCCCACCCTTATTTCGCTTTTCGCCACGGTTGGCTCGGCCGCACGGCGGCACTCAGCGTGTCGCAATCGTGCGGCCGGATTCCCTTATTGGTGATCCTTTAATCGCTCAGGAGCTGGAAATGCATATTCGTCCCCTCTACGACCGGGTTATCGTCAAGCGAATCGAAACGCAACGGACGACAGCTTCGGGCATCGTAATTCCCGATTCAGCAGCAGAAAAACCAGAACAAGGCGAAGTCGTCGCAGTCGGCAACGGCCGGCTGCTGCAGGACGGCACGCTGCGCCCGCTCCAGCTACAGGTCGGTGACCAGGTTCTATTCGGCAAATACGCGGGCCAGACCGTCAAGGTCGATGGCGAGGAGTTGCTTGTCATGCGCGAGGAGGACGTCATGGGCGTTCTCGAGGCTGACGCCGGTCCGGCGCGCAAGGCTGCCTGAACTTTAATCGAATCCCGAGACTCGACTGGTGACGCCGGTAGTGCGACCAGCCAATGCATCGGTAGATCGCGACACGCTGGTCAACACAAACTCCGGAGCAATAACATGAGCGCAAAAGAGGTCAAATTCCACGACACCGCCCGTGCCCGCATCGTCAAGGGCGTCAATGTGCTGGCCGATGCCGTGAAGGTTACCCTTGGGCCCAAAGGCCGAAACGTCCTGATCGAACGCAGCTTCGGCGCGCCGACCATCACGAAGGATGGGGTGTCAGTCGCCAAGGAGATCGAACTCAAGGACCGATTCGAGAATATGGGAGCACAGATCGTCAAGCAGGTCGCTTCGAAGACGGGAGACGTGGCCGGCGACGGCACCACGACGGCCACCGTTCTCGCACAAGCGATCGTCCAGGAAGGCATGAAACATGTCGCCGCCGGCATGAATCCGATGGATCTCAAGCGCGGCATCGACAAGGCCGTCGCGGCCTTACTCGACGAGCTGCGCACGCTGTCGAAGCCGATTTCGACAAGCCGTGAGATTGCCCAGGTCGGCTCGATCTCCGCGAACGCCGACGAGGCGATCGGGACGATCATCGCACAGGCGATGGAAAAAGTGGGCAAGGAAGGCGTGATTACCGTCGAAGACGGCAAGTCGCTCGAGAACGAGTTGGATGTTGTCGAGGGCATGCAGTTCGACCGTGGCTACATCAGCCCCTACTTCATTAACGATCCCGACAAGCAGGCTGCCTATCTCGACGATGCGCTGATTTTGCTGCACGACAAGAAGATCTCGAACATCCGAGATCTGTTGCCAGTGCTTGAAGCAACCTCAAAGGCTGGGAAGCCACTGCTGATTGTCGCTGAGGACATCGAGGGCGAAGCGCTGGCGACATTGGTCGTTAATGCCATGCGCGGCATCCTCAAGGTCGCTGCCGTCAAAGCGCCAGGTTTCGGTGACCGGCGCAAAGCCATGCTCGAGGACATCGCAACCCTGACGGGCGCGACGGTCATCTCCGAAGAAACCGGCAAGCAACTGCAGAAGGCAGCCCTTGAAGATCTCGGACGAGCGAAGCGCATTGAAGTCCGCAAGGACGACACGATCATCATCGATGGCGCGGGCGACGAAGAGCGCATCGCGGCACGCGTGAAGTCCATTCGTGCGCAGATCGAGGAAACGACAAGCGACTACGACCGCGAGAAGCTGCAGGAGCGTGTCGCGAAACTCGCCGGCGGCGTGGCCGTCATCAAGGTCGGCGCGGCCACCGAGGTCGAAATGAAGGAGAAGAAAGACCGCGTGGACGACGCGCTGCACGCTACACGTGCCGCAGTCGAGGAAGGCATCGTGCCCGGCGGTGGGGTGGCGCTGCTGCGCGCGCGGGAAGCGGTGACGGGACTGAAAGGCGCCAACAGCGATCAGGACGCGGGCATTCAGATCGTACTGCACGCGCTCGAGGCGCCGCTGCGCATCATCGCCGCGAATGCGGGCGACGAGCCTTCGGTGGTCATCGCAAAAGTGGTCGAAGGCCACGGCAACTTTGGCTACAACGCAGCCCTCGGCGAATACGGCGATCTTGTTGAGGCGGGCGTCGTCGATCCGACCAAGGTCACACGTACCGCGCTGCAGAACGCCGCATCGATTGCGGGGTTGATTCTCACAACCGATGCCACCGTTGCCGAAGCGCCGAAAGACGATAAGCCGACGCAGACGCCCGCACGGGAATTCGAGTATTAAGCGGCAGCGGGTTGCTCGAAGTGCCTGTTGTATTGATGACAGGTGCAATTGGTTCATTTGCGGGCGCCGCATTTTACTCCGTCGTGCGGCGCTGCTTCTTAGCAAGCTGACATGAAACTCGAACTTCGCATTGATTCCAAGCCGCTCGAAGTCGAACTCGACGATGTCATTGCGGCGCTCCTGGCGCGCCGGCTCGATCTACCCGACGACGCGAATCTCGAAGATGCCCTCGCTCGTTATCTAAGCGAAAAAGGTGCGCCGTGGGTGCTTGACGAAGAGCATATGCGTAGGCGTATTTTCCGTCGCCTGATCCTCGACATCGCCGACCCGGCCTTGATCATTCGACACCTGATGACTGGTCAATGACTCGCCCTGGAGCATGACATGATGAAAGGGACCTGCAAACCGAATGACTCGACGAACCACGCGAGCTCGGGCGCTCGCGCTAGCGAGGCGATGCCCGATGGCGCCGTCGCGCGTATCGTTTCGGAACTTGAGAATGTCGTGACGCTTATGCGTCAAACCTCGATGCAACGCGGTTATGCGTCAAGTCACATCTATATTCCCGCGACGCCGTCGCGCATGGACATGGCAATTTTGATTGCCTTGGCCGAGACGTACGGCCAAGCCATCGTCGAAGATCCGCGCTTTTATCCTGCGATTTCTTTTGTGGCTGAGCGCGGCGGCGTCGCCCTCGTCCAGCAAGTTCTCTTCGGCGACTCGATGAATTCCGTGCCATCGGGAGCTGCATGCAATGATGTGCTCTCCTCGCTGCTAGAAGAGGCCCGACCCGCCTTCGAGTTTCTCTGCGGAACTTGGCCCGAGGCCTTTATGGCACAGGCGAACACCGCCCTGCGCCGGCTCGGCTTTTCTGCGCTCACGAGACCCATGAACCCGCGGCAAGCGAGATCGATCCACCCAACGGATGACGGGGCCAACGCTGCGCGATAAGCATGGACATGCGAGGAGCCGCTCCAGGTGGACATGTTTTATAACGTAATGCATTGCTCGATGCGTGCCTGATCTGAGTGATATGCCCAGAGATCCTCGGGCGCCAGGCGCGCCGTCGCCCAAGCTCCCATCCGGCGTGCTCGGCCTGGATTACCTCAAGTTTTCGCAACTGTCGGTGAGCGACGAATTCCTCATGCGGGAAGCGATTGGCAGCCCAGCCGTCGAAGACGCATTGGCTTTCATTCGCTCAGGTACGATGCGCGCCGCGCGGCCGGCAATGAAAGTATTCTTTGATGGTTGCCGGTTTTGGCTGGCCAGTCATGTTCCCCGCTATCTGGCCGCCCGCCTTCTCGGCGCCTGTCACCAGGAGTTTTGGTGTAACATTCAAGCCGGCACGAGCAACGATGCTGTCCAGTACGCGTCGAGGATTACGGGCGGCCCGTACTTGTCATAACGCGCCCATTTCAGCGAGCTGATCGCCTCCATCGACTCAGCCAATCGGTCGGCACGCTACCAAGAAATCAGACAGTGCGACACCTGCGGCAGCGGCATTGCGTCGGGATATCTCATGAGCCGTACTGGGTTCGAACCAGTGACCAACGGATTAAAAGTCCGCTGCTCTACCAGCTGAGCTAACGGCCCCACTTGCCGATGAACATGCTACGGGCATCGCACTACCCGGTCACGCTAGCCAATATCGATCGTGCGACTCGCGGAACGCGCCGACACCGACTTCGGCACGGTCAACGTAAGTATGCCGTGGTCGAATTTGGCCAGGGCGCGATCGGGCTCGGCGTCTTCCGGCATTGGGATGGTCCGTGTAAAGCGCCCATAGGCTCGCTCCAGCCGATAGCAGCCGTCCTCTTCGCTACGGACATCCTGTTTCTTCTCGCCGCGCAAGACGAGCGCGCCATCCTCGACGCTTACGCTCACGTCCTCGCGCTCCATTCCGGGCAACTCAGCCGTCACGCGCAGTATTTTCCCTTCGTCGACCACGTCGATACGCGGCTGGAAGCGCGATGAGCTGAAGTCGCCAAACCATCTTTCCAGCGCCCCGCGTCCGGCAAAGGGGTCCTGAAAAAATTCTTCGACGGCGCGCCACGGATCGCGCGAGAAGAATCGAGGCATGTCAGGCCACGTCGAGCGCGACTGTTCACCGCCCGGCGAATGCTCCGCGTCCGCATCGGACTTGCGCGTCGACCCGCGCAGGAACTTGAACGGGTTCCATTTCCTTGGATCGGTATTCATGGTTTGCTCCTGCGGATTTCATCAGCAAACGACTAAACCGCGGGTGGCGGCCTCTTGGACCGCCACTTCGAGGTCTCCCGCGGCTTTACCCGCTTGCCGACTCAGCCTGTACGCACTTCGATCCGGCGGGGGCGGGCTTCGTCCCGACGCGGTATTGTCAGCTGCAGCACGCCGTCCCTCAGATTGGCATCGATCTTCGAAGCATCCAGGTCGGACCCGAGCGAGAACGCTCGCGCGAAGTGGGGCTGGCGGATCTCGGCGTGCTGCAGGCGCAGCCCGGCCGGAGTCGGCACCACCGCCTCGGCTTCGATGAACAGATTACCGTCGTGGACCTTCACGTCGAGCCGATCCTTCGTTACGCCGGGCAAATCCGCCCACAAGACGACGCCCTGGCTATTTTCAAAGATATCGACCGGCGGCGTGATGGTGATCCGACGCTCGGACGGCTCCCCCTCCCTGCCGGCGACCGCGCTTTCGCCTTTCCTGGCAAGCTCTGTTGTGGCGTTCATGATGTCCTCCTTCGACTCTGACGTTTCATTGAACGGTAATAGCTCGTGGCTTGGATGCCTCCCGCTTGCCAATGCTCACCGTCAGGCAGCCATTGGTGTATTGCGCAGTAACTTTGTCGGGGTCCGCATGCTCCGGTAGCTCAATGACGCGTCGAAAAGAACCTACGAATCGTTCCTGCGCATAGGTGCGCATTTCTTCACCGTCGGTCGCGGGTTGCGCCGCCGCGCGCTCTCCGCTGATGCTCAATAGGCCCTTGTCAATTGACACGTCCAGACTCTTCGGATCGACTCCGGGCGCAAACGCAACGACCTCGATCGAGTCGTCGGTCGAGCCGATATTGATTTGCGGGAAGGCGCCGAAACGCCCAGAACGGATGCTGGAAGGGAAACCACCGAACATGCTCGCCAACTGCCGTTGCAGGCGATCGAGCTCGCTGAACAGGTCGGTCCCGGAATAGAGATCGCTCATGATCATTTCCTCCTTTGAACCAGCAGGAAGACGAACGGGCCTACGCGCTCCAGTCCATCTGCCGTGCTGCGGGCAAACAAATCGAAACACGCAGCGCGCCGAACTGCTGCGCGACTGCCTGAGCGAAATTCAAGATAGGATCTCGCGCCGAAATTTCAAGGGGATGTTGCGAGTTTTCTGCTCTTGAAATCGGACGGGCGCATCCTATCTTTTCTCGACGTTCCTGACAGCCCTTGCGAGGACATTATGGAATTCGATTACGATTGGCTGACCCTCGGCCGGCACCGTATCCGGCTGCGCTCGACGAAGGGCTTCCCGACTGAGACGATGCGTACGGCGGTCCAGGTCATTCGGCTTGCGATCGACAACAACATGAGCGCGCGTGCGCGCATAGTCGAAGTCGTGGCGCGAAAGGAAGCCACTTACGAGGTCTCGGTTGGCAGCACGTTCGCCGACGACCGCTTATGCGCGCCCCAACTCGAAGCGGCGATCGCGACCGTCCTTGGCCTGCAACCCGCGCAGATCAATATCCTCGTAACAGTGGTGACGCAGGAAGAGGTCGATCTGCATTTCGGTGTCTACGAGAGGATGCTCGCCGAAAAGCTAGGCGTGGTGCCACCACTTCAATAGCGCATCGCTCACCCAGTTCGGGGCGTAAGGGCCCCGGGCGCGACACCGCTTGATGCTGGGGGACTTAGCCTTAGCGCGCGCACGCTTGATCTTGATCAAGCCGCCGCCCTGCACCACAACGCCCAGTTAGTCGAGCCCCAGGTCTCGGCACTCGGTGCACCGTCTTTGCACCTGTCGACCTTTACCAGACCGGAAACACCACGTCCGGCTGCGGTGAGAACTGTGTGCCCGAGCGAGGACAGCTCACGCGCCCCTTGACGGCCACCCGCTGGTCGAGAAAGGGAAGCAGCAGTGTGGGACCCGGGTTGCCACCGATACCGAGAAGGATATCGGTGACCACCTTGTCACTACAGGGCGAGGTCACCGGTCGATCCAGCAAAATCGTCGTGTAGTCGCCGGGCGCGTACTGGCCGCTGCCACGCTGGATGGTACCGGTAATCCAGATATCGTCTTGTAGCGGCAAGGTGCGCACCGGCGCACTCGTCGGCTTTGCGTCGCCGGACCAGCACATAGCCAACGCCGCCGCGGTCACGACAAGTATATGTTGCATGTTCATAGCCAAACCTCTTACCCATGAGCGCCAAGCTGACGAACACCGCGGCGCTGCGCCTGGCGCACCGCCGGTCCGATTGATACGAGCGCTCTCTCAGGGGTCACGCCTGCATCCGATCCTTGACGGCCGAGTGAGCGTCCCGGCGTCACCGCTTCCGATTCACCTCCTTGAAGTCTGCGTCAATCACACCATCATCCTGGCCTGGCCTCTGGGATTCGTGTTGCCCCGCCGTTTCGCTCGGACCGCTTCCTTGCGATGGTTTGTCCGCGTACATGCGTTCCCCGAGCTTTTGCGACGCCGTCGCCAGCGCGCCGATCCGGGCCTGTATTTCTTCCCTGTGGGACCGTTTCAATGCATCTTCAAGGTCCCTGATTGCAGCCTCAATCTCGCGCTTCTCGGCGGCGTCAAGCTTTTCACCATATTCAGTCAGTGCCTTGCGCGTAGTGTGGACCAACGCATCGCCCTGATTACGCGCATCGACCAGCTCGCGCAGCCGGTGATCTTCTGCCGCATGCGCCTGCGCCTCCCGGACCATCTTTTCAATTTCGCCTTCGGACAATCCTGAATTCGCCTTGATGGTGATCCGGTTTTCCTTGCCGCTGGCCTTGTCTTTGGCCGATACGTGCAGGATGCCGTTCGCGTCGATATCAAAAGTCACTTCGATCTGCGGCACGCCACGGGGGGCTGGCGGGATCCCCTCCAAAGTGAAGTCGCCCATCAGCTTGTTGCCGCTCGCCATCTCGCGTTCGCCCTGATACACCTTGATAGTGACCGCGGCCTGGTTGTCGTCGGCGGTCGAGAAAACTTCCGAGAACCGGGTCGGAATGGTGGTGTTTTTCTCGATCATCTTTGTCATGACGCCACCGAGCGTTTCGATGCCAAGCGAGAGCGGCGTCACGTCGAGCAGCAAGACGTCCTTGCGCTCCCCGGACAGCACCGCCGCCTGGATGGCCGCCCCGACGGCCACCGCCTCTTCGGGGTTGACATCCTTTCGCGGTTCCCGCCCAAAAAGCGCTCTGACCGTCTCCTGCACCTTGGGCATACGCGTCATGCCACCGACAAGAATGACGTCATCGACCTGTTCTGCCGTCAGACGCGCATCTTTAAGCGCAACGCGGCAAGGCTCCATCGTCCGCTCAATCAGGTCCTCCACCAGCGATTCGAGTTTCGCGCGCGTGAGTTTCACGTTCAGATGTTTGGGTCCCGATGCGTTCGCTGTGATGTACGGCAGGTTGATCTCAGTCTGCTGACTCGACGACAGTTCGATCTTGGCCTTCTCGGCCGCCTCCTTGAGACGCTGTAATGCGAGCACGTCCGTCGAGAGGTCAACGCCCTGCTCCTTTTTGAACTCGCCAACCAGATAGTCGATGATGCGTTGGTCAAAATCTTCGCCGCCCAGAAAGGTATCGCCGTTGGTCGACAGCACTTCGAACTGTTTTTCTCCGTGAACATCGGCGATCTCAATCAGCGAAATGTCAAAGGTGCCTCCGCCAAGATCAAAGACGGCAATCTTGCGGTCACGGCTTTCGCGCTTGTCGAGGCCGAAGGCGAGCGCAGCGGCTGTGGGCTCGTTGATGATCCGCTTGACCTCGAGACCCGCAATGCGGCCGGCGTCCTTTGTCGCCTGGCGCTGGCTATCGTTGAAGTAGGCGGGCACCGTGATGACGGCTTCAGTGACCGACTCGCCGAGGTAGTCTTCGGCGGTCTGCTTCATCTTGCGCAGGACTTCGGCCGAGACCTGTGACGGTGCGAGCTTGCTCTCGCGCGCTTCGACCCACGCGTCGCCGTTCTCCGCCTTGACGATCTTGTAGGGCATCAGCCGAATATCCTTCTGCACCTCCTTCTCCTCGAAGCGGCGGCCGATCAGGCGCTTGACCGCAAACAGCGTGTTTTTCGGGTTGGCGACCGACTGCCGCTTCGCGGACGCGCCCACCAGCAGCTCACTACCGTCGAGATACGCGACAACCGATGGCGTCGTGCGGGCGCCTTCTGAATTCTCAATCACCTTAACCTGCTTGCCTTCCATTGACGCCACACAGGAGTTCGTCGTGCCGAGATCGATGCCAATGATCTTGCTCATGATGTCTTCACCGGTATCAAAACACTTCAATTACTGATCGTTTGTCGCCGCTGGTCAGCCGGTCTCTAGGACACTTCTTGCGCCCTCGCAATTGCGCGAACATCATCGTCGTTGCTTCTCTGGCTCTCGAACGTCGCGCCGCGTTGCCTGCTCGAATTTTTGCGAAAGGCTCGACGCTGGCGGCAGCACGCCTGGCATTACGTAGCCAGCGGGCTCGTCCGACGCTTGCGGGATCAACCGTAGCGCTCCAAGTCTCGCCCGAAGGAACGCGTCGGCATGCGTCAGCCCCTGCTCAAGTGCCTGCTCCGTCACACCGGCTACCTGGGCGGCAGCGCCTACTGCAAGCCCCTCCAGCCGGCAAAGGACAACTGCGCGGCGCCAGGGTGCCGGCAGTTCCGAAAGGAGCGTCGCGAGCAGCGCGCGGAGTTCTTGCTCGCTCACGGCCTCCTCGGGCGTCGCGTCCGCTGCAGGCATGACGTCTTCAAGACGCAGGACTTCATCGGGCTGCCAGTAGGCAAACAGTATTTCCTCGTCCTCTCGCGGCTCGCGCAGCTCGATCGGCAGTCTGCCCTCGAGCGAAATGCAGCGGCCCGCCTCGTCCTGGCGACGGCTCACTTCGTCGGCGAGAACGCTCAGCGTTATTTGGTACAACCACTGCAGCGGGTTGAGCTTACGTGAGCGGGTTGCCGACTGCTCACACGCACGGGCCAACGCCTCATCGACGATCTCGTCGACGGATGGCTCACCCGGGTCGAGTTCGCCTCGCACCTGCAGGTCCGAAAGCTCCCGCTGCACAAAGCGCTGCAGTGATGCGAGCAGCGGGCGACCGAGGCTGCTGAAGGACGCCGTTTCTGCGTCGCTTTCTTCGTTCAGTGCCGTCTTGAGTTGCCGCAGGCCGACGCGCCGCTCCTTGCGACGCCAGGCGTCCTCGTGACGCAGATGTGCAACGTGGCGTTCAACCTGCCGATCCAGCTCTGTAAAGGCGTGTTCGATTGCCTTTTCCAATCGCGACGATTCCTCTACGCACGCCAGCGTCGCGCCGGACAGTGTCATCTGCAAACGAACGCGATAGAGACCATGGTGGCGGCTCCTGTCCAGGGTTGCGTGCAAACGGAGCAGTTCGGCCGGAAAGTGAGACAAATGCGGGCCGAGCACCCGTTCAGCGAGCCGCTCGATCATCTGATGAAGATCCGGACGTGAAAGCTTCGCCACGTTCCGGTAACGAATGACCGTTTTCATCTCAAGCCTGTCCACGAATTGTTTCGCTGCTGATCGACAATTCTCGGCGCACACTCCGCAGAAGTTTTTTTCTCATCGGCCACTGCGATGGGAAGCCACCCGCACCCCCGGCGCAAGGATGCGACGTCCCGACTATGCCGCGTCGCCCTGCGGCGCCGGTTTAAAGGCAATCCTGGCGCGGCACGGCCAGCTCGGCTTTAAGCGCCCCGGAGCGCACACGAGGATATTCACGCCGTTCCCGACGTTCGGCGTTGCCCTAAGGCCCGGGATGCGAGACGGAGGCTGGCAAGGGCGCGAGGGAACGCCCGAGACGAGCGCCGGTCGCAATGCGCGAGCAGCGACATGCAGAAAAAAGCCTGAAGTTTGAGAGCGACGCTCGGTGCCATCGGTGCAGTCCGAGCGCAGATAGACGTGGCTCATCGTCTTCTCCTTCGACGCAGCAAGGAAGAGAACGGGCTTGCGCGCTCCAGTTCGCCTGCGATGCTGCCAGCAAACAAATCGAAACACGCAGCGTGCGACCGATCGGGCGGCGGACACACTGCCTGAGCTAAAAATAACGTAGTAAAACTCCCGGAAAAATTCAAGTCGCCGCGGACGACGGACAGGGCAGCAGCGCCGCGCGCAAAGGGATCGATTGGGATGACATCATGAAATTCGATACTGATTGGCGGGCGCTTGGCAAGCACCGCATCCGGCTGCGTTCGGCCAAAGGCTTCCTTACGGAAGTCATGCACCAACTCGCTGAAGTGACGCGGACCGCCGTCGACAACGAGTGCGCGGGCGCGCGTCGTCGACATCGTCTTCCGGCAAGAGAAGACCTACCACATAGCTGTCGGCTCTACTGTGGCGGAGGAGGACCGGATCTGCGCGCCGCAACGGGAGCCCGCTCTCGCAGCGGCGACGGACCTTGTGCCCGATCAGATCAATTTAATTGTCCGGATCAAGGCCCAGGAAGAGGTGCAGCCGCATTTTGCGGTGTATGAGCGGATGCACACGGCGTGCCGTCGCGCGCCGTACGATCGTCTAAGCTCGCTGCGAAGTCTTATTCACGCGCCCTGCACGCCTAGCCGGCTCTGGCGGCCGTATTAGCCGCGCCCGATCGCGAAAATAGGATCCGGCTCACTCGGCGTGCGGGTTCGGAAATTCCGCTGGTATGACGACGCTGGAGGCCTGGTCGCATGGGCCCCCACCCCCGGGCAATGACGTCGAACGAGGAAATCCTACTCTGCTTGCCCGCCACATCAAGGACAATTTACCAACCAGCCGGACCGGCGCTTATTCGCTTGCCAGTGCTGCCCGCGCACGTGGCGAGGGTGCCGCGAAAAACCAGCACACCGAAACCCGGTCGCTAAGAGCCTTGCACGCTGACGCGAGCGTGGACTGCTTTTTGCATGCACTAACGGCTGTTGGAACAGCCAACCACACTTGAGACATATGTCAGCGCTAATTGATCAGCCAGATCCGGGCCGTATCTCATCAGGCGTCGACGGCCTGGACGACATCCTGGGCGGCGGGCTGACGCCGCACCGCATGTATCTTCTCGAAGGCGCCCCGGGTGCAGGAAAAACAACGTTGGCTATGCAGTTCTTACTCAAGGGTGCCGAAGTCGGGGAGCCAGGCTTGTACGTGACCCTATCCGAGACAAAGGCCGAACTCGTGGCCGTCGCTGAAAGTCACGGCTGGGACACCACCCGCGTCACGATCATTGAACTGCTTACCGATGAGGGCCTCGATCCTCGTTACGAACAAACGATCTTACATCCCGCGGAAGTCGAATTGGGCGAAACCGTCCGTGACGTTATCGCGCGGGTTGACGATTTGAAGCCGGTCCGCCTCGTCTTTGACAGCCTGTCCGAACTCCGGATGTTGTCGCAGAACCCGCTGCGATACCGGCGTCAGATCCTCGCCCTGAAGCGCTATTTCGCAACCCGCGCCTGCACGGTGATGCTCCTTGATGACAACACCTCGGAACCCGGCGATCTCCAATTGCATAGTATTGCGCATGGCGTGATCAGCCTTGACAATTTGGTGCACGATTATGGCGGCGAACGCAGGCGGCTGCGCATTGCCAAGATGCGTGGCATTAAGTTTCGCGAGGGTTACCACGACATGACGCTCGAAACGGGGGGCATCAAGGTCTATCCTCGCCTCGTCGCCGCGGAGCATCACAGCGACTATTCGGCGAACGCATTGAGCACTGGGACGCCTGGACTCGATGCGCTCCTCGGCGGCGGCCTTGTCCCAGGCACAAACACGCTGTTCGTCGGGCCATCGGGCGTCGGTAAAACGACCACCGTCGCCTCATGTCTGCTGGCTGCACTCGAGCGCGGGCAAGCCTGCGTCTATTACCTCTTTGACGAGACACGAACCACGTTGCTACGACGGCTAACTAGCCTCGGCATCGATCTCCGGCACCACCTGGAAAGTGGGTTGCTGACCTTGCGCCAGGTCGACCCGGCCGAAATCTCGCCGGGCGAGTTTGCAAGCGAGGTGCATCGCAGCGTTGAGCAGGACAGCGCGCGGTTTGTCGCCATTGATAGCCTGAACGCTTTCTTACAAGCCATGCCTGGAGAACGCTATCTGCTGCTGCAGATGCATGAGTTGCTCACGTATCTTAATCAGCGCGGCGTCATCACCATGTTGGTCTTGGGGCAGCATGGTGTCATCGGCGAGATCCAGAGCGACATTGATATCAGCTATCTTAGCGATGTGGTCGTGCTGTTCCGCTACTTCGAGCGTCGGGGCGAAGTGCTCACCGCGGTGACCGCGGTCAAAAGTCGCGCGAGTGGGCACGAGCGCTCGATCCGCCAGTTCCAACTCGGCGGCCGCGGTCTAATCGTCGGCGAAGCGTTGCGTGATTTCGAAGGCATTCTGGGCGGTCTTCCAAGGTACCAGGGGGACACGGCTATGCTGCCCCCTTCGAACGGCAAGAAGAACCCCTCCTCCGACTAGCGCAATGGAATTTCGCGTTCTCATCATGGCGCCCTTCGGCCGCGACGCCGATGTCATCGCCGACGTACTCGCGAGCGACGGTCGAAGCTGCTTCACTTGTCTCGACTCGGAATGTCTATTGAAGGAACTCCAAAGCGGCGCTGGCGTTGCGATCGTTACCGAAGAATCTACTTCGGACGATGGCGCGCGCGCGCTCGGAGAGTGGCTCGAGCATCAAGCCGCCTGGTCCGATCTTCCCATCATCCTGCTCTCCGGGCGTTTCGCCGGACGCCGTCCCGCGGCGAGCCTCGACCTGCTCGAACGGCTTGGAAACGTACTGGTTCTTGAGCGACCCTTGAACTCTGAGACTTTGCGTCGCGCGGTAACATCGTCCCTGCGCGCCCGCGCTCGGCAGTATGAGTCGCGCAAGCATCTGGCGGAATCCGAGCAGCATCTGATCGAACGCGTGAAAGCGCAAGAGGCGCTCGAGCACCTGAATGAATCGCTCGAAAGTCGTATCAGCGAACGCACGCGTGAGCTTGCATCGGCGAATGATCGGCTCATGAAAGAGATCCATGAGCGCGCCAAGGTGCAGGCCGTGCTCGTGCAATCGCAAAAGATGGAAGCGCTGGGCCAATTGACCGGCGGCATTGCGCACGATTTCAACAATCTTCTTAATGTCATCATGGCCAACGCCGAGCTGCTTACTCGTCTGAGCGATGATGACCGGGTGCGCAAGATGGCTGCGACGATCAAACGCGCCACTGAGCGTGGAGGCAAGCTCACCGCCCAATTGCTCACGTTCTCACGCACGAGCAATCTAGACTTGAAGGCCGTGAACGTTACTTCGCTGCTCCAAGGCATGCATGACATCATCTCTATCTCGCTGGGACCGGCCATCGCATTCTCTACCCATGCGGATGCGGAAGATCTTTGGACGCGAGCAGATGCCAACCAGTTAGAGCTCGCTGTGCTCAACTTGGCGATCAACGCGCGAGATGCCATGCCGGTCGGCGGACGCCTTTCCATCCATGCAGGCGAGCGACCTGCGCCGGACGAAACGCTTGCAGCAGGACGCTACGTTGTCATCAGTGTCAGCGATTCCGGGACGGGCATCGAGCCAAGTGTGCTTTCTCGCGCGTTTGACCCGTTCTTTACGACGAAGCCGGTTGGCAAGGGTACCGGACTGGGGCTAAGTCAAGTGTACGGAATCGCACGGCAGGCAGGCGGTGTTGCGCGCATTGACAGCGAACCGGGAAAGGGCACCACTGTAGAGATGTGGTTGCCGCTCGTAGATAAGCAAACGCAGGAAATCGTCGCCGGTTCAAACTTAGATAACCGCGCGGTGGAGGGGCGTCACATTCTTGTAATCGAGGACGACGAGGACGTCCGAAGCATGCTTGTCGAATGCCTGCAGGCACTCGGGTATACCGTTTCTCAAGCTCGTGACGGCGTTAGCGGTCTCGAGCGCCTTCGCGTCGACAATCCTGACCTGCTAATGGTCGACTATGCCATGCCTGGAATGAACGGATTGCAGGTCATAGAGAAAGCCCACGAATTGCGCGAAAATTTGCCGGTAATTCTAGCCACAGGCTACGCAGATGTCGATATTTCGACGATCGCTGATAAGCGCTTCACGGCGCTGCGCAAGCCGTTCCAACTCGACGAGCTTTCACGCGTGGTCCGCTCGGCACTGAGCGCGCCCGCATAACGAGAACTAAACGTAGCTCGGCTGGATGAGCTCACAACAGGCCTTGCGATGTGTAGTTTCCTAGACTGCGAAGGCTCATGTACCAATGACGAACCGCGCCCCATAAGCAGATGCGCTCGTACTCAAGCTAAGCTTATCTTAGTAATGTTGATTAGTACTCCTTAAACTTCGTTATACAAAGATTACGGATACGCTGGAGTCGCTGTGAGTGAACCGCGACACGGGCCATGAGACCGCTATGCGCCGCGTTCATTGGGAGAGTCTTCTTAGCGTCAGTCGTAGTTAGGGAGCGTCTGCACAATGCGTTCGGGCGTATGCGACAGGCATGGACGAAGACTCGTCGGAAACGGTATGCGTTGGAGCTCCACTTTTCCCTCGCGCAAGCCCTGTCGATTGCCGAATTCGGTCAGGAAGTCGATGCTATCAAGAGGTTGTGACTCGTAGCAAGGACATGAAGCCCACGTTCATCGTGCGCGGACTCTCTACGAGTGGCGTAGCGCTTTGCGCATCATCCATAAGTTGCCCAACGCAAACAACGTAGTGATTTGAGCGGTATTCTTCGCCAGCCCCGGTATCGCGTCTTCGTGTAGCCAAATTGTCGTTTGAGGATTCGGAAAGGATGCTCGACCTTCGCCCGAATACCAGCCTTTAGTCTTTCGATCTTGTCGTGGACCGCATCGATAGGGTCGTTCGGATTCAGTTTCCTTCGCTTGCCCAGCCGTATTGCAACGTGCTATCGGGCCGAGTTCGCTTGCTCACGCTTTTCGATGCCCTGGTATCCGACGTCGGCATAAACACTCGTCTCCTCCCCGTGCAACAACGCAAATGCAACATTGATGTCGTGCACGTTAGCTGCCGTGCCGATGACCGTATGAACCAAGCCTGACTCTGCGTTCACGCCCACGTGGGCTTTCATGCCGAAGTACCGGTTGCGGCCTTTCTGAGTCGACTGCATCTCGGGAGCGCGTGTGCCCGATCCGTTCTTGGTCGAGCTGGGCGCCGCGACCAACGTGGCATCGGCAGCCGATCCCGCCTTGAGCGTCAATCCCTTGTCGTTCAATATCTCATTGACCACCGCCAGGATTTGCGCAGCGATCCCATGCGCTTCGAGCAGATGCCTACACCGCAGGGTGGTCGTTTCGTCCGGGAGGCGGGTCATTGCGCCGTCGAGACCTGCGAACTCCCGATACAGCGGCACATCGTAGGGGGCCTCTTCCATCGCTGAATCCGACAGACTGAACCACTGTTGCAAGAAGTAAATATGCAACATCGTCGCAATCGGAAACGGAGGACGTCTGGTATACCCATTTGGATAGTTTGCGGCCCGACTGCTCGCAGCCAATAATGCCTTTTTCTAATAAGGCCACGCGGACGCCGCGCCGCGTTAGTTCGTACGCGGTGCTCACGCCAACGATACCGCCACCTATCACCGCGACATCGCATTTTTCGGGGAAATCTTCGCTATTCGTGACGTCGTCGATTCTTAGCATTTCACAGCCGCCGGTTGCCGCTTCTCGGTAAGTACTGCGGTGAAGATTCATCGAAAACGCACGTATGAGAACGATTTTCGATCCGCAGATAGTAGATGCGATTTTCCGATCTCCTGCCGCTTCTCTGATAGGACGATTCTGTTGCTTTTTGAAATGATATGGCGGTAAATCTCCCAAGCGCCGAGCAAACCCGGAAGCAATCTTGCAAACTGGTGCCTAGACCGATTCCAGCTTCGCCTCAACGTCACGTTCTTGGTCGCAATGGCCGGTGTCAAGGACGCCTTTCCGGTGATCTAACAAGAAGGTGGACTGGCGCCGCTAGTCAGAAATTGACCCCTTTAACTGGATAGTCTTCGCCACCAGCGCTGACAAAACCGCTGGTAACGCACCCTCACCTAGCGTCAGCTTGATGGGCGCATAACACCACATCATGCAAAATAGCCCGCATGTTAAATGCGGAGACGGCTGTGGGCGTCAACTTCGATTTGAACGATCTACAGGCGTTTCGCGCCGTCGTGGAGCTGGGCAGCTTCCGCAAGGCAGCGGACGCGATCAACATATCGCAGCCGGCGCTGAGCCGGCGCATCGAGAAGTTAGAAGCGGCACTCGGCGTGCGACTTTTCGAGCGCACCACCCGCAGTGTGACACTTACGACCGTAGGCCGCGTGTTTGCTCCGAGCGCGGAACAACTTCTCGACGATCTCGATGTCGCGTTGCTCGGCATCCGCGACGTGTCCACCAGCCGCTTGGGCCATGTGACCATCGCCTGTGTGCCGTCGGTAGCCTACTACTTCCTGCCGAGCGTCATCGCCGCCTACCACGCCCGCTATCCGCGCATTCGGGTCAAGCTGCTCGACACGAGCGCGAACGAAGTCCTTGGCTCGATCATCAGCGGCGAAGCCGATTTCGGCGTGAGCTTCATGGGTAGCCAGGACTCGGACATTGAGTTCAAGGCCCTCCTGCAGGAGAAGTTCGTGGCCGCGTGCCGCCGCGACCATCCGTTTGCGAAAAAAGCGCGTGTGTCGTGGAGCGAACTATACGAACACGAATACGTTTCAGTCGACAAGACTTCCGGCAACCGTTTGCTGCTCGATCAGGCGTTGACGACTGTGGCGCCGTCGATGCCGAGCATCTGCGAGACACGCCATGTCACCACCATGCTCGGCTTGGTTGAAGCGGGACTCGGCGTGGCCGCCGTGCCTTCGATGGCAATGCCCATGCGCGATCATCCGATCCTGACCAGCGTGCCGCTCGTCGATCCGGTTGTGACGAGGCGAGTCGGCATCGTCCGGCGCAGGGGGCGTCCTCTCGCGCCGGCCGCACAGCAGTTCTATCAGACAATCCTCGACACGAAACGCAGCGGCATGGCCGGTGCGGCAAAGAAGACCCCGAAATGACACTGCCGAGGCCATTCAACCTGCTCTACGTCCAGGTCCTGCTCGGGATGGCGCTCGGCCTGTGCGTCGGACACTTCTGGCCACAGGTCGGCGCATCGCTCAAGCCGCTCAGCGATGCGTTCGTCGCGCTGGTGCGCATGATGATCGCGCCTATCGTTTTCTGCACGATCGTCACCGGCATTACCTCCCTTGCGAGCGGCTCGAAGATCGGCCGCACCATTTTGAAAGCGCTGGCGCTGTTCTACTTCCTCACCATCATTGCGCTCGTTCCCGGCCTCGCGACCGCTTTCGCGCTGCACCCGGGCGCGGGACTCCACATCGACGCACGCCATCTGGACACGGCCGTCCTCGCCCAGTATTCGCCGCGCATGCAGTCGCACGGATTCGTCGAATTCGCGCTGCACGTGATTCCGGAGACGCTCGTCGGCGCGTTCGAAAAAGGCGAGGTGCTGCCGGTCCTGCTGCTCGCCCTTTTGTTCGGCTTCGCACTGAACACCAGCAGGCACGCCGGGCAGCGGGTACAGGAATTCATCGATGGCATCGCGCACGTGCTGTTCCGCATCCTCGCGATGATCATGCGACTCGCGCCCGCCGGCGCTTTCGGCGCGATGGCGTTCACGGTGGGCCGCTTCGGGATCCGGTCGATCGGCTCGCTCGGCATGCTGATGGTGTCGTTCTATGCGGCATGCCTGCTGTTCGTCGTATGCGTGCTCGGGCCGCTCGCGCGCCTGCATGGCTTCTCGCTCTGGCGGCTGCTGCGCTACATTCGCGAGGAACTGATCATCGTGCTCGCGACATCGTCCACGGAACCGGCGCTGCCGCGCCTCATCGTCAAGCTGGAAGCGCTTGGCTGCGACAAGGGGATCGTCGGACTGGTGCTACCCGCCGGCTATTCGTTCAACCTCGACGGCACGGCGATCTACCTGACGCTCGCTTCGATGTTTATCGCTCAAGCGTGCGACGTGCACCTTTCGGGCGGGCAGATCGCCACGATGCTCGCGGTCATGCTGCTCACGTCGAAGGGCGCGGCGGGCGTCTCGGGCAGTGGGCTGGTGGCGCTCGTCGCGACGCTGGCCGTCATACCTGACCTGCCGGTTGCGGGCGTCGCGCTGCTGGTCGGCATCGATCGCTTCATGTCCGAGGCGCGCGCGCTGACCAGCGTGATCAGCAATGCCTGCGCGGTGATCTTCGTTTCGATGTGGGAGCGTGCCTGCAACCGTGCGCGCCTGAAAAATGCATTGAGCCTGGCGCACGAACCGGAAGAAACCTTTGATCAGCCCGTCGACCTGCCGGGCTGAATCGTTGCGCTCGTCTCAATGTGCAGCGACTGAATCAAGCCCTGTTGATGTCACCTCCGGCTGCACGGCGGGCGACGCGAGATAGTTCAGCAGCGTCTTTGCTTCCTTCGGATGCTGCGCGCCGACCGGAATGCCGGCCGCAAAGCGCGTGACCGACTGCATCGACTCCGGAATCTTGCCGACGTACGCCCCGCCCTTCACCGGAAGCAACTCGCTGACCTGCTGAAAACCCACTTCGTAGTCGCCGGTCGCAACCACCGACGCCACCGGAATCTTCGCCTTGGCCTTCACCTGTTCCTCGATGCCGAGCCGCTTGAACAACTCGCGCTCGATATAGACGCCGCTCGCGCTGTCCGAGTACGCGATCGACCGGGCATGCAGCAAGGTTTGCTTGAGCGCGGCTTCGGACGCGATGTCGGGCTTCGGCGCGCCATCGCGCACCACCATGCCTATGCGAGAATCCGCGAGCTCGACGCGGGAATCGGGAATTACCTTGCCCTGCTTGATCAGGTCGTCGAGCGCGTAGCCGACCATGATCACCACGTCGGCAGGCTCGCCGCGCTGAAGACGGTTCGGAATGGCTTCCGGCGACTTGCCCATCGACGGGCCGAGCGCGGTATCGAGCGTATTGCCGGTCGATGCCGCGAACTTCGGGCCCAGCAGCTTGTACGCTGCGGTGAAGCCGCCCGAACTCATCACATGCAGATCGGCGGCCTGGACATTCGGCGCGACGGCCGCGCTGCCGACGAGCGCGGTGGTACACAATTTCAGAAGAATCGATTTCATGTTCGAATGGATGCGTTGTTTCAGGACGCCGCATGCAGCGGAACGGAACGGCGCCGATACAGTGCCAGTGTCGCACCGAGCCCGCACACCGCGGCGAAGCTCATCCAGTAGCCCGGCGCGGCCTTGTCGCCCGTCATATGAATGAGCGCAGTCGAGATAACCGGCGTGAATCCACCGAAGACCGCCGTCGCGAGGCTGTAGGCCAGCGAGAATCCGGCGACTCGCACTTCGACCGGCATCACTTCGGTGAGCGCGACGACCATCGCGCCGTTGTACATGCCGTACATGAACGAGAGCCACAACAGCACAAGCAGCATGTTGATGAAGCTCGGCGCGTGAGCGAGGAGCGAAAGCGCCGGGTAGGCGGTCGCGATTGCGAGGATTGTCATTCCGAGAAGAAGCGGACGGCGTCCGATACGGTCTGATAGTGCTCCGCCAATCGGCAGCCAGATAAAGTTAGAGATGCCCACGCACAGCGTGACGAGCAGACTGTCGGCGGTGCTCAGATGCAGAACGGTCTTGCCGAATGTCGGCGCGTACACGGTGATCAGGTAGAAGCTCGTGGTGGTCATCGCGACCAGAAGCACGCCAGCGATAACGACAGTCCAGTTCTGCACGAGCGTGGCAAAAACTTCTTTCATGCTCGGACGATGCTGACGCTGCTTGAATTCCCGCGTTTCCTCGAGATTGCGCCGAAGAATGAAGATAAAAGGCACGATCATGCAGCCGACGAAGAACGGCACACGCCATCCCCACGCGGCGATCGCCGCCGTGTCGAGCCATTGATTCAGCGCGAAGCCGAGCGCCGCCGCGACCACGATCGCTACTTGCTGGCTGGCGGACTGCCAGCTCGTGAAGAAGCCCTTGCGTCCCGGCGTCGCCATCTCGGCTAGATAGACCGATACACCGCCCAGTTCCGCACCTGCCGAAAACCCCTGCAGCAAACGGCCGATCAGAACCAGCGCGGGCGCGAAGAGTCCGATCGTCGCGTAGCCGGGCACGAACGCGATAAGGATGGTGCCGCTCGCCATGATCGACAACGTGACGATCAGGCCCTTGCGCCGGCCGACATCGTCAATATACGCGCCGAGAATGATCGCACCCAGCGGACGCATCAGGAAACCAGCACCGAACACTGCGAAAGTCATCATCAACGAAGCGAATTCGCTTCCCGCGGGGAAAAAGACAGCCGCGATTTGCGTGGCGTAGAAGCCGAATAGGAAAAAATCAAACTGCTCTAAGAAGTTGCCCGCCGTCACGCGTAGTACGGCGGATGTCTTCGATTGCGCGGTGGCAGAGGTGGTTGAAGAAGGGTGCATCGAGGTGTCTCCAGAATTTCGGCTTGGTGTCCGGGCGATTTCTTGTTTGTCGAATACTCGCCCGAACGGCGCATAACGTTAAGTGCTATTTTCGGAACGATTGATGCGTGCTGTTTATCACTGTACGCATCGCTGCCGGTCTTTCCGATTAGGCAACGAAGCGGCACTGGGAAGCGGGGGTGCGCGTGTCCATGTTGCGTCCGCGGTTCAGGTGATCGTCGATTTCCGCCGCGCAGCCGAGCATACGTGGATAGAGGAAGATCGTGAACGCGGCGGTTTCCAGATCGGACTCCGCCAGATCGCCGCGGCGCAGCGGTTGCCACAGCATCTTCAGCAAGAGCGCCGCGATCACCGCATCGACATTCACGCAATACACGTTACGCGATACACCGGCATCGAACAGGGCCTGCACGAGCTCGCGATAGAACGCATGAAACGCGTTGTATTCCCCGCGTTGCTCGCACATATCCGCGATGAACACCTCCCTCGGATCATGGTTGACGGGCCTGTCCTTGAACACCGGATGATTGACCCCTGGCAGCTTCGCTATGTCCAGGCTGCCCGCGTTCTTCTTGCGCGCCTTGTATTGTGCATAACGCTCCACCGCGTGTTCGGCTAGCTTGCGCAGATCCACGCCGTGGCTTGCATCCGACGGATCGCCGAGCGGCGTGTCGCGGAACGCTTCGATCAGGAACGCGATTCCCTCGTACCCGTTGCCGCCATGCGTGTAGCCGGTATGCGAAAGGAAGCCGACGAGCGCCTTATTAAGTTGCACGCGCTCGGGGCTCTCGGGACCGTCGGCCGATACGGCGCCTTTCGCCCCTTGTGCCGAAATGGCTCCTGGACCGTTTGTGAGCAGCAGCCCCGCGAGCGTCTTGAATGCGAACAGATCGTCGGGGCCAGGTTCGAGATCGAGCAATGCGGCGAAGCAAATCTCGGTGAGGCTGCGTTCGTTCAAGAGCGATTCGTTGGTAAAGCCGCAGAAACCGTCTGGGGCGTGACGCGACGCGTCCGCCGAAGCGCCGATCAAACGTCCGAACAACATCGTCCACCAAGGCAAGCTCTCGGCGGTGACGCGCGACACGCGCTTGCGCATGAGTGGGCCCCACGCCAAAGTGGTTGTGATCGCGGCGAGCACGGCGTCCGCCGTCGGGTGCGCTGGCCGCGACGTGAGCCAGCGGATCAGCACCGACTTAGCGCCACGCTTTGCGAGCCCCGAAAGCATTGCTTCGGCGCGCGGATCGCGAGCGTCCGCGAAGAGCGGCTCGCTGCCGGTGCCGTCGATCTGGCCGATATCAAAGCTTTCGTCGAGCGCATTGGTGACGCCCGCAGCCGCGAAGTGGTCAATCAACCATTGGGCGGCATCGCGCGCTGCGCGCTGACGCTTCGGCCCGACGATCGACGCCGCAGCCGCCAGAATTGCGTTGGGCGCATTGCCCGCCTCTCGCGCTGCCTGAGCCGCGACGAGCTCCGGCGTTCCATGCAAATTGACCGATGCCGCGATCGCTACGTTGATCAGCTTTTCGTCGTTCTCGCCGCCTGGTTCGTGCAGAAGGGCAAGGTTTACGTTCGCTTCGAGCGAGCGCGTCGCGGCGTCGAGCATCGAGGTTCCGTGAAGGCTGCTGACTTGCGTTTTCGCATCCATCTGCGAGGCGCCCGATGCGTCCTTGAGCGACTGACGCGGCGCAATTGCGCCAATTTGGCTGTTGACCTGCAAGACCTGCTCGTCGTACGGAGAAACCGCACTTACCACGGAAATGGCAAGGCCGGACGGCAGCTTGATGCCCTGGTCTGAGCCGAACCACGGCTTGAGCGCAAGGCTGCCTTCGGGCTCGAAGTCAGGCATTGTCGCGTTGGCTTGCATGACGGCGGTCAGCGCCGCCGGGATATGCGCGATATTCGTGACGACCGCGCCCTTGGCCGAGCAGCATGGATCGCCTGGGCTGAAGAGTCGCTCGACGCCGAACTTCTCCATGAACCAGCGTTCCTTTGCTTGCGCGTCGTCGGAACCACCGGCCATCGCGCCCGCATGGCCGACCGCGCGCGTCAGCCGGCTTTTCCACCGGCCCACTACGCAGGCAACCACCGGTTTCGTAAAGGTCGCGTCGGCTTCGTAATAGCCGCCCGGTTCGCAATAGAGCACGGCGGCCTTGCTGCGCGCATCGTTGGCGAGTGCGAATGCGAATTCCGGCGCGGCGTAGTGGATGTAGACGTCCTTGCCGCTGGAAACGACGGTCGACGTGCCCCAGCCGCTCATGCGCAGATATTGCGCGATCGTCGTGCTGAAGCCGCCGGAGTTTGAGAAAATAGCGATCGAGCCTTTGCGCAGCGAATCGTCCGGATTGTCACCCCCGAGCGCCCCGCCGATCCTCACGCGATTCCACGAGTCCGCGACGCCCAGTCCGTTCGCCCCGAAGATGTCGACGCCCGCCTGCTGACCCATTGCGCGGATTTCGCGGGCGTCATGCACGGCGATCTTCTCGGTGATGATGAAAATCTTCTTGAGATCGGGATTGACGCGAATCAGTTCGGCGACACCGTCACGGGCAGCCGATGGCGGCAGATACACCACGCCGCAATTAAAGCGATGTCCTGCCTCCAGCCCTTCGCGGACGTTGTTGTACACCGGAATATCGCCGGCCGATGTGGAGAGCGCTTGCCCCCCCTTCCCCGGTGCCGTACCGAAGACGATATTGCCGCCGGAGAAGGCATGACTAATGGGCGTCACATCGGACGACTCGCCGCCCAGGATGTTGAGCACGCACACGCGATCGTCGCGTGTGGCGATTTGCGCGAGCGAGTTGACGCCGACGAAATATTTGAACGGTTTGCTGTGTTGTTTATGCATGTCGTACTCCTCAAGCCTGAGCCGTTTCGGCTTTCTGCGCGGTCGCGCCAATGCGTGCTGCGATCTCGGCTCGGCCACCCTCTCGCATCCACGCGTCTGCCTTGCGTGCGTACTGGATGACTTCGCTGATGTCGGAGTCGAATCCGAAAAGTCTGTAAGGCAGCCCGAGCGAGTCGCAGGTGTCCCTCAACGCAGCCATGCCGCGCACGAGGTTCGGCCCGCCGCGACCCAGCACCACGTAGAGCGGCGTCGGTCCATGCTCGCTGAAGTGTTCGCGAATGGCATCGGCCATCGCGCGCAGCGTCTCGAAGATGTCGGTGTTGTTCGACTTGCCGCCGATAATGAAAAGCACGTTCGACTGCTTGAGCCAGTGTTTAAAACAGATACGGGCCACTTCCTTCATCTTCGCGTATGGCGGATTGCCCCCGAAATCCGACGAAATGATCGCGGCGTCGCCGAGCATTTCGGTCACGAGCGAGTTGGCACCGCCGCCGAAGGTCGGCGCGAGGATTGTTCCATTCTCGTTGATCACGTACACATCGCTTTGTCCCTGATGCGTGCGCAACTGATTGATCTCCTGCTCGAAGTCGGAGTAGTCCGCCGCGAACAAGTGTTGCGGCAGTCCAAGGCGCGTCCAGCGCGGATCGTCGCGATCGAAGCCGCACTTGAAATCGCAGGCGACGGGCGTGAGCCGTCCGTTCTTGTCCTCGCGCATCCGGATCGGATTCAGTTCCAGCGTCGTCATGCCAAAATCGTGAAAGAGCTCCCAGAGTTTCGGCAACTGCTGAACGAGCGGTGAAATGATCTCCTTCGGCGCGCCGATCTCGCTTAGCGCATTCGCCACGACGAACGCCTTGAGGCCCGTCAATGCATCAAAGGGCACCATCGCCACATGCTTCGGGTCGACCTCTTCAATGTCCATGCCGCCCTTATGCGAAAGCGTCATCGTCGGCGCTCGGAAGCGGGTGGAATCGGTGATCGAGAAATAGACTTCATGCTCGGCCGGAACGCCAGCTTCGAACGTCACGCCGTTCGCCTTCGCCTTCAGGTGGCCGACAGTGTGTTCAGCGAAGTACAACCGTTCTTTTTCGCTCAACGCGGTCTTGAGATCCGTTGCCCGGCCGAGCAAGCCCGCTTTGCCCTTCTTTCCGACACCCCCCTTGAAGACGGGCTTGATGAAGATCTGCCGATGACGATCGATCAAGGTCTTGATCTCCTCTTCGCTGGCGCTCGGGCCGAGGACCTCACTCGCCGGGAATCCGACGAATTGCAGCAGGCGCGCGCCGTGCAACATACCGGTGATTTGCATGAAGGTTGTCTCCTGAAAGGCATTGCAATAGATAAGAAACGGGTGATCGAACGAGAATCAGACATGACGACGCGGCCGCCGCGTCAGTGACGCTCGGATTCGGATGTCTTGGTATGCGTTGAGGCTAGGCCCCTAGGCTAGGTGGCCCTGGGCGGCAATCGTTAGCCGCGTTGAATTTGATGCGCGACGTGCATGGCGTGTCTCCGATGCGTTTTGCTTACGTTCCAACTCTTGCTGAAATCTTGAGTACAGATACTCATGCAAAAGGACTGAAACGAAAAGTGCAATTTTTTCAACTATTGATGTGCGGTCGCTATCAATGCGGGTGCTGAATCGGAGTTTCCTGGGACCACTTCCCTCGTGGAAAGACACATGGCGAGCCCGTTTGAGAGTGGTGACGGCCGTCAGAATGCTGCGGTATTTACAAATCGTGGCCCGACGAGAAGAGCTGCACTTAGCTAGCCGAGCCTCGAAAGGATGGAAGTGAACTGCGATGAACGGTAGACAGCGACTTGATCCCGCCCTTACAGATGATGAAACAACGCGGCCGTAGGCGTTTAACGCTACCACCCGCGATCAAAGAAACAGACCGCTTTCTGAAGGACTGCCCTGCATTTAAGCCGACTGCAGTCGGCGACTGTTGACGCGGGCTGTCACGCGGCAAACAAGACCGCCTTTTGACCGGTGAACGCCGAAACCACCGCTGTCTTTGAAGGCGTCCTACCGCCGCAAGATGAACAGCTTCGTGTTACTAGTTGCCGTGAACACGGCTGCGAATGAGGTTGCGTCGTTCTCTGGTACGGTGTTTGCGGAGAGCCCCTCAGCGATGTTGTGGCGGCCGATGCCATCACGAAGCGCTAAACCATTCGTTAATTTCGCTTCTCTGCTGCAGCCAGACGATTGCGCCAGACTCAACGGCCAAACGTGTTCTCGGGCTACGCACACGCCGGAGCATTCGCTCCGAGACCTTGAACGAGTGGGCCAGTAACGCATCTGCGTGCCTCGGCCTGCCGTTGCAGGGCACTTTCAAACCGTCAATCTTTGACCTGCGCCGCTCGCCGTCCGCGCAGCGCCTCAGGTCGTCTCTGCGAGAAGGAGTGGTCTTATGTTCGTTCATAACAAGCGTCTCCAGTACACCGTCCGCGTGGCTGCACCCAATCCGGGGCTCGCCAATCTACTGCTCGAGCAATTCGGCGGTCCGCAAGGCGAATTGGCCGCCGCGTGTCGATATTTCACCCAGGCCGTCAGCGAAGACGATCCTGGTCGTAAGGATTTGCTCTTCGACATCGCAACGGAAGAACTCAGCCACCTCGAAATCATCGGCTCGATTGTCGCGATGCTCAACAAGGGCGCTAAGGGTCAGCTCGCTGAAGCAGTCGAGTCGGAGGCCGAGTTGTATCGCTCGATGACGGGTAACGGCAACGGCTCGCACACGACAGCGTTGCTGTATGGTGGCGGCCCCGCCCTCACCAACTCCGCTGGCGTCCCGTGGACATCCGCCTACATCGACACAATCGGCGAGCCCACAGCGGATCTTCGCTCGAACATTGCCGCGGAAGCCCGCGCAAAAATCGTCTACGAGCGGCTCATCAATGTGACCGATGACCCAGGGATCAAGGATGCGCTCGGATTCCTGATGACCCGCGAAATTGCCCATCAGAAGTCGTTCGAAAAAGCGCTGCACTCGATTCAACCGAACTTTCCGCAGGGCAAGTTGCCGGGCGTGCCCGAGTACACGAACGTCTACTACAACCTGTCTAAGGGCGAGGACACGCGTGGCCCATGGAACGAGGGAAGCGGTTGGCAGTTTATCGAGGATCCCCGGCCAGCAGTGGACGGCGGAGACGGCACGGCGCGCGTAGGCGTCAATCAGGCTGACGTCGAGGTGCTCAAGGCGATGGCGGCACGGACGGCGTCCGATCCATCAAGCGACCCCGTGACGGGCGCCGAGATCGGTTCGGGTCAGACGAGCTGAGCGTCTTGCGAGGATTTGATGAGGCAGGCGAGCCGAGCGGACTCATCCTCTGCCGGCTTGCCGATCGAGCAGTAAGAAACAAAGAGGAAGAATATGATCGGCGTCGTCATTCCTGCACACAACGAAGCGGCACTCATTGGTCCGTGTGTGCATTCCGTTCAGGTCGCCGCGGCGCACCCGCAGCTCGCCGGGGAGCGTGTCCTGATCGTCGTGGTCGCCGACAGCTGCAGCGATTCCACCGAAGCAATCGCGGTTTCGCTTGGGGCGCTCGTTCTTAGCATGTTTAAACGCAACGTTGGCAGTGCGCGCGACCTTGGTGCACGCCTGATTGTCGCACACGAAGCACGATGGCTCGCTTTCACCGACGCGGATACAACGGTGCCTGCCGACTGGCTGGTCCAGCAACTCGAATGTGCGACGGACGCAGTATGTGGCGTGATTACGGTCTCCGATTGGGCGGGTCATCACGTCGAAACAAAGGCCGACTTTCTCGGGACGTACCGCGATGTGGAGGGACATCGCCATATACATGGTGCCAATCTCGGGTTGTCTGCGGCAGCATATGCGTCCGTTGGTGGTTTTCAGCCGCTTACGTTCAACGAGGATGTGGCGCTCGTCGAAGCGCTCACAAAGAGCGGTTTCTCCATCGCCTGGACCAACAAGGTGCGTGTCGCTACCAGCGCACGGACCAGCGCTCGGGCACCGTGCGGGTTTGGCGCAACCCTGCGCGCGGTATCAAGTAGGTTCGCAGGCCGACCACTAGGACCGTTAAGTGCTCACGCCGGTTTCGGCCCTCCAGGACAAGCTGACGCGGCAAACGACGCAAAGCTCAACGAGCCGCTACTTGGTGGATTACCAGACGTCGGCACATCGCTTTTTTAGCTGCAAGGGAGACTGAAATGTCCAAATCTGCAATCTTCGATATCGATGGCACCTTGGTCGATTCCGTCGACCTGCATTCGCTTGCTTGGCGCGAGGCGTTTGCACAATTCGGCCATGACGTCACTTTCGAGCAAGCCCGCAGCCAAATTGGTAAGGGCGGAGACAGTGCTTGCCTTTCGCTTGTACGCCCTTCTCCGCTGTGCCGGCCCTGCTGCAGCGCTTGCGGTCCAATGGAATCAGGCTCGCCGTCGCCTCCTCCGCGAAGAAGGATGAACTCGACACAGACGATGCGGCGAAGCCTAACCGACGTTCGGCACCTCGTCCAATATGATCGGTATGGTTCACTGCCGGATCGCCCGCCTTGCGCGGGCGTTTTTACGCCGCTCCTTCAAAAATCTAAACAAGCCGAAATTTACCTCCAAGTCGGAAACAGTACACGGCTACCGGCTTCTTCGTATAACTGATAGGCGAAGCCGCGGATCGGCTGTTTCGTGACTGGAATGTCCATGTCTTCCTACTCGACATTGTCAAAGCCGACGTGTTCAACGATTTTCTGATGATCCAAACACCGAACTATCAAGAAACGCTGATAAACCGCCAGGCCCGGTGTAAATGGCCATACAGCTCGCTTGACGCAGCGTTTCCTCGGTGAAACCGCCGGACAAAAAGCCCACCGCGCGCAGTCCAGCGCGTGTTACAGCTTGCGCGTCGTACGGCGAGTCGCCGATAGCGACCGCATCGGCAGCGGGGACGTCCAGCTTGTGTATCGCCACCTCAAAAGCATCAGGCGACGGTTTCGACGTTTCGACATCGTCGGAGGAAACGATTGCATCGAACAGTTCCGCAACCTCTGCAATGTCCAGATATTCGCCCGCCGCTTCGCTCAAATCCTTCGGCAAGGACTGTGACGGTCAGTCTGTTTTGGGTCACCTGCGGTGGCAGCAACGGCGAACGAGTCATGACGACCCTTTCCCGTTAATCGAGTTGCTCGAACGCAACCAACGCTTTGCAATGATCTTCGGACTTCGCGATTATTGGAAACGCCGTGCATTCGCGCAGCGCTAGTCTTGCTCGATCACACAACCGCTTTAATCCTTCAATTCAACCAGCACCGTCTCGGAGAATGCGCGCATCGTGGCAGACAGCGAGACTCCTTGATGACTTGCGTCGCGCCCAGCAAGAAGTGCAGAAGATGGTCGCTTATGTTCCCGGGCAGTATGGTTCCGGGCCAGGCGCCTGACCGCCATTCCGGCTGAACCGCGGCTTGCGGCGCGCACCGGCCACCACGTTGCGCATCGACGCAAGCCGGACGGCACTTAAGTTTCACTTATACCCCCTCCTTTTTGTCTGATTCGACGCGGATAAATCGGCCACCGACCATGGATTCATGCCCGACGCGCTTGTGCGCGCCGGAAACGCAGCGAATTCACGGAGGTCATCCATGCAAGCCGACGTTCTCGTCGCCCACAGCGCCGAAGTATCCGACCAGCGGCGCGCCCTTATGCGCGCCGTCGCCGCGAGTAATCAGGAAGTCGTCGATCTGGCGCGCGCGCTGGTCGCGGAGCCGAGCCCGTATCCGCCCGGCGACACGCACGCCGTCGCGCGACGCATCGAGGCCATGCTGGCGAGCAGCGGCGTCGAGATCACGCGATACGGCACCCTGCCGCACGTGATGAACCTCGTCGTGCGGGTGCGCGGCATGCGGCCCGGACGGCGGCTCGTCTTCAACGGCCATCTCGACACCTTCCCGCTCGTCGACGCGGATCGCTGGAGCGCCGACCCGAACGGCGAGGCCCGCGACGGCAAGCTCTACGGCCTGGGCGTCTCCGACATGAAAGGCGGCATCGCGGCGATCGTGTTCGCGCTGCGCCACCTCGCCTCACTGCGCGACACGCTGCCGGGGGAAGTTGTCGCGACCTTCGTCGGCGACGAGGAAAGCATGGGCACCGAGGGCGCGGGCTATCTGCTCAATCACGTGCCCGAAGCCTCCGGCGACGCGATGATCAGCGCCGACACCGGCTCGCCCGCCGTCCTGCGCTTCGGCGAGAAAGGCATGATCTGGCTGCGGCTGGACGCGTCCGGCAAGTCGGCGCATGCGGCCCACGTTCACCGCGGCATCAGCGCGATCGAGCGGCTGCTCGATGCCATCCAGGACCTGAGGACACTCCGCGATCATCCCGTCGATGCACCCGCCGACGTGCTCGCCGCGATCGTAAACGCAGGCCCCGTATCCGACGAACTGTCCGGCCGCGGCGAAAGCGACGTGCTGCGGCGCGTGACGGTCACCTTCGGCACCGTTCAGGGCGGCCGCTTATCGAATCTCGTCGCGGATCAAGCATGCGCCACCGCCGACATCCGCCTGCCGGTCGGCGTGAGCGTCGCGCAGATCGAGGCGCGCATCAACGCGATCGTCGCGCGGCACGAAGGCGTCAGCGTCGAGATCACGCGGCGCTACGAGCCGAACTGGACCTCGCCCGATCACGAGATTGTGCAGCGCGTGCGCCGCAATTGCTCGGCGCGGCTCGGTATCGAGCCGGTCGTCAATATGCGCGTGGGCGCATCGGACGCACGGCACTACCGCATGCACGGCGTGCCTACCGTGGTCTGCGGACTCACCGCGCACAACATGGGCTCGTTCGACGAGCACATCCACATAGACGAGCTGTGCGCGCTCGGCGAGATCTACGCCCTCACCGCCTTCGACTACCTGCACGGCATCTGACCGGCCCGTCCGGCTTTCGTATCGCGTATCGCGTCAGCTTCCACACGTCGCATCGACCAAGGAAAACGCCATGTCACACGACCTGACTCTCAACCGCGAGCAGCGCGGCAAGTTCCGGCGCATTCTGGCCTCCGCGCTCGTCGGCAACATGCTCGAGTTCTACGATCTCTTCATCTACGGCTTTCTCGCCGCCATCCTCGCGAAGGCGTTCTTCCCGACGGGCGACGCCTACACGTCGATGCTCACCACCGCCGCGACCTTCGGCATCAGCTACTTCATCCGGCCGCTCGGCGCGGTCGTGATCGGCGGATACGCCGACCGGCACGGCCGCAAGTCCGCGATGATGCTGACCATATGGCTCATGGCGCTCGGCACGCTCGTCATCGCCTGCGCGCCTTCCTATGCGATGCTCGGCGCCGGCGGCACGCTGATCCTCGTGCTCGGCAAGATCATGCAAGGCTTCTCGGCGGGCGGCGAGTTCGGCTCGACGGTCTCGTTCGTCACCGAGCATGCGCCGCGCGGCATGAAGGGCTATTTCGCGAGCTATCAGGTGGTCGGCATCGGGCTCGCGACGGGCCTCGCGAGCATCGTCGGCCTCGGCACGACGCGCCTGATGACGCCCGAAACGCTGCTCTCGTGGGGATGGCGCGTGCCGTTCATCATCGGCCTCGCGATCGTGCCGTTCGGCTACTGGATTCGCCGCGGCGTCGACGAAACGCCGGAGTTCGAGGCGAGCCGGCACGAACACAGTCCGCTGCGCGAGACGCTCGCGACCGCCAAAGCGCGTATCGCGGCGGCGATCGGCCTCTACTCGCTCGCCGCGTCGACGAACTATCTGCTGGGCGTCTTCATTCCGCTCTATGCGCAGAAGGTGCTCGGCCTCTCCCCTGCCGATTCGATGCTCGGCGCGATCGGCTACTCCGTCGCGCAGATCTTCCTGCCGCCCGTGTTCGGCGCGCTGTCGGACCGCGTGGGACGGCTCGCGCTCATCACGGCGGGCACGTTGCTGACGGTCGCGCTCACGATGCCGGCGTTCCACCTGATGGTCGCGCAGCCCACGGTCGGCGTGTACGTGCTCTGCATCACCGGCCTCACCGCCTGCGTGATGGTGTTCCAGGGCGCGATGCCCGCGTTCGTCGCGGAGCTGTTTCCGCACGGCACGCGCACGACCTGCATCGCGATCGTACATAACCTGACCTTCGCGGTCTTCGGCGGCCTCTCGCTGATGATCTGCACATGGATCGCCAACGAGACCGGCAGCAAGTTCGTGCCCGCGTGGTACGTGATGGTCACCGCCGTGGTCGCGCTTACCTGTATCCTCTGGTTCAGGTTGCGCTATCAGCCCGCGCGCATCGAGGAGAGCGCGCTGAACAACGCGTGAGCATCGCGCCGGTCTTGCCGCGCGGGCCCGCTCGCCCGGCCTGGCCGACCCCGACCGGAAACAACATTCGATGAGACTGAGGCACATAGAGGTAGTCAACGCGATCCGCGTCACGGGCACCCTGAAGGCCGCCGCCACGCTGCTGTCGCTCACGCAGCCGGCGGTCACGCAGATCCTGCAGAGCGCGGAGCGCCAGCTCGGCTATCCGCTGTTCGAGCGCACGCGCGGCAAGCTGGTTCCGACGCGCGAGGCGCAGCGCCTCTTTCCCGAGATCATGAAGCTCGACGAGCAGTTGCACGCGGTGCAGCGGCTCGCCGACAACTTGCGCGGCGGCACCGACGAATCGTCGATCCGCGTGCTGGCCGCACCGGCGCTTGCACAGACCGTCGTCGCCGATGCGGCGCTCGCGTTCGCCGCGATGCATCCGAACGTGAAGCTCTCCGTGCGCTCGGACTACTCGGCGACCGCTGTCGCGAACATCGCGCTGATGGACGCCGATGTCGGCGTGCTTTATCACAGCGTCGCGCATCCGGCGATCCGCGAGATCGAGCTGGCTTCGAGCCGGCTCGTGTGCGTGGGTCATCCCGACGTGCTCGACGACGCCGCGCCAATCGAGCTCGCCGCCTTCGACGGGCGCGAGATCCTCGGCCCCGACCCCGACGATCCGGTCGGCCGCCTGCTCAACAAGCGCTTCGAGGAGCACGCGCTCGACGTGCGCACGACCGTCACGGCGCAGTCGTATCACTCGCTCATCGCGCTTGCCGCGCGCTCGCGGCTCGTCACGATCGTCGATGAATTCTCGGCGCTTTCCGCGCGCGCCTTCGGCCTGAACGTCGCGCCGCTCGCGCCGGAGATCGCGATTCCGGTCGTCGCGAGTCTCGCGATCAGCGGCGAGCGTTCCGCGCTCGTCGATCAGTTCGTGCAGATGTGCAAGAAAATCATGCGCGCGCAGATGAAGCCGCGCGCCGTTCAACCCTGAACTTTCCCGACACCCGAGCCATGACCATCGAGACCTTCAACCCGTCGCGCGGCACGCGCGGCATGGCGGTCGCGCCGCACTCGCTTGCGTCGCAGAGCGCGCTCGCCGTGCTGCGCGAGGGCGGCAACGCCGTCGAAGCGATGATCGCCGCCGCCGCGACCATCGCGGTCGTCTATCCGCACATGAACGGCATCGGCGGCGACGGCTTCTGGCTGATCTCGCGGCCGGGCGCCGAACCCGTCGGCATCGAGGCGTGCGGCGCGGCTGCGTCGGCCGCGACGATCGAGCGGTATCGCGCGCTCGGGCTCGATCGCATTCCGCATCGCGGGCCGCTTGCCGCGAATACGGTCGCGGGCACGGTATCGGGCTGGCATGCGGCGTTCGAGTGGTCGCGCACGACGCTCGGCGGACGCCTGCCGCTGTCGCGCCTGCTCGACGATGCGATCGACTATGCGACGCACGGCGTGCCCGTCACGGACAGTCAGGCGCGCTGCATCGCCGCCAAGCGTGTCGAACTCGAAAGCGTGCCCGGTTTCGCGGACACCTTCATGCCCTCGCCCTTGCAGGCCGGCGATCGCTTCACGCAGCCGCGCATGGCCGCGACGCTCGCGCAACTCGTGCGCAACGGACTCGACGATTTCTATCACGGCGATCTCGCGCGCACCATGGCGGCGGAACTGAGCGCGCTGGGAAGCCCGCTCGCCGCCGGCGATCTGGAACGCCACCGGGCGCGGATCGTGACGCCGCTCGCCCTCGCGCATTCGCTCGGCACGGTGTACAACATGCCGCCGCCGACGCAGGGCGTCGTTTCGCTCATCATCGTCGGATTGCTGGACCGTGTTCTACGCGACGACATGGATCCGCTCGGCCCGGAGTATGTTCACGCGTGCGTCGAGGCGACGAAGCTCGCGTTCGCGATCCGCGATGCGCACGTCACCGATCCCGATCACATGGACGTCGATCCGCAGGCGCTGCTCGCGCCCGAACGTCTCGACGAGCTCGCCGCACAAATCTCGATGGATCGCGCCGCGCCGTGGGGCAACGGCCTCGGCCCCGCCGACACGGTATGGCTCGGCGTCATCGACGGCAATGGCGTTGCCGTGAGCTTCATCCAGAGCATCTATCACGAGTTCGGCTGCGGGATCGTGCTGCCTTCGTCGGGCGTGAACTGGCAGAACCGCGGCTGCGGCTTTTCGCTCGACGCAGCCTCGCGCAATCCGCTGATGCCGGGACGGCGGCCGTTCCACACGCTGAATCCCGCGCTGGCGCGTCTCGCCGACGGGCGCGTGATAGTCTACGGCAACATGGGCGGCGACGGCCAGCCGCAATCGCAGAGCGCGGTGTTCACGCGCATCGCGCGTTACGGATGGAATCCGCAGACGGCCATCGATGCACCACGCTGGCTGCTCGGCCGCACGTGGGGACAGGCGAGCGATTCGCTCAAGCTCGAAGCGCGCTTCGGCGAAGAGACCGTTGCGGCGCTCCGAAGCCTGGGCCACGAAGTCGATGTGTTGCTGCCTTACGACGAAACGATGGGCCACGCGGGCGCGATCATCCGTTATCCGAACGGATGTTTCGAAGGCGGACACGATCCGCGCAGCGACGGCGCGTCGATTGGCTGGTGACGTATGTTCCCCGCATGATGCTTCATGCGGGGAACGCGGCGCTGAGAGCAGCGCTTCGCTACGCGCCATGCTTGCCGACGGCGCAGCGGCGCACCTACACACGTTGAAATTGCCTGTTGTAATGTACGGGAAAGGTAACCTTCCGCCACGGGGCGCTCCCGCTAATCCAGGCGCGTTGCGCTGGTAAAGACGATGATCGAAGCATTGGAAGCGCGTTGATGTACTGGCTCGATACTGACCTGCACGTCTACGTGTACCGCCAGTGGATTTCCGCCTAGGGTCAATGGGTCGGCCGAAGCGATCGATGCAGCTTGAGCTGTTTGTCCGCGCGGACTACGGCTTCATCACAATCGGCGTAGCTACCTTAAGCTGTAGCTGTGGGAGCGCAACGGGCGCTGACCGCTGCTCAAGCGTCTCGGGGAAGATGGCCGGCAGGGTCAGCCGAAGGGCGCGACGACAAGAAATGTCTGCTAAAGGATATGGAACGGCCGTTCGGGTGACAATGCGCGAACGTTCAGGCGAACGGCCGGGAATGGCCGAACCCAGAACTTTTTGCAGCCGGACATGCTTGTCCAGAGAGCCAGATAAATGAACCGCCCTTCGACACCTTCCTTTGACGCTGATTGCAGTGTCGTCACAGCTCGCTGACAATGATGCAGGCGTGCTGTTACGCAAACGGACGGCAGCTGCGCAAGCCGAGCATCGGCGCGGTGATCCAGTTGCTGCGCGACGACATCGACATGCTGGAACGGCGGCTTGGATCGGACGAGTGACCATGCCGCGATTCAGCGCGGCGTTGCATGCGCGCAATGTGGGGTAGAGCTAGGTTTCATCCGTAACTTGGGCTCGATTTTCTGAAACGCGGCCGTAACGACGCGCGCCGAGAATTCATCCCATGCGCAGAACGAACGGCGCCAAACAACCGGAGAACAAGATCATGCCGATGCCGTGCTACCTCACGCTCGAAGGACAGAACCAAGGGAAAATTGAAGGCTCTATCAAGGTGACCGGCCACGAAGGAAAGATTCTCGTGCAAGCTGTGGACCACACCATCGAGATTCCGAAGAGCCCGCAAACGGGGCTGCCCACCGGCAAGCGTGTGCATTTGCCGATGACGCTGACCAAGGAAATCGACAAGTCGTCGCCGAAGCTTTATCAGGCATTGACGTCGGGCGAGCAAATGAAGGTTGTGACGCTGGAGTTTTATCGCATCTCGCCGAAAGGCACGGAGGAGAAGTACTACACCGTCAAACTGTCGAATGCGATTCTGACGAACATGAAATCGTGGACGCCCAATGCTCTCGATCCGGAGAACCGCCAGATGGGGCATATGGAAGATGTGTCGTTCACGTACGAGAAGATCACATGGACTTTCGACCCGGACGGCATCGAAGCGGAAGATTCCTGGTTGGCGCCGAAGTCTTGATTATTGGGTTTGGCTGGATGAAAGAGCCGCTTCTCCTGGAGAGCGGCTCTTATGTATTCTGCGGCGAGGCGCAGACCCGCGGGGCTCATCCCATCTCGTCGTCTCAGCGAGCGTGAGCGAGGCTCCGGTTCTACAAGCGTTCAATCAAGCGCCGATCCCCCAACTCACAATACCCATGACATGCCGCGCGCGCCGCGTTTGCCGCGCCGTGCACGAATAGCGGCGCATCCGCGCGGCGCGACATCGACACCACGATCGACGGCGGCGAAGGCTGCAACGGCAACTCCACCACTTCTCCGCGCGCGATGAGATCTGCGACGAACAGACGAGGGATCGCTGCCACACCGAAGCCGTCGCGCACCAATTGCACAATCACTGAGATCGACGGCGATCCGGTAATGCGCGTATCCGCGAGCGGCACGCCGTTCGCGAGCGCAAGCTTGCCGACGATGTCCTCCAGCGCGCGATGCGGTGCTGTGCCGCGCCCGAAGGTGAGGATCGGATGGCGCAGCACGCGCTTGGCGAGCCCACTGCGCGAAAGCGGAAGCAATCCCGCGCGCGCGACCCAGTGCACCGGATAGTTCGCGAGCGCATCGCACACCACGGTTTCCTCGTCGCTGCCTTCCACTCGAATGATCAGATCCAGCTCGCCGGCCATCAGGCGACGCTGCAATACCACGCTCACGTCCACTGCAAGCTCCACTTCGAGTTGCGGAAGGTCGGACGAAAGGCGTCGCATGTAATCGGCGAGCCAGCTATGCACAACTGTTTCGATCACGCCGAGCCGCAGCTTGCCGCGCATCGCGCCTTCGTGCGACGCCGCTGCCTGCAACTGGCGCGTCGCTTCCACGACGGCCTTCGCGTAGCCAAGCAGATATTCGCCGTTAGGCGTGAGTCGGAAATCGCGGCTCTCGCGATCGACGAGCGTGGTCTGCAATTCGTCTTCGAGCGCCTTCAGACGCTGCGAGATCGCAGCGGGCGTGGCGTGCAGCGCAGTTGCCGTGGTGCGGAAGCTGCGCAGCTTGGCGAGCGTGACGAAGGTCTCGAGAAAGCGAGTGTTCATAGGCTGGAGGCGCCAGGTCAAACAAAAGCGACGCAAAAACGAGGCAAAAACAACGAAGGGGAATGCTACAAAAACCTCAACGTGATTCGGGGAAAACCCGCGATTCTGTTAAGAAATTCTATTCACTCTGCACAAATAAAACTAGTTGGCGTCATATTTTCTTCTTTTCTATGCTTCGTCTAACGCTGCAATTCATACACACCGCACGCTAATACCATGACTCCATCTGAATTCCGCAAAGCTGTCCGCCACGGCGACTTCCGCGGCCCGACAGCCGGGCATTGTGGCGACTACGCGCAAGCCAATCTTGCGATTCTGTCCGCCACTCACGCGCACGATTTCCTGCGCTTTTGTCATGCGAATCCGAAGCCGTGTCCACTGCTCGGCGTGGGCGAGCCCGGCGATTTTCGCGTGCCTGTGCTTGGGCGCGACGTGGATATCCGCACCGACGTGCCCGCCTATAACGTCTATCGTCATGGCGAACTGAGCGAGCGCGTCGAGTCGATCGAAGCGCTCTGGCAAGACGATTTTGTCGTGTTCGCCATCGGCTGCTCGTTCTCGTTCGAGCACATGCTCGCGAAGGAAGGCATCGGGCTGCGCCACGTCGAAGAAGGCCGCAACGTGCCGATGTATCGCACCGATATTCCGAACCAACGCGCGGGCGTGTTCGGTGGCGAACTCGTCGTGTCGATGCGTCCGCTGCGCGGCGCAGACGCGATCCGCGCCGTGCAGATCACAAGCCGTTTTCCGGGCGTGCATGGCGCGCCCGTGCATATTGGCGATCCGGCAGAGCTCGGCATCGCCGATCTCGCGCGCCCTGAGTTCGGCGACGCGGTGACGATCCATCCGGGCGAACTGCCGGTCTACTGGGCGTGCGGCGTGACACCGCAAACCGCGCTCATGGGCGCGAAGCTGCCCATCGCCATCGCACACGCGCCGGGCCACATGCTGATGACCGACATCACCAACGCATCGCTGGCCGTCTTTTGAGCGTCTGCGCAGCACGCGCGGCATAACACGGCGCCGCGCTCCATTCACAGCAATTCGAAGCCATCCGGCCACGCAGTCCGGAGGGAATGACGCATCCCCACGCTTTGAAGCGGCTTCGCTTGTTACTCATGCGTCTATCCACAGGAGCAGCAGATGGACAGCAAGACATTCACGACAAACGTCGACGATGCCGCCGATCCGAAGGCGACAGCAGACGGCGCGCAGCTTTCCTGGTACGCCGAAGCGGGACCGCGCGCACGCCGCGCGTTCTGGAGCTGCAAGGTCGGCTACATGCTCGACGGCATGGACACGCAGATGCTGTCCTTCGTCATTCCGACGCTCGTCGCCACGTGGGGCCTTTCGCTCGCGGACGCCGGTTTGATCGGCACTATGACGCTGCTCTCGTCCGCGCTTGGAGGCTGGATCGCGGGGATTCTGTCCGACCGCATCGGCCGCGTGCGCACGTTGCAGCTCACCGTGCTGTGGTTCGCGGTGTTCACCGCGTTGTGCGGACTCGCTCAAAACTACGGCCAGTTGCTCGCCGCGCGCACGCTGATGGGCTTCGGCTTCGGCGGCGAATGGACGGCGGGCGCCGTGCTGATCGGCGAGGTGATCCGCGCACGCGATCGCGGCAAGGCGGTCGGCCTCGTGCAATCCGGCTGGGCGCTCGGCTGGGGCATGGCCGCCCTGCTCTACGCCGTGCTGTTCTCCCTGATGGCGCCTGAGCTTGCATGGCGCGCGCTGTTCCTGATCGGTCTCGTGCCGGCGCTGCTCGTGGTCTTCATCCGCCGCTACGTGAAAGAGCCTGAAGTGTTCGAACAGGCGAAGGTCGCGCAGCAGGAGGCACAAGACAAACCGCGCTTCACCGAAATCTTCGAGCCCCGCCTGCTTTCGACTACGCTGCGCGCCGCGCTTCTCACCACCGGCGCACAAGGCGGCTACTACGCGATCACGACGTGGCTGCCGACCTTCCTTAAGACCGAGCGTCATCTCACTGTGATGGGTACGGGCGCTTATCTGGCGATGATCATCGCGGGCTCGTACGTCGGCTATCTGTGCAGCGCTTGGCTCACTGACCGCATCGGCCGCAAACCGAACTTCATTCTGTTCGCGCTCGGTTCGATGGCGATTGCCTTCGCGTACACGTCGTTGCCGCTCACGAATGCGTCGATGCTGTGGCTCGGTTTTCCGCTCGGCTTCTTCGCGTCGGGCATCTTCTCCGGTATGGGCGCGTTTCTCACGGAACTCTTTCCGACCCGCGTACGCGGCTCCGGCCAGGGCTTCTGCTACAACGCCGGCCGCGCGATCGGCGCGCTCTTTCCCGTGCTGATCGGCACGCTGTCGAGCCGCTACGGGCTCGGCACGAGCATCGGGATGTTCGCGGTGGCGGCGTATGGCGTGCTGATCCTCGCCGCGCTCACGCTGCCGGAAACGCGTGGCCGCGAACTCGAATCGGCCTGAACAACGCGCTCTTACTCCGTTACCTCTTTCGCATCGCACCTCTCGACACCATGAAGCAAGATCACAACTTCGATGTTTGCACGCCGTCCCGCTGGCAATTCTGGATTGACCGCGGAGGCACCTTTACTGACATCGTCGCGTGCCGCCCGGACGGCACGCTCATCACGCACAAGCTGCTCTCCGAGAACCCCGAGCAGTATCGCGATGCGGCGGTCGCCGGGATTCGTCATCTGCTCGGACTGCGCGACGGAGAAGCCATCACGCCGCACGACGTCGAGATGGTGAAAATGGGCACGACAGTCGCGACGAACGCGCTGCTCGAACGCAAAGGCGAACCGGTTGCGCTCGTCACGACGCGCGGCTTTCGCGACGTGCTACGGATCGCGTATCAAAACCGTCCTCGTCTTTTCGATCTCGACATCGCGCTGCCCGAGGCGCTCTACGAGCGCGTGGTGGAAATTGACGAACGTATGAGTGCGCAAGGCGACATCGTCGCGCCACTCGATCACGTCGCGGCCGAACGCGAGCTCCGCGAGGTCTATGGCAGCGGCATCCGCGCGCTCGCCATCGTGCTGATTCACGGATATCGCCATACGTCGCATGAACGGGAACTGGCGGCGTTGGCACGTCGTATCGGCTTCACGCAAATCTCCGTCTCGCACGAAGTGTCGCCGCTGATGAAAATGGTTTCGCGCGGCGATACGACGGTGGTCGACGCGTATCTGTCGCCGATCCTGCGCCGTTACGTCGATCAGGTCGCGCACGAAATGCCAGGCGTGAATCTGCAATTCATGCAGAGCAGCGGCGGACTGACGCGCGCAGACGTGTTCCAGGGCAAGGACGCGATTCTCTCGGGACCGGCGGGCGGTATCGTCGGCATGGTCCGCGCGGCACAGGCGGCGGGCTTCGAGCGTTTGATCGGCTTCGACATGGGCGGCACGTCGACGGACGTCTCGCACTTCAACGGCGAGTTCGAGCGCGTGTTCGAAACGCAGGTAGCCGGTGTGCGCATGCGTGCGCCGATGATGAGCATTCACACGGTGGCGGCCGGCGGCGGTTCCGTGCTCGGCTTCGACGGCGCGCGTCTGCGTGTCGGCCCCGACTCGGCCGGCGCAAATCCCGGCCCGGCGGCGTACCGACGGGGCGGTCCGCTCGCCGTCACGGACTGCAACGTGATGCTCGGCAAGATCCAGCCCGACTATTTTCCGCGCGTGTTCGGTCCGCATGCGAACGAGCCGCTCGATCACGACGTGGTCGTAAAACACTTCCAGGCACTCGCCGATGAAATCTTCGCGGCGACAGGCCAGCGTCGCACGCCCGAAGCACTCGCGGAAGGATATCTGGAGATCGCGATCGGCAGCATGGCGAACGCGATCAAGAAAATCTCCGTGCAGCGCGGCCACGACGTGTCGCAATACGTGCTGACGACGTTCGGCGGCGCCGGCGGTCAGCACGCATGCGGCGTGGCCGACGCGCTCGGCATGACGAGCGTGTTCGCGCATCCGCTTGCGGGCGTGCTCTCCGCCTACGGCATGGGTCTCGCGGACCAGACGGCCATGCGCGAACGCGCTCTCGAAGTCAAGCTTGACGAAACTTCGTTGTCCACGATTGAAGCCGCACTCGATGCGCTCGCCGACGACGCCACGCGTGCCCTGCTCGAACAGAACGTGGATGCCGCGCTCATCACGACCGAGCGGCGCGTGCATCTGCGCTATCAGGGAACAGATTCGTCGCTCTCCGTGCCGGCAGGCAGTGTCGACGAAATGCGCGCCGCGTTCGAAGCGGCTTATCGTCAACGCTACGCTTTTCTGATGGCGGATACGCCCCTCATCGCGGAGCTTGCGTCCGTCGAAGCGATCGGTCATTCAGATGCTCCGGTCGATACCTGCGACCTGGCGCCGCGCGACGCGAATATTGCAAACGACGCAAACGACGTACTCGGTGCGCAGACTGTCGTGCGGATGTATTCGGGCGGCGCATGGCACGACGCCTCGCTCTGTCAGCGCGATACGTTGCGTGCGGGCGACACGCTCGACGGTCCCGCGATCATCGCCGAAAAGAACGGCACGATCGTAGTGGAGCCGGGCTGGCAAGCGGTGCTGACCACCCAGGGCAACGTGGTGATGACGCGTGTTCAACCGCTCGCCACGCGCCGCTCCATCGGCACCGACGCTGACCCCGTGCGCCTCGAAATCTTCAACAACCTGTTCATGTCGATTGCCGAGCAGATGGGTTTGCGTCTGCAAAACACGGCGTATTCGGTGAACATCAAGGAGCGCCTCGACTTCTCGTGCGCGATCTTCGACGACACGGGCAACCTGATCGCGAATGCGCCACACATGCCAGTGCACCTTGGCTCGATGGGCGAAAGCATCAAGACGGTGATCGAACGCAACCGGGGTGCGATGCGCGACGGCGACGTGTTTATGCTGAACGACCCGTATCACGGCGGCACGCATTTGCCCGACGTGACCGTGATTACGCCCGTGTTCGCCGACGGTTCTTCCGAGCCGCTCTTCTACGTCGGCTCGCGCGGTCATCATGCGGATATCGGCGGGATTACGCCGGGTTCGATGCCGGCTTCTTCGTCGCATATCGACGAGGAAGGCGTGCTGATCGACAACTGGCAACTGGTGTCCGCGGGCGAGTTGCGCGACGCCGAAACGCGCGCCTTGCTCGCATCGGGCCGTTATCCCGCGCGAAATATCGCGCAGAACATGGCCGACCTGCGCGCGCAGGTGGCCGCGAATCAGAAAGGCGTGGACGAGTTGCGCCGCATGGTCGCGCAAGTCGGCCGCGACGTGGTACTTGCGTTCATGCGTCACGTGCAGGACAACGCGGAAAAAGCAGTGCGCCGCGTCATCGGCGCACTGAAGGACGGCAGCTATCGCTACGAACTCGATAACGGCGCTGTGATCAACGTGGCGATTCGCGTCGACGCCGCCACGCGCAGTGCCACAGTAGATTTCACCGGCACATCCGCACAGTTGCCGAACAACTTCAATGCGCCGAAGGCCGTGTGCATGGCGGCGGTGTTGTATGTGTTCCGCACCCTCGTCGGCGACGATATCCCGCTCAACGCCGGCTGCCTGAAGCCGCTTTCGGTGATCGTGCCGGAGCGCTCAATGCTGAACCCCGTTTATCCGGCGGCGGTAGTGTCGGGCAACGTAGAGACGTCGTCCGTGATCACGAATGCGCTGTATGGCGCGCTCGGCATCGTGGCATCGAGCCAGGGCACGATGAATAACTTCACGTTCGGCGACGCGCGCTACCAGTACTACGAGACGATTGCGGGCGGCAGCGGCGCGGGTGATGGTTTCGGCGGCGCGGACGCCGTGCAGACGCACATGACCAATTCGCGCCTCACCGATCCTGAAGTGCTCGAATGGCGCTACCCGGTGCGGCTCGAATCGCATCTGATCAACACGGAATCGGGTGGCGCGGGCCGCTGGCGCGGCGGCAATGGCGCGATCCGGCGCATCCGCTTTCTCGCGCCGATGACCGCGTCGATTCTGTCGAATAATCGCATTCATGCGCCTTTCGGCGCTCGTGGCGGGCTGGCGGGAAAACGCGGCAGTAACCGCGTGGAGCGCGCCGATGGTCAGATTGTCACTCTAGGTCATATCGCGAGTGTCGACATGGGGCCAGGAGATGTGTTCGTCGTGGAAACGCCGGGGGGCGGAGGTTTTGGGAAAAGCTGATTCCCTCGCAGCGGGGCTTGCTGCCAAGGCTCGGCATTGCCCGCTGGCATAGCGACGCGATCAACAGGAGGACGGCGCATTTGAGAGTAAAGCAGCCGTCTGAGCGTCCGACGCGCCGTTGGTGCGAAAGGCAGAAACTGGCTGCAACCGGTAGCCGGCCTCCGATCGTGGCACACAGAAGTTTTCGAACAACGTGCATCTTCGCTCCGCAAGAATCTGGGTTAGTCAAAGCTGCGTGGCGCGCTGTGTACCGGCGCACGAGTCTACGCAGTACGCCCGACTGTTCTAATCCTCGATCCCGCTCCCGCCATCCCGGATGTGCGGCGTGGCCGGCGCGTTCGCGGCTCGGCAGCATGCCTCGCTATGCGTCCGCCGTCGGCGCGCCGATGCCGCTGCCGATGGGTGCGATTGACATCACGAGCACGAAGCCGAACGACTTCGCGACGCTCATGATTTGCGCTCGCGCCGATCTGACCGATACGCTCGGCGCAACCCGCGCTCCGCGGCGGTGGATGCGGTCCATGCCTGGATCACCGGGCTTTCCGGAGAGAGCCGCGACGGTGACCCTTCAGCCCGCGCGGGTCGTGCGTTTCGTCGCGAGGTGCTGCTTCAGCACGCCATGCAGAATCTCGACATAGCGACGCGCCACGCTCGACAAAGGCTCGACATGTGAATACAGCAGGCTCGCGGTCAATCGATGATCGGCGTCCGCGTGCAGCGGCACGACATCGAGCGCCGCGCGCATATCCGCATCGATGCAGAACGGATCGACGATCGCCACCCCAACGCCTTCCTTCGCGAGCGTGCATGCGCTGATCGCCGAGCGCACCCGCACGACCGGGTCGGGCCTTCGCGTGTTCGAGAACACCTTGCCGACAATCCGCCCGAGCGGCGTGTCGTGCTCATAGTCGATCCACGGCATCGAGGCGATCTGCTTCGGATCGAGCACGCGCCGTTTCGCGAGCGCGCCCCTCTTCGCCACGCACCAGACGCGCCCGCTCTCCAGCGGCACGGTCACGATATTCGGATGCTCCACCTCGAACATCGACACGCCGATATAGTTCTTGCCGAACAATACGCGCGGCACGAGATGATTGTGCGTGAGTGGCTCGAACGCGATGGGCAACTGCTCGAACTCCGCATGAAAACGGGCGATGGCGAGCGGCACGAGATGCACGCCGAGGCTCGGACTGCACACGATATTGAGCTTGCCGCTGGAACCGTCCGCGAGCGAACGCACCAGCGTTTCCACGCGTTCGATGCCTTCGTACGCGCGTACGACTTCCTCGAAAATACGCTTCGCTTCCGGCGTCGGATACAGCCGTCCGCGCGTGCGCTCGAACAGCAAAAAACCCAGCCGGCTTTCCGTCACCTGCAGCACGCGGCTCACGGAGGGCTGCGCCACATAGAGCGAGCGCGCCGCCTCGCTGATGGAGCCCGTCATCATGATCGCGCGAAACACTTCGATCTGACGCAGGCTCATGGCGCGCGCTTGAGGGACCTCCTCGTCGTAGTTCATGGCGTGGCTCGCGGAAACGGTGCAAATCGCTTGAAATGGCGTCAACGGCAGTGTAGCCGAACGATCCATGCATGCCGTCTATGGGGCACGAAATTTGGACTATTTCACGACGGATTTCGATGCGGGTATCGTTCGTTCAAGGTCGAACTCTTCCGTCGAGCCATGTCTGATCCCATCGTATTTTTGAACCCGAACGGCCTCGCCGATGTCACTCGCGAAATCGAAGAAACTGTGCGCGCGTTGCGTGCCGAACAGGACGCCCCCGCCGCATTCGAGACGCTGCATGCCGTGCCCGGCGGCATCGAGACGCAACGCGATGCGGATCGCGCGGCCGTCGCCGTTGCCGACTATGTGGCGCGCCACGAGGCAGAAGCGGCGGGCTTCGTGATTGCCTGCTACAGCGATCCCGGCCTGCATGCCGCGCGCGAAGTCACGAGCAAGCCCGTCGTCGGCATCGGTGCGGCGGCCCTGAGCGTGGCGCTCGCGCGCGGTTCGCGCATCGGCGTGATCGCGGCGAGCACGCGCGGCATGCCGCGTCACTGGCGCGCTTACCATGCGGCGCGCATCAGCGACGTGGTCGCGGGCGAGCGTGCCGTGAACCTCGGCGTAGACCAGTCCGGCAATCGCGATCTCGCGCTCGACAGACTCATCGCGACGGGCCGCGCGCTGTCCAGCGAAGACGGCGCAGATGTCATCGTGCTGGGCTGCGCTGGCATGACGCCCTTGCGCGCCGATCTCGAAGCCGCCCTGGGCGTGCCAGTCATCGACCCGTGCTCGACGGCTGCGTCGCTTGCATTTGCGGTCTGCCGTGAGCGAGGCATCGCATGAACGACGCAGTGACGCCGCTTCCGCGGCTCGGCGTGCTCGGCGGCATGGGACCGCTGGCGACGGCGGACTTTCTCGTCAAGCTGATTCGGGCGACGCCCGCCGCGTCCGATCAGGAGCATATGCCCGTGATCGTGCACAACGTGCCGCAGGTGCCGGATCGCAGCGCGGCGTTTCTCGCGGGATCGGATGCCCCTTGGCCGCATCTGCTCGATGGACTGCGCACGCTCGAAGCCGCCGGATGCGCGGCCATCGCGATCCCCTGCAACACCGCGCACGTCTGGCACCCGCGACTCGCGCACGAAACGGCCTTGCCCGTGCTGCATATCGGCGAGGCCGGCGTCGATGCCCTGCTCAAACAGTCCGCCGGCGCGCGCCGGGGCGGCATCCTCGCGACCAGCGCGACCTTGCAGGCGCGCATCTATCACGATCAACTGGCCATGCACGGCATCGCCGCCCTCACGCCTGACGATGCGCTGCAGGGAACCCATGTCTCCGCCGCCATCGGCGCCGTGAAAGGCGGACACATCGAGGAAGCGCGCATGCTGCTCGCGCACGCCGCGCAGGCGCTGATCGCACAGGGCGCGGATGCGCTGCTGCTCGCCTGCACGGAAATTCCCGTGGCGCTCGCGGGCGTTTCCCTCGATGTCCCGGCTATCGATCCGACCGATGCGCTTGCGCGGGCCTGCGTCGGCTGGTGGCTCGAGGCACGCAGCGAACCCGCGCCTTTCCACACACAACTCTGAATCTCAAGCGGATGAAAACGACTATGGATCGATTCGATCTGACCATACGCAACGGCCTCGTGGCGTCGGACCGGGCGGTGTTCGAGGCGGACGTGGGCATCGTCGGTGACCGCATCGTCGCGGTGGCGCGCGGCCTGCCTGCGGGCAAGCGCGATATCGATGCTACGGGACAATACGTGCTGCCCGGCGGTATCGACACACATTGTCACGTGGAGCAGCGCTCGGGCATGGGCATCATGGGCGCGGACGACTGGTATTCCGCGAGCGTGTCGGCCGCGTGCGGTGGCACCACGATGATCGTGCCGTTCGCGGCGCAGCATCGCGGACACTCGCTCAGACAGGTGGCGGCCGACTATGCGGCGCTCGCAAGCGCGAAATCGGTCATCGATTGGAGCTATCACCTGATCGTCTCCGAGACCGATCAAAAGACCTTGCAGGAAGACCTCGTCGAGCAAATTCGCAAGGGCATCACCTCGTTCAAGGTCTACATGACCTACGAGCAACTGAAGATCGACGACTATCAGATGCTCGACGTGCTGGCCCTCGCCTCACGCGAAAAAGCGCTCGTGATGGTGCACGCCGAGAATAGCGACGTCATCAGATGGGTCTCGCAGAAGCTTCTGGAGAGCGGCCGCACGGCGCCGAAATATCACGCGACGAGCCATGTCGCGCTGGCCGAAGCCGAAGCGACCCACCGCGTCATTCAACTGTCGAAGCTCTTCGATGTGCCCGTGCTGATCGTGCACGTCTCGGCGCCGGACGCCATCGCGACGATCGGCGCGGCGCAGCGCATCGGGGCGCAGGTCTATGGCGAGACATGTCCGCACTACATGCTGCTCACCGAGGACAACATGGACCTGCCCGGCGTCGAAGGAGCGAAGTATTGCTGCAGCCCGCCGCTGCGCGACAAGGCGGCTCAGGAAGCGCTCTGGAGGGCGCTGAAGGACGGCGTGCTGCAAACCGTCTCGTCGGATCATGCGCCGTATCGCTATGACCACACCGGCAAGCTGCCGCACGGCGATCAGACCACCTTCAAGCAGATGGCCAACGGCATGCCCGGGCTCGAAACGCGTCTGCCGCTGATGTTCTCCGAAGGCGTCAACGCGGGCCGCATGACGCTGCCCGAATTCGTCGCGCTGACCTCGACGAATCACGCGCGCATGTACGGCATCGCGCCGCGCAAGGGCCTGATCGAGGAAGGCGCGGATGCGGATATCGCGATATGGGACCCGAAGCATGAAGTCGTGCTGACGGCCTCCGGCCTGCACGATCGCGTGGGCTACACGCCGTACGAAGGCATGAAGGTGACGGGCTGGCCACGCACCGTGGTGAGCGCGGGCCGCGTGATCGTCGATGAAGGCGCGTTCGATGCCGAGCCCGGCAGCGGCCGCTTCATTCCGCGGGGCACGCCCCTGCCCTTCCAGAAGGAACGTGAGATCTCCGCGCGCGGCCAGTTCTTCCGCGCGCTCGCCGACGGCAACGCCGAAGGCCACGCAGGCTTCGGCTATGCCGATCGTCAAAACTGAAACGGAAATCGAAGAGGAAGTCATGAGCAAGTCACGCAAACTCGGTCTCGCGGTGGCGCAAATGGGACCGGTCCATCTCGCCGACGATCGTCAGGCGGTCGTCAGGCGCCTGATCGACCTGCTGATGGAGGCGAAGTCCCGCAGCGCGAAGTTCGTCGTGTTCCCCGAACTCGCGCTCACGACCTTCTTTCCGCGCTACTGGATGAGCGAGGAAGCGGCCATCGAACGCTTCTTCGAACGCACCATGCCGAACCCCGACGTGCAGCCGCTCTTCGACGCTGCGCGCGCCGCGGGCATCGGCTTCTACCTCGGCTATGCGGAACTGACCTCGAAGGGCGAAGCCTTCAACACGGCGATCATCGTCGACGACGGCGGCAGGATCGTGTCGAAATACCGCAAGACGCACTTGCCGGGCCACGCGGATCACAAGCCGGACGCACCGTTCCAGCATCTCGAGAAGAAGTTCTTCGAAGTGGGCAACACGGGCTTTCCCGTCGTCGAGACGATGGGCGCGAAGCTTGGCATGTGCATCTGCAACGACCGCCGCTGGCCGGAAACGTGGCGTGCGATGTCGCTGCAAGGCGCGGAACTGGGCGTGCTCGGCTACAACACGCCGTCGCTCAACATTCACTGGCCGGAGCCGGTGCACCTACGCATGCATACGCATCTCGTGACGCTGCAGGCAAGCGCTTACCAGAACGCGATGTGGATCGCCGCCGCCGCGAAGTGCGGCAAAGAAGACGGCTTTCATATGATCGGCGGCTCGGTGATCGTCGCGCCCTCGGGCGAGATCGCGGCGCAAAGCATGACCGAAGACGACGAAGTGATCTTCGCGAACGTCGACCTCGCGCTCGGCGACACTTTCCGCGAGCACGTCTTCAATTTCGCCAAGCACCGCCGTCCGGAACACTATCGGCTGATCGTCGAACGCACCGGCGCGGGCGCACCGCTGCCGCACGATCCGGACGCACTCAACTGACCCGCACACGGGGAGACCATACGATGAATCATCATGCTGACCAGAGCGCCCACCAAAGCGCTCTGATGCAGGACGCTCAGGAGAAATCCATCTTCGGGCCGCCGCATATCCGCGCGCTGGTCGCGTCCATTTCCGGCTACGCCATGGACGGCTTCGATCTGCTGATCCTGGGCTTCATGCTGAGCCTGATCTCGGCGGACCTCGGGCTCACCTCCGCGCAGGCCGGTTCGCTCGTCACGTGGACGCTCGTGGGCGGTGTCGCGGGCGGCATCGGCTTCGGCATTCTGAGCGACTATCTCGGCCGCGTGCGCGTGCTGACCTACACGATCCTGTTGTTCGCGGTGTTCACAGGTCTGTGTGCGTTCGCGCAGGGCTATCACGACCTGCTTGCGTACCGCCTCATCGCGGGTCTGGGTCTCGGCGGCGAGTTCGGCATCGGCATGGCGCTCGCTATCGAGGCATGGCCTGCCGAGAAGCGCGGTCGCGTGTCGTCGTATGTCGGCATGGGGTGGCAGATCGGCGTGCTGATCGCCGCGCTCGTGACGCCGGTGCTGCTGCCGCATATCGGCTGGCGCGGCATGTTCCTGGTCGGCCTCGCGCCCGCCGTGCTATCGTTCGTGATCCGCAAGGCGATCGGCGAATCCGAGATCTTCATCGAAAAGGCGGCGCGCAAGAAGCACGAGTTTCCGCTCAAGACCCTGTTCCGCGATGCGCAGACCACGAAGCGCAGCATCGGCATGATCATCATGTGCTCGGTGCAGAACTTCGGCTACTACGGCCTCATCATCTGGATGCCGGGCTATCTGACCAAGCAGTTCGGCTTCACGCTCGCGAAGTCGGCGACATGGACGGCCGCATCGATTCTCGGCATGCTGGTGGGGATCTGGATCTTCGGGCAACTGGCGGACCGCATCGGCCGCAAACCGACCTTCGTGATGTACCAGATCGGCGCGCTGGTCATGGTGTTCGTGTATTCGCGCATGACCACGCCCGAAGCCCTGCTGATCGGCGGCATGGTGGTCGGTGTGTTCGTGAACGGCATGATGGGCGGCTACGGCGCGCTGATGGCCGAGCTTTATCCGACGCATGCGCGCGGCACCGCGCAGAACGTGTTGTGGAGCATCGGCCGCGCGGTCGGCGGTTTCGGACCGCTCGCCATCGGCGCGGTTGCGAGTTACTACTCGTTCGGTACCGCCATTGCGGCCCTCGCCTGCATCTATGTGGTCGATGTGGTCGCGACCGTCGTGCTGATTCCGGAACTCAAGGGTGTCGAGCTGGAATAAGTCGAACGGATGCGGACGACCCTCTCCACCTCCCCGGCCGTCTCGACTTCGTGACCCGGACCGCGCCGCCTGTGGGCTTCGACAGCTGCCTGATCGGCGAGCTTAGGCATGATCCAGCCGTGACGTGACGGAACGACTGGTATCGGCACGATACAGGCGAGTCTCGCCGCCTAAACGGCGAAGGACTCGTTAGCGCGGCTTGATCTGCTTCACGATATCGGCGGCAATGGCGCGCGCCTGCTTGTCTGATGTCGGTGCAAAAATGCCCTGCCACGCCGAGGAGGACGTGTTGTAACTGCGTTCGCCGAAGGTCCGTCCGCTTTGCAGGTCCCGGAAGGACACGCGCGCCTGAATGAAGGCGTTGCCGGTCATGATGCCCAGCGTATAGCGCGCGCCGGGCGCCACGAAATGGAAGTCTTCCACATAGACATCGACCACCGTGCCAGCGCCCTTGCCCGAGGTGCGCCCGACCGTCTCGTCGACGAACGTGGAACTGGCCTCCTGAGAGGCGCCTTCCATCGCTTCGCGCCATTCGGTCTGCACGCGCGGCCAGTCCGACGCGGAAGTCGCCACCGCCGATCCGTTCATGCGCAGCACGATCGTGTGCGCGGAGGCCGCCGGAACCACGATGCTTGTCCCGGGCGGTTTTCCGTCCGGTACTGCGGTCGCCTGCGCAGCCGTGTTCCGGGTTTGCAGATTGGCGGCGCATCCGCTCAACAGAATAGCGATGCCGCCGAGCGTCGAAGCAACGAGATGACGTTTGCGCATGTTCGAATGCCTGATTGGAGATGGGCCACAGTATAGGGGCTTTGTAAGGCGGACTCATGGCATGAGAAAGCATTCGCGTCGGGATGCTTCGCTCACGAGCGCCCAGCGAATTGCGGACGGCCGTCGTGCTGCGAGAGCCGCATCGGGCGTCAGCCTACGCGCCGGTGGAAGTCGCGATGCCCGCGCTGTCGATTTGTCTGCTCCGTGCGGTGGCAGGAAAACCCCGGCCCCTACGCCAATCGCAGGTCCCACAACGCATCGAGCACATGTTGCGTGGAACGCTCGACGTACCCCGCACGATGCGCGATGCCGAGCCGACGCCATAACGCCGGGCGCAGCGGTCGCATGAGGATGCGCTTGTCCGGTAATGGCGTCGTGGCTTCGTGAGGCAACAGCGCCGCGCCGTAACCGGCCGCCACCAGACTCTTGATCGCATCGTTGTAGTTGAGCTGGATGCGCGGCGCGGGATGATGCCCTCCGGCCGCGAACCATTCCGTCGTAAGGCGCGAAAGACGCGTGGTCGCATCGTTGAGAATGAGAGGCCGGGCGGCGAGCCATTCGGGCGTGATGCGAGCCGGACTTCGCCAATGCGCCGGCACGAACGCCATGACGGGGTCACGGCGCCAGGGTTTGATCACGAGTCCAGCCATCGGCGGCTGAGGCAGTGCGACCAGTCCGACATCCAGCGCGCCGTCCGCCAATCGCGTCAGCGTCTCATGCGAGGTGAGCACCGCGATATGAATATCGATAGCGGGATGGTCTTGACGCAGCGCTTCGAGCGCTTGCGGCAAAAGGTGCGCAATCGCGCCAGTCGATGCGCCGAGCCGAACGCGTCCGGCGAGCCCCTGGACCTGGCGCTGAACGTCCTCCAGGGTCTGTTCCGCATCGGCCAGCAGCCGACGCGCTCGCTCGACCAGCAACTCGCCTGTTGCCGATGGCCGGACATGTCCACGCCTGCGCGAGAGGAGCGGTGCCCCGATGCGCTCTTCCAGTTCCGCGATGTGGAGACTGACCGTGGGAGGCGCCAGATGCAACGCTCGCGCCGCATCGGCGAATGAGCCACGATCGGCGATAGCGACAAGGGTGCGCAACCGGTCCAGGCTGATTTCTCGCATAAGGCATCCCAATTCATAAAAGCTGAACGTCGACGTCATGATATTCAACTTTCGCTATTCTGGCGACGCGTGGAAGATAGCAGCCTCGTTCCCCTTGCTATCAGTCACCGGAGTATCGCGCGCATGAGTTCTCCCCTCGTTTTCATAGACGGCGACCAGGGCACCGCCGGGTTGCAGATTCACGAACGGCTTCGCGGCCGCACCGACCTGACGCTGATGACGCTTCCCGCAACGGAACGCAAGGATGTCAGGCGTCGCGCCGAAGCCATCAATGCCTGCGACATCGCCATCCTCTGCCTGCCCGACCGCGCGGCGCGCGAGGCAGTGGGCGCCATCGTGAATCCCGCCGTCAGAGTGATCGACGCGAGTTCCGCTCATCGCACGCAAGCGGACTGGACATACGGCTTTCCGGAAATGACGCCGGGACAGGCCGAGCGCATTGCGACCGCGCGGCGCGTCACCAATCCGGGTTGCTATCCGACCGGCGCAATCGGCTTGCTGCGTCCGCTGCTGGACGCCGGGCTGGTTCCCGAGAATCACCCGGTCAGCATCCATGCGGTGTCCGGTTATTCCGGACGCGGGCGTGCCGGCGTGGAAGAACATGAAGGGCCGGGTGCTGTCGGCGCACCGTCGTTCCAGGTGTATGGGCTCGAGCTCGCGCACAAGCACACTCCCGAGATTCAGCGGTACGCCGGACTCGCCCGGCGTCCGATCTTCGTTCCCGCGTATGGTTCGTTCCGCCAAGGAATCGTGCTGACAGTACCTTTGGACGTGCGAATGCTGGCGCCTCACGCAGACGCCGCCGCATTGCACGCGTGCCTCGCCCGCCACTATGCCGCAGCAGCCCATGTACATGTCTTGCCGCTGCACCAACCGGGCGATTTGAAGCACCTGGATCCGCAGGCGTTGAACGGCACGGACGATATGCGCCTGAGCGTGTTTTCCAACATGGAGCAGGGGCACGTTCTGCTGTCAGCCGTTTTCGACAATCTCGGCAAGGGCGCAGCCGGCGCTGCGGTTCAGAACCTGAACCTGATGCTCGCGCAGTAATGTGGCTGCGGCTCATCGGTGGCTTTCGGCTGTGCGCGCGTGCTGGCCATAAGCATGGGTGACTACCCGCGCCAAGTGACATTTGTCGTTATAGAACAATTGATCTAAAATCGGCGAACGATGGGAAACCCCGCGATAACCCGGAGAACACGAGTGATCGAATTCTACTTTCACCCCACGCCGAACCCCGCGAAGATCGCACTCTTTCTCGAAGAGTCCGGTCTGCCCTACGAGCTGAAGCCCGTCGACACAAGCAAGGGCGAGCAGCATACGCCGGCTTTTCGCTCAATCAACCCGAACGGCAAGGTGCCGGCCATCGTCGATACCGAAGGACCGGGCGGCAAGACTGCGACCGTCTTCGATTCGACCGCCATTCTGTTGTACCTCGCGGAGAAGACCGGCAAGTTCGGCGGCGCGGCGGAAGACCGGCCGCAGCTGTTGTCGTGGCTCATGTTCATTGCCAGTGGGCTCGGACCGTTTTCCGGACAGGCGGTGCATTTCCAGTATGCGGCGCCCGAAGGCCTCGATTACGCGGTGAATCGTTATCGCCGCGAAGCCGACCGTCACTATCAGGTGCTCAACGATCACCTGAAAGGACGCGAATATCTGGTGGGCAAAGACTTCACGATTGCCGACATGTCGGCGTGGGGCTGGATCGATCGAGCCCGGCGCGTGTTCAAGGGCGATGAGGATCCGCTCGCCGCGTTTCCAGAGTTGAAGCGCTGGTTTGCACAGATCGATGCCCGGCCCGCCGTTGAACGTGCGCGCGCCATCAACAAGACGCACGCGTTCAAGTCCGTGAACGACGACGAAACGAAGCGCGCGTTGTTTCCGTCGAACTTCCCGAAGACTGCGTGAGCGAACGGAGGCAGCATGCCGCGTCCCCGTGAGTTCGACGAGGATACCGCTCTCGATGCGGCGACCGCGCAGTTCTGGTCGCATGGTTACGAGGCGACCTCGGTGCGCGATCTCGCCGCGACCATGGGTCTCACCGCCGCGAGCCTCTACAACGCATTCGGCGACAAGCGCACGCTCTATGAGCGTGTGCTGGAACGATACGTCGAGCGAGGCTTTCGCGATCGCGTGCGGCGTTTCGAGCATCGTCTTCCGCCGCGCGACGCCATCGTCGCCTTCTTCGACGAGATCGTCCGGCTGTCGGTCGGCGATCCTCATCGCAAGGGCTGTCTGATCGTCAATTCGGCGCTGGAACTCGCGCCGCACGACAAGCAGTTTCATCGCGTGTTGCGCGGTGTGCTGGAGGAAATGGAAGGGTTCTTCACGCGCTGTGTGACGGCCGGTCAGGCGGACGGCACCATTCCGGCCGATCTCCCCGCCGCCGATCTCGGACACGGTCTCCTCGCGGCGCTGATGGGTTTACGAGTGCTGGCGCGTGTCGATCCACGGCGCATGGCGCTGGAAGCGGCCGCGCGGCCCATGCTTGCCGCGATTGGCGTGGAATCCGGCGCACGATCCACCACACTGAATCGCAGGCCACGCGCGCGCAAGACGACGCCCGTGTCGACGCAATAGCTCCGGACGAAAGCCACGCGCCGATGCACGCGACCTGTCAGCGTTCTCGTCCGGCTGGTCTCCTCGCAGGTGAGCCGCTGCTTCCGTGTACCCCGACCGAGCATCCCGCCGTTGCTGGAGGTACGACGCCGTCGCGGCCGAGCGTATCGAACGCATAGTTTCTCACGCCCGAACTCAAGGCCGCCCAGATCGTGCACGCGCCGACGTCGCCATCCGTCGTCGAGACGTTCGTGCGCCAACAACTCGAAGTCGCGGGGGGCGTGAAGCAATAGATCGAGGCCAACGCGCGCGAGATCGCGGGACGGCGTCTGCTCGATGATCGCTTCATGGGTGGAAACCATCCGCGCTGAGGCCATCGCACTTCACGAACCCAGCAAGATTCGGGGTGCAGGCGCGCTCAATGACATCGGTTTCAACTCATTCTTCCGGCGCGGCTGGCGGCGCTTCTATTTGAAATGGTATGACCGCCCCCATCCGTCCGCCGTCGCGCTGTGTCCCAACACGCTCTCCATCCTGCAAAACATTCCGACGGTAAAGGCCGCCATGTTCGCCATGCTGCCGCCCGACGGCGTGCTCACGCTGCACAGCGAATCCATCCGCAGGATCGCTGCGCTTTCACCTGGTACTCGTGACGCTGACCGACGAAAACTGCGCGATCATCGTCGACGGCGAGCGCTATTCATGGCGCGACGGCGAAGAAGTCGTTTTCGACGAAACTTATCTGCCCTGGGCCGAAAACAAGACAGGCAAAAACCGCATCATCCTATTCTTCGACATCGAACGACCGATGAAATACCGGTGGGCTCAGGCGTTCAACCACTCGGTAGGCGGCTTCTTGATGCGCGCGGCTACCGCCGAATGAGATTGGTGACCGTACCGGCGGCCTGATTCGCGTGTTCAAATATCTCTATTCGATTCGACTCGTCGGCAAGCGTCTTAAAGCGTGGAACCGGATCGTGTACTACATCGTGAAGTGGCTGCTGTTCGGCGGAATAGCGGTTGCGGTTTTCTGGCACTAGAGGCAGGCAAAGGCGAGCGAGCCCAGACCGGCGGTGCCGTAACACCGCCAACATCCCTATATGGCGGGTGATATCAGCCGAGCGGCCGTTCAAAAACGCGCAACAGTCCCTCGATCGAACGGCAGATCATGGCCGAGAGGAACGATGTCGCAAACGCGGCAGCGGCCGCCGCGGCAAACAGCCTGTCCTATGGCCGCGACCTCGTTTAGATCTCCGTTTGTCCGGAAATCTCAAGCGCATCGGCGACCTCTATGCCGAGGCATCGACCGGTGCTGGAATGAGCTTAAAGAGCGCGGCGCACCTCGGGCAGTGCCCCGACGAAGTGGTCAGGCCATCCTTCACAACGCTCTTGGGGGTCTGGAAGTCCCACTCGGTAGTGTTTCGTGCACGACTGACGCGCGGCCTTCAGCGATGACCAGTGTGTTACGACCGTTCGTGACGATTAGTACGACCGCTGCGGTGTGGAGCTTGCGCCGTGACGTCGAGTCAGAACGAAAAAGACCGCCTGCTCTTAGCCGGTAGCGGCCATGCAGCCGATTCATAGCAGGGCATCCCATTCGCGCCAACCGTGCGAGCGGATCAGGGATGATCTTGAGCGGCGAAAATGATCAAGACGTTGACAGCGAGGCAGAGCACGCGCTTGCTGGGAACCTGTCCTGCTGCCATCGTGACATGATCGAGACACACGCGAAGCCGAAAGTTTGCGACACAGAGAGTGACACGAAGCAAAATACTCGGCCGTCACCTTGCGAAGCCTTCGTGATGCACATAACATTTGCACCCAAGATCGGGACTAGGAGTTCCGCAGATGCCTTCGTTCCACATACTTAACTGGCCTGTGTTTTGGTGGGGCTATGGGGGAACTGCGGCCGTTTCCACATTGGCGCTTTTGTTTCTCCTGCAGTTTCCTATCCATATGAAGAGAAAGTCTGCTGACCTGAAGGAAGCGATCGATATTTGCAATCAACTGATCGTCCTGAGCGAAGAAGTCTTCGAAGCCCTGCTCCGCGACACGAATGTCTGTCGCTTCCAAGACTTCATACGACTTGATGAATGGGACAATCTTTGTAGTGCTCTCGCCAAATTGTCCATTTGGCAAAGGCAACAAGGCCGACTCGCTGATCAAAGGGTTCAGTTATGCAGCGCTGCGACTCGCGGTCGAGATCTGGCTAAGGTTCTAGTTCAGGTTCGTGGACTCTCTGCCCCATGGGCAGCCGAAGTTGCGCAAGAGTTCAAGACGTGCGCAATGAAGATTGAGGCCGCACGCCAGAGCCTCACCAAACACGTCTAGCGGAGCCTTGCCGCTTCCAGCGTTCTTCGGCGTTGTAGGGAGATACGGAGCCCGCTCAGGCTTTGGCTCCCGTCACTTGGCGAGGAGTGCGCGCGCGGCTCAGATGGCTGCCTGCGGGTTGTCAGGTCGGCACTTCCCTATGATTGCGTTGTTGCAGGCGGACTTCCACAGATAGGTGCCGTCCTTCTGACATACGCGCCGGACGTCGACCTAAAATGTGAATTTGGCCGGATTGCGCAACGAGTAAGAGGCGACTTCAGCGGCCAGTGCCTCTTGCGCAGGGGAGCGCGGCGATGATGCGCGGCAGAAGCTCGCGCACCACAGAAGGTAAGGCTCAACACGCAATGTCACGAAACATGTCGTCGAGGTGCCACATGGCGGCCGGGTCGCGGCGCGCCGCTTTCACCCGACGAGGAGCAAAGCCTGCGCTATTTGTAGCACCCTCACCAGATCGTCTATTTGGCCGATCCTTCGATTGAGATTGCCTTGTCTCCCCGTGCGCGGCGAATTGCGAGCGCGTCGTGGAGCGGTCGATGCTAAATCGCAGTTTCGTAGGGAACGCGTGTCTAAGGTGTTTGAGGCTCAGCGAGAGAAATGCCGTGCATCGCGAACCCGTCAAGGTCGCCTTTTTGCACGTCGATACCGCTGGCTAGCATGTGCGCCAAGATCGACTTGTCCGCGTCCGATAAAAAATCGACTTGTCCGCGTCCGATGCAAAAAAGCCGCCACGGCCGCTATATCGCGCATATCCACGAAGCGTTGCAACGACTCTACGAACTTGCGTCTCGCCGCCCCTCGTCCATGTAGCGCCCGCTAACATGCGCGTGTCCCGCTGGAACCCTCTCGTTGCGCTCGCTTGCCACAGCGGCTGGCAGGAGCGTTCACACGGACTCCGAAGTCGCCGAGTTCGCGGAAGCGTCTTCGTGAATCCGATCGAGCACACTTTCTGACCGAGTACGCATTTCAATTCGGAACCGAAACGACCTCGTATCGACGACATCACGATGATCGAACCCTCTTCTGATCGCTAGACGAGGGGGCGGCATGCCAGGTCTAGCGATGTGGTTCTCCTCCTTTGAAGAGTATCGAAACTGTGCCATCAATTAGATCTATTTAGGATCACAATCCGCCTGGTTACGCGACCCTCATACCATTCGCACGATGGATGCGTAATCGAGGAACGCGAAATGCATACCAATTTTCCACGAATGCCTAGTGTGGTGAGTTACAAGTTCATTGAATTATTTTCGCCGCGTACTAAAGTGCTATGTGTGGCACTGATACGAGGAGGCGGCGATGAGCGGACGGCCCAAACGAGAACTCGTGCTGAGTGAATCGGAATTCAAGCAACTGAAGGCGCTCACGATGCGGCGCAAGACAGCACAGGCGTTGGCATTGCGAGCGCGCATCGTGCTTGCCTGTGCCGAAGGGATGGACAACAAGACGGTCGCGGCGAAACTGCAGCTTACACAGCAAACTGTCTCTAAATGGCGCGCGCGGTTTGTCGCAGACCGTGTGGACGGACTGCTTGACGCGCCACGCCCCGGTGCGCCCAGGACAATCGACGACACGCATGTCGATGCTGTTATTGCGAGGACGCTTGAGTCCGTACCTGCCGGGGCAACGCACTGGAGCACTCGAACGATGGCCCGAGAGATGAAGCTCTCGCAGACGGCAGTGTCGCGGATCTGGCGTGCCTTCGGACTGCAACCGCATCGGCAGGAGACGTTTAAGCTCTCTAGCGATCCGTTGTTCGTCGATAAGGTGCGGGATATTGTCGGCCTGTACCTGGATCCGCCGCTCAAGGCGATCGTGCTGTGCGTTGATGAGAAGAGCCAGATACAGGCATTGGACCGGACGCAACCCATATTGCCGTTGGCCCCAGGCATTCCCGAGCGACGCACTCACGACTACATGCGTCACGGTACGACCACGCTCTTTGCTGCGCTGGACATGTCACTGGCGAAGTGATCGGCGAGGTGCACCGGCGCCATCGCAGCAGCGAATTCCTGCGTTTCCTGCGCACCATCGAAGCCAGCGTGCCGCCCTACTTGGATGTGCATCTGGTAATGGACAGTTACGGCACACATAAGACTCCCTCGATCAAGGCGTGGTTCGCTCGTCATCCCCGCTTCGAGGTTCACCACACCCACTTCGGCGTTATGGCTCAATCAGGTCGAACGCTGGTTCGCCACGCTTACCGAAAGATACCTTCGTCGCGGCACGCATCGTTCGACGCGCCAACTCGAAGACGCAATCCGGCACTACCTTGACGTCTACAACGCCCACCCCCAGCCGTTCATTTGGAGCAAGTCGGCCGACGAGATCCTGGCTAGTCTCGAACGGTTTTGTGTGCGTGTTCAGAAGGCCGCGGGATGAGTGTCACGAATATCAATACCGACGCGATCGACGAAGCCGCCCTGGCACTTCTCTACCTGACCCTGCACGATCAGTACCGCGCGTGGAAAGGCCTCGACTGGGACGTGCTGAATCGCCTTTACGAAAAGGGCTTCATCTGCGACCCCGTCAACAAGACGAAGTCGGTGGTCTTTACTGAGGAAGGGTTATATGAGTCCGAGCGCCTATTCAGGCAGCATTTCGTTATCCGGGACCAAACGAGCAATTAATGAAACGAACTTCTAACTCACTACACCAGAGGCGCTCCGACAATCTCAGAAAATGGAAGCGCTCGGGCATGATGCAGATAAACCGTAACCTGTGAAGCTGTTACATGGCGATCTGATCCTCAGGCACGGTTCGCGGCGCAGTGGTTTTCGCATGGCGCACGGCTGTTTCAATAAGATTGATTATCGGAAGAGCGTCATTTCGGATACGGGATAGGAAAGAGTTGGGGCCACGCCGTACCATTAGACATGCTGTCACATTTGAAGGGGACCATGACGCATTCCATCAAGCCGATGGGAATGGTCAGACGCTAAGCTTACCGGCGGCATCGCACACGACTTCAACAATCTGCTGCAAGTCATGAGCGGCTACGTCGACGTCTTGAAACTAGGTAGTGAGCGCAACTTCGACGTTGCCCGCTTTATCCTGCCGATTGACCGGATGCGTGATGCGATCACTCGTGACCTCCCCCCGAAATTTCGACTTCCAGCGGGTCGTGTGTAAACTTGATCTGAAGGAAGGAAAAGAACAATGTTCAAGGTACCAAACCAAGCCTATACGGCGGAGTTCAGGGCGGCCGCCGTGCAACGGGTCAAGGATGGACAAAGCATCCGTGCCGTGTCTCGTGAATTGAAGATGTCACCGCAGACCCTGCGCAACTGGGTGAAAGCTGCAGAGGCAGGCAAGCTGAACGGCGCCGGGACAAAGGCTGTGACGCCAGAACAGATGGAACTGTCGCGCTTGCGAGCCGAAAACAAGCGCCTGCAGATGGAACTTGAAATCGCAAAAAAAGCGGCGGCGTTCTTCGCGAAGGACCTCCTGTGAAGTACGCCTGGATTGATACGCAGTGCCGGCACTTTCCGCTGTCGGCACTGGGCGAGCTCCTGTCGGTCAGTCTGAACGGCTATCGAGCATGGAAGCGCGGCGGCGCACCCGAGCGCAAACGCCTGAGCAACGAACAGTTACTGGCGCTGATTCGCACGATCCACGCCGAGGTCAAGGGCGCCTACGGATCGCCACGGATGACCGAGGAGATTCGCGCGCGCGGCTGTCCGGCCAGCAAGGAACGGGTTGAGCGGCTTATGCGGGAGAATGGTATCCGGGCGCGGCACAAGAAGCGCTACAAGGTAACGACGGACTCGAAGCACAAGCTGCCGGCCGCTGAGAATCTGCTGGAGCGCAACTTTAGGCCGACGGCGCCGAATCAGGTGTTCACTTCAGACATCACGTACATCTGGACCGACGAGGGCTGGCTGTATCTGGCGATCGTGCTGGACCTGTTCAACCGGGAAATTGTCGGCTGGTCGATCAAGCCCCGCATGACGGCGGACATCGTGATTGACGCGCTGACGATGGCGTGGTTCCGACGTCGGCCTGAGCCCGGCGCGATGCATCATTCCAACAGGGGTAGCCAGTACGCAAGCCACGACTTCCAGCGCAAGCTGACGGAATATGGCATGCGCTGCTCGATGAGTCGCAAGGGAAATTGCTGGGACAACGCGCCGACGGAAAGCTTTTTTAATAGCCTGAAAAACGAGCGCGTCCATGCGACTCGCTATCGGACACATCAGGAAGCGATGGCAGACTTGTTTGAATACCTGGAAGTGTTTTATAACCGCAGCCGTCGTCATTCGTCGCTCGGCTTCGTATCGCCGGTTCAGTTTCTGCAGGACTGGAGCAAAGCTCAGCAGACCAAGGATGCCGCTGCATAACTCGGGACCTGTGGAAGGCGAAAAACCGAGGGAAGCTCACTCGAGCTTCCAGGCTTACTCAGCAACTTCTTGCCTTCGCGCGCAAATAAGAGCTGCGCGGTCGAGTGATCAACATCAATGCGCGTCTCGCCGATATACGGGAACTTGCCGACCGCACTCTCGGTGAGTCGAATGTCCTCACGTTCATCCCAGATCCCTCCTTGCGCAACTGCCACTTAGATGTTTCGTAGTTCGAGCTCGCCGTATTGAACCTCTTGCCCAACGCTCGCGATGCACTGCAGGGAAAAGCAAATCCTCGAGTCACAGTGAGAACAGCCAACCTTTCTCTCGGGGGACCTCAACTCGGCTTCGCTCAGGTTAAGCCGGGAGAATACGTCTGGGTTTCAGTGAGCGATAACGGCTGAGGCATACCGCCTCATGTGTTGGCACATGTAATGGACCCCTTCTTCACGACAAAGGAAGAAGGAAAAGGAACAGGTCTTGGATGTTCATGGTCTATGGGTTCGTCAGACAATCGGTGGTGCGGTAGACATTTACTCGGAGCCGAGTCAGAGCCCCACGGTCAGACTATGCTTTCCTGCGGTGACAACCGAGACTGTCGTTGATCGCGTTGAAGTTCGTCAGGCTAGCCATCCGACCCGCAACGAGACAATTCTCGTGGTGGACGATCGACCCGACGTAGCCGAGGTTGCTTCACTAATTCTACAGGGAGGACGGATACAAGGCCATCGTTGCCTATAACACGCGCGACGCACTAGACGCGCTCACCCAGCACCCCGAGATTGGATTGCTATTCACTGACCTTATCATGCCAGGAGGCATAAATGGTGTGATGCTGGCTCAAGAGGCAAGACGGCGTAGGCCACGACTACGCATATTGCTGACAACCGGATATGCCGATGCTTCGATTGCAAGAAGCGATCTTGACGCTACGGAGTCCCTGTGTTGAACAAGCCATATCAGGCGGCCGAGTTACGTGCTTCGATTGCGCAGGCGCTCTACAACCCTGACACCGACCCCTAGTTTGGCGCGGCTGTCAGAGCCGAGTACGACAGTCCCACAGCGTTGATCCGGGAATGGTGAGGACCTGCCCCATCGCCAGAGCGGCATCTATCGGTGTCATCATGGCTGCTGCTACGCAACCTTCAGCGAAGGGGGAATCATGGAACGGATTACTCGCGTTGGTGTAAATCTGGCGAAGAATGTGATGCAGGTCCACGCAGTTGACGGCGCCGAACGTGTAGTTGCACGCAAGGCGATTTCTCGCGAACGGTTGTGAACTGGTTTGCCAATCTTGAGCCTTGCCTGGTCGCGATAGAAGCGAGCGGCGGTGCCCGCGGGCCAAGCGCTGATGCGGGGCGGGGCGCAGTGCCATGTGCTCGATCAAGAAATCGCCTGCCTTGACAAACAGATCGCTGAACACGCCGTCCACGACGAACAGGCGCAACGCTGGATGGAGGTGTGTGGCGTAGGCCCTCTGACCGCATCCTAACGGTCATCCGCTGGCCCAATCTTTGCGCCAGCGATCACGTGGACTTCTCCACACTCAATCAACGGAGGCTGGCCATGAACGAGGACCAAGTGAAGGGCACCGCCGAAAAGGCGAAAGGGAAGATCAACGAGGGCGTCGGAAAGATGACTGGCGACACCACCCAACAGGTGAAGGGTCAGGTTCAACAGGGCGCAGGCGAGGCCCGTAAGCAATACGGCGATGCAAAGGAGCAAGTGAAGAAGAGCCAACCGTAACGGTCGCTCACGAACCGCCCGCGCGTGCGCGCGGGCGTCCCCCTCTGAGGCGCACCAGCCGCATAGGGAATAAGCGAAGGAGGACAGCATGCCTTACCTGCTTGGATGGCTACTTGGCATTCCACTTGTAGTGCTCGTGATTTTGTATCTCATCTTCCATTAAGCATGCTTAAGTATGAGCTACGGAAGGGCCATGGGGTCGACAAAGCGGCGCCAAGCCTAACTGCGCGCGATATCCGGTTTGCGCAGCGCCTTCGCTCGGAAGCAGTCGACGGCAGGTCGGTGTCGCGGGCCTGATGCAGCCAAGAACGCAGCTTATCGACGCTCAGCGATTTCCCAGTCCCGTGAGTCACCTACCCGGTCGCTCGGACCATTCTCGATGAAGTCGTCCTGGAAGCTTTGGCCAATCAGCTCATCGTAATTTCTGGGCTCGCTACTTACGATGGCTCGGAACATTTGGATCAAAGCGTTGCCGTCTTGCAGATGCGCAACGACGACCCGAGCAGTGCGAAGTGAAATAGATTCTCGGAAGGGCGGCGCAGCACTTCCATCATGCAATTCAAATGCGAAACGGTGGACCTCCTCATGCCCCTCCGGAGGTCTTGTATGACCCAAAACAGTTGCTCTCATGTTCTTGCTTCGAGAAATCTTTTTCCGAAGAGATAAGCAAATTCGGCGCCTACCCTTCGGGTTACGCAAAAGCCTTGTGCGAATACGCCCGGGCCCCCGTTAAGATGCAAGGTCTTGTCTTCGTCATTTCCTGCGGGGGGCGCGACGTCGCCGCTTCGACGCAAACGGGGGTCTGCGTCGGTACGCCTAGCTGGCGCGCGCGTCGTTGGAATGCCTTTCTTGAGCCACGTTTGGGCGAACCTGGGATCGCTGAGAAGCTCTATCACCCTCGAAATTGCATCTGGCGTCTCTATCTGGCGCGCAATCTCAGGCGGCACTGCGCCGCAGGCGATGAGCACTCCCTTGCCGCTTACCACCTCATCAATGGAACTTACTCTGTATGAGAGCCGCAGCCGGAAAGCCGATCGTGAGCCAGCCTCTGGCGAGTATGCAAGTCGACCATCGAGTCCGCTTCGTTTAAGTCGGCCCAGACGGAAATGAATTCTGGCGCGGTGGTCTCCTTAAGGTTCCGCTGCGCGGTCAAGGCCTTCATTCACCTTTCGAAGTGAATGGTCGCTTGGATCGATTAGGGAGCACAGAACACGCTTGCCTCCGCTTTAGCAAATGCGGACCTCCCCGTGCCATACGCCCAACGAGATGTGGGGAACCGATGGGGTTCGCATCCAAACCGTGGACGATGGTCTGGTGTGGGTCTTCGCGGGCGTCGATGGTGTCGCTGAGAGGTTCGATTGGACCATGAAAGTACAAGCGATTCACGGGCGTATCTTGCTATCGTCATCGAACAGCAGGGTCGGCCCGGTTCAGGCCTCCTTTTTTACATACGCGCTGCACCAGCCGTCTGCGGCACCAGCTTGCCTGCAAATATTTGACGTGGCCCACTTACGTCGCCTAGCGTTTGGCCGTTCCCGACCTTCGGCGGAACTCATAGTTTCGCAGAGCAGATCCCTCAGATCAAATCGCAACGATCATGCTCGGGACCGGCTCGGCCTAGTCAACCGAGAAGTCGGCCGGTTATGCGGCATCGTGTTCGAGTTTGAGTCGTGAGCGCATCCGAAATGAGGGTTCGCATGGTGCCGGTTGGATGCTGCCTTCGTTAACGCCACCACGTCATGGCGCCCGAACGCCTCGAACTTCTGCTTCCGTTCGCGGCTGCCGACCGACGTCTTCACTGTGAAATAACTTGACAGGAGCGTGAGGCAGGGGCCTTCCTTCAACGTAAGCGGTGCCCGGCAGGAGAAAAAGCAATTTGGCGCTTCAAGACGGTCGAGGCAGGATTGACAATTCACAAGTATTGGCCGTCAGCATGTCCAAGTTGCAAACTCACGCCGCAATGCACTCAGAGCCCCTATCGAAGGATCGCGAGATGGGAACATGAGAGGGTACTTGAGGACATGCAGCGTCGCCTTGATAAGAATCCGAATACTGCAAGACTGCGACGACAGACGGTCGAACACCCATTCGGTACGCTCAAGTTCTGGATGGGATCCGCGCACTTCTTGATGAAGACCCTCCCGCGCGTGCGAACCGAGATGAGCCTTCCCGTCTTAGCGTACAACCTGCGGCGAGCAATCAGTATTTTTGGCGCGTCGTCGTTGATCGAAGCGATGAAGATATGAAAGCAAGCGGCGAGTCGCCTTGATCGAAAGCGAGGCGGATTTTCTTTGGCGACCGCACCTATCCGACCGCTCGTCGATTGACCAGGTCCGTCCGTCTGCCTCGCCGAGAAGCCTCACTTGTTTTCGCACAGCCTCGGTCGGCAGGAGGCATTGAAACGGCTCGTTGAAAGGCAACAGCGCGGGAGTTTTAAAAGCAATAGCCCCTTTGCACAGCCTTGCTGGATGAGCCTTTACGGCAACACACCGCTAGGTGCCTACTTGTACTTGATTTCGTAGGACCAGTCACCCTTCGCGGGGTGTCGTTCCACCAGCGTAGCAAGTTGCGGTTCGATCACGCGGGGCCGTGCCGGTGAGTCCTCGTGCACGGACCGCTTTGGCCGTGTCTTTAAGCTGCTCGATTGCATGACTGCAATAATTAACCGTCGTGATGGCATCGGACATGGTCAAGACTCTGCTCTTTTTCAAAGCGGTTCGATAATTAATATCTGGCCCGCGATGGAAGTTCGCCGAGCATCGCTCGCGAGAACATGCCACGGTCCGAACGTTCGGGAACGTTTTCAGCAAAGAAGATAATTGATTTTCGCGACACGGTCGCTCGCCCCCAAACGATGAATACGTTCAACGTTGTGCGAAAGAGGAACGGAGTGGATCTGAACCGACAAGTCAGACCGGCGCGCTGATGCGCGCGAGTCCCCGAGACCATCAAGATGGATGAGAACGACGATCGGCGGATCGTCGTCTTACGACAGTGCTTCCGACGGCGCAACGCCATCCCTTCAAGGCACAAAGGCTTCCGTTTCCACACGTCGACCAAGCAGGAATGCGTCAGCGACCAGACGCAGGGGCCGCACGTCGACATCATGCGAGTGCTCGCTAATAAGCGCGTGAAAACGCTCGTACAGTGCGCGGTACTCCCGCTCTGGTTGAAGAGACACCGGTTCGCCGGAGATAACCAGACGCTTTCCCCCTTCGCGAATGGATAGCAGTCCTGCATCCGTTTCCACGTCGATGTCCCATTGTTCGACGGGACCGTGACGCCAGTCGAATTCCGCAGTCACAGGTGCTCCATTCGTATCAATGCAGTCGAGCTCGGCAGCGATCGGGGTATGCGCATTACGCGGCACGACAAGTTGTGCCCCGCGCAATAGCACTTCGCCAGGCAATATTTCAGTGACGATCGACAAAGCATTGATGCCCGGATCGAAAACGCCCAACCCCCCCGGTTCCCAGATCCATTGTTGTCCCGGATGCCAGCGTCGCACGTCCTCTTTCCAGCGTGTTCTAACCGCCTGAACCTGCCGGCCGCTGAGCCAGGCACGAGCCGGCGCAACGGCGCTGGCGTAGCGCGAGTGCCAGGTCGCGAACAGAGTCAAGCCATTGGCGCGTGCGATCTCATGCAAGGCATTTACCTCGCCCAGGTTTGCGCCCGGCGGCTTTTCCAGCATGACGTGCTTGCCCGCTTCGAGTGCTCTGCGTGCCAGCGCATATCGTCCCTGCGGCGGAGTACAAAGGGAGACGGCATCGACTTCAGGTTCGGCGTTCAGCAAAGAATCGATGTCGCGATAATTGCGTACATCTTGTACCTCCGCGTGCTGGCTTGCACACGCGACAAGCCTGAAGCCGGAACTATCGGCGATGGCCGGCAAATGTTGATCGCGCGCGATCTTGCCAATGCCTATGACGGCAAGAGAAAACACTGAGGTCATGTCTGATTGTCTCGGAGAGATGATGTCTGCTGTCAGGCCCAGCGCAGCACGAGCGGATCGAGCCGTCGGGCAATGTCGATGAGTTCCGCCCGCGTTTCCGGATGCATCGCCGGCAGCGGGTGACGCGGACTTTCGCACGCGATGATCCCGCCTTCCTTCATCAGCGCCTTTGCCGTGAGCAGCCCTGCCTGTCGGTTCTCGTGGTTTATCAGCGGCAGCCAGCGCTGATAATGCGCGAATGCTTCATCGCGCTTGCCTTTATGGTACGCCGTGAGGATCGGGCGAATACCATCCGGGAATCCACCACCGGTCATCGAACCTGTTGCCCCGGCATTCAGATCCGCAAAGAGCGTGATCGCTTCTTCGCCATCCCACGGACCTTCGATCGCCTCGCCGCCGAGCCGGATCAGCTCGCGAAGCTTCGCGGCCGCACCGGGCGTCTCGATCTTGAAGTACGAAACCTGTTCGATTTCCCGCGCCATGCGCGCCAGGAACGTCGCGGAGAGTGCGGTCCCGCTCGCGGGCGCGTCCTGAATTATGACGGGAATCGTCACGGCATCCGACAGACGCGCGTAGAACTCGAATATCTGCGTTTCCGGAACGCGGAACGTCGCGCCGTGGTACGGCGGCATCACCATCACCATCGATGCGCCCATCGACTGGGCCTTGCGGCTGCGTTCGATGCAAACGTCGGTGCTGTAATGGCTCGTCGTCACGATGACGGGTACAGCGCCCTTGACGTGCTCCAGAATCGTACGTGTCAGGAGTTCACGCTCCTCATCCGCGAGAGCGAACTGCTCTGAAAAATTCGCGAGAATGCACAAGCCGTCCGAGCCTGCGTCGATCATGAAATCGACAGCCCGCTTCTGGCTGTCGAGATCGAGCGCGCCAGATTCAGTGAAAGTGGTCGGCACCACTGGAAAAACACCGCGATAGCGCGGCGTGCGTTGAGTAGTCATTGCGTGTTATCCGACAAGGTCTGGTTCGATTGTTAATTCGAAGAACGTAAGTGCGCTAATGCGAATGGCGCGGCACCGCCGCACCGCGGCAACCTACTAGGAAGTCGAGATCGCACCCTTCGTCGGCCTGCAAGACATGATCGACGTAGAGCCGCGCGTACCCCCCATAGCCATGCACATGCGGTGGCTGATGGTCGCTCATGCGGCGCGCGAGTTCTTCGTCGCTGATGTCGAGATGCAGCGTGCCCGCGTCGCAATCGAGTTCGATCCAGTCGCCGTCGCGCACGGCGGCAAGCGGCCCGCCCGCCGCCGCTTCGGGCGCGACGTGCAGGAGCACCGTGCCATACGCGGTGCCGCTCATGCGTGCGTCGGAGATGCGCACCATGTCCTTCACGCCCTGACGCAGCAGCTTCGGCGGCAAGCCCATGTTGCCCACTTCCGCCATGCCCGGATAACCCTTCGGGCCGCAATTCTTCAGCACGAGCACAGAGTCCTTGGTCACTTCGAGCGATTCATCGACGATGCGCTCCTTGTAATGCTCCAGGTTCTCGAACACGACTGCGCGCCCGCGATGTTTCAGCAGTTCCGGGCTCGCCGCCGAAGGTTTCAGCACCGCGCCGCGCGGCGAGAGATTGCCGCGCAGCACGCGGATGCCGCCATCGTCGATCAAAGGATTGTCGAGCGTGCGAATCACTTCGTCATTCGTGTTCGGCGCGGTCTTCACGTTCTCCCACAGCGTCTTGCCGTTGACGGTGAGCGCATCGGGATGCGGGAGGAGATTCCCTTCTCCAAGACGGCGCAGCACGGCCGGCAAACCGCCCGCGTAATAGAACTCTTCCATCAGGAAACGGCCCGAGGGCATCAGATCGACGATGGTCGGCGTATCGCGCCCGATGCGCGTCCAGTCTTCCAGTTCCAATGGCACGCCGATGCGTCCCGCGATCGCCTTTAAATGAATCACCGCATTGGTCGATCCACCGATCGCGGCGTTCGTGCGGATCGCGTTCTCGAATGCCTCGCGTGTGAGTATCTTCGAGAGCGTCAAGCCCTCGAGCGCCATTTCGACGATGCGAATGCCCGACATATGCGCGAGCACGTAACGGCGGGAATCGACGGCGGGAATCGCGGCGTTGTGCGGTAGCGACGTGCCGAGCGCTTCGGCCATGCACGCCATTGTTGATGCGGTGCCCATCGTGTTGCAGGTGCCAGCGGAACGCGACATGCCCGCTTCCGCCGACAGAAACTGATGCAGATCGATCTCGCCCGCCTTCAGCGATTCATGCAGTTGCCACACCGCCGTGCCCGAGCCGATGTTCTTGCCGTCGAGCTTGCCGTTCAGCATCGGGCCACCCGTGACGACGATCGCGGGCACGTCGCAGCTTGCCGCGCCCATCAGCAGCGCAGGCGTGGTCTTGTCGCAGCCGGTGAGCAGCACGACCGCGTCGATGGGATTGCCGCGAATGGCTTCTTCGACGTCCATCGCGGCGAGATTGCGCGTAAGCATCGCCGTCGGACGCAGATTCGATTCGCCATTGGAGAACACCGGAAACTCGACGGGAAAGCCGCCCGCTTCGTAGACGCCTCGCTTCACGTGCTCGGCGATCTTGCGGAAGTGCGCATTGCACGGCGTCAGTTCGGACCATGTATTGCAAATGCCGATGATCGGCCGGCCGTCGAATTCGTGATCGGGAATGCCCTGATTCTTCATCCAGCTTCGATACATGAAGCCATTCTTGTCGTTGGTGCCGAACCATTGAGAGGAACGGAGCGTGCGTTTTTTGTCAGACATGGATGTTCTCGAGGATGAAGGCAAGATTCGCGGAGAAGATTAGCCGCGCCCAGACATATTGGTCCAATCACTTATTCGGCGATCCCGATACCAGGATCGATATACGGGAAAACGCGCATCTCGTCACTCGCTCAATGCTCCCGCCGGAACGCCATAGACTTCGGCGGCAGCATCGCGCAACGCATGCAACACGACGGACGCCGCCGGCGACAGCGCATGATCTTGTCGCGTGATGATCCCGAAGGCGTCCATCCCGCAAGACAAATCGATCGCGAGACGCCTCAAGGTTCCGAAGTGCTCATACTGCCGGGCGACTTCATCCGGCACGACGGCGAGCATGTCGCTTTGCAGCAGCAAGCTCGAGATCGCAAGAAAGTTATTGGTGTTCACGACGTTTTGCGGCGGATTCAGCCCAAGCTCGGCGAAAGCCATATCGATGCGATGACGCAGCACACTGCCGGGCGGATGCAAAACCCACTCCGCATTCACGATGTCGCGCATGGTAAGCTCCGCGGTGTCTTCCAGCGGATGTCCCGGCCGCACGACCACGCAAAGCGGCTCATCGGCGATCGGCGCGTACTGCACCGAATCTTTCAATTGCCCATGTTGTTCGTGCACGCGGCCGATCATGATGTCGAGCTGACCCTGCGCCACGAGCGGCAGCATCACATCCGATGTCTCCACCTGCAACCAGATCTGCAACAGAGGGTACTGTTCCTTCACGCGACCAATGGCGAGCGGCACCATCCTCGCCGCCGCGGCCGCGATCACGCCGATATGCACCTGCCCCACGAGCCCGACGCGCAGCGCGGCGATCTCCTCCTGGGCCTTGTTGAGATTCGACAGAACCATGCGCGCGTGGCGGATCATCACTTCGCCGTATAGCGTCGCGTGCATGCCGTGCGGCGTGCGATCGAAGAGCCGCACCTCCAGCACATCCTCGAGTTCCTTCAACAGTCGCGATGCGGCGGGCTGCGTCATGCCGAGCACATCGGCCGCGCGTCGCACGTTGCCCTCCTCTTCCATCGCGGCAAGCAACAACAACTGGCGCGTCTTGAGGCGCGCGCGCACAAACCAGTTCGAATATCCCTGTCCCAACGTTGCACTCCGGTTTTGTTTTTCCAACTTGCTCGACATACCCGCTTTGGTATCGATGCTGGCAAAAAAGTGATTGGAAAGGAATCGGGGGCTTCCTTAGAATCCGACCGTCGATCTATCCATGACTCGAAAACGCGCCTCGACATGAAACGCGAATCTCATCTTCCTCCGGTACTGAAGCACTATGTGAACGGCGGCTGGACAACCAGCGCGACCACGGGTGTTTCCGTCAACCCGTCGGATCTGGATGAGCCCGTTGGCGAATACGCGCGCGCCGACGCCCGGATGGTGGACGCTGCGGTCGACTCGGCGAGCGCTGCCTGGCGCGTTTGGTCGCGGGCCAGCGCCGCCCGCCGTGCGCGCGCGCTCGATGCGATCGGCAGCGAACTGCATGCGCGTCGCGCGGAACTGGGTTGTCTGCTAGCGCGCGAACAGGGCAAGACCTTGCCCGAAGCAATCGATGAAGTCGTTCACGCCGGTCAGGTCTTTCAAGTTTTCGCTGAAGAAGCCGCGCATCAGCCGGGCGAACCGCTGGGCGTCGTTGCCGTCATCACGCCGTGGAGTTTTCCACTGGCGATCCCCGCCGCAAAGATCGCCGCTGCACTCAGCGCGGGCAATTGCGTGGTGTTCAAGCCAGCCGAGGTTGTCTCGGGTTGTGCGTGGGCGCTGGCGGACATCATCGACCGTTCTGGCCTGCCAGCCGGGGTTTTCAACCTCGTACTGGGCAGCGGGCGCGTTGCCGGGGCGCGTCTGGTGGCCAATGAGATGGTTCGAGCGGTGAGTTTCAGCGGATCGGTAACGACCGGGACGAGCGTATTGCGAGCCAGCGCCGCGCGTCTGATGAAGGTCCATCTGGACACGGGAGGACATAGTGCGCTGATCGTGTTGAACGATGCAAACCTGAGCACGGCCGTCGATGCGACCATCCAGAGTGCGTACGGCCTGAACGGGCAGCGTCATGCGGCGGCGTCAAAGCTGATCGTCGAACGGGGTATTCGACATGCGTTCACCGATGCACTGCTCGCCCGGCTTTCCGCGCTTCGCATCGATCATGCGTTGAGAAAGGGAACCGATATCGGTCCCGTGTCCAACGACAGCCAGTTGCAGCGCAATCTCAATGCATCCGCGATGGCGATAAAGGAAGGCGCGACGCTGATTCATGGCGGTCGCGCAATCGAGCGCGAGACGCGAGGGTATTTCATGGAGCCAGCGTTGCTTCTCGGTTGCCCTGAGATGCAAATCGCTCGGGACGATATCTTCGGACCGGTCGCGGTTGTCCTGGCCGCCGATGACTACGCCCACGCTCTGGATCTCGCGAATCAAACGGCATCGGGTCTTCCCGCGCCATGCACCGGGCTCTGCACGACGTCGCTCAAACATGCGCGGCATTTCCGTCGCCACAGTCATAGCAACAGGGTAACGGTCAATCGGCCGACCACGGTGGCAATCGGGTCAGGCGCTGAATGCCGTCTCAGGTCAACTACGCTTCGCCAATCGGCACGCCTCTGTTGATGCAGCAGAAGCGGGCTCCTAAGCAGTCATGCATCAATTAAAACGTGAGACACCAGGAGACAACATGAAATCGCTAAAAGCAATCACCGCTACCCTCGCGCTGGCTCTTTTTGCCACTGCACCCTATGCCAGCGCCGAGGACAAGGGCGTCGTAGGCATCTCGATGCCCACCAAATCGTCTTCTCGCTGGATTTCCGACGGTCAAAGCATGGTCGATGCTTTCAAGGCCAAGGGTTATCAGGCGGATCTCCAGTATGCGGAGGACGAAGTCCCGAACCAGATTGCCCAGATCGAAAACCTCATCACCAAGGGCGTGAAGATTCTCGTCGTCGCGCCGATCGACGGCACCACCCTCTCGAACACGCTGAGCAAGGCCCAGGCGCGCGGCATCAAGGTGATCTCGTACGACCGCCTGATTCGCGGCACCAAGGACGTCGACTACTATGCGACGTTCGACAACTTCGGCGTCGGCGCGATGATGGCCGACTCGGTGGTCAAGTCGCTCGACCTGAATAACCGGAAGACGCCTGCGAACGCCGAAATCTTCGCCGGTTCGGCTGACGATAACAATGCGCACGTCGTCTATGACGGCATGCTGTCGGTCATCAAGCCGTACATGGACAACGGCAAGCTCGTCGTGCGCAGCAAACAGCTCGCATTCGACAAGGTCGCCACGTTCCGCTGGGACGGCGCAACGGCTCAGGCCCGCATGGACAACCTCCTCTCCGCGTATTACGGCAATGCGCACGTGGACGCCGTGCTGTCGCCGTATGACGGCATCAGCGTCGGCATCATTTCGTCGCTCAAGGGGGTCGGCTATGGTACGGCACAGCAACCCATGCCCGTCATCACGGGACAGGATGCCGAAATCCCGAGCGTGAAAGCGATCATTCGCGGCGATCAGAAGACCACCGTTTTCAAGGATACGCGCGAACTGGCAAAAGCCACCGTCGAAATGGCTGACGCGGTGCTCAACAAGAAGACCGTCCCGGTGAATGACACGAAGACCTACAACAATGGCGTGAAGGTCGTTCCCACCTACCTGCTCAAACCCGTTCTGGTCGATAGCGGCAACTGGAAGACGACCCTCGTCGCGAGTGGCTATTACAAGGAAGCCCAACTGAAGTAAGACCCGGTTGCGTCGTCATCGCACAGGCTTGCGCGATACGAACGGGCTTCGAATGATTTGCCGGCAGGGCATCCGTCCGGATGCGCCTGCCGGCGTCCAACGCCACTGGTTAGAAGGTCATGGATACGATTCTGGAAATGCGCGGAATTCAGAAGAGCTTTGGCGGCGTCAAAGCTCTGAACAACGTGAATCTATCGGTCCGCGAAGGCCAGATTCACGCGATTTGCGGAGAAAACGGCGCCGGCAAATCGACACTCATGAAGATCCTGAGCGGGGTTTATCCGCATGGGACTTATGAGGGAAAAGTCGTCTATCGCGGAGAGGAACGCAAATTCGCCGGCATCCACGATAGCGAACGCGCGGGCATCATCATCATTCATCAGGAACTGGCGCTGGTTCCGATGCTCTCCATCACCGAGAACATTTTCCTCGGCAATGAACAGGCAAAGCGCGGCGTGATCGACTGGGAGTCATCCTTCGCGAGGACCAGACAACTGCTCGCGAAAGTCGGCCTCAGCGATTCGCCCGATACGCCGGTCGTCACGCTCGGCATCGGCAAACAGCAACTGGTCGAGATTGCCAAAGCGTTGTCCAAGGAAGTCAAGCTCCTGATTCTCGACGAGCCGACCGCGAGTCTCAACGAAAAGGATAGCGACACGCTGCTTACTCTCCTGATGGAGCTGCGCGAACGGGGCGTGACCGCCATCATCATTTCGCACAAGCTAAATGAGATCTCGCGGGTGGCCGACGCCATTACCGTCATTCGCGATGGCTCGACCGTCGACGAACTCGACTGCAAAACGCAAACAATCAGCGAAGACCGCATCATCAAGGCGATGGTTGGACGCGAGATGAACGATCGCTATCCGCCGAGAACGCCGCAGATCGGCGAGACGATGTTCGAGGTCAACGACTGGAGAGTGCGTCATCCAAGTCAGACAGACCGTATCGTCATCAAGGGTGTGAACTTCCATGCGAAGCGCGGCGAAGTGGTCGGCATAGCCGGACTGATGGGCTCCGGACGCACGGAACTCGCCATGAGCGTGTTCGGCCGCTCTTACGGCAAGAGTATTTCAGGCTCCGTCAGGCTGAACGGAAAGGAAGTCGACGTCTCCACGGTGCCGAAAGCAATCAGGCACGGACTTGCGTACGTGACCGAGGACCGCAAGGGCGCAGGTCTGCTTCTGGACGACAACATCAAGCAGAACATCTCGCTTGCCAATCTCAAGGCGATTTCCCGCTTTTCGATCGTCGACGAGCATAAGGAAAACGCGATTGCGCTGGACTACAAGAAAAAGCTGCGCATCCGATGCCACGATATCCGTCAGAAAGTGGGCAATCTCTCCGGCGGCAATCAACAAAAGGTCGTGTTGAGCAAGTGGCTGTATTCGGCACCCGAAGTGCTCATCCTGGACGAACCGACACGCGGCATCGACGTGGGCGCGAAGTACGAAATCTATACGATCATCAATCAGGCGGCCAGTGACGGCAAATGCGTCGTCATGATTTCTTCCGAGATGCCCGAGTTGCTGGGTATGTGCGACCGAATTTACGTCATGAACGAGGGCTGCATCGTCGGCGAAATGCCAGGCGCCGAAGCGAGCCAGGAAAAAATCATGCGTGCCATCATGAAAAACGGAGCCAACTGAAATGCGCGAGATTCTTCCAACTTCCGTGCCCCCTGAGACGAAGGGCCGAAATACCGAATACGCCCAATCGATCAAGCGCGGACTGCGCGAATATGGCCTCGTCGTTTCGCTGATCCTCATCATGGGATTCTTCCAGGTGTCCACGAACGGCACCTTGATGCAGCCGCTGAACCTGACGAACCTGGTGCTTCAGAATAGCTATATCGTCATCATGGCGCTCGGCATGTTGATGGTGATCGTAGCCGGCCAGATCGATCTTTCGGTTGGATCGACATCTGGATTCATCGGCGCGCTCGCGGCGTTGCTGATGGTCCAATGGGACGTCAATCCCGTCCTCGGAACGCTCGTCTGCGTGGCCGCGGGCGCATTGATCGGCGCGGCACAAGGCTATTTCGTCGCGTTCTGGCGGATGCCGTCGTTCATCGTGACACTCGCGGGCATGCTCGTCTTCCGCGGCCTCACGATCACCCTGCTGCAAGGCCAGTCGATCGGACCCTTCCCCGACGTGTTCGCCATTGTCAGCTCCGGCTTCATCCCGGATTTTTTCAATGGCCAGAACCTTCGGGTCACTTCGCTTCTGCTTGGCCTTCTCGTTGGTCTCGCATTCTTCTATATCGAGTCCCGTCAACGGAGCAAGGCGGCGAAACATGGGGTCGACAGCGGCTCGTTCGGCATGTTCATCGTCAAGAACGTGGTGCTTACCGCGTTCATCGTTTATTTCAGTTATCTGCTGGCGTCCTATCGAGGCATGCCCACGGTGCTCATCATCATGGGGCTGCTCATCGGTGCATACACCTTCGTGATGAACCGTACGACCATCGGTCGGCGCATCTATGCGGTAGGCGGCAACGTGAAGGCGGCGAAGCTCTCTGGCGTCAACACGGAGCGCATCACGTTCTATGCATTCGTCAATATGGGTGTCCTGGCGGCGCTCGCCGGTCTCATCTTCGCCGCCCGTCTCAACAGCGCGACACCGAAAGCCGGTACGGGTTTCGAGCTGGATGTCATTGCCGCATGCTTTATTGGCGGAGCGTCTGCATCGGGAGGCGTGGGAAAAGTGATGGGTGCGGTGATCGGCGCGTTCATCATGGGCGTGATGAACAATGGCATGTCGATCATGGGTATCGGTATCGATTATCAACAGGTGATCAAGGGATTGGTTCTGTTGGCGGCTGTCTTCATCGATGTCTATAACAAGAACAAGATCGGCTGACGAACTCCGCGCTTGCGACTCGATTGCAACTGTCAGTGCGTCCTTTGGCACGAGAAACGATGGGAGCGGGAGTGTCATCGACTTACAGCGGAATGCTAGACAGTCTGAGTGTCGCGGATCGCAGGTTGCTGGACGATGCGTTAGGCGTGCTGCTCAGGGAGCGGTCCTGTGCGTTGCAAATCGCGGTAGAAGTCGCATCGACCAAGGGGCATCGCACGCCAAGCGTGGATGACTTTTGCTCGCCGAACATCCTTCGAATGACCCGGCTGTTCACGCAGCCCGAGTCGTCGCTCGATTTGCAAGAGGCTTAATTGCGAGCAACCCGGATCGATCGTCTCAGGTGACGATCGATCAAAGACTATTCCGTGGCGGTTCTTCGCCACGATGAATCTTTTGCATCAAACGATAATAGCTCGACACCCCAGAGCGCTTGCGAACGGCGCTCGATGTATGACCAGTTTTGCACCTGATCCCCGACGCACCGTCACGCATCCTCGATGTTGGAGCCGGCATGGGGCGCGACGCTGCCGCATTGGCAGCTATGGGGCACGCGGTGTTGGCGGTTGAGCCCGTCGACGAGCTTAGGGCAGCTGGTAGGAACTTGTATCCCGGTTCCAGCGTTGTCTGGCTCGACGACAGCCTGCCCGATCTCTGCCTCGTCCGCGAAAGGCCGAACACGTTCGACGTCGTCATGATTACCACGGTATGGATGCACCTCGACGAAGTCGAACGTCGCCGAGGCATGGGCACAATCTATGACCGCCTGATTGATGGTGGCGTCGTCATTTTGTCGTTGCGCCATGGGCCGTTTCCGGAGGGGCGACGCATGTTTGACGTTTCCGCGGCGGAGACGATCGAACTTGCCGAAAGCCTTCGTCTCAAGCTTCTGCTCAAACGTATGCAGCAGCTCGGCCCAGCAAGGAAACAGGAACAAGGGAGTGACTTGGACGCGCCTTGCTTTTGGGAGGTGAAAGCCTGTGTGGCGGCGCCTACTGGCCAAGAACGGTTATTCGACACGGGGCCGTGATCGCGCACAATCGACCGGCCGATTCCCCACTACATCGCAGATGTCATGAAGCAGCGTGTACGGATAAAACTCGTCCAAAGACGACAAGTAGAGTGCCGGCCGGCCCGCAAGCCAGCGGGAACGAAAGGATACTTGGAAGGTGACTATGGGTCTCGACTTGCCGTTATCTACTCTCAGCACAAAGAGTTGTTCAAGCGACCAAAAGACGCGTGGGCATGAGGCGTAACCGTTGGGCCGCGTTCCGGCATGGTTTCACCGGATACTTTGCCTTGGCGGCGCTCCAGCCCTTTGTCGTCAGCTCTAGATTTGGCGGCAATTGTGGCATAAGTGGATCAGATGTCGGCTAATCAACGGTTGTCCGCTTTGGCTTTCCGCGACTGTCTCCTGAGGGTCGGGAGTACGCAATGCCGACTGGCTGCTTCCGGGAGCGGAATTCCGGTGGCCGCTTTCTGGCGAAGAATTTGCAGAGCGGTCTGACACAACCCGGTAGAGTCGAGTTGTGGCGCGGTAGCGGTAGGTTCGGTTTGTCTGTTGCCGCCCCTTTCGGTTGGCGGTGCCCAATTAACGTCGCCGTAGCCCCGTTTCCACACCCCGCTCATCGAACCGGACATGCAGATCTCCCGCATCCGGCTCTCGGACAAGACATCACGCCTTCGTACACGGCACGTTACACCCAAGGCCCCGTCAGGCGCACAAGACCGAAGTGCTTATAAAGGTGCGGGCGTGGATAGCCCCCGCGCCTGCTTCGCCTGGCTTTGTACTTGTTGCGTAACCACCGACGCAACCGCGCAGCGGTGTAGTTGTCGAGCGCCCGATATGCGGGTCTGTCCGTTCCTACCTTGAAGTAGTTCGCCCAGCCGCGCAACGTGCGGTTCAACTTGCCCACCAGCTCCGTGGTCTCTTGCCATACCGTCTTGAGGACGGTCAGCGCATGAATCTTTTCGACCATGCGACGGATACTCTTCTTTGACGGACGCATGCCCATACGGGCCTGCCCAGTCACCGCAGAGTACAGCCGTCCAAACGTGTAACCCAGGAAATCGAATTTTCCTTCCGGCACCTGGCAAATGCGTGTCTTCTCCTCATTGACGGTCAGCTTCAGTTTGCCCATGATCTCGCGCAGTTTCAGCAACGCCTCTTCAGCCTTGCCTCGTTTGCACAGGATCACGAGATCGTCCGCGTAGGTCACAACTCGACTGCCAAGGCTGCGCTGAAGTCCGAGCTGCTTCCATGCCAGCACAAACCGACGCATGTACACATTCGCCAGCAGTGGTGAGACGGGGGAGCCCTGTGGGATACCTCGCCGGCTATCTTTGGCCTCCGTCGTCCGCTTCTTCCGGCCTCGGATATCGGTTTCTTCCACGGGGCATTCCAGCCACATCCGGATCAGATGCAGTACGCGCCGATCAACGATGCGTCGTGTAAGCGACAGCATCAATTCGGCGTGTGGAATGCTTCCGAAGTAGTCCGCCAAGTCCGCGTCAACGACGTCCGCTTGCCCTCGATGCAGCCGTTCCTCCACCTCGATCACCGCCTGCTGGGCGTTGCGGCCCGGACGGTAAGCGTATTGCTCCGGCGGAAGGTCCGCTTCGAAGATCGGTTCGAGCACCAGCATCGCTGCTGTCATGCACACCCGATCCCGCAGGGTCGAGATGCCCAGCGGACTCAGCTTGCCATTCGCCTTCGGGATAAACACTCTTCTGATAGGGTCCGGCCGGTAAGTCTTCTGCCTGAGCGCAAGCGCCAGTTCACCGAGCCACTTCTGCACCCCGTACGCTTCGACCTCTGCGAAATCCTGCCGATCGACACCCGGCGCGCCCCTGTTCCAGCGACACTGAGCGTACGCATGCGCCAGCACATCCTCGCGATAGATCTTGTCGTACAGCGCGTAGAAGTGGTACCCGGCTTCTGCCTTCGCTTTCGCGTGTAACGCCATCTGCAGCTTCTGAACACGAATCGGAGTTAATAGGTTGCCCAATCTCCACGTCCTCACTACGTATTGCGTCTGTCTTGAACTGAGGCCCCTTCCCTCCACCAGCATTACACCGGCTTCACCGGTAATACGGGCCTCTCCGTCATCCCAAGGCGCCCGGCCTGTCCCTCGCGGGCGTCCGGTTGGTCATCCCTGACCACGCCAAGGGACTTCCCGTGGTGCGTACGCTTTCCTTGTGTACATGCGGTCGCCATTACCCCGGCGCAGCGACTGGGCGTCCAGCCTGCTCATTCACCCAGCCGTATCAACCTTCCCCGATAGGGTTGTCGGGTCGGCCTGCGCATGGACCTTTTCGAGGTTTGCTCGGCGTTCACTCGCGTTACGGCCTGCACACTCGCGCTGCCACCAATTCGTGACACGCATCACCGAAGGCTTCAGCCACTTCGTTGCCTCCATAGCTGCTCCGGTTGCTTCCGGCTGGAGCGGTTGCCGGGCGGGGCTTGCACCCGCTGGAAAGCGTCACCTTTTCACGGCGCACACCCATTACGGCCATTGACGGGGCGGTCATCTCAACGGCAGCTATCTGAGTGGAACAGTCACATCACGCCTTGATCCGCGAAGGCGATCGTCAACGCAATCGGTCAGATTCGCCAGGCATTGCCAGTCGACGATCACCAGAGCGGCGCGCCGCGCTATCTGGTGATCACGCGTCGGATCGACTTCAAGCCGGGCAGCGCGGTTCAGGTTCGGGCCCTCTAACGAGCACCAGTCAACGGTTAGGCGGCGCAACAGATCCACATCTTTTTTAAGTTTCGCTTAAGCTTTGATCTTTACGGTAAGGCCTTCCTGCAGTTTCCCCGCCGTTAGCGACGCCGTCTCATGCCACGTCTTATGCCATCACGAATACACGCTGTTGAACCGGTATTTCTCCCTGGCATGACGTTCTGCGCGGTGCGCACGCCGCGCGAATAAACGCAGCACCCTCTTCTTTTGACGCTAACCGGACTCGCCCGCTCGCGTGTCGCCGGTGGCACCGGACGCCCGTCCGATCTCGTCGCCGCTTCGATTCATCCGCTTTCCCGCTGTTTGCTCATGGCCCTTCCTGTTCCCGTCGTGCCGACGACGCGCATTGGCAAAGCCGTACTCATCTGCGCGTTGAGTTCTGTTTGCGCCGCGTTTGTCTTTTCGCCGCTCAAGACCGTTTTCCAGCATGACGACAACACCACGCCGTCGGTCTCCGCCCCCCCTGCTACACCTGCCAATCACGATACGGATGCATTGCATACCGCGCAGCCGGTTGCGGTTGGCGCGTCAGGTGCGCTCGCGTCGTCGGCGGTCGCATCTGCGGTCGCTTCAGCGACTCAAGCGCTTGCGCCCACGACCGAATCCGTGACGATCGATTCGAGCTTTGCCGAAGCGATGCAGCGGCTAGGCGTCGATCCGGCCATGAGTGCGGTGATCGCGCATGCGTACTCGGGGCAGATCGACTTTCGACGCGATCTGCGCAAAGGCGACCGCATCAGCCTTGTTTTAGGGCCCGAGACAAAGCCAGGCGATGTAGCAACAGGCGCCCCACAACTGCAGGCGTCAAAGCCGGTAGATCAACGTGAGCCGCTCGCCGTGCGCGTTTCGCGTGGCGACACCGATCACGATCTGTTCCTCCATCGGGATCTGAAGGGCAAGCCGTTCTACTACACGGCGAACGGCAAGGCGACTACGCCCTCGTTTTCACGCTATCCGCTGCGCTATTCACGCGTCTCGTCGCCATTCGCGAGGCGCCGTCTGGATCCGGTGACGCATCGCTGGCAAAGTCACGACGGAGTCGATCTCGCCGCACCGATCGGCACGCCCGTGCACGCGACCGCGCAAGGCACGATCTCGACGATCGGCTGGGAAACCGGCTACGGCAAATTCATCCTGATCGACAATGCGCCACCGTATCAGACCGCGTTTGCGCATCTCTCGCGCTTTGCCAAAGGGCTGCATATGGGTAGCCATGTGAAGCGCGGACAGGTGATCGGTTATGTCGGCATGACCGGCTGGTCGACCGGCCCGCATCTGCACTATGAAGTGCGCGTCAACGATATCGCGCGCAATCCGCTCACCGTCGTCTTGCCGGGCGACACGCCCTTGCAAGGCGAAGAGCGCAAGCGTTTCGCGCAACAGGCCGACCGCCTGTCCGGATTGCTCTGAGCGCCATCGTCATGCGCGTTCAACTCTTTCTGGTCCTGCTGCTGGTCATTTTCGTCGTGCCGGCGATGGCGCGCGTCAAGTCGCATCATGTGAGGCGGCATGCGTGCAGGCCTGCGGTGCTGGCACGCGCGGCGATGGTGGTCGATCTCGCCACCGGTCGCACACTCTATGCGAAACACGCGAATCAGCGCATACCGATCGCGTCGCTGACGAAGCTCTTGACCGCCATCGTCGTGCTGGATTCGAAGCGTTCGCTGCTCAAGCCCGCGCGCATTGCGAACGCCGATGTCGATCGTCTGAAGTGGTCGCGCTCGCGCTTGCCAGTGGGCTCGCTGCTCTTGCGCCGCACGATGCTGCATATCGCGCTGATGTCGTCGGAGAATCGCGCGGCCTTTGCACTGAGCCGCGATTATCCGGGCGGACGCCCCGGCTTCGTGCGCGCGATGAATCGCACGGCGCTACGTCTGCATATGACGCGTAGTCATTTCGTCGATCCGACCGGTCTCTCGCCTCATAACGTTTCGACGGCGCGCGATCTGGCGAAGCTGGCGCGCGCCGCGTATCACTACCCTGCAATCCGCACGTATTCGACCTCGCATCAGAAACTGGTGCTCGGTGGCGCGGGGCCGCTGATGTATCACAACACCGATCCGCTCGTGCACTACGTCATGTGGCATGTCGGTTTGCAGAAAACCGGCTTTACGAACGAGGCCGGGCATTGCCTCATCGTCATGACGACGGTGCGTGGACATCGCATGCTGATCGTGCTGCTCGGCGATCCGAATCCACAGGCGCACTTTCAGGACGCCATCAATCTGAGGCGCTGGCTGGTGTCCGGGCGTCATCGCTAGCCGCGTCGTTTATCGCGCGGCATCGGGGAAAAACGAATGAACGGATGGCATCTGGCAGTTGCTGCGGGGCTCTGTGTCGCCTTGATGGCCTGCTCGCGACGCGAGGGCGTATTCTCGCTTTCGCCTGTTTTCACGGCGAAATCCGACCTTGCCGCGTCGGCGATGGCGCATTGCGTGACGCAACGCTGGGGGCAAGGCACGCGACGTTTGCATCGCGGTAAAAGCGGATCGACCATCACGTTGCGCGCGGAATCGTTCTTCAGCGGTGCGGCTATCGGCTTGCGTCTCGAGCCGGAAGGGCGGCATACGCGCGTCGAATATTTCGAGCGTCGCTTTACGGATCCGCTTTACTGGTCGATGGTGCGCGGTTGCCTTGACTTGCCGGGCCAGCGAGGCGCGACAGGGGCGTCGGCCAGCGCGCCGCATTCATGAAGCCACCTCGCGAAAGTTATGGGCTCAAACAGTCCGCCGTTCTCGATCAGGGCACGCATCGCCGTTTTCGCGTGCGTTCGGCGCTGCTGGGCGGCGTGTTCGGCATCGCGTTCGTGGCATTGGGCGCGCGTGCGTTCTGGGTCCAATGCGTCAACGACGGCTTCTATCAACTGCAAGGCGAGATACGGCAGATTCGCGATTTCACTGTGCATGCCGCGCGCGGACGCATTCTGGATCGCAACGGCAGTATTCTCGCGCTGAGTTTGCCGACACGCACACTCTGGGTCGATGCGCGCGATGTGCCCAACAGCAAGCTGCAATCGGTGGCGGCGTTGCTCGGAATCAGCAGCGGCCGCATCGAGGATGTGTATCGCGAGCATCGCGCGTTCGCCTATTTGCAGCGCCAGGTGCCGCTTGCGGTGGCGAAGCAGGCCATGCAACTCGACGTGCCGGGTCTTTACGCCGAGCGCGACTATCGACGCTTCTATCCGGAAGGTGCGGTAGCCGCGCATATCACCGGTTTTTCCGGCGTCGACGGCAAAGGACAGGAAGGCATCGAGCGCGTCGATAACCCAATGCTGACCGGCACCGATGGCAGCCGTCGCGTGTTGCGCAATGCGCGCGGGCAGATCATCGACACGCTGGCGTTCGTCGGTGCGAAGCCGGGCAAGGACGTGCGTCTGTCGATCGATCGCTCGATCCAGTTCGCGGCGTTCAAGGCGGTGCAGGACGCCGTGCAGCGCTTTGGTGCAAAGGCGGGCTCGGCGGTCGTGCTCGACGCGCACACCGGCGGGATTCTCGCGATGACGAACTGGCCGACGTACGATCCGAACCGCCGTGCGACGCGCAGCGGCAAGCGGATTCGCAATCGCGCGGTGACCGATGCGTTCGAGCCGGGCTCGGTGCTCAAGCCCTTGACCATCGCGCTTGCGTTGCAGCGTCATATCGTGACACCCGACACGATCGTGCCGACCGATGGCGGCCGTCTGCGCCTCGATGGCGCGACCATTCACGACGATGCAGACTTCGGAATCCTGACGGTTTCGAAAGTGATCCAGAAATCGAGCAACGTCGGCACCACCAAGATCGCCATGCAACTGTCGCGTCAGGACATGTGGAACAACTTCCACGCCGTGGGTCTGGGACGTGCGCCGATGGCCGGTTTGCCGGGCGCCGCGTCCGGCATCGTGCGGCCGTACCGTCACTGGCGGCGCATAGAGCAGGCAACGATGTCGTACGGCTACGGGCTTTCCGCGTCGCTGCTGCAACTCGCGCAGGTCTATACGATCTTCGCGAACGATGGCGTGTTCGTGCCGGCGACGATTCGTGCGCAAGGCACGAGCCCCGTGCATGGCCGTCGCATCTATTCGAAACGGGTCGCGCGCGAAGTACGCGCGATGCTGCAAACCGTGGTGTCGAAGAATGGCACCGCGCCGCAGGCAGTCGTCGCGGGCTATAGCGTCGCGGGCAAGACGGGCACCGCGTATCGGTGGACCGCTGAAGGTTACGACCATAGTCAATACCGCGCGTCGTTCGTCGGCATCGTACCGGCCAATGCGCCGCGCGTGATCATCGCCGTGTCGATCGACCGGCCGAGCAAGGGCTCGCACTTCGGTGGCGCAGTGTCCGGTCCGGCGTTCGCCGATATTGCCAGCCGCACGATGAGCGTCATGAACGTGCTGCCGGACAAAGCGGAGCGCATGGCGACGACGCGCGTGCCGACGATGTGAATGTTGCGAATCAACGCTCAAGTTTTGTTCTTCGCAAATTTCCGCGGAGGGCTATCGGCAATTACCTGATCTCGCGTCGGCAAACCGCCATCGGCAGCTAGATTTCTCAATCGCAAAGTATTGGAAGCCGTTGCTGGAAGGCTACCGTGAGGATCGCCGCAAGGTGAACACTGCATACCCACGCTCCCTGAACCCCGTCGGCAAGGTGATGGCAGATTGAAGAAGTTGCCGGTCGAAGCCGCCAACGTTCATGCGCGACGGCTACGGGACAGGGTTTCAGAGCATCCGCGATGCTGGGCAATGGAGAGAGACGCAGCCAGAAGGCAACTCCGCTTGCCACATCAACCGGGTGAGAGCCGAGTCAATACGTCGAATGACAATCACGAGGGTGTCCCTTGTGCGTTAGCGCTACCCCACCGGCGAGCGCACAAGTGGTCGGGTGACAAAGCGTGACGGTGTAACAATGGCGCTCTTCGGATGCGGTACCGCTGCCGCGGGAATCTTTTTCAAAAACGTATGTGGATGGAACTTACGCCTTGACCCCGGGCGTTTTCCGTCCTGCGGGTTATAGGTTTGCATAGCTGCTTTTCGCTTGGCCGAGAGCCCGCGAGTCGGCCTCGATGAAGGGCCTCTGCTAGCTGCGGAACGGCCGCCTCAACAAGCTGTCTGGAGACGGAGGGAGCGGCCTCCGGTGACGAGCTATAGACGTTTGCTGAAGACGCGTGACAGCTGCGACCGCTATAAGTCGCGACCTTCCGTAGTCGACCCGCTGCGGCCGTTGGACACTCGGTGGGCCGGCCGTCTCTTGATGAAGAACAACGGGCATTGGAAGAAGCGATGTAACGGGTCGACAGGCACTCCAAACGTCATCACGCTACACGGGCGTTAAGATCGCTCGGCGGATTCAACCGGTCGATGCAACACCTCTGATCTAATGATCGTGATACAGGTGGGGAGCATCGATGACTCGACAGAGAAAGCCTTGGTTGGGCAAAGCGCAGCGGCAGAGGCTCTGGAAGCTTTGGCGTAGTGGGGAGAGCGTCAGTGCGATTGCGCGCGCGTTACAGCGGGATGTCGGCTCAACGCACCGGCACATCGCCAAACATGGCGGGATCGCGCCGGCGCAGCGCGTGCTTTGAGCTTATGCGAGCGCGAAGAGATCTCGCGAGCGTTGAGCCAGAATGAGTCGTATGGGTCGATTGCAGCGCAGTTGGGGCGAAGCAAATCGACCATCAGCCGTGAAGTGAGCCGCAATGGAGGGCGCGAGAAGTATCGCGCGCATGTGGCCGATGAGTTGGCTTGGAGGCGCGCGTTGCGTCCGAAACAATGCGCGCTGGCGGGCAATGCGCGCTTGTGTAAGCAGGTCGCGCGAGGGCTGCGCCTACAATGGTCGCCTGCGCAAATCTCGGGCTGGCTCAAGAGGCGATACCCGCAACGCAAGGAGATGCACATTTCGCACGAAACGATCTATCAGACGCTGTTTATCCAGACCCGTGGAGCGCTGAAGAAGGAATTGATCAGTGAGCTGCGCACCAGGCGCGCGGTGCGTCGTCCGAAGTGCGCCTCGAAGCGGGGTCAGAATCGCGGCACGATCATCGATGCGGTGCCGATCAGCGAACGCCCGGCCGAGGCCGAGGATCGCGCTGTGCCAGGGCATTGGGAAGGCGATTTGGTTGCACGTTCAATCGACACGCACGTTGCTACGCTGGTGGAGCGTCATTCACGCTATTTGGTGCTGGTGAAGGTGCCGGGCAAAGACACGCAGAGCGTCACGCAGGCGCTGATCAAGCAGGTGCGCAAGCTTCCTGCGCAATTGAAGCGCTCGTTGACATGGGATCGGGGCACGGAGATGGCAGCTCACGTGCAGTTCACGGTGGCGACAGATATGCAGGTGTACTTCTGCGAACCGCGAAAGCCGTGGCAAAGAGGGAGTAACGAGAATACCAATGGATTGCTACGTCAGTACCTTCCAAAGGGCCAGCCGTTGGATCATTACTCACAGGCTGAGTTGAACGCAATTGCCAAGCGGCTCAATGAAAGGCCGCGGCAGACCTTGGGTTTTATGACGCCAGCGGAGAAATTGGCCGAGACGTTGGGCGTTGCGTTGACCGGTTGAATCCGCCCTCACACGCATTGCTTCGCAATTTGTCTGAGCGCAGGCCCCGCGTGATCGTGAAACCGTCTGATGCCACTGCAGAGATAATTCAGTCCGGCCTGACCGTCCGGGCTGCGGATGAAGCGATTCTTGGGGCACTCTCCCCAGCACACCCTCAGATGCCGGCATTGGCGGCAAAATTCAGGAAGCGTGTCCCGCTTTGCGTAGCCGAAGCGTTGCTGCTGTGGCGAGAACGCCATCTCGCCCAGATGCCTCGTCCGGATATTGCCAAGCGAAAAGGCCGGGTACACATAGTGATCGCAGGCATAGACTTCGCCGTCGTGTTCGATTGCAAGCGCCTTGCCACAGAACTCGGCGGTCACACACGTTTGCGCGGGACGCCCCATCGTCTGCACGACGGCCGTCTCGAACAGGTTCACCAGCACGCGACCCACGTCTTTTCTATGCCATTCGTCGAAGGTTCGCGACAGGAAGTAGCCCCAGTCGTCGGGATCGACCGACCAGTCCGTCACGACCGAGTCCGCATTGCCCGGTCTGGCGGCGCTGCTTCCCAGCATCGGCATCGCGTCGGGCGGCCAATGCTGGGGCGCAACGCTGCGAAAGTCCTTCGGCTCCACGCACGGGATGAACTGGATGTATCGGGAATCCAATTCATTACGCAGGAAACGGTATACGTCGAGAGGCTTCTTGGCGTTGATGCGGTTGACGACCGTGAGCGTGTTGAACTTCACGCCGTGCTTCCTCAGATAGCCGATGCCCTCCATCACATTGTCGAAAGTGAGCTGGCCCTTGCGATCGCGGCGGAACGTGTCATGCAACTCACGCGGCCCGTCAATACTCACGCCAACCAGAAAGTCATGCTCCTTCAGGAACCTGCACCATTCGTCGTCCAGAAGGGTCGCGTTCGTCTGAAGATCGTTCGAAATGTGACGCCCGGCCGGGGCATACTTCTTCTGAATTTCGACGATATCGCGGAAGAAATCGACGCCGAGCATCGTCGGCTCACCACCCTGCCACGAGAAGATGATCTCGTCGCCGTCTTGTGCCTCGATGTACTGGCGAATGTAGCGTTCCAGCATCGACACTTCCATCCGCCGGCCGCGACGCTGATCGAGCAGGTGTTCTTTGTGCAGGTAATAGCAGTAGGTACAGTCGATGTTGCATGTCGAGCCAATGGCCTTGGCCATCGTATGGAATCGTCCCTTCTGCGCTGGCGCGGCCGGTTCGGGCGCGAGCGGTCGCGTCCCGTGAAAGAAAATCGGCTGCACTGATGTACTGGCGCTGATATCATCCATCTCGACTCCTGCTGGTTTAGTCGCAGCTTCGACACGACCGGCGTTTCCCGCTAGGATTTTGGCGCGGGATACACGGTCTTCCAGTCCTGCTTCATGCTGACGACGACCCATCCGCGCGCGAGCGCCTGGTCCCACGCCTTGTCGAGTCGGGCGAGCGCGGATTGCCGATCATAGGCAAACTCCCTTTCGGCATCGTCGTGGTGCAGCAGCAGCGCCATTGTTTCGCCCGGGCCGCCGGCGGTGTACTCGAGCATTTCCCTGTCGCCGTCCGAATTGCCAAACGCGAGGATCGGACGCCGCCCGATCGCGCGAAAAATTCCCACTGGCTTACCAGGGCCGTCGTCGACGAAAGCAAAACCGGGTTCACGCATCAACGCGGGCTTGCCCTCACGCAACTGATACCTGAGCTTCTCTTCCGTGCCCACGATCTGCTCCGGAGGGATGCCATAAGCCTGGCTCGCCCAGACGCGCATGAATTCGGCCGTGCCGCCCGAGACGATCCAGATTCTGAAGCCATTCGTTCGCAAAAGGTCCAGCAATTCGAGTTGCGGCTGGTAGATGAGTTCGGTGAAGGGTCGCTGAAGTGTGGGATGTCGGGTGGCGGAAAGCCACGTACTTATTGCGCGATCGTACTCGTCGGTGGTCATGCCGCTGTTGGCGACCGCGAGCAATTGCAGCAGAGCCTTCTTGTTTTGCGCGAGCGCCGCAGCGTCGTGCGCAAGCAAGGCCTTATATGCAGGATTGCTCTGCCATTCTGGATGGCGCGGCGCGGCCGCCTTCACTTGGTCGATCATGAAAAGTAGCTGGAACGGCATCGGTTGCTCGCTCCATAGCGTGCCGTCGTTGTCGAACACGGCGATGCGTGCTTCCGGAGGCACGTAGCTTGATGCTCCCTCACGCGTCACGTCGGAGATGAACTTCAGAATCGCCGCGCGCGCGGCGCCGTCCTGCCACGATGGGAGTACCGCAGCGGACGGAGTAACCGATGCTGCCGGCGGCGCGTTGCTATGACCTTGCTCAACCGTATTTGTACTGCCGCACCCTGTCAGCGCGACGCACAGACAGACGAGCCACCCCATCAGAATGCCAGGAGCATGACCTCCACGCGCAGAATCGGCTGCGAAGCGCATCTTCCCTCCTCATTTCGCGCCAGACGCTGGCAACTCGTCGCCTCTTATGCGGCAGCGGGACCTTGCTTGATCCGATTCTCGGGCAAATCAATTTCCCGTCGGCAGCGGAATGCTGAATCCATTTTTCTCCAGTTCTTCACGCACGTACTTCAGCCGCTCGTATTGACTGAGCGTAATGGGGCCAGCGTACGCTTCGCTCTGCGCCTTACGTGGCGGGTACTTTACGTATGTCTTCATCTCCTCTTTCACCGCGCCGCTCAAGGCTGGGAGCGTCCAGGTGTGCTCGGTATAGTTGTTCATGAAGATGTCGTAGCGCTCCTGCGGGTCCTGGTATAGGTCGAAGACCTGTGGAACGGTCGCGACGTAGCTCTCGGGGCCCTTCCAGCCGAGGTTCGAGTCCACCGCCAGTCCACCGGTCTTCACGCCTGCGTCGCCGCGCAGGTTGAACACCGCCTTGAACTGACCGACTCGCACCGCACCCGGCGTCAATTCGTTCTCGGTGAAATAGAACCATGCAGTGCGCTTGCTCTTGCCTGTACCGAAAAGCACGGGCGACATGTCGTAGCTGTCGAAGATGATTGGCTTACCTTCGCGATCGTTCTTCGGCAGGTCGACTCCCGCCACCGCTGCGAACGTCGCCATGCAGTCGAGGCCGCCCACAATGTCGTAGTTGCGTGAGTGGGGCTTGATCTTGCCTGGCCACCAAGCGATGGCCGGCACGCGCGTACCGCCCTCGCGATCGGTTCCTTTCGTGCCACGGAACGGGGTATAGCCGGCGTCCGGATACACGTCCTGCCACGCGCCATTGTCGGTCGTGAAGAACACCAGCGTGTTCTTGTCGAGGCCTTTCTCGCGCAGCTTGTCGAGTATGTGGCCGACCCGCGCATCGAGTTCGACGAGCGAGTCCGCGTACTTGGATTTCGCCAGCGATTTGCCGATGTAGTCGGGATCGGGCATGTTGGGCTGGTGAACCTTCATGAAGTTCACATTGATGAAGAACGGCTGGCCGCTTTGCGCAGCCTCGTCTATATCGTCGAGCGCGGCTTTCTCGATGTAGCGATCGACGAACGGGATGCCGACGATCCGTTTGTCCGGTTCGTTCTGGTACTGACCGTTTAGCTTGAAGTCTTCGTGAGCCTTCTCACCTGCCTTTCCAGAAAGCATGCCCGTGGTCACCTTGGTGAACATGTCGCGGGTTTGCTGATCCATTTCCGGAAACCATTTTGGATCGGCGTAGGTATAGGCGTTCAAGTGATACAGGCCGACGTATTTCATGTCGTCGTAGCCCTGAGCGTTGGGTAGCGCGTAATCTGCCTCGCCCAGGTGCCATTTACCCGTGAAATACGTCTTGTAGTTGGCGAGTTTCAGCACCGATGCTAGTGTCCACTCGGCACGCGGAAGCCCGCCGCCCTGACCCTGAAACGCAACGGTCGTCATGCCGCTGCGATTCGGATTGCGTCCAGTCTGAAGTGCGGCGCGGCCTGGCGTGCAACTCGGTTGACCGTAGAAATCGAAGAAGGTCATTCCTTCGTCCGCCATCCGGTCAAGATTGGGCGTCGGAATTCCACGTCCTTCACCACCGCCATAGACCCCGAGATCGCCCCAGCCAACATCGTCGCCTACGATCAATACGATGTTTGGTTTCGTGGTCTGCTGTGAGCTGGTCTGGGCCTGCACGTTGATCGCAACGCTCAGTATGCCGGCCGCAACCAAGGCGAAAGGCGCGCGTTTAGTCGGCTGCGCCAGCGTCGAGAAGCAATCACCAAGGTTCATTTTTTCCCCTAGATGTCGATCCAAACGGTATTCCACGGAAACGGCACGCATGCAAGTGCGTTTATCGGTCGCAAAAAGCTTCCAACGCTGGACACTCATAGCGCTTCATCGATATAACTTCAACGAGCGCTTGGCAAGCTTTTTCTTTTTCGGGCCCGTCATGTCCATCCGATAGTCATAGGGGTCATAGCGGCAGCTTCGGTCGCCTGCCATCTCATATGACAGGTAGTTCAGCCAGCTTATCTTTCAAGGGAATTCGCAAGCCTTGTCAGATCTTTTGGCTCAACCCGGATGAGCCCACCCTTCGGGCTATCAATATCTGCGATGAGTGCGAGTGACAGCGCGACCGTGGCCGGGAGAATCGTAATGAGCAGCCCTTTACGGAGCTTGCCTTTCGCTCCGTAACCCTGCACGATACAGCCGAGAAGCGCGATGATGATCATCAGATACCACGCGCCAATGAAAATGCGATTGATGCGCGCGGCTTCCGAGTAGTCCTGGGCGTTCAGGACATCGTTCATGCCGGAGACGACAAGCGCACCAATGGGTGTCGGCTGCTTTTTCGCTACTTGCGTCGCCAGTTGCCATAATTCCGCTTGCGCATCCGCCGAATCGCGATTGATTTGTGCAAGTTCGTCGCGACCCCGTGTCCGGTAGTTAGACAGTCTCAGCTTCGTATACCGAATCAGTGCCGCCTTGATTTTCGCTCCGAGAACGGATGGACGAGATCCGCGCGCGAATATTCGGTGCCAATCGCGTTGGCTTCACCCTCCTCAAAGGTCTTGCGAAGATCGTAGCGGTTCACCGCCATCGAAAGGCTAAATCCGATCAGGAGCGCAAGCAGTGTCAGCGTCGATGTCTGAATGATATGAAAGTCGTCGCGGTCTTCCGGTAGCAGTACCACGAGCCGACGTAAAGCGAATGCACCGAACGCCACTCCACCCACAAGCAACGCGAGAATAACGACGAACAAAACAGCCGGGTAGTCCACGAATGTTGTCATTCGAAACCTCTGTCGCACAGGAAAAGAGCCGAGCAGCATCTCCCGGCCGCGCGACGTTCAGGGACTCGCGCTTGATCGAGGCGCTGAGCGTGTTCTCCTCGACAGCTTGGTCCAAGGGCTGTCAGCCTCTAGATAATTGAAATCGCAAGAAGGTGCAGTCGAATAAACCTATGGACGCGCAGCATTGATAGATGGCAGGGTATGGAATCATAGACGATTAGTTGCATTCACGGACCGGCGAGACTGTGCCTGTCCGACACGGCAAGTCCGCTAAACGTCGGCGGCAATGCACACTTTCGGCCATCTTCGGCCGTTCGACATCGAATTAACAAAACAATTTAACGTCTGCTCCGATCGGTTAACGGACCGTCATAGATGTTCAACGCAATTCGCCGGGATACTACTCACCACTCGATCTTCAACGGCTCGCCGCGCAGCAGGCGCAACAAGCGATCGCCGACGCCAAGCGCGGTAAATGCCGAAGCAAGCTCGTCAGCGCTTTCCGTGTTGTGCTTCCAGCCTTCGTTGTGCACCGCCAGGATCTTCGCATTGGGGAAAGCATGTGCGGCAGCCAGTGCGTCGTTGCTGTCCATCGTCATCTGGAAGCGCCCGCGCGGCTCGGCAGCGCCGGCGAAGACGATCACCACCTTTGGAGAATACCGACGGGCGACCTCGGCAGTGCCCTCATACCAAACTGTGTCGCCGGTAACATAGACCGCGTCGCCCTCTTCTTCTTCTCCCAGCAGAAAACCGATGACGTCGCCCGAATACGGCTCGATTCCCACTGGGCCATGTCGCGCAGGCGTGCCGGTAATCAGCAAACGCCCAAATCCTGGACCTTCGAACGTTTTTGTTTCGAAGGGTGTCAGGCCCAAGGCATTACCGCCCAAGCGGGCCTGCCCGGAGAGCGTCGTATAGGTTGTTTTCACGGACGGGAGCATCGAACGCCCCGTTGTGTCAAGATTATCAAAGTGATGGTCGTGGCTCAGCAAAATGGCGTCCAATGGGCCGATTTCCCCGATCGTGAGCGCGGGACCGGTGGTTTTAAGAAACGTCACGGGCTTGCCAGGATACGGCTGGTAAGTACCTGGCGGATCAAAGGTCGGATCGGTTAGAAGCCGAAAGCCACCTAGCTCTATCAAAGCGGTTGGTCCGCCAATCAGCGTGATAGTTGCACCGGTCATCACAGCATCCAATGTCGAAGTGGGAATGCGACGATTATGGCGGCCTGGGTTTCCGCGTGGCATTCCCCACATTTGTTCAGTGGATGCTCGATTTCGCACAAGTACATTCAGGGCAGAACTGGCATCCGTGCGAAAGAGCTGCAGGCAACGGGGATGCGCGCGGTGGCGCAGCGGAACCTATTCGATCAATGCATGCTCGCTGGAAAGGAGGTTCATCAGAAAATCGACCACCGTTTTGATTGCGAGGTTGGAGACGCCATCGCGCCGAATCAAAAGCCAAAGTTCCCTGGATGGCGGCGCTTCCTTCATCGCGCAATGCACCAAGGTTGCCTCACCGCGCCCGACAAAGTGAGGCAACAGGGCGATGCCTGCGCCGGCACGGGCCGCTGCCGCCTGCATCACCTGACTATTGCTTTTGAACGCCACGCGGGCGCGTGGGTAGGCATCGCGGAGCCAAATGGCTTCTGGCAAATGAGCGTTCGCATCGTCGAAGCCGACGAAGGTCGGGCTTTCGCCGGCTGCCAAACGTCGCCGCCATTCGTCCAAGGCATAAAAACCAAATCCTAGCGTCGCCGCCCGCTTTGCGATGACCTCACCGTCTGTTGGCCGCCCGAACCGCAGCGCAACGTCGGCTTCGCGTCGCTCAAGGCTGACCGCTCGAAAGTCGGTGGCAAGATCCACATCCAATGTCGGATATGCTGCAGTCAAACCGGCCAGTTTCTCGACAAGAAAACATTGCGCCAGACTTGGCGGGGCATTGACACGCACAAGCCCGCTTGGCTCTTGCGGTTGACCGCCGCGTCCGAGTCGCGCGGCCGCCACTTCCATGTCGCTGGCTGCCGAAAGCGCGCGCACCCCAGCCGTGGTCAGCGCATACCCATCGGGGCGACGCTCCACCAACTTCTCCCCTAGCGCTTTCTCGAGCGTCTGAATGCGCCGGGAAATGGTCGCGTGCGAAAGCGATAGCGCCCTGGCCGCAGCTGAAAGGCTGCCATAGCGCGCAAGAGACACAAAAATGCGGATGTCTTCCCAATCGAACGATGCGCGAATTTGATCAGCCATTGTCGGATATTAGCGAATGGTTCAACAACGGCATGCCGATTAGCATGAACCGCCGGATCAGAAAAGCGTCCGTCGATGCACGGCCAGCAGCTCTGATATTTGCTGAACGAATGCGGCTTAAATTGCCTCAAAGGTGAAAGGATACGTCATGCGTGAAGGGATCAAAGGAAAGGTCGTGCTAATCGCAGGAGGTGCGGGGGGGATAGGCTCGGCCGCGGCGAAAGCATTAGCCGCGGACGGCGCGATCGTCGCGGTTGCGGACATCGATCAAAACAAAGCGGATTTGTTGGTCCAACACATTCGTGCCGAGGGCGGCAAAGCCAAGCGATACGACGTCGACGTCACTCGAAAGAAAGACGTGGAACTTGCCGTGAGTACCATCGTCGCTGATTTTGGGAAGCTCGACGTGTTGATTAACAGCGCGGGTGTGATGTTGATCCGTCCGATGGCGGAGGTGAATACCGAGGAATGGGAAACCACGATCGATCTGAACTTGAAGGGAACCCTATGGGGTATCGCCGCTGCGCTGCCGGTGTTCTTGCGGCAAGGCTTTGGCCATGTGATCAACCTGGGCTCGGTGCATGGACTAAAGGTGTTCTCACCGGGTGGCGCCGTGCATTCCGCATCCAAGTTTGCGATTCGGGCACTCTCGGAAGGCCTGCGCGCCGAGATGGCCAGCCATTCGATCCGTGTGACCTCGATCACGCCCGGTGCGGTGGACAGTGGTATTCAGAACAAAACCACCGGCACCGACAGCGCGCGTATTCTGGAAATCTACACAAAAGCGATTTCTCCAACTGCCGTGGCACGCGCCATTACCTTCGCCATCGAGCAACCGATTGAAGTCGACATCAACGAAATCGTCGTACGTCCTACCGCTCAGTTACTGTGATTCAGTATCGCCATCAACCAATGAGGTTTAAGCCTTTCATCGCTTGGTTCGAGATGCGGATAGTTGCAACGGTGACTCTTTGCTAATAGCCATTGGCAGCGCTCGTTGCCGAACACTTGCTTTTGCTCCGGAGAACCGAGCAAAGGTTGCAAAGTCATCGGTTGGCGTAGCGCCATGCACGGTCGGATTGGTGATGACCATCCTATTTGCATCGGCTCAGGAGCTTTGGCTGAATGTAATTGAAAGCGGACGTCTAGCACGATGAATCCGTGCGACTGAATTGGGTCGAACAGAGCCGACCGATCTTTCGGTTCGCGGAGTGCTTTGTCGGTGACGTGGTCATGTCAGCTATCACGTATGCAGAGTTGGAATACGGTGTCGCCGTTTGTGCGAATCCGGCGAAAGAGCGGCGCACCCTCGCCGCGTTGATTGAGGACATTCCGGTGGCTCCGTTCGATGCTGCGGCGGCGGTGGCCTACGGCCCGATTCGTGAGGCTACTCGGGAGCGCAAGAAGGACCACCTAGATAAGCTGATCGCCGCACATGCAGTTGCGCTCGACGTTGCCTTGGTCACGAACAACATAAAAGACTTTGCCAGTTACCCGGGCGTCAAACTCGAGAACTGGCTGAGCGATTGAACACGGAAAACGAACCATGTGCAATTTGACTCCAGCCCTTGCTCTGCGAGCAGCGATCAACGTTTTGCGTGACTCTGCCGAGTCACGCAAGATGCCCAACGGTGAGCCGCTAACCGATGCCTCAGTGCAACTCCATTTCGACGCGGCGGACTTGCTCGATGAGTCCTTGTCGGACCTTCGCGACCACGAGTAAAGGAAGCGACGCAGCCCATTAGGGAGATGACACGATGCCGACTATCGAACTCCGAATCAACGATCGTGAACTTGAAGCCGAGCTTACTGCTGGACTTAGGGTAATCATTCGTGAGCGCGATGTGGCCGAGGTTGCTTACTCGCTGAGTGAAGCATTTGCCGCGCTGCTTCCGCACGGTCCGGAGTATGTGCTCCGGTCAACCGTCGACGATGCAATCAGGGCACTGTTACGAAAGCACGCACTGCCCAACTAAAGGGAGAAAGAATGGATGCGCTGTATGCCGCGGATGCGGCTCTAAAAGACGGCGTGCCTGCGGCGGTGCAACGCCATCGGACGGCAGGTACGCTAACCTGGGCGCTGATTCATAGAATTGAGTCGGAGATTCTCAGTGATGTTACGTCCAAGGGCGAACATAGCGCGAGGATGCTGGGCTGTTGCGAGCGTCTCCGGCATTGGGCTATCCAAACGACGCCCGACCGGTTTCGTTCGAAGGCCACGACGTGGTTCCCTCGGTCTTCGGCGCGATCTACGCCGAGTGGAAGCGCATCAACTGACAACGAGAAACACACAGCGATACCTTATATGGCATGGACCTAACAAGCTCATTCTCCCTTTGGGGAACGGATGAGTGTGGCCGGTGTACCGCAGCGTCGGCTGCACGGAGAGGGACCCAGCGACCGAGAGACCACTTCCGTGTTCGGCCACTTTCGGTCATATGCGCAAACTTTCGCACGGACATTCGAACGGCGGTTACATCTCGAGCATTGGCCCGTCGCGCGCAGCACATGATCGTTGATGGTCACGCGTTCGCAAGACTTCGATCGGGGCGAATCTTCCCGCCACTCGCGATCTTTGACGTGCATCTTCCACGATTAAGGTGAATCGTTAGATTGCGAGCTTGTAGCGGCCGCGAGACCCGCAATGGGATGGGGTCGCTGGGAAGCGGAATCTCAGTGTAAGGGACAGAACCCCTTATCCCCGGCCGTTCTCCTGCGATCAAGAAGTTGTTCCCTTTCACGAAAGACGGCCCATTCGTTCTAGACTGAAGGCGTTACCCCGGTAAAATTTATCAATTCAACCCGAGAGGATTTGAGATTTTGAGCCGCCAGCCACCATCGCGGCCCTTCTCCATGACCTGGGTTGCAGTCCCCAGTTCTACATGCTTCTGGCCGTCGGGGCGCGTGATGCTGAGGGTCCAGTTCAGCAGAACGAGCGCAATCTCGCCGCTCGACAGGACGCGGCGCACGGTATTTCGAGTATGCGGTCGCATCGCCAGCAATTGGGCAAGAGACCGACGTAGGTCGCAAGGGCTTTCCTGCGCGACGTCACGGTTCGTCATCCGCATAGTGGCGTTATTACTGAACACGCGCAGTAATGCATCGAGATCGCCTGCGTTCATCGCTGCATCGAAGGCGGCCGGGACGTCCGCGGGCGAGTTACACACTACAGACTTGGCTTCTATCGCAGCGACGAAACGCGCGATGTTTTGCGCAACTTCCGCTGGTGCTTCGAGTGGCGATAGGTGCCCGGTGCCGGGAAGGATGTGCATCGCCGCATGCGGAATGCGAGGCAACAGTTCAGCCTGTAACGTCGCGACCCGATCCACCTGATCCCGCTCTCCTGAGATGACGATTGTCGGCACGACGATCGACGCCACCGCTGCGGAGATATTTTCGCGCATCGCGATCTCGGGCCACGCAGCCTTCGCTTGCGGTGCGGCCTTCAGGCTGTCCTCGATGACCTGTTCGCGGCACGCGGCGTCGAGCGGTCTCGCGGTGAGGACATGGTCGATCACGAATTCGACCGATTCGCGCGACTGGTAAGCGCCCGACAATGTCGCACGTTCCTCGTCGGAAAGAAGCATGGGCGAGGGCGGCGACGGCGCGACCAGCACGAGACCTTCGAGTCCTTTCGGTCGCCGCGACGCCATGAGTTGCGCGACCTTGCCGCCCATTGAATGACCGACAAGCACGAATCGCTTAAGTCCCAGCGCCTCGATCACGCCCTCGGCGTCGTTCGCTAGATCCTCGATACGGTAGCCATGCGCGGGTGCATCGGAGTCGCCCCAGCCGCGGTGGTCCGTGGCCACGATGCGGTATCGCTCCGGCAGCGCCTGGGCCACCTTGTTCCACGTGCGCGACGATCCTCCATAGTAGTGCAGGAAGACCAGCGCAAGCCCTCCCCTGCCTCGCTGCGTGACGTGAATCCGTGTACCGTTCGTTTCGATGTCCATTCCGTGCTCCTCGCTGGTTGGAGGGACCATCGTAGAGCCGCGCACCTGATTTGATAATTGCTTGAATATTGGCGACAGTCGATAATCCCGGTATCGAATCTGGTGACGTTATGGATCGACTGACAAGTCTTGGCGTGTTCGTTGCGGCCGTGGAAGAAGGCAGCTTCGCGGCGGCCGCGCGGCGTTTCGGGTTTTCGCCCGCAATGGCGGGCAAGCATGTAAGTGAGATCGAGGCACGGCTGAATGTGCGACTGCTTCAACGCACGACTCGGCGCCTGAGCCTGACGGACACGGGCCAGGCTTACTACGAGCGCTGCAAGCAAATTCTCGAAACATACGACGAAGCCAATCGGGAGGCTAGCGATTTACACGGCACGGCTCGCGGCGTCATGCGCATCGCCGCGCCCGTCACGTTCGGCGCGATGCATCTCGGACAAGTCGTTGCGCGCTATGTTGAAGACCACCCGAAGGTGAGTGTCGAGGTCGTGCTCGGCGATCGCTATGTCGATCTGCTCGATGCGGGCATCGACGTCGCTATCCGGATCGGGAGACTGGAAGACCCGGCGCTGGTAACACGCCGGATCGCCCCTTGCGGGATGGTCGTGTGCGCATCGCGCGCGTACCTCGAGTTGCATGGAACGCCGCGCAAGCCGCGCGATCTGCTGCAGGCGCCCAGACTCGCGTTCAGCGAAGCGGTATCCGCCGGGGACTGGACGTTGTTCGATGCGAAGGGCCGTGCACATGTTATCGATGGACCCGTGCGGGTGTCGGCCAACAACACGCAGATGCTGCTGTCGGCCGCGCTCGCCGGCGCCGGCATTGCGTACGGCCCGACATTCGTCTTTGGGGAGCATCTGCGGAATGGCGAACTCGTCGCTCTGCTGCCGGCATATCGCACCACCGACCTCGCAGTGCAGGCGGTCTATCCAAGCGCTCGCCGGGTACCGTTCAAAGTGCGCCGGTTCGTCGATTACCTTGCCGAAGCGTTCGGCGGCGATCCGCCCTGGGATGGTTGGAGCGTGAGAAAAACCGCCAAAAAGCGAACTTGAGCTTGGCCTTTCTCGAACCGGGTTTGACCTTTGGGGTTCGTTTGAGTCCCGCCAGAAATTGCTGTCCGCGCCTTCCGGAATAGTCGACACCCCAGTGGCCGTTTCGGTTTGATATCTGTCTGTCGACCAGCGAGCGTCGACTGGCTGTAACACTTCGGTTATGTCGTTTGCATGGATCGCGAGCCCAGAATAATCGACACTTTCGGTCATGAGATCAAGTGCGGTCATGAGCGGCCCATCGAGGTCGTCGTCCAGTTCGGCCAACGGAGACGCCATCTGTCCTCACTCAATGGCCGTTGTTCGGTAGGCTGATTGCCACCGGCACTGCCGCAAGCCGGCCATGAAGCGTCAGTCGATGCGCCATCGCTCGAACATTCCGACGTCGTCTCCGCCCTTGAGGGCAGCCGTTGAGGGAAAAAATCGACTGGCCAAGTTCACCTGGGGCAATCGGCTGCGTAAGGCGGTGTTAGGTCAACACGCCATCGCCTATCATGCGCCGAAAAGCGCCTCGCTTTCCTTGAATGAATCGATCAAGTGCTGCGTAACCACCTTTAACGTCGGGACGTTACGGTCCTGCCTGCGTATGAGAAGCCACATATCTCGCGGGGGGGGCAGCGGTCCTAGGGCGGACAAGCTTAACCCAGACAGACTTCGCCCTAGATAATGGGGCAGCAAAGCTAAGCCCCCGCCGTCCCGAGCCGCAATAGCTTGCAGTATGTGATTTTCAGCGCGGAATGAAACACGACAGTGAGGGAAATGCTGCGACAACCAGCTCGTGCCCGGCATGTCGGCGCTTTCTTCGTTGAAACTTATGAAAACGGGCGACTCTCCTCGTTCGACTCGTTCACACTGCGCTGTTGCGCCATAGAAGCCGAACGACATGAGGCCGAGTGACTTGGCGATCAAGTCCGCGTCGGCAAGGCGACCCACGCGCACCGCGATATCTGCTTTGTGACGGTCGAGGCTGACCGAACGAAGGTTCGTCGCAAGATCAATGTCGATACCGGGGTAGGACTCGGTGAGACGGGTAAGGCGGGCAAGCATAAAGCCCTGTGTCAGCGCGGGCGGTGCATTTATACGCACCAGGCCTCGAAGGCTGCCGTCTCCATCGCTCGCCCCGGCATGCTTCATTCTCTGCGCTGCAGCTTCCATCTCCGCTGCAACCTGTAACGTAGTTCTTCCTGCAGGGGTCAGTACATATCCTTCTGGCCTGCGCTCGACCAGTTTCTGACCTGCGCTCTCCTCAAGAGACTGAACACGGCGGGCGACCGTTGCATGATTAACGCGCAGTGCGCGTGCCGTTGCAGACAGGCTTCCGTAGCGTCCCAGCGCCAGAAAAATCCTCATGTCCTGCCAGTCGAGTTCCGTGCGTTTTTTATCAGTCATTGCGCAAGAATAGCGACTCCCCGTTCACGAAGTCCAGCGCTAACCTCTGTCCATACCACGAGATGCCAACGGCATCCGAAGTTCATTTAACAGCCAGGAGAAATATCATGGGTCAGAAGAAGGTAGCCATTGTCACCGGCGCTTCGCAAGGTATGGGCGAGGGCATCGTCAAGGCTTTTCGCACGCGCGGCTACGGCGTGGTTGCGACATCGCGCTCAATTCAGCCTTCAGCCGACCCGGACCTTGTGACCGTCGCGGGCGACATCGGTGACCCGGAGACCGGCAAGCGTGTGGTTGCTGCAGCGCTGGACCGGTTTGGCCGCATCGACACGCTGGTGAACAACGCCGGCATCTTTATCGGCAAGGCATTCACCGAATACACTGAAGAAGATTATCGTCTCAAGCTAAAGACCAACCTCGACGGTTTCTTTTTCACTACCCAGCAGGTCATTCCGGTGATGTTGAAACAGGGCAGCGGACACGTTGTCCAGATCACTGCCTCGACGGCGGAATTTGCCAGCTCCCGCTCTCCAGCTTTTCTCACGATGCTGACCAAGGGCGGGATGAATTCCGCCACCAAGAGCATGGCAATCGAGTACGCCACACGCGGCATCCGCGTGAACGCTGTGGCTCCGGGCGTCATCCGCACGCCCATGCACGATCCGAGCATGGTGGAAAAGCTGGCTGCCTTTCACCCCATGAACAAGCTAGGTGAGGTCGAAGATATTGTTCGAGCGGTGCTCTACCTCGAGGACGCAGCCTTCTCGACCGGCGAGATCCTACACGTCGATGGCGGTCTTATCGCAGGGCGCTGAGCTGCAACGGAGGCGCGCAACCGGCGCCTCCCCCTTCTCCTGGAGAACCGTATGCCGATTGTGAATATCCTTGTGACCCGTGAAGGCACCATCCCTGGCGAGAAACGCACGACCCGCGAGCAGAAAGCCGCCGTGTACAAAGGCATCGCCGACCTGCTTTTCACGGTAATGGGTAAGCCGCACGAAGATACCACTGTTATCTTCCACGAACACGAGATCGATCACATCGGACAGGGCGGGCTGCCGCTGTCCAACTACCGCAATCAACTTGCTCTGGTTCGTCGAGTAGCCCCTGATCTTGCTCGACGTGCGTTTCTGCAGCGTTCTCTCTTTCAAGAGATGGGCACCCCATCGACCCGTCTACGCGGGCACCAGCCGCCCACTTGGCGGGCAACGTTCGCCGAGCCACAAAGTGGGAAGCGCTGCACGCGCGCCTATCTGCCATAAAGGGACCGTCGAGGTGGCGGTCCGGTTCAGTTAAACTAAACCTCATCGGTCCTCCCTCAATGTCCGCTTTTCGGCAAGCGCATTGCGCGCGGCACCGCCTCGACCCGGCCAATTGCAGCCTCTCAGCACCTGCAACACGTGGGCTTTCGAACGGCCGGTTGTCATCGGATTCCGGCCTAGTGCCGCCAGCCGCAATGCTGCGTCTCATCGCGTCGGGTGGGAGTCAATAAATGCAGAGACGTCATCCAGCACTGGAGCAACCGTGATAAAGATCGACAACGCGCGCACAGGTTTCGCGAGGCTTCCCACAGCCATTGCGTGGTTCACTTTTGGATAGCGCTTGAGCACCAACTGGTCACCTGCTGCCGCCAGACGTCTGGCGAAGCGTGTCGTGTTGCCCGGATCAACGGTGCGGTCTGCAGTGCCGACGGCTAGAAAAATCGGCGGCTCATGTCCATCGATATGGTTGATGGGCTGACTGGTCTCGCGCAACGACGGTGGAAAGATAGCTTCGAGCGTCCTGTCTTCAAGCGGTAAAAAATCATACGGGCCGGCAAGCCCGATTGCTCCGGCAAGTTGGGTTGCGTCCATGCCGTGTAATCGGAGATACCGATGGTCGGTCGCGAGCAGCATGGCGATATGGGCGCCAGCCGAATGGCCCATGACATAAAGGCGGCGAGGATCGGCGCCGAAGGCGAGCGCATGTCCCCGGGCCCAGGACACGGCTGCTGCCGCATCGTCCATGAAACCTGGAAACGTAGTTTGTGGGTAGCGCCGATAATCGGGGATCATTGTCACATAGCCCCGCGAGGCAAGAGCTTCGCCGACGAATCGATAGTCATCACGCTCGCCCGTCTGCCAACTTCCTCCGTAAAAGAAAACGATGATCGGTCGGTCAGCGCCAGTGTTCGCGGACGTTTTCGGCACGTAGACATCGAGCAAATGACGCTCGCCGCGTCCATAAGACAACCCTGAGTAAGCGTCGTAATCGTTACGTGGAGTCAAGGTATTGACGAGGCGCACCGGGTTGCATCCAGCAAGAATTGCAAGCGTCGACAGACAAGCGACGAGAGACGCCGCGTGTCGCATGAAATACTGTGACGGAAACATCAAATTATCCTGACATGATTGTTGAAGGTGACCCAGGTATCAATACGAAGGTTCATTCTTCAAGGATGCCGATGGCGTGACATGGACGATTGGGGAGCAGTCGCACGTCATGGTCCTGCACCAGCGAGAATGCGAGCGACAGACGTTTGCGCCGCCAAGCTGCAGCATCAGCCCGACACGACTGACTCTGAGGACCCGCCGGATGCCGTCTCCGCACGATTGTCGACCCGGCGGAAGATGATGACGAAGTGGGTATGTTGACGTTGCGGCTGAACTGCGACGGCGCGTCTGCCCCCGGGTTTAGTGACGGAAGCCCTTCTTGCGGAGGTGGCATTCGAAGTTGTACGCCGCTCCGTGTGCGCAGTGGCGTCAGGCGTAGTTGATGCCGCGTCGATTTCAGCGCTCTTTTCCGGTTTGTCAGGGGACTCGGCAAGTTTTCGCGTTGATTCAGACCCGGTGGGACGCACGTCGCCAGTGGGCGTGTGGAGCGAAGCCTCTCAATCAGTTGTGCGGGGTTGCCTGTGATGTATGTCAGGATGCGGTGTGGCGCTGTGCCGATTGGCGGCCTGACCAGCCGGCTTCAGTATCCTGCGCGCAGGCGCTCGATCGTATCGGTCACTTCCTCAAGCAGAACAGGCTTATACAGAACGATCGATTGTGGCGGCAAATGGGCAAGCAGATCGTTGTCGGCGGACATGCCGGTCGTGAATATGACTGGCAAGCGCGGATACATCTCACCAATTATGCGGGCGAGTAACGCCCCGTTCATGCCATGCATGCCAATGTCGGCGATCACGACATCTGGAAGGTTCGACTCAAGAGCACGCAGCGCATCGATACCGCTTTTCGCGACCGACATTGCATAACCGGCGGCGCTCAATAGCTCGCACAAGGACACCCGCAGTTCCTGATCTTCGTCTACCAGCAGGATATGTGCGTTGAGTGAGGAGGATTCGGCATCGCCGGTCTCAGGCTTCCTATCCGCAGAGACACTGCTGACAGCTCGCTCCTGTTGAACGATCTGCAGCAGGACAGTGGCTGTCGTGCCTTGGCCGGGACTGGTGTCTACGCGCGCGGTTCCACCTGCAGCAAGCGCGAAGCCATACACCTGGGCCAATCCGAGTCCGGTGCCCCTGCCTTCGGTCTTGGTGGTGAAGAAGGGTTCGAAAGCGCGCGTGGCAACCTCGAGTGGCATGCCGGGACCGTCGTCGGTGACGGACAGCTCGACGTATTCACCCGCCTTCAGGCCCGTCGACAAGAACGACTCCTGTTGCTCGATGCGCCGTGTACGTACGGTGATCGTGCCCGTCCCGTCGAGCGCGTCGCGCGCGTTGATCACCAGGTTGAGCACCGCCGCCTCAAGCTGCGCCGGATTGCAACGTGCGAGACACTCATAGGTCCCGAGTTCAAAATCGATACGGATCCCGCTGCCAAGCGTTCGAGCAAGCAAATCACGCATGCCTGCGACATGAACGGAGACGCAAAGCGGCTCCGCCTCCGGCGCCTGATCACGAGAAAAAGAAAGGATCTGCGCGACCAGATCCGCACCGCGTCGAACGGCTGTGAGTCCGCTTTGCGTCCATCGAACGACTTGCTCCGGCTGGGCCGCCTTCAGCTGAGCAAGCTGCAGCGTCGTGCTGATCGTCTGCAACAGGTTATTGAAGTCATGTGCAACGCCGCCCGTGAGCTGGCCGACCGACGCCACACGCTGTTGTCTTCGTAGCTCGGAATGGGTGGTGTCGTCATCGGCCAAGGCGCGGCTGATTTTTTCCTGCATCGCCTGTCTTCGAATCTCGCTTTCGATCTCGGATTCGCGCGCGTGGAGAAGGCGGGCGGTTTGCCTCGCGAGTGCCTGAAGCGCATCCAGTTGTCGCGACGTGAGTGTCCGAGGCACCTGATCGATCACGCACACCGTTCCCAAGGCGTGCCCGCTATCCGTCACAATCGGTGCGCCCGCATAAAAACGGATGTGGGGTGGACCGACAACGAGGGGATTTTCGCAAAAACGCAGATCGGCAGCCGCGTCAGCCACAACCAGTAATTCCGACGGTTTCAGGATCGCATGTGCGCAGAAAGCCTGATCCCGATGCGTTTGGCGCACCTCCAGCCCAATACACGCCTTGAACCACTGTCGCTCGGCGTCGATCAGGGACACCAGCGCGATTGGCACGTCGCAGATGGTCGACGCCAGCGCAACGATGTCATCGAAGGACGACTCGGGCAACGTATCGAGAATGCCGAGATGCCGGAGCGCTATTAAGCGCGCAGCTTCGTCATCAGGTTTGGGCGCTGCTTGATGTGCCATGGACTTTACGCTACGGAGGTCGTCTGCGCTTGATTATATATTTTGGCGCCGACCTGCCTGGCTCGACCGCACGCAGAAGACAAGACAGGGCTTATTTCCCATGGCGAGCCGACGGATGAGTGCTTCGCTCACTGTGAAAGGTACACTTCGCGCACCTCCGGCAATCTACGCCCTGGTCGGTACCGGCAAACTGGATGGCCTTGATCCCGAGGCATACCTGCGCCACGTCATCGCCCGCATCGGCGAACACCCCGTCAATCGCGTCAACGAGCTGTTGCCATCGGTCGTTGCCAATCAGCTTCCCCACGACGTCGCCTGAACTCAACGCGCTGCCGTTCAACCATTCGCTATCAACACGCTGTGCAGAACGGTCGTGGTCGGACGGTTACGAACTCGGGAACCGGAGGGATGCTCTACCTGCACAACTCGGCAATTGCCGTCGTTCAAGTCTAGCTTGTCGGCGAGCCGCTGCCCGCATTTGTCCGGCCGTTCGCACGTCGCCGGTCTTGAGTGATTGTTTATGCCAGTCGAGGCGTGTTCGCGGCCGATGGCGTCCAGTGGAATCGTACAGCTTTACCGCACACTGGTTGCGATCGGTCGTAGCGCATCATGCGCGGTAATCGCCACGCGGTAGCTTTACCGAGAACACCGTTTCTGCCGGGTCGGATCGCACGTCGATTTCGCCTCTGTGTGCCCTAGCAATCTCGCGCGCGACATACAGTCCGAGCCCAAGACTGCTGTCGGTAGTATTGCCTGGATGGTTCGGGCCGCGCTGGAGTGGATCAAAAATAAGATCAAGTGTTGACCGCTCAATGGCGTTACCAGTGTTTTTCACTTCCAGCAGAACATCCGCGGCCTCGTCGGTTACTGTCACATTCACCGGCGCGTCTTGCGCTCCGTACTTGATAGCATTCAGTACCAGATTGCCCAACAACTGCTGGAGACGTCGGCCATCCCAGACACCCATGCAATCACCGACTACAGCTAGATCAATCGGACGGTCTGGATACACGACCCGCAACTGGTCCAGTGAATCGGCAAATAACTGGGCCAGGTCGACATTGCTCGGTGCGATATTGATACCCAAACCGAGCCTGCTTCGATTGAAATCAACCATATCGTCGAGCAGCGCCTGCATCCGGGAGCCGCTTCTGATCAAGCGCGAAGCGGCTCCCGACACTTTCTCGCCGGCGTTCAGTGTCCCCAGATACGACGCTGTGATCTGAATGGTCTGGAGCGGACTGCGCATGTCGTGCCCGAGCATCGCAAGGAACAGATTACGGGCCAGGTCCACCTGCATGCCGAAAAAGTCTACCGATTCGGCGACTGCCTGATCGATGGCCTCGTTGAAACGGACCATGTCATCTTCGTGATGACTGTCGTGCGCGCCCTCGTCCATCCACAATCGAAGTACGCTCGCACGCAGGGCGCGATATTCGGCAACCATCTGGCTAATGTCAAAGCCGCTTCGCGCACGCAACAGGGCGTGCGCTTGTGCAGCTGTCTCTGGAGCCCCAGGAGGTGGCGACATGTGCCCTTTGGATCTTTCAACCTGATCCGTCCCGGATTGGGGCGTGGAAATATCTTTTGCCACGGCCTCCAGTATCTGTTGCGCATGGTCCCGTAAGGCTAGAGATCGCATGTCTGTGGCTGCGGGCAAGAGTGTGCTGGCGAACGCCTCCCACCGCGCCACAATGTCTTCCATACGGGCCAGGATGAAATTGGCTAATCGCATGCACCCCCTTGGGGACGCGAAGTCCCGATTGAGATACTTTCGCCGGAATCTTTTGTAAGAGCAAACTTTGCGCCTTTTCGGGCTCGTCAATTGCGGCTCGCATCGCAATCGGAGACATCCATGCGCTACCCAATCTCCACGCGCCTGCTCCTTGCAGACGATGACCCTAATATATTGACTGCCTACGTGTTGTTCTTCGCCAGTCACGGTTACGACATTCGCACCGCTGGAGATGGTGCGGGTGCGCTTGAGGAATACCGTGCATGGCTCCCGGCCGTTGTGGTTCTCGATATTCAGATGCCCTCTATGGACGGGTGGGCGGTGGCAAGGGAAATTCGACATCAACAATCCGACCCGTTTCCCGTGCTGGTGGCGATTAGTGCGCTGTCATCGCCCTCTGAGCAAGCCGAGTCAATCAAGTCCGGATTTGACCACCATTTTGTAAAGCCTGCGGACCTGCGTGTAGTTCTCGCAGCGATCGCTCACCACTCGCATACGCCGTAACGTCACGAACGCACGAGCGCCGTTTCGTCGGAGGCCCCATAAGCTGTCCGAGTCTAGCGTTCAGTGCTAGTGCTTAAGACATGCCGCGTTTGTACTCGGTGTCTTCCCTCCTCACAAATGAAATTGTACGCAAACCGATGCAGACGATTTGGCGGCCTTCTTCGGCGAATATCGTCCGTTGAACGCCCGCTGCCTTTCGTGAAGAGCCATTGACGCCTCGAGCTGCCGGAAGTCCGCTGAGGGTCGAAGAACGAAACCGCTCGCGCGGTAGGGGGCTACGGCCCGACTTGGCGGGCCTTGAGAGGGGAGCGGCGCGATTCCGTATGTTGATGATCGGGGCAATCCGCCTCGTTCCTCAACGGAGCCGCATCATGACCTCCACTCAACCGGGCGTCAGCCCGCTGCGTCAGCGTATGAAAGACGACATGCGCATGCGCAAGCTTTCTCCCGCGACTCAAGCCGGCTATCTGCGCATTGTGCGTGAATTTGCTCGATACCTTTAGCGCTCGCCCGACACGGCGACTGTCGAAGACCTGCGAAACTACCAGTTGTACTTGGTCGATCGCGGAACCTCGCCCGTTTCCCTGAATGCCGCGATCACCGGGTTGAAGTTTTTCTTCGAGATCACGCTTCAGAAACCAGAACTGATGGCTCGAATGCAGCCGGTGCGCGTGCCGCGCGTACTGCCGGTTATCCTCAGCCCCGACGAGGTCCGGCGACTGATTGCGGCAACAGGTAATTTAAAGCAGCAGACGGCGTTGTCGCTGGCTTACGGCACTGGGTTGCGTGCCGGCGAAGTGGTCGCGCTCAAGGTGGGCGATATCGATAGCCAGCGCATGACGCTGCGCGTCGAACAGGGCAAGGGCCGTAAGGATCGCTACGCGATGCTCTCACCGGTGTTGCTCGAGCGCTTGCGGGTCTGGTGGCGCGTGGCCCGCTCGCAGGGCAAGATGCCGGATGGCGGCTGGTTATTCCCGGGGCTCGATCCTGTCGACCCGCTGACTCCGCGGCAACTGAATCGCGCGATTCGCGCTGCGGCCGAAGCCGCACAAATCGACAAGCGCGTATCGATGCATACGCTGCGCCACAGTTTTGCCACGCACCTGCTTGAACAGAAGGTGGATATCCGTGTGATTCAAGTGCTGCTTGGCCACAAGAAGCTTGAGACGACAGCGCTCTACGCACAGGTCGCCACCGATTTGCTGCACGAAGTCGTCAGTCCGTTGGAGCGCCTGCGTACCGAGTAACGGACGCGCGTTCAGACCGATGTTGGAGGTCGCGGACATCTTCCGCGCCTGCGGGGCCACGTGGCGACGCACGGTAGCACTGAGCCTCGGGCAGCTGAAGGTGATGTCGGCTATTGAACAGTGCCGCAGCGCGGCGCTGGGTGGACATGTGTTGCGCTGTTCGGGCTGTGCACGAACCGAGATCGCCTATAACTCATGTCGGAATCGCCATTGCCCGAAGTGTCAGGGCAGTGCCGCACGCCGCTGGCTCGAAGCGCGCGAGGCTGATCTGCTGCCGGTCGAGTACTATCACGTCGTCTTCACGCTTCCCGCACCGATCAGTGCGATCGCCTGGTATAACAAGCGCGTCATCTACGGGCTGCTGTTCGACATCGCGGCCGAGACGCTACGCACCATCGCGGCGGACCCTAAGCATCTGGGCGCCGACATTGGCGCCACGCTCGTGCTGCACACATGGGGCTCAGCGCTCACGCATCATCCGCATGTGCACGGCATTGTCCCTGGCGGCGGCCTGTCAGCCAATGGCGAACGCTGGATCGCCTGTCGGCCTGGCTTCTTCTTGCCCGTGCGTGTGCTCTCGCGCCTGTTTCGCAGGCGCTTCCTCGACGCGCTCACTGATGCTCATAAGCGTGGACGGCTTCAGTTCTTTGGCGAGTACGCGCAGCTCGCTGACCGAGCGGCTTTCGCACAGTGGCTCGCGCCGCTGCGCGCCTCCGAATAGTTCGTGTACGCCAAGCGTCCGTTTGCGGGCCCTGAAGCGGTGCTCGCGTACCTCTCACGCTATACACATCGCGTCGCGATCTCCAACCAGCGCCTGCTCGCCTTCGACGGACAGCGCGTGAGCTTCCGTTGGAAAGATTACCGACAGAAGGGTCGTACTCGCTATAAAGCCATGACGCTCGAATCCAGCGAGTTCATGCGCCGCTTCCTGCTCCATGTGTTGCCCGCCGGCTTCCATCGAATCCGCCACTATGGGTTACTCGCCAATCCGGTGCGCCGCGCCAACCTGGTGAAGATTCGCACGCTGCTCAGGGTTGCGCGCAAACTCTGCCCGTCGTCGCACGACGCAGTCGTGGTCGATCAACCGATCTTTATCTGTCGCCACTGCGGTGCGCCAATGCTCGTCATCGATATTCTGACGCGCACCGTACCGATTCGCGCACCACCAAAGGCAGCACAGCGATGAGCACCTCGCTTCGATCTGCACTTCAACCGTCGGCTTTGCGTCAGCGCGACCGACAAGGGGACTGTTGTGCCTTCAGTGTCGTTCACTGTTCCACGGCCGTCGTCCCAACTCAGAATCGCACGCGACATTGTCTCCATTGCCGCGGCCACGCCTCTTCGGACGTCCGCATTGACCGCCGTCGACCCGCCACACAGACCAGTCACACCGATCAATCGCCATAGCGAAGACGCTGGCCACATCGGACCAGCCCGCGGTTTCCTTCCTCGAGGTTTATTCAACGCCTGCCCGCACGCGTCGTCGTTCGCTCACGAGTCTATGGTCGGAGGCAGGCGTCGAACAAACCCAAACGGGAGTGCGCGTTCGCGACTGGCTGCTTTCAGGCAGCTAAAGACCAATGGCCGCTTTCCGGCGATGATTTCGGAGAGCCGACTGCCGCTGAGATTGACCCGCTCCAACGGACAGATTTGCAGTTAAAGATTTGTCGTCGTCCGGCCTCCGTTAAGCGTTGAGTCGCGGGTTGTCCACGGACGGGCAGCGGGTCGCTTCTCACGACCACGACGCTGCCCGTCGGTGGGCAACCCGCAGGGTGATACGGTTTTTCTCTTGGCGCTCAGGTTTTCGAATTCGAGCGGCGAACAATAGCCGATGCTGCTATGCAGGCGGCGTACGTTGTACCAGCCTTCCAAGAAAGAGAAGATGCGCCTGCGGGTTTGTTCATGGGTCGCGAAGTGTTCGCGCGACAGGAGTTCTGCTTCGAGTGTCCCAAAGAAGGATTCGCACATCGCATTGTCGTACGCGTCGCCGGCTGTACCCATCGAGGGCTGCACGCCGGCTTCGCGGCAGCGTCGCCCAAAGGCAATGGATGTGTATTGGGCTCCCTGGTCGGAATGTAAAATCACGCCCTCATGACGTCGCTGCTGGAGGGCCATGTCGAGCGCGCGCAACATCAGTTCGGTGTACAAGTGGCTCGACATCGCCCAGCCGACGATGCGCCGGCTGAAGACATCAAGCACCACAGCCAGATAGAGAAAGCCTTCTGTCGTCGGAATGTAGGTGGCATCTGCGACCCACAGTATGTTGGGCCCTTCAGCATTGAAGTGCCGGCGCACGAGGTCCGGCGCACGCCGTGCCCCCGCACGCTGGCGCGTTGTACGCGGCCAGCGCCGTCGACTTGCTCCCCGTAGGTCCGCGATGCGCATCAGGCGCGCGACTCGTTTGCGTCCCACGTGCACCCCCTCGCGCGCAAGTTGCGCATGGATGCGCGGCACTCCGTACGTACCTCGCGAACTCGCATGCAGCGTACGAATGCGCGTCAGTAGCTGAGCATCGCTACGTGACCGCCTTGATGGCTCCCTCACCAGCCACGCGTAGTAACCGTTGGTCGAGACTCCCAGCAGCCGCGCCATCGTGGCAATGGGCCAACGGGCCTGGTTTGCTCTCATGAATCCGTATCCTTCGAGGACACGGCTCCTGTCTCGCGGGCGAACCAGGCCGCGGCGTAAGAGAGAATGTCGCGCTCCGTCTTTAATTGCCGATTCTCGCGGCGCAAACGGGTGAGCTCTTGGCGCTCAGCCGTGGTCAACCCCTCCTGACGCACGCCGGCGTCAATATCCGCCTGCGCCACCCAGTTGATTATCGTCTGCACACTAGTCTTACTGTGTCATAAAACGCATGGCATTATGGAAGCTTCTTCATCCTTTGCATGAGGAAGTGATGGACTGGGAGACGTCGTTCGACGAGTATCTGGAACATCTATGTGAGGCAGTCGGGCATAGCGATCGCCACTCCGGGTTGATTGGCTATTGCCAAGGCTTGATGCTGCCGATCCGGCGCAAGAGCGTGGAGACGCTGGCAGCACATCTGGAACCTCAGCGCGTGAGTGCGCGGCACCAATCACTTCATCACTTCGTGTCGAAGTCGGAATGGTCTGACGCCGCGTTACTCGAACAAGTGCGTCGCTGGGTGCTGCCGCACATGGATCCGACAAAGGGCCTTTACTGGATCATTGACGACACGGGCTCCCCGAAGAAGGGGAAGCATTCGGTTGGGGTGGCGCGGCAATATTGTGGGCAACTGGGCAAACAGGATAACTGCCAGGTGGCCGTGAGCCTGTCGGTGGCCACCGAAGAGGCAAGCCTGCCGGTGGCTTATCAGCTTTATCTGCCACAGGAATGGGCCGACGATCCGCCACGGCGGGCGCAGGCTGGCGTGCCCGATGAGATCGGGTTTGCGACCAAGCCGCAGATCGCACTCGCGCAGTTGCGCGAGGCCCGGCAAAGCGGTGCACCGGACGGTGTCGTACTGGCCGATGCAGGATACGGAAACGACACTGCGTTTCGCGATGCCCTCAGCGAAATCGGCTTGCAATATGCGGTGGGTATCCAATCGAGCACCCGTGTATGGGCGCCAGGCACTGCGCCGCTGCCTGCCGAGCCATCCAGCGGCAAGCCTGGCCGACCGAGAAGTCTGCAGCGCCGTGTACCGCGGCATGAACCGGCATCGGTCAAGGAGTTGGCCGTCGGGCTTGACGCTTCCCGCTATCGTACGGTTTCGTGGCGTGAAGGCACGCGCGCTACGCTCAGTTCGCGATTCGCAGCGGTGCGGGTGCGCGCCTCACACCGCGATTACTGGCGGCCCACGCCGCGCGACGAGGAATGGCTGCTGGTTGAATGGCCCGATGGCGAGCCCGAGCCAATCAAATACTGGCTCTCGACGTTGGCCGCAGGCACGCCTGTGGACCGCCTCGTTCAGGTTGCAAAAATGCGTTGGCGCATCGAGCGTGATTACCAGGACCTGAAGCAGGAATTTGGCCTCGGGCACTTTGAAGGGCGCGGCTGGCGCGGGTTTCATCACCATGCATCGCTATGCATTGCCGCTTACGGCTTCCTCGTTGCTCAGCGCCTCATTCAGGGAGGTAGTAAAAAAAACGCTGCGATCCGCGACACGTCTGGCTTACCCTCGGACTACGTGCCACGCGGCTCCCCAGCGCGCGCAGCGCCACGTGGCTGACTCGATCGCCACGCTGCGCTGGTGCATCGCTGCGCACGTCGCTAAGCGGCTCCAGCGATGCCCATTCTGCAGTTCTGCCTCGACATATTTAATGACACAGTAAGACTAGGCTCGAACTCTCGCGCAAGCTCCTCGGGTGTTCGCCCCGCCTTCACCAGCTCGACTATGTGAGCCCGGAACTCCGCCGGGTACGGTGCTCGATGCTTGCCCATTTTGACACCCCCTTTTCAAAAGGATAGGTGTCCGTTTTGGCGGGTCAATCTCACGCATCCCGACCCTCAGCCGACAGTCGAGTCACCAGCGATCCAAACGCAGGTGACGAAGTTAGTCGGTCCCTTGAATACTAAAGGCACGCCGTCTATGGTTCAAAGGCTATCGGGATGAGCGTCGGCGCGCTGCGTGGACAAAAACCTCTGGATTCAACCAAGGATCGAACACTCATGGACGGATTGACCGAAAAGATTGCAGCCATCGTCGAAGAGGCGAACCAGGATGGAGCCTTTCGCCAGCAGTTACTGGGCGAACCCCTGGCGTGTCTAAAAGCAAGGGGCTTGGATATATCCGATTCTTCTCTTCTGGAGATTTCATATACGGCCGGTTATGGCGTTTTTCTGGGCATTGATATACGCGCGCGCTCGGATGCACCCAGCCATCCGAAAGAGCCAAGAGGAAAAGACATAAATTCAGATCATTTCCTGGATTGCCTGAATGTCAACTCACTCAATGGAATTCAGAATGAGCAAAATAAACAATCTTCGTGACTGGCTGGAATTCCTCGACCGCACCAAGCGTTTGATCTGCCTCGAAGACAATATCGCGCTCGAATATAATGTTCTTAGATATATCGAGCATTTCGAAGGGAAGCAGGCCTGCTTTTTTTCGCGACCCGGAGGACATGAGGTACCGATTGCCGGAGGATTGCTTGGGCAGCGGCAATGGGTGGCTGATTTGCTCGAGCTTCCCATCGATCAGATCCTGCCCGCCTTTCAGAAGGCATTGAAAGCCCCACTGGAGTGGAATGTGGTCGAGCAGGATTCGGCTGCTGTCCACGAAGTAACACACGACAAGGATATCGATTTAAAAAGGATCCTGCCCATCATTACCTGCCACGAACGCGATGGTGGCCCTTACATCACCAGCGGCCTCGTGCATGGACTGAATCTGGAAACGGGCAAGCAAAACCTCTCGATAAACCGTCTTCAAGTGCAAGGGCCTGACAGGCTGAGCATCCTGATGCTCCCGCGCGATCTGTTCGCTTATTACCAGGCCGCGGAAAAGCTGGATAAGGAATTGCCGGTTACCATCACCATCGGCCACGATCCGGTGGTCGAATTGGCTTCGCAGGCCATTGCGCCGCGCGACGTATGCGAACTGACCATTGCAGGCGCACTCAAGCAGCGTCCGATCGATGTCGTAAAATCATACACCAACGATGTCCATATTCCTGCGGACGCCGAGATAGCGATCGAGGGGTTCATCGTTCCACATAAACGCGTGTTGGAAGGCCCATTTGGAGAATTTCCAAAATACTACACCGGTCAGGACCTGCTTCCCTACATCAGGATTACCTGCATCACCCACCGCCGCAATCCGATTTATCGCGTCAACAATCCCTCCGGGATCGAGAACGTCATTATCGGCGGAATCCCCCGAGAGTCGTCGATTTTGGAGCGAATGCAGCTCAATTTTCCTAATGTGATGGATGTTCGCCTCACGGCGGGAGGGCTCGGACGTTTTCATTTGATCGTGAAAATAATAAAGAAGCAGTATGGCGAAGCAAAAAACGTTATCGCCTGTGCATTTGGCTGCCATTACGACATCAAAATGGTGACCGTCGTCGATGAAGACATCGATATCAACGACAGCGAGCAAATCGAATGGGCAATAGCAACCCGTTTTCAGGCTTCTCGCGATCTGGTCATCATCCAGCACGGTCTGGGCTCCAAGCTCGATCCTTCGGGAGACAAGCGCGGATTGAATGACAAGATGGGCCTGGACGCGACCAAATATCTGGGCGATGACGAACGATTTTATGTGTCTCGCATCCCGCCTAGCTTGGGCAACGTCTATGACCGACTAGCGAAGGACAGTCAATCACTCGCCAGCTATTTGAGCTCGTAATGGGTACACGATGGGCGAGTTCGCCGGCACTTACATCCCTCCTTTGCGGTCGAGGAGCGCCCTTCGCCTGGCCGTGCGCTGGGCCGCCACGCTTTTGCTGGTGTGGCGTGCCTGTACGGCGCGAACCGTGTCGGCTGCATGTATTCGGCCAAGCGGTTGCCGAGCGCGCGGAATCTCCCCGACCGCCGCGACGAGCGCCGGAAACAGCGTGCGCCCGCGCTCGGGCTTGAGAAGTCCCGTGCGACCAGTTCCTTTGCTCGCTCCACGTAATACGCGTCGGTGTGGACGGGGGCTCAGCGTGTAGGTCAGCATTGGCGTTGACCTTCATGCCGGCTTCGTGCGCCGAGCGCACCGACGAAACGATATTCCGGTTGTCGTTGAGCGCGTCGTAGACGGTCAGCGCGGACAAGCCGAGACCGGCGAGCACCCTCGAATTGAGCGCGACGATATCGTCGGGAAAGAGCTCGAACGTGTAGAGGCTCTGGCCGCGCGTGAGGCCGTCGCAGGGCGTTTCGAGCCTGTCGCATAGAAGGCCGACGCGCCGCCACGGATTCTCCTGCAAGCAGCGCACGCAAACGTCGAAGACCGCGCCGCCGAGTGTGTTGACGTAGGCATCGCCCACGCGATCGATCGCGCCGAGAATCGGCGTCATCGTCGAGGTCGTCATGCGTGTGGACCACAGGCATTGATGCGCGTCGCGCAGCGTCACATCGACAAGACCGAACGTGCGAGTCCCGCGATCGTGCGGCGCGCTCGTGCGTTGCATGATGGACAGATCGGTCATTTCGTCTCCAGAAGCCGCTCTTCGACGAAGCGCGTATGAATCTCGCCGCGCGCGAAGTGCGGATCGTCGAGCAGCGAGAGGTGAAAAGGGATCGTTGTCGTGACGCCTTCGACGCGCATTTCGCCGAGCGCGCGCCGCATCCGCGCGATCGCTTCCCGTTTCGAAACTCGTGGTGTGGGGCGCGTCGCGCGAGCGAGCGAGTCGTATACGGCGGAATGCGATACCCGGAAAACAGATGCGAATCGACGCGCACGCCCGGACCGCCCGGCGCATGGAACTCGTGCACGGTCCCGGGACACGGCGCGAAGTTCTGCGCGGCATCTTCGCGTTGATGCGGCATTCGATCGCGTGACCATGAATGCGCACGTTCGCCTGAGCGATGCGCAGCGGCTCGCCCTGCGCGATGCGGATCTGTTCCTTCACGATATCGATGCCGGTGACGCATTCCGTCACCGGATGCTCGACCTGCACGCGCGTGTTCATCTCCATGAAGTAGAAGCGGCCCGAAGCGTCGTCGAGGATGCATTCGATCGCGTGCCGGCACAAGCGCACCGCCGCGTCCCCGATCTGCGCGCACAGGTCTTCCGTCAGCGCGGGCGACGGACTTTCCTCCAGCAACCTTCTGATTGCGCCGCTGCGCGGAGCAGTCGCGCTCACCGAGATGCAGCACGGTTTCGCCGTCCGACAGAATCTGGATTTCGATGTGACGCACACGCGTCAGAAATTTTCGACGTAGATCGAGCCGTCGCCGAATGCGGCCTTCGCTTCGCGCGAGGCGTCGCCGAATTGCGTATCGAGATCGGCGGGATCGTGCACGACGCGCATGCCGCGCCCGCCGCGCCCGCCGCCGCCTGCCGCCGCCTTGAGCAGAACCGGATAGCCGATCTCCCGTGCGATCTCGCGAGCCTGCGCCGGACTCGCGACCGTGCCGCGCGAACCGGGCGTATTTGGCACGCCGGCTTCCTCGGCCATGCGGCGTGCCATCGCCTTGTCTCCCATAGCGAGATCACGCGCGCCGACGGTCCGATGAACACCACGCCTTCCTTCTCGCACAACTCGGCGAACCCGGCGTTCTCGGAGAGAAAGCCATAGCCGGGATGAACCGCGTCCACACCATGCACGAGCGCTGCCGACACGATGAAACGCGCGTTCGGATAGCTTTCGCTCGAGCGCGGAGGCCCGATGCAGACCGCGCGGTCCGCAAGGCGCACGGCGAGCGAATCGCGATCGGCGTCCGAATAGACCTGCACGGTTTCGAGCCAAGGTCGCGACATGCGCGGATGATGCGCACCGCGATCTCGCAGCGGTTCGCGATCACCACACGCCTGAAGCGCTTTGCGCGCGCGCTCGGTTCAGCGAGCACGTCGGATATCGGAGCGCGGGCACGTTCATGCGCTGGCCCCCGCGCTTTTCGGCGCGATCACGATGAGCGGCTGGCCGTACTCCACCGGATCGCCGTCCTCGACCAATACATGCGTGACCACGCCGCCCGCGCCCGCCGCGATGGAGTTCATCAGCTTCATGACTTCGATGATGCAGACGGTGGATTCCGCCTCGACGGCATCGGCGACTTCGACGAAGGCTTTGGCGCCCGGCTCGGGCGAACGATAGAAAGTGCCGACCATCGGCGATTTGACGACGGTGGAATCGGCCGGCCATTCGGTAGCGGAGGCAGACGCGGATGACGCCGCAGGCTCAAGCGGCCGTGATGCGGGAGCAGGCGCAGGCGTCCGCGAAGCAGCGCTTTTTCCCGCAGGAACGGCAGGCGCACTGCGATTGACCGCCTCATCGCGCCGCAGATCGAGTTTGACATCGCCGTGCGCAGATGGAACTCGTTGAAATTTCTCCGACGCCTTCTGATCAGTTCGACGAGTTGCACGAGACCCTGAAACGTCAGGGTTCCTTGTCTTTCCATGTGCGCGGCACCTCGCCGTTCGATCGACGTTCACACACGCTGCGTGCGAATTCCGTTGAGTGAAATGTGGCATTCCGTTGAGAGACATGATTGCGCACACTAACGCAGGGTGAAACGCGACAATCCCGCCGTTCCCGTCACGCCGGATCAGCAGATCAAATCGACGCACGAGGCGTTCGAGGCAGGTGCATCGCTCGTTTATATTCATGTGCGCGACGCCGACGAAAACCCGAGTTCCAATCCCGAGCTTTTCGGCCGCGTGCAGGAAGGCGTGCGCAAGCATTGCCCCGGCATGATCGTGCAGTTCTCGACGGGCGGACGTGGCCGCGAGCAGTCGGCCCGCGGTGCGATGCTGCCGCTCACGCCGGACATGGCGTCGCTCGCCACCGGTTCGGTCAACTTTCCGAAGAACATTTATGAGAACCCGCCGGAGTTCGTGGAAGGACTCGCGAAAACGATGCTCGAACACGGCATCAAGCCTGAAATCGAGGTGTTCGATCTCGCGATGTTGTATAACGCCGCGAACCTGGTGAAGGCGGGCCTGCTCGCACCGAACGCGCACGTGCAGTTCGTGCTCGGCGTGCCGAATGCGCTGCCCGCGCGACGCAACGTGTTCGATTTTCTGCGTGCCGAGCTTCGCGAAGTGCTGCCCCAGGCGACGTGGGTCGCGGCCGGAATCGGGCGGCATCAATGGGAGGTCAACCAATGGTGTCTCGAGGCGGGCGGTCACTGCCGCACCGGCCTCGAGGACAACACGCGCATCGATGCGACCCGGCTCGCGTCGAGCAACGCGGAACTCGTCGGCAAGATCGTCGACGCTTGCCAGCGCTTCGATCGCGTACCCGCGACGCCCCAGCAAGCGCGCGCGATCCTGAAGCTGCCGCAGGCGGCGTGAAGGGGTGCTCACGTACAATGGCCGCTTCGAGGATTCTTGCGACGCGCAATGCTGAACGTTGACCCACGGAAGCCGGAATCGACCGCGTTGAGGGCGTTTGCCGTACTCGAATACGTGGCGCATGCGAACACGCCCGTTTCCCTCGACGATGTGACCCACGCCTGCAAGCTGTCCAAGCCGACGGTGTTCCGCATCCTGTCAATGCTCTTCGAGGCCGATCTCGTCTATCGCGAACCGCTCGGCAAGCGGTACACGGTGGGCGCTCGCCCGTGCTCGCGCTCGACGTGCTAGCCATTCCACCTTGCGCTCGCAACCTCACACGGTCTTGCAGGAACTCGTGGACGCAGTGGGCGAAACCTGCAACCTGACGATCCTCGACGGCAATCAGCTGCTCTATCTCGATCGCGTCGGAACGCCGATGCCCTTGCGTCTGCATCTGGAGCCGGGTACGCGCGTGCCGCTGCACTGCACGGCGAGCGGCAAGCTCTTTCTGATGAACATGACGCAGAAGCAAATCGAGGCACTGATCGGCAAGCCGCCGTACAAGCGCTTCACGTCGCGCACGATCACGGAGTGGGAGCCGTTGAAGGAAGAACTGGCGCGCGCACGCGAGACGGGCGTCGGCCTGCACGACAGCGAACTGTTCGATGACTCGGTGGCAATCGCCGTGCCGCTTTCCGATACCTCGGGGCGCGTGTACGCCGCGCTCGCATTACATGGACCGACCTCGCGGCTCGATATCGCGGCCTGCCTGAAGCTGTTGCCCGACTTGCGCAGAGCGGCCAGCGCCATCGCGGATGCAATGGCGCCGCTCAGCAAACAAGCCAGCCACGTGACGCAGAACGATTCAGCCGAGTTGTTGTAGGAAAAGGTCCGCGTCCGCCCAACGCAGCGAACATCCGGCGCCAGGGCAAATGCCCCGGCGCCGGCGTCGCTCACTTCACTTGCGATATCCCATGGCCCGCGAGATGTTCAGCGCCGCATCCTGAACCGCCGGCGCGAATTCCTTCATGCGCTTGACGCTCAGGCGCTCCAACGGCCCCGAGATTCCGATGGCCGCAGCCGGAAGGCCGAACGCATCGAAGATCGGCGCGGCGACACCGCCCACGCTGTCCCGCCATTCGCCGCGATTGATCGCATAGCCATTGGCCGCCGCGCGCGCGAGCTCGACCTTGAGCGCCTGCAAATCCGTGATGGTGGCCTTCGTGTGTGCGGTGAGATCGACCAGATGCCGCGCGAGGAATTCCTGCGTCTGATGCGCGAGAAGAATCTTGCCCGTCGCAACGCAATACGCAGGCGCATGGCCGCCGAGCACGGAGTACGCGCGCACGGGCTGCGCGCTCTCGATCTTGTCGACATACACGACCGAGGCGCCATCCAGAATCGACAGGTGCACCGTCTCTTGCGTGAGATCGACCAGCGCACGCATATGCACGGCCGCGAACTGCCGAACGTCGATCTGCGCCATCTGCTTCGCACCCAGCTCGAAGAGTTTGAATGTGCTGCGATAGTTGCCCGTGGTTTCATCGCGCGTTGCATAGCCTGCGTGCGCGAGCGTTTGCAACGTGCGGTGCGTGTTGCTCTTCGTGAGCCCGACCTGCTCGGCCAGCACCGGGATCGTGACGGGCTTGCCATTCTGATCGGCGAGCGCTTCCAGCAGCATCAGGCCCTTCAGCAACGTCTTGTCCATTGTCCTAAGATTTAGGATTAAAAGTTCATTCTACACCGCGCGTAGCGGCAAGATCCGCGTATCGATCCGGCAATCTGCCCGGTGCGTGTTCACGGTCCTCTGGCACGTCATCCTAATTTATAGGATGCATATATCATTTTTTGGTTTACACGCCCGGAGGATCGCGCCACAATCGAATCGACGCGCACGAGCGCCGCCGCATGCCAACGGGATCGCCAGGGAAAACACATGGATCAGCCACTTCAAGGAATCAGGGTCATCGAGTTCTGCAACGTCGCGGCGGGGCCGTATTGCGGAATGCTGCTCGCGGACATGGGCGCGGACGTCATCAAGGTCGAGCATCCGAAAGGCGGCGATACGTTGCGTGCGTGGCCGCCCATCTCCGATGGCTATAGCGAGAATTTCGCGTCGCTCAACCGCAACAAACGCTCGGTCACGCTCGATCTGAAAAACCCCGAGGACATCCTTCAGGCGAAGTCGTTGATTCAGACAGCCGATGTCGTCATCGAGAACAATCGTCCCGGCGTGATGCATCGCCTCGGGCTCGGTTACGAAGACATTCGCGCGATGAAACCATCCATCGTCTATTGCTCGATCTCCGCGTATGGTCAGACCGGGCCGCGTTCGCAGGAAGGCGGTTTCGATCTGACCGTGCAAGCGATGAGCGGCATCATGAGCATCACGGGCGAACCCGATGGTGCGCCGGTCAAGTGCGGCGTACCGCTCGCGGATTTCTCCGCTGGCCTGTATGCCGCGTTCTCGGTGACATCGGCGCTGCGCGGTGTTGCGGCAACGGGCGAAGGCACGCATATCGACGTGCCGATGCTCGGCGCGACCCTCGCCATCGCCGCATTGCAGACGTCCGAATACTTCGGCACGGGGCGAGATCCGCAGAAGCTCGGCTCGGCGCATCCGCGTAACGCGCCTTATCAGGCGTTCAAGGCGCGCGACACGTATTTCGGCATGGCTGCAGGCAATAACGCGCTGTGGGAGTCGGTGTGCAAGGTCGTGCAACGCGACGATCTCAAGGCGGACTCGCGTTATGCGACGACCACGCTGCGCGCGCAGCATCAGGTCGAATTGCGCGACACGCTGGAGGCGATCTTCGCCGCTGACGACGCCGAACACTGGATCGAGCGCTTTCGTGCGGCGGGCGTGCCGTGCGCGCCGATCAACACGTATTCGCAAGTGTTGAAGGACACGCAAGTCGAGCATATGGAATGGGTGCAGCCGCTCGAATTGCCCAACGGCGTGCAGACGAAGACGTTCGCATCGCCCGTCAAATTCTCCGGTAAAACGCCTGACATTCGCCTGCGTCCGCCGGGACTCGGTGAACACAACGCCGAGCTGCTGAAGCGCTCGGAGGTCGAGGCATGAGCGGCATCATCGTCGAGAAAATGCCGACGCATTGGTCGATCACGCTCAATCGGCCGGACAAGCTGAATGCGTTATCCGCGAGTATCGTGGAAGAACTGATTCAGGCTTTCGACGCTGCCGATGCCGCAAAAATATCGCTCGTCACGCTGCAAGGCGAAGGCCGATGCTTCAGCGCGGGATTCGATATGAGCGACGTGCATGCGCAAAGCGAAGGCGATCTGGTGCTGCGTTTCATCCGCATCGAAACGTTGCTGAACAAGATTGCGAGCGCGTCGTGCTTCACCGTGGCGCTCGCGCATGGCAGAAATTTCGGCGCGGGTGTCGATCTGATTGCGGCGTGCAATCTGCGCGTGGCCGCGCCCGGTTCGACGTTTCGCATGCCGGGGCTGAAGTTCGGACTCGTGCTGGGTTCGGCGCGATTCGCGCGAATCGTCGGCACGCGTGAGGCGCAGCGCATTCTCGAAACAGCCGCCACGTTCGATGTCGAACGTGCCTGCGCGAACGGGTTTATCGAACGCGTGGCGGGTCCGGAGCAGTACGCGGAAGTCGTCGCCGAAGCGGTGGAACGCGCGCACGCGTTGCCCGCCGAGAGCCGCGCCATGTTGCGACGCGCGCTGGACACTGAAGAGGGCGATACCGACCTCGCCGCGCTCGTTCGATCGGCGTCCCCGCCGGGTATTCACAAGCGCATCGAAGCGTATCTGCTGTCGTCGAAGAAATCTTAGGAGACTTCTCGTATGAGTTCGGGATTCGCAAGCAAGGACAAACAGGTCTCGCTCGCCGAACTGGTTGCGCTCGTACCCAATGGCGCGTCATTGGGCCTGGGCGGCAGCTTTCTGCATCGCGGGCCGTTCGCGTTCGTGCGCGAACTGATCCGGCAAGAGAAGCGCGACATCGAGATCATCAAGCAGTCGCCGGGTTACGACATCGACATACTGTGCCGCGCGGGCGTGGCCTCGCGCGCGCGTTGCGGCATCGTCGCGATGGAAGGCAATTTCGGGCTTGCGCCATGGTATCGGCGCGCGGTCGAGAAGGGTCATCTGAAGCTCGAAGAACACGCATGCGCGAGCCTCACCGCGGGACTGCGCGCGGCGGCATTCGGCGTGCCGTTCATGCCGTGCGGCGGCTTGCACGGCAGCGATCTCGTGCGGATCAACGACTGGAAATGTCTCGACGATCCCTATGGCAGCGGCCAGAAAACCTACGTGATTCCCGCATTTTCGCCGGACTTTGCCGTGATTCATGCATCGAGCGTGGATCGCGATGGCAACGTGCGCGTGGCCGGCACGTATCACTGGGACCGAATCATGAGCCGCGCCGCCAAAAGCGTGCTCGTCGTGGCCGAAGAACTCAGCGATATGCGCTTCGCCGATCAGCCCGAACTCACGATCGTCCCTTATTTCATGGTGCAAAACTACGCGATCGTGAAGAACGGAGCATGGCCGGGCTCGTGCTGGCCATCGTATGCGATCGACTATCCGGCGGTAGATGCATATCTTCAAGAAGGCCCCGAAGCGCTCGCACGCCATATCGATGCCGCGCCCGAAGCGGAGGTTCCTCGACATGGCTGAACAATGGAGCGGCTTCTCCTACATCGTCACGAATCTCGCGCGCTTCATCCGGCCGAACGAGATCACGTTCAGCGGCGTGAACTCCACGCCGCCGATGCTCGCATGTCTGCTCGCAAAGCGCGCTTATGACTGGGACTTCGTGTATATCAACGTGGCCGGCGGCGTCGATCCGTCGCCCTCTTCCATTCCGATCTCGAGCTCCGACCCATTGCTTGCGGAAGGCTCGGCATCGATCTTCGCCAACGAGGATTTCTACGATCTTTGCACGCGCGGCCGCATGGATCTCACGTTCCTAGGCGCGGCGCAACTCGATGGCGCGGGCTGCGCGAACAACTCGTGCATCGGCGAATGGGCGCATCCGAAGGTGCGTCTGCCGGGCGGCGGCGGCGGCGCGGTCATGCTGCCGACGGCCAGACGCGCCTGCACGTGGCGCACCGAGCATTCGAAACGCACGCTTGTCGCGAAGCTCGATTTCGTGACATCGTGGGGCGGTATGCATGGCGTGGTCACGCCCATCGCCGTATTCGTCAAGCGCGACGGCAAGCTTGCATTGCAATCGTGGCATCCGGAATCGAGTCTCGATGAAGTCCGCGAACGCACAGGTTTCACGTTCGATGCAAGCGACGCCGAGCCCACCGCGCCGCCGACATCGCGCGAGCGAGAAGCGCTCGAATCACTCGACCCGCACGGGCAATTCGAGCGCGATGCAGCCGTTCGACTCAGGTAACGAGAACGATACAGTGACGACGACCACCGCATTGAATTTCGATGTCAGACCGACGACTCTCGCGCAAGCCTTCGAACAATACTGGCATGTGCGCAATGTGCAGGACCTTCCCGCAATCGGCGATGGCACGCGTTCGCTGACGTATGTCGAACTCGCACGCGAGACCGGCAGCGTCGCGGCGCACTTGTCGGGCCGCAATGCGCGCCCCGGCGATGTCGTCGCGATCACGATGTCGCGCTCGCTCGATGCCGTCGTGTTGTTGCTCGCAGCGATTCGCGCGGGACTGTGTCCGTGCGTGTTCGAACCGAAGCTCGCACCGGACGAAGTGAGCGCGCGTCTTGTCGAAACAGGTGCACGCTTTCTCGTGCATGACGACGACAACACGTCGCTCGTGAGCGAACTTGTCATTCCCTCGCATACGACGATCATCGACTTCGCGCGTCTGACGGAGCCGGCGTACTGGCCGCCTGTCGATGTCGCCGCCGATTGCCCCGCCCTTCTGCTCTTCACTTCGGGCAGCACGGGACGTCCGAAAGTCGTGCAACTCACTCAGGCCGCGCTGCTCAACAATGCACTCGGCGTACTCGAACAAGGCGCCTTAGCGAGCGACGACAGGCTGCTTCATGTCATGCCGATCTATCACACGAATGGCGTGAACAATCAGTTGTTCGCGCCATTGCTCGCGGGCGCGAGCGTCGTGTTTTGCCCGCGTTTTCGTGCGGAAGACATGCCCGATTTGATGACGCGTTTCAAGCCGACCATCATCACCGGCGTGCCTACGATGTATTCGCTCATGCTGGCGCAGCACTTCGACGCCGACTCGCTCGCAACATTGCGCATGGCGCGCTGCGGTTCCGCGCCGATCACGGAAGCCCTGCATCGCGAAGTGGAAGCGAAGCTCGGTTGCCCGCTCGTGATTTCCTATGGTTTATCGGAAGCGACATGTACGAGCACGCTCAATCCGCCGAACGCGCGACGCGTGGGTTCGGTCGGCAAGGTCGTGCCAGGACAGACGATCAGGCTGCGCGCCGCCGACGACACGATGATCGATACACCGAATCTCGAAGGTGAAATTTGCATCGCGGGGCCGAATCTCATGACAGGCTATCTGGGCGCCGCCGATGAAACTTCGCGCACGATCGTCGATGGATGGCTGCGCACCGGCGATCTCGGCCGCTTCGACGACGATGGCTATCTCTACGTGACAGGCCGCATCAAGGACGTGATCATCCGCGGCGGCGAAAACATTTCGCCGCTGCTGATCGAAAGCGTGATCGTGGCGGAAGGAAATGTCGCTGCGTGCTGTGTCGTGGGCCGCGCGGATCGCGATCTCGGTGAAGTGCCGGTTGCGTTCGTCGTGCCGAGAGACCTTACCGCGATACATGCCGAACGCGTGCAGGACGCGGTACGCAAGCGCCTTTCACGCATCTACGTGCCGCACGACGTTGTGTTCGTCGAATCGTTGCCTGAGACGGCGGTCGGCAAGGTGGATCGCAAGGCGCTCGCGGCGCGCCTTGCCAAAGGCTTCTACGATACTCAGCCGTTATAGAACCGCCGGCGTGCATCGCGAAGCCACAGACGCACGAGATGCCGCTTGCGATGCTCTTCATCGAAATCGACGAAGTTCGTGCGTCGATGTCCGCAACGCAAGTTATCGACGATTTGAATCTGGCCCGGCTCGAAAAAGAACTCACGCGCCCATTGCGGTTCGCGCATGACGGCTTCGAGCGTTTCCAGTGCTTCGAGGGTTTCCTCGTCCATCTCCCGCTGCGCCATCCGATAGCCGTTGATCACATGACGATGCGACAGCCTGCACACGACACCGTCAGCTTCATTGCAAAATAGAGGATGACTTATGATAGTCGAATCGCCGGGTGCGTGCTCGCGTTGCCGATCGAACAGATACGGCCGATGCAAGCGCTCAAGCAGATGCGGATAACGCTCGATCATCTGGTTGTAGACGGTATAGAAACTAACGATACTGCTCACGCCGCCTTCCTTGGCGGGATGCAGGCACAACAGCGCGACGTAATCCGGCGGGCAGACGTTATAGCTATTGTCGGTATGAAAGTTCTGTTCCGCGTTGGTGATGTCCGGACGCACGCCGTTGCCGGGCGGCTTGCCGAGATCGCGCACGTCATAAATCATCTTGCCGTCCCAGCTCTGCGCGACGGGACGCGACACCATCTGCGCGAGCAGCCAATACACCGCCGTTGCTTCCTCCTTGCTCCACAGTTCCATCGGCAAGCGATCGACGATCACGAAGCCCGGCCCGTCGCTCAGCAATTGCGCCGCATCGCGCATCATCGCGCGGCAGCTTTCGAGCGAAAAGTCGTCTGGACGCAGAAGCGGCGTGGGCAGCGGATTCGCACGCAGCGTCGCCACGACTTCATCGAGTTCGCAGCGGCACGCATCGTTGATCTTCACGATGCCGTCTTCGGGCGAGAGGCTGTCACGCGTCCACGCAATCTTGCCGGTGAAATGCGTCATGCGTACCGGCTCGCTGAGATCGTGCGCGGCGTCTTCTTCCAGTATCATCGTTTGATCCGTCATCTCCGAGGCTCCTTTTTTTTGCGGCGCAATGTCGTGTGTTTTATGCCGCGATGCAAGCCAGTCTAGGGCGTGCGCGCCGCGCCGGATAGCGAGACTTTCCGATCGCTCATCATCGAAATAAGCGATGAAGTGATGCCGCCCAACCGCCATGAAGAGCAATGGACATTCGACAACTGGAGACCTTTTTGCGCATCGTGGATACGGGCAGCTTCGCCGCCGCCGCGCAAACGCTCAACGCGACGCAATCGACCGTTTCGGCGCGCATTCGCGAGCTGGAACGCTCGCTCGGCGTCGATCTGTTCGATCGCAGCCAGCATCGCGCGCGGCTCACGGCGAAGGGGCAAGACCTCGTTGTATCGGCGCGCGAGATCGTCGCGCTGGCATCGCGCGTGAGGCATCGTATCGGCGATAAAGACGCGCTCACGGGCACGGTGCGACTCGGCGTCGTGGGGCTCGTCGCGATTACGTGGCTGCCGAAGTTGATGGGCGCATTGCGCGAGCGCTATCCGAATCTCGCGGTCGTGCTCGATATGGGTCTGACGGCGACGCTCGTCGACAAGCTGCGCAACGGCGATCTCGATCTCGCGCTCGTGACGGGCCCGGTCGTGCAAAGCGGGCTTCGAGCCATTTCGCTCGGCTACGACGAATTCGTCTGGATGTGCTCGCCCGCGCTTGCCGTGCCCGCGCGCAAGCTATCGCCCGCCGAGCTAGCGACTTGGCCTGTGCTGGGCTTGTCGTCGCAATCGCATCACTATCCGGTCATCGAACGATGGTTCCGCGATGCGAACGCCGATTATCGTCCGGTCATCTCGTGCAATAACGTGCGCGTGCTCGCGGAGTTGACCGTATCTTGTCTGGGCGTGAGCCTCTTGCCGCGCGCGTCGTATCACGCAGAAATCGCGGCGGGCAAGCTGCGCGTCATCGATACCGCACCGCAGATCGGTCCGGTGCAGTTCGTCGCGCTACATCGGCATACGACGACAGATCCCATCGTCGCGGCCGTGGCCCAGCTCGCGCTGGAGACGAGCGAGTTCGAACGGCCGGGCAATGCGTGATCGCGCTATGGCGGCTCAAGGCAACGCGGTCCGGGGCTCGCCCGAAGGCCGCGCGAACATGCGGAAGGTCGCGAACAACGCGATCAGCGCGGCGAACGAGAGCCACAACGCAGGCACCGCCCGATTCTGCGTGACCTGAATCAACGCGGTACAAATGAACGGCGTGAAGCCGCCGAAGATGGCCTGCGCGAGACTCCATACGAGCGAGAAGCCCGTGCCGCGAATGCTCGCGGGCATGATCTCCGTGAGCGCGACCACCATGCCTGCCTGGTACGAGCCGTAGATCATCGCGTACCACATCTCCACGGCGAGCAAGCGCGTGAAACTGGGCGCCTGCACGAGCCATAACATCGCGGGATAGGCAGTCAGAATCACGAGCACTGCGCCTACGGTGAGCACGGCCCGCCGCCCGACCCTGTCCGAAATCGCGCCGACGATAGGCAGCATCGTGAAGTTGATGATGCCGACAGCCATCGTCACGAGGAAGGAATCGATGGCGGGCAGGTGAAGCACGCGCGAGCCGTATGTCGGCGTGTAAGCGGTGATGAGATTGAACATGACGGCGGTGAGCGTCACCAGCATGATCGCCCCGCCGATGAGACGCGCGTTGTCTCGCAGCGACGCAAAGATCTCCTTGCTCGTCGGATGCCGCGCGCGCGATTCGAACTCTTTCGTTTCTCGCAGACGGCGGCGAATCATGAAAAGGACGGGAATGATAAGACAGCCGATCATGAACGGAATGCGCCAGCCCCAGCTATTCATCTGTTCGGCCGTGAGCGTGAAGCGCAGGCCCACGCCGAGCACCGCTGCAAACACCACCGCCGCCTGTTGGCTCGCCGATTGCCAGCTGACGAAGAAGCCGCGTCGTCCCGGCGGCGCGATTTCCGCGAGATACACCGACACGCCGCCGAGCTCCGCGCCCGCGGAAAAGCCCTGCAACAAGCGCCCCACCACGACGATGATCGGCGCGGCAATGCCGATTGTGTCGTAGCCCGGCACGAAGGTGATCATCAACATGCCGACTGACATTAGCGCGAGCGTAAGCAGGAGGCCCGCACGCCGTCCGCGTCGGTCGATGTAGGAGCCGAGCACGAGCGCACCGATCGGCCGCATCAGAAAGCCGACGCCGAATGTAGCGAACGACAGCATCAGCGAGACGAATTCGTTGCCGCGCGGAAAGAGCGCCTGGGAGATCGAAAGCGCGTAGAAACCGTAGACGGAGAAGTCGTACATCTCCAGGAAATTGCCGCTCGTGACGCGCAAGATCGTTCGTGCCGATGCCTCGTGCGCTTTACCCGATGTGCCTGATTGCATGACGTGCGTCTCCATTTGATTCGCGCTCTCTGCTCGCAGCCCTCTTGCTCGACCACATTCTGCGACGGACCGAGCATCGTGTAAACCACATTTTGAATGTAGAGTCCTATATTATAGGACGCATGGGCTTATCTGTCCGATACGAACGCGCCATCTCGACGAAGTTGATAGGCATCCCATCGAATGCTAAAAATGCCGATGCCCGCGCGGGTGTGAAGCGCGCGGGCATCATCGAACGGATCAGTGAAATAGCCGGACTACGTGCCCGCCCACACCGGCACGACGAACAGATACACGAAGCCGAGCAGCGATCCCGCCGTCAGAAAGATAACCAGCGTGAAGCCCAGCACGCGCTGCACGCCGACGCCCGCGATAGCGACGACCGGAATCGCCCAGAACGGCTGCAACAGACTGCCTGCCATTTCGCCCGCGGCAATCGCCATTGACGTGCCCGGCAAGGAGGCGCCGAGCTGCATGGCGGCGGGGATCGTGAACGGCCCCTGCACCGCCCAGTGACCACCGCCGCTCGGAATGAACAACGTGATCACGCCCGATGCGAGATAGCTCAGGAACGGCAACGTCGTGCTCGAAGCAATGTGAATGTAGGCATGCGCGACAGTTTCATCGAGTGCGGTCGCGCTCATGATGCCCATGATTCCGCCATAGAACGGATACTGCAGCAACATCGGCCCCGTGACCTTCGCGGCCTCCGTCACCGCGCCGACATAGCGCCGCGGACTGCCGTGCAGACACAATCCTGCGAGCAGAAAGATAAAGATGACCGTGTTGATGTCCAGGCTCACGCCGTGACGCGTCCACTGGATTGCCAGGTAGCCCACGCCGGCGAGCACGAAAAACAGGGCGCAGATGCGCGAGCGTTCGAGCCGGCCCGCGAAAGTCCCGGCGCGCGAATCGGCCGTATCGTCGACCTTCTTGTCTTCCGCTTCGAGCAACGCGGCGTCGGCGGCGATCACGTCTTTATCGGCGGGACGCATGAGGATGAAAACGACCGGAATCAGCACCATTGCAGCGATGCCCGCGAGCAGGTTCCATCCTGCGAACACCGTATGCGCGAGCGGCACCGCCGAGTGCGTATGTTGCTCGACGATATTGAGCGGATTGCCCGGCGACGCGATAGAGAGCGCTATCGAACTCGACATGCCGGTGAACGCCCACAGCACCCATGAGCTATACGCGGCGGCCACGAGCCATGCGAAGTCCATGCGCACCTGCCGCGCGACTTGCTTGGACAACAATGCGCCGACGACCAGGCCGAAGCCCCAGTTCAGGAAGGTCGCGACAGCCCCGACGCCGAACACGAGCAGCACGGCGGAAACCGGCCCCACCGCGAGCTTGCTCACGCTGCGCAAGCCCGATTTGATGAGCGGCGCGCTCGCGAGCGCATAGCCCGTGACGAGCACGAGCACCATCTGGAACGCGAAGGTGAAGATGCCGAAAATGCCTTTGTACCAGCCGGTCAGGATCACTTCCGGCGTGCCCTTCGGTGCGAAGACGAGCGCGAAACACGCGACCATCGCCGTGAGCAGAATGACGATGACGAACGGATCCGGCATCACGCGTTCGAACAGATACACGCACGAAGACACCGCTCGCTGCAACAGGGTCTTGCCTTCGTCCGGATGATCGGGGACGGCTTGAGGCCTCGCCGCCAGCGGCGGGGAATCATGGGTTTCCATCGTGTGTCTCCTGAACCGGGGTCGATGCTCTCTCGTATGGAGGCTTGTTTTCAGGCCTTTTTTGCGGGCCTTTCACGCGGGAGGGCGGGTAAAGGCGGCAGTGACCTCAAGGATTTACGCCATCGCAGATTCGTTCGCCGGCGCATTCTGTCCTGCCGGGCTGATCTGAAGCTCGCGCTCCTTGCGCTGCAGACCGACAAGAATCTGACGGGCGCGGCGCAATGCCTTGTCGGTCTTGAGAAAGAGTTCGGAATAGCCATCGTCCGGGTATTCCATCATCCGTTGCTGCCGCTCCAGCGCCCATTGATCCTGCGCGACGACCGCCGGGAACATCTCCGCGACCTTCTTCGCGGTGGGCATGTTCGCATCGCTCAATGTGGTGTGCCAATTCTTGCACGACACGTTCCAGCGCCACACGAGGTTGCGTTCATCGACCGGCAAGTGGAGATGCAGAAGCGTATATCCGCGTTCCTTGTCCGTGCCGAGTTCTCCCTCGGGCGCGACGCGCATCACCACGCGCGTGACTCCTGGCGTGACCATGCAATGTGTGTGAACGCGCTCCACTTCGTCATACAGAAACCATTCCTTCAGATACGGCGGTTGTCGATAGCCATGCACGTGGCGCGTCGTACGCACGAATGTGTAGCCTTCGCTGTCGCCTTCTTCGAGGTCCACCGGAATCTTGCTGTTTTCCTTATCGCCGATATTGCCGTCGTGCAGCGGATAAAAGTGCGTGATGTCCAGCAGATTTTCGATCAGCAACAAGTAATTCGCGGGCACGTAAAGCGGTTCGGGCGAGCCGATCGACAGGTTCTCCGCATCGGTGACCTCGGGCGTGCGCGGCGGCTCACAGCGCTGCGAAGCCGCGATGTTGCCCGGCCAGATCCAGACCACGCCGTCCTGTTCGCGCACGGGCACGACGCTCAGCCGGGCTTGCGGTGGAATCGGCTTGTCGGGTGCGGATGGAATCGCCACGCACTGGCCCGCCGCGTCGTAGCACAAGCCGTGATACGCGCATTCGAGCTGACCGTTATCGAGCAGCCTGCTTTGTGAAAGCGGAAAGCGCTTGTGGCAGCAGCGATCGTCGAACGCGACGACATCGCCGCTCTCGGCTCGCCACATCACAATGGGGCGATTGACGATCTTGTGCCCCTGCAACTGGCCGATAGCAAACTCCGACGAAAAGCCGATCGGATACCAGCAATCCTTCACATATTCGAATGTGCTCATGACGCGCGTCCTCTTTCTCGATGAGTGGGGAACGTTGATTCGAGCGGAACCAGTCGCTCCGCGTGTACTTACTGAAACCGCATGAAAAGGCGTTTCAAAGATCAAGCACCAGCATCGGCGACTTCGAACGCGAGCAGCAGATCATTACGAATTCCTCGCGGTCCTCGTCGTCGAGCACGGTGTCGCGATGCAGCGGTTCCCCCGCGAGATAGCGCGTCATGCACGTGCCGCAATAACCTTCGCAACACGACGTATCGACTTCCACGCCGTTTGCGCGCATGACATCGACGATGGATTCGCCTGGTGGCACCGTGAGGATTTTTTGCGAACGCCGCAGTTCGATATCGAAGGGTGTCTCAGTTTCGGTCGTTGCCTGGCTTTCCTTGATCGCGCCGCTTGCGGAAAAGCGTTCGCAATGACGCGTGCCCGCGGGCCAATGCGCACTGGCGGCTTCGATTGCGTCCATGAAGCGGCCGGGGCCGCAGTAGTAGAGATGCGTATCGGCGGGCCGTCTTTCGAGCGTCGATACAAGATCGAGTCCATTGCGCGGATCGCCGTTATCGAAGTGCAGCGAGACATCGCCGCGCTCGATGAGCGTCTTCAGGCGATCGAGAAACGCGGCACGTTGCGAGCTGCGCGCGCAGTAGAAGAGATGGAACGGTTCGCCGCGCTTTCGCACTTCCGCGATCATCGCCATGACCGGCGTGATGCCGATTCCACCCGCGATAAACACATGTCTGCGCGCCGATTTCGATAGCGCGAAGTGATTGCGCGGCGCTGAAACAAAGAGCTTATGGCCCGCTCGCAAGGTGTCGTGCATCGCGACCGACCCGCCGCGCCCTGCCGGATCGCGCAGCACGGCGACCACATAGCGATGTCGTTCGTCAGGCAAATTGCAGAGCGAGTATTGTCGAATGGTTGCGTCGGGGAGGTGTACGTCGATATGCGAACCCGCCGTGAACGCGGGCAACGGCTCGCCATCGGCGCTCACGAATTCGAATGCGTTGATGTCGTCGGCCAGCGAGGTAATGGACTTCAGCGTGACATACAGTTTCTTCTGCCGTTCATCGTCCGGACGAGCAACCGCCTCCTCGCGCGTGAGGACCGTTTCCATGTGTCTCTCTCCTTATCTCGCAGCAACAGTCGGTGCGGGTCGTGTGGGAACGCGCGCTGTGCTTGAAGAAAAGGTTAGGCGTGACGGCACATGAACTCAAACGAGTAATTTGCGCGAAAAAACATCAGGAAACTTGATGTGTCATGGCGCGCCGCACCATTTATCGCGACGAAGCCGTGGTCCTGATGCACTCGAAATCGCTGACTTCGCGGGCCAGTTCCGCAATCGCGCGAGCGAGCGAATAAGAATGCCCGGCGGGACATGCCGCGATGAATTCGACCGGCTCCAACGGATTTTCCACCTGCACGATCGCGAGCTTGTTCTGCTCGATCTCGTGCCTGTACGAGCGCACCGGCAGATACGACACGCCCATGCCCGCAATCGTCATCGACGCCGCAACGGCCACGCTTTTGCAACGCGCGAGATAGCGGCATCGCACATGTTCCGTGAGGAACCAGTCCTCCAGCGCGGCGTAATGAAACGACGATTGCTTCATGCCGATGATCGGATACTCGGCCAGTTCGTGGGGCTTGTACGTGCGCGCGTCGAGGCCCAGCGCGGGACTTGCCATCCACTGGAAATCAACGTTGCCGAGCGAGAGTGTCGATATCTCCGGTGTGCGCGTATGCCCCGGCGCGAGCACGAGCTCCAGTTCGGCCTGATGCAGACTCGCCATCAATTCCGCAGTCAGCGCTTCTTCGATTTCCAGACGCACATTCGGATAGCGTTCCGCAATCGTCGTGATGAGACGTGGCAGCCATGTCGTCGTGACGACTTCCGCAACGCCGAAGCGCACCGTGCCCGACACCGCTTCGGGCGCGCCGATCCGATGCTCCAGTTCAGTCGAGAGATCGAGAATGCGGCTCGCATAATCCATCAGTTCGCGGCCCTTCGGCGTGAGCCGCGCCGTGCGATGCGTGCGGTCGAACAACTCGACGCCCAGCGTGCGTTCGAGTTCACGCACGCGCATGGACACGGCGGATTGCGTCGCGTACAGGCGCTCGGCGGCGGCAGCAAAGCTGCCGAGCTTCACGGTCCAGAAGAAAGTCTCCAACTGTTGCAGAGTCATGATCGCGCTGCCTTATGACTGATGGCCGGTCTGAGCGTAGCGCGAGTTTACGGATTTCATCGTCACGCGCCAGCCGTGGAAAGCCCTAGCGATTGCAACTTGTATGAGCATGTCTTATTATCCGAATACATGTGTGTTACGTTTCTTGTCGCGGACACACGACGCTAGCTCAAAGGCAATCCATGCAAGGCAATTCCAGCAAACGCGCCGCTCCGAAACGCGGCAAAACGACGAAGGAACCACTGCTCAATCGCGACAGCGCCACCGCGCTTTATATCCAGATTGCGGATCGTCTCCGCGCGGAGATCGACGCAGGCACCTTCGCGACCGATAGCAAACTTCCCGCCGAAAGCGAGCTGACGCAACGTTTCGACGTGAGTCGCGTGACCGTTCGGCAGGCCATCGCGCAGTTGCTTGCGGACGGGTATGTCGTCAGCAAGCAAGGCAAAGGCACCTTCGTCTCGCGCAACAAGTTCGTCCATGATCTGAAGCCGATGCGCGGCTTCTACGATGCCCTGGTTGCACAAGGGGTGGAGCCAAAGACGAAGCTGCTGGAGTTCGGACCCGTGAGCACGCCGGAACCCTTGCGGCAGGCATTCGGGAAAGACGAAGGCGAAAGTGATTGCTTTCGCCTCAAGCGGCTCTATCTCGTCGATGGCGAGCCGATCGCGCTCGTCGTGTCGTATCTGCCGCCGCAGGCAAGCGGGCTCACCTGGGAGCAGGCGAACCGCAACCCCATCTACGTGCTGCTCGAAAATCTGCTCGCGATGCCCGTAGCCCAGGCGCAGATTCGCATTCGCGCGTGTTCGGCGGGTACGTCGGTCGGGCGGGCGCTCGGGCTTTCGCCGCGTGCCGCACTGCTCGTGATGGACCGCGAATCGTTCGATGGAAACGGCCTGCTGCTGGAACGCACGTCGTTTCATATTCGTCCGGAGAACTACGAATTCACGCTGAGCGTGCAAGGACCGTTGCCGGTGGGCTCGTCGATCAAGAACGTGAACGGCGCGGCATCGCACGATCACGCGGCGTGACCGTGCGACGCTGGCTCGTTTAACGATGCGCAGGTTTCACATGCACCGTCGACGTGCCCTGCTGCCCTTGCGCGAACGTCGCCGAAGCAGGTTCGCCCGCTGCCGCGCGCAACACGCGCAGCGTTTTCGTTGCAGGATCGATCTCGACGAACGCGCCATGCGGCACGACGGCCGTCACGTCGCAATCGAAACCTGCGATCATCGAGATATCGCCGAGGGCCGCGCCTTGCGCGAGAATCGGGTTCACCGTGTTGAACACGATTGCCGCCGGCGCCATGTTGCGCGACTGCATCTCGTGCAACATCCACGCGCTGGCGACACCGCCTTTCGCCGTATCGAGCACGAGTACCCGGCCGATATACGATTGCCCCACGAGCTTGTGCGACGGCCGCGAAAAGACGCCTTCCAGACGGTTCAGATCGTAGCGGGCGGAGAAGCCGTCGCTTGCAACCAGCGCTTCCGCCGACACTTTATTGCCGAGCGCGTGACGCGCGACAAGCACGATTTCGTTCATGCGAGTTCTCCTGTCACGGCTGCGTCGATGCATGCCTGCATCGATGCCAGCATCGGTGTATAGCCGTATCCGCCGAGAATATTCACCAGCTTCGCGCTGTTGGTGGCGAGCGTTTTCCAGCCCTTCGCCTCGGACATCTCGCGCGCATACGACTGATAAAAGCACATGCCCGCGAGCACCGTGCCGCCCGCTTTTTCGATGCGGCGCGTATAACCGAACCGCTCGGCATCGGGCACGACTTGCGGGCTCGTGATCGCGAGCATCGGCACCTTGAAGGTGCGGCCATCGCAGAGATCAGCGAGCGCGCGCAGTTCGTAAAGACTCAGTTGCGGCGCGGAAAAGACCACGACGTCCACTTGCTTCGAGACCGCGTAACTCGCGGTCAGCGCTTCGATTTCCGCGCGTCCGATACGATGATGCACCGGCAACGCATCGCCGCCGACATCTTCGAGCCGCGACGCTTCCGGCGTAATGCCGACGATATGAAACAGCGCGATCGATCCGTAACTCGCCATCGCCGCGCCGAAGTGCTTGAGGTCGTCGGAAGTCGGCGCGGCCTCGATGCCTTCGATCACCGGCACTTCCCAGTAATTGCCGGCAAGACGGCCGATCACGCCGCCGAGGGCGCCCCATTCGTTGAGCGTGCGCGGCGTGAAATCGACGCGAAAACGCTTTGTCGCACGGCGTTTCTCATCGAGATGAAAACCATAACGCGGCGTGCGTCCCGTGAGACCAGCGGACAACGCAGACGGGCCGCCTTCGAAATTCGTGCGCGCGCCGCTCACCGAGTTCGAATAGATCACGACGCCGGTATCGCCGAACGCGACGTGTTCGCCGCGCGTGGCCGCAAGCACGGTTTGATAGTTGATGCAGGTGTCGGTCATGCTGACGCCCAGGCGCTCGAACGCGTGAATCGTGCGGCGTTCGAGCTCGACCATCCAGTCGCGCTGACCGAGATCGCTGGCCTTCGAAAAATCGGTGCCACGCGGATCGGTGATGGTCGGAATACGCACGGTGTGACGGCCATCGCCGAATTCGGAAAGCCGCTCTAGCCACATGACGCCCGCCTGTCCGAGACTCTCGGTATCGGCCATGATGTGCGCCTGCGTGACCGGCACGAAATCACGCGCACCGAAGAATTCGCCGACCTGTATCTGATGGCGCATGGCCATTTGCAGGACCTTGCCTTGCTCTCCATTGAGCATGGCGGTCTCTTCATCGTCGAGCAGCATTCGCAATCTCCCTACGGATATCGTCGCTGAAAACTACACCTTGATTGTCTTATATTGTATTAAGACAAGATAGGCGGATAGTAACGACGTGCTTTACCGATGTCAACACGCGTCGACCCGTCATTGGCACCGGGCGGCGGGTCGCACGGCGTCGGCGATTCCACCAGTTGACAGGTGCGAAAGCACGGCGATAGCATGCATCGTGATGTATTGATACAAGCTAATACAACATTTGAGCCACATGTCTGACCCAGAACATCGCAGCATTTTCGTTCCCGCCGGCGTGAGTCCGCGTGCGCATCAATGCGCCGAACGTTCCCGCGTCGAAAAACAAATCGAGGGGAGACACCGGTATGACCAACATCCATATCGTTGCGCTTGTCCTGCTGGTGGTCGTATTTGCGATCAGCCTGTGGCGCGGCATCAATCTAGGGCTGGTTGCCATTCCCGCGAGCTTCTTGCTGGCGGTGCTCGCGAGCGTTCCGCAAAAGCGGATATTCGCATCCTTCCCGACCGATCTCGTCATGCTGATTCTCGGCGTGATGTATCTGTGGAATCTCGTGCGCGATAGCGGACTTGCGGAACTGATCGTGCATCAGGCTGCCGCGATGTCTCGCGGGCGGCCATGGCTGCTGCCGTGGACGACGTGTGCCCTTACCGCCTGTATCTGCGCATTGGGCGCGTTGCCGATCGCCGCGCTCGTCATCACGTTGCCGGTTGCGCTGGAGATTGCGCGGCGCGAGAAAATCCGCCCGGCGTTGATGGGCATCGTGACCATTCAGGGCGGATGTATCGGCGGATTGTCGCCGTTGAATCCGTGGGCGAAGGTGGTCGCCGCGCAAGCGGCCAAGGGCGGCGTGACGCTCCTTCCCATGCACTTTTTCTTCTGTCAGCTCGGGATCAATTTCACCTTCGCGCTCCTGGCGTTCTTCGCGTTTGGCGGAGCGGAATTGATCGCGCGCGGCAGAAGACGCAACACCCCTTCGGAAAGCGCTTCGGGAGCGGTCTCGTCGCGACTCGCACTGACCTGGCAGCAATGGGCCGCGCTCGCCGCGTTGCTCGGTTTTGTCGCGCTGGTGCTGACACACCACGATGTCGGCCTTAGCGCGTTTTCCATGGGCGTTCTGCTCAACATGGCGGTTCGGGCGGACCCGCGCAAGGTCATCGCCGATCTGCCGTGGAGCATGGTCGTGATGATCTCGGGCATTCTGATTTATATCGGCATGCTCGAACACGTCGGCGTATTGAAGGCGACCGGCGAGCTGCTGCAAAATTTGGAACAGCAATCGCTGGTCCGCGTGGGCATGACGTACCTCGGCACGTTGATGGCGAATTTCGAGGCTTCGTCAGTGGTCGTGCTCGGGTTGGTCATTCCGGTAGTGACGCACTCGCTGGCGAACGAACCGTCCGCGTTGCTTGCGTCGATCCAGTTGGCGCTATCGGCGACGAGCATCGTCGTGATTACAGCGAGTCCGTTTCATCTGGGCGGCGGACTTGTTCTGGCTGAGTTGCATGGAGATGAGAGAACGTTCAAGGATCTCTTGAAGTGGACGGCGGCTTTGACGCTTTTTGTGCCGCTGGGTGCGTTTTTCATCTGAGGCCAGAGCGAGCTGCCTTCAACTCACCAATGAAAGTGTCGACGGACGGGTTGCGCGTGTCGCCGCGCCAGCAGACGACCATGTCGATTGCCGTGTCCCTATCCGAGAGCGGCCGGATGCACAATCCGCTGCGCTGAATGTTGCGAATGCACTCGGGATAAATGCTCACGCCCGTATTCGCGGCGACGAGGCCGATGATGCCGTCGCTTGTCGATGCCTCCTGAGCGATCGCAGGCGCAAAGCCCGCGCGATGGCAGATCGAGAAGAAGTGATGGCGAAACGCTTCCGACGAATGCGGCGTGCCGAGCACGAAGCGCTCGTTCGCGAAGTCCGTGAGTTTCAGCGCCTTCTTCTGCGCCAACGGAGTAAGTCAGTATGACTTTATATGGACCCCTCCCTTTTTGCGAAGGTTTTTCGTGTGCTCGACTTGATGGGGCGGTTGCTGCTTTATATCCGGCCTGTTGTAGCCAATCATTCGGCTGCGGGCCCCGATGAAATCCGCTGGCTCCCAAGCATTTCCGTGTCGAGCTCAAGGCTCTTCGTCATACCCGGGTTTAGAGAATCCCGGTCCGACCTGTCTTGTCATTGCACACGATTGCCAACGTAACCTGTCGAGGTGCCACCTGTGAGAACAGCCCCTGTGTAACCCAAATTCTTTATTGAGGTTTCGAGCTAACGTACTCCCTGCCGTACTGCCTGTCGTGGGGCGAGAAGTGCCCAGATGGTTCTTGCGATCTTGTTGGCTAGCGCCACGATTACCACGTTGAACGGTCGGCGTTTGCCGAGCTGCTCAACCCATGCGCCGGCCCTGTCTGGATGTCGCAGCACGCTGCGAGCCCCGTGGATCAACAGCGTGCGCACATACGCGTCGCCTCGAGCAACTGTTCGATCTTCGCGGCGTACTTCGCCAGCGAATCGATTTCGATCTTCTTCTGGGCAACCATGCGTATTTGTCTTTCTTCGCGACGCGCGCCGCGCCGTCACGTTAATAGCCAGTGTTCTGGCCAAGATTCGGTAGCAGGCCCATGGAGACCATCCGAAGATACTCTCGGCATTCCGACCTCCGTGGATTTCTGGCTGCTCCGCGATGGTACTCGAATCGACGTTGATTCGCTACACGGCACCGAGGCCATACGGCCTTTTCATCTTAAGGGGCGAACGGGAATCGTAATGCCCTGATCGCCCCCAACACCTCGCGCATTCGTCCGATGACCCCCCGCGCGGATAGCCCGCGAGACAGCACAGATCGGCCACCGTGCGAAGCAGGAACAAAGTGCGCGCGGCGAGATTCGCGCGGGAGAAACAGCGCGTCCAATGTTCGCCGTTAGCGGCATGGGGAACACCTGAGCAGCGTGCTGCGGAGCCAAAGATCTTTCTCAGGAAAAACCACTTTCGCGCGAGGGGCCTATACCGCGTGGCCCTTCGCTCGCACTTGGCACGGTGCCTTCAACCTTCAAACGTGCAACTGCCAACTCGCATCGCAGGCCGCCGTGACCCGCGGCGCGCGCGGAAAAAGCCAGCGTGTCATTTCTGGCGTCAGCGAAGAGCCGAACAGTCTCCGTCCAACGTCCATTTCGTTTCTGCCAGACTCGAATCGTTTGGTTCCCCCGACCCCGATACAAGCTGCCCGTCATCTAGCACCGCGAGCGCCGTCACGTCATTCGTGTGCCCCTCAAGCGTCGCCTCGCATGTACCCGTCGTCGAGTTCGACAGCTTGATCGTAGCGTCCTTCCAGGCCGCGTTGCGAACCGTCGGTGGGCAAGCACCGCGAGCGTTGACACCGCCCCTGCGTGCCTCTCAAGCGGCACTCGCATCCCCGCTGGTTGTCTCGGACACCTTGATCGTTTGGTTCCATGATCCCGAAGCAAGTCGCCCGTCGTCCAACGCTGCGAGCGCGAATCTGCTCCCGTATGCCCCTCGGGCGTCACTTCGCCGCTCGTTGAGTTCCACAGCTTGATCGCGTTGTCCCCGGCCCCCGCCGCGAGCCGAGCCGCCTTGCTTTCTCCCGGCTCCCTAAGGCAGTACGCCCCCCTCATTGTCTTGAAGCTTCGGCGACGACCGGCTCCGTGATCCGCCATTCCGCCGGTGATAGCACCAACATGGTCAATGCGAAGCACGTCCGTGGCTACGTTTTGCAACGATGCGTCAGACATTAACGACTGCTGAGCCGCGCGTAATAATCGGCGACTTCTTCGAGCACGCGCTGCTTCTCGGCCTGCACGTAGATCGACGTGGTCTGCAGCGACGCGTGGCCCAGTACTTTCTGCACAACATCCACCGGCACCTCGTCGGCGACCGAGTGCGTGGCGAACGTGTGTCGAAAGGCATGCGCATTCGCTTGGCCGATCCGCATTCGATCATCCAGATCGAGGGAGTCGCACGTCTCGACCAGCTTGGTCAGCATCCGGCCGATCAGTCGGTTCAGTCCGTCCGCCGTGTAGCCGGCCTCCGCCAAAGGTAACGCGCCATCGCCCTCCCCTCTGCGGTGCCGTTGGCGCGAGGCGTCGGTCCACGGAATGATGAGCGGCGCGAGCAGCGGCCCGAGCGGCGCCTGTTCTCTGCGGATCGCGTCGAAGACTTGCCTCCGATCTGCCCAGTGCGCGCGCAAACCAACCAGCGTTGCCGCACTGACGGGCACCGCCCGTCCACGCTGCCCCTTGCCGACAACGGTCAGCTCCCACACCGGCCGCTCGACCGTGCCGTAAGACGATGGGCGTAGATTCTCGCAGCGCGCGATCGCCGCTTCCTCGCGACGCAGGCCCGAGTCGCCGAGCAACAGGATCGCAGCGCGCACCGCGCGCCACTGCATTGCACACTCCTCCGCCGATCGCGCGTCGAGCTCGTCGCGTAGCTTGCGCCACAGCTCGGCCGGCAACGCGCGCTCGATCTTCATCGCGTTCGCGCGGTTGACCACCACCGGATCATTCACCGCCTTCCACGGATTGCCCGCCAGATAGCGCACGTCGACCCACCATGCGAAGGCGGTGCGAAGCGCCCGAACGGCATAACGCTGCGAGTCGGCCGACAACGATGCCTTGCCATTAGCCGTGGCGGAGCTTGACGAGGCGAAGGGCCGCCAGCGCGGCGAGTGCCGCGCGAAGCGTTCACCCACAAAACGCGGATCTGGGCATTTAAGGAAGTCCTTGTACGCCTCACAGTCATCGACCCGCAGATCGCTCAGCGCCTTGCCGCGCAACACCACCGCCCACAACAAAAACCGCTCGAGCTCCTTGGTGTAGGCGCGCAGGGTTTTCGGTTGATCGCGAAAGCGGTTCAGATACGCGCGCACCGCATCGAGATCGTGGTTCGCCTGGATGTAGCAGAATGCCGTTGAGCGATTTTCAGCGTTGGCGCCAGACAGCGCGTGCGGCACCGCCAGCCGCTCCAGCGGTGCAAGTGTGAGGCGGCCTGGTCGGCTCCCCTCGCCAAGCTCGCTCGCGAAATTCGGCACCACCTCAACGAGCTCGTCCGCGACCAGCGGCACCCCGGCTTTCTCAACGGAATCGATGTCGATGTCGACCGTCAACTGCAGGGCCGCCTGCTGCTTGCGCAGCCAGCTGACGATCGCGCGCGCGCGCCCGCGACCGATGCGCGGAATCGAGCGCCACCTGCTCGGCCCGCGCCGATTGCAGAACGCGACGAGCTCACCGAGTGTTGTGAGCCCCTCCCCTTTCAGGCGCCGTGCGATGCGCGGACGCAGCCACGCGCCGATCGCGTGATCCGGGTGCGGCGCGGCTGCCGCGAGTTGCGCGGCCTCGGTGACCATCCGGAACGTCACCGCGGTGAGCTTGGGCTGGCCGTGCTGCTTGATCGACGCGCGCAGGTGCTCAGCGAGCGCGGTCGAGCCGTGCGCGAGCGCGAGCTGCACGAGCGTGTCGAGCATCGTGTTGAGATAGCGTTCCATCGTGCCGGGCGTCGCCGCATGCGGATCTTCGTCCGGGTCGTAATAGGTGCGCGCGATGATCGCCGGCGCGATGCGCTGTACGTACGCGCGCAGCGCGGTGAAATCCTTGGTCCTGAAGCCGCGCGGGAATGCAACGTCGGCGACGCCGGTGGAGGCTTGGCCGGAGGCCGTGGCTTTTTCGGAGGAGGCGCGACGCTCAGCCATGTCCGCCCTCCCCGCTTTCATCGGGCCCGTCAGCGTCATCCTCATCGTCGTGCGCGTCGCCCTTGCTTGCCGATGGCGGCGTCGGGTCGGCATCCGGTGGTCGCACGCGCACGCCCATCCCGGCGAGCACGGCATGCGTCTGCGCCAGGAACACCTCGGGCCAGGTGGCGCACAGAAACTCGAATGCCACGCGCGCGTCGCGGAGCACCTCAGTCAGGCGCGCGTTCTCCGCAGTGAGCGCGGTCACGGCGAAGTTGGCGCGGTGAGCCGAGTCGGGCCGTGCGCCATATATCACCCGCTGTACCAGCGCCACCGCGCCAGCGTCGGCGATGCAGTCGAGCACCGGCACGAAGCGCGGGTCTTGATGTAGCGCGACCCCGTAGGTCTCGGCGAGCGCAATCACCACGGCGAGTTCCATGCGCGTGGGCTTGATCGGCCGGGGCGGCACAGCGTCGCCATGTGCGGTGAGCCGCGCCGCGGCGGCGGTACGCTTGAGCGTAATCGTCTCGTCGACCTTCAGCACCACGCGCGCGATCTCGGCGCTGGGCGCCTCATCGGGCCAGCGACCCTCGCGAGGATCGCGCGGATCACGCGGATCACGCGACGGCCGCGGCCAGCCGCCCTCGCTGAAATCACTGTCGTCATCGCCAAAGCCTTGTGCCACGGGCCCCTGCCCTCTCATGTAAATCGGAAACGGGCCATTTTACCCCTAAAACGTTATCCCGATAATAGCCATTATCAGGCTTCCTAATTAAGTCAAATAGACGGTCATGAGCTAGGGCGATGCCCCTCGTTAAGGTCATCGAGCAAGTTTCAATTACGAGGCCGTGCGGCGTATCTGTCCTCGCCGGCGGGCGTAGCTTCGTCGCCCAGCAACTCAAGAAGACGCCGCTTCAGTGTTGCCGGAGTGCCTCGATCGCCTCCGCATGGCGGTCGATGAGAAGCGGCCGCAGATGCAGATAATCCTCGATCAGACATTCGATCGCCAGATGTCGATATGGGGATGACGCGCCGGCGGGCCCGTGACTTGGAATAGCGGTTAAGCGGCGGATGACCGCGATTACCGCAGGCGACAGCGCTGTGCAATGGTGCCGACGAGAAGCTGAGCGGGGTCAGGCCGTCGTTTAGTCATTGAACGCGCCGCGATGGTCCGCCGCGGCAAAAAGGCTCCTCATCGCTCGACGAGCGCAAGCCGCCACTCCTTCACGCCGTCATTCGGCCGCGGACTCGCGAAGGTCAATTTGCAGTCATCGGCGGCTCGATGGGTCCAGCGAATAGGCCGCCATCGAAGTACGCGTCATCGAGTTCCATGATGGTGTCGTCGCCCATCAGAATAACAACCAAGTCGACCGCCCCGTCGCCAGGCACCGCGGAGATTTCCGCGATCGTTCGTTGCGGTGATCGCTCGTCGACAAAGCGCAACCAGTAGTAGCCGGGCGCGGTCGGCCGTGTATCTTTCCACTCCATATCAAGCTCGCGTTCGAAGGACTATTACTACTACATTAGCGCTTCTATCGCGCCGCAGTCACCCCGCTTTAACTTCTGGCGCGGCGTGATCGGCTGGCCACTGCCTGCTTGTCTAGTTCGAAAACCGTCAACGTCTTTCAGTCGACTTGTTCTCTTATCACAGGCCACCGGCTTGACGCGATAACGGCGCCAAGCCTACTTCTCAGCGCTGAGCGTATCAAGTTTCACACTTTCCGTTTCATTCGATACGCTGCACGGACGACTGCACCGATCTGGTGGGACGCGCTGAAAATTGCCGCGCGGCGGGCGCGTCTCGTCACACGACGCCGTGAAACAATTCGCTGGCGGTGACAAAAATCATTTAAAAACAATCACTTACCTACCGCTCCATTTTTTCGGCGATGTTCCACGCAGGGAGGGTAATAGGCATGTGGAGTGCCGCCGGTCACCTTAGGATTTTACAAAAGTTCCTGTGTTCGTGAGGCTGCCGCGCCGTGGGAAATCGACCAAACCAAGCACGCCATTTGTTTTTTGTCGATGATGTGGCCTCTTGCGCCCGGAGCGTAACGGCGCGCCTCACTCAACCTTCTGTACTAGTGGCATCGTGCTCGTCTCTCGCCCCCGCATCGAAACTAGGCGCCACCAAGGGCCGCTTTCGTGATCGGAACACATTGCGGCAAGCGAACGTCGGTCTAACCGATGCCGGTTTTCGCGTCCGATACATGGCGCGCTGACCAGCGGGGCACTGAGGTGATCATGGCGATATTCAGCGACAAACAGCATGGCTGCTCAGTCAATAGCTTAGCTGTCTTGGTCACGATTGCCCGCTGCTTGGCGGTGACCCCTCCCGATAACATGAGTTATCAGGTTTGACGAGCGTCGCTCGCCCTCATCTGGCTCGCCCGAGGCCGAGCCAAAGACGGCGTGCGTGTGTCGCCGTGGGCGACCGTCGGTTGGCCTCCGGCACTCGCGTGGAACGATGGTTCGACGGAGCGAGGCGCGCCGGCACGCCCCTCCGCCATCGATAATCGCAAACGGAAAACCGAGGTGGAAGGATGTGACGGTTCCGTGACCGGCGTCCAGGAGCCAGAGACGATTCAAATGGCCTCCACTTGGATACGGCACCGCGTCGGTCCTACGTGAGGCTCGACGCGACCACCCTGGCGCATTGCAACGCGCTGCCCACTGCGATCGCTAAGACTCGGGCTATCCGGCGTAGCCGCTGCACGGGGCCGGCTGGCCGCTGGATCCGGTCAGCGCCGCCGAGCTTGATTGCTTTTCCTCGTTCACTAGACCTGTACCAGGTAGGCAGACGTCGTGCCGTGACTTCACGGCACGTTCCGCCGGGCCCACTTTGTCGTCCACCCCCACGCACCACCGGGCCGGCGCTCGCGCGGTTCGCCTGAAAGCGCAGATTCTCCGCACACGTGGCAAGCGATCGTAGAGCTGAAATCCCCGTACTGGTGCTCCGACAGCTTCGCCGGTTTAGCGCAAATGCGCCCGCTGTTCGGCGTTTGCGGCTCCTGGCAGGCCACGCACGCGTTAATGCTCGACAAGTGAGCCTTCGGGCGAAGTCGCGTCGGCGAGACTGGGAGCGACCCGGCGCCGGCTGGGCGCCCATTTGCGCATGGTCATCGTCCTGTATCGTGGCCCCGCCCGCCGAGGGGACTTCGCTTTCTCGACTGCGACGACGTTTGAGCTATCAGTCAGCTATGTTCCTCGAAGCCGATAGACACATTCGCGCACCGGTCTTCCATGCGCGTCCACATCGGTCTGTCGCGTTTTGCCGACTCTCGGCCGCATTGGCTGCACGCTTCGCCTCCGTTGTAATTGCGCTCGACGATCGCGTCGCGCCCGATCACGCCCTCGCCTTGCTGAGATCGTGCCTTGGCTATCGAGATACTGGCTTGCCGAAGGGCTTTTCAGCATTCGCTGTTGCTAGGCGTCCGGGCAATCCGCCGCACGCCGGTGGCTAAGATTGGCAGTTGCAGTTTTTCCGCGCCTCAGGTGACCTGCCCAGCGTGTCCGTCCGCAAGCGGTGAGTTCGCACGATTCGCTTCATCTAGTCCCCAATGCGTTGACCGCTTGCGTCACGTTATGCGCCCGCCCCCGCACTTTCAGGAGCTTACGCAGGCCGGCGATGTGCTCCCGTACCGCACCCGTCACTGGAGGCTTTGCGTGCGCCATCGGTGCCGCGCAAGACTGGGATTTGCCTAACGCTTCCCGTTGCGCATGGGCGAAGCGTTCGAGATCTAGCGCGGTAGCTGGTCGAAGTTTGCCGGATGCGAGCGCCGTCGCAAACGACGGCATCCATCCGGCGGCCTGGCGGCCAATGCGCTCCGTGAGACTGAAGATCGTCAGCGAGTCACCACCGGCCCCGATCACGAATTGGCGCGATTCGTTGACGTCGATAAACGTGCGACCGGCATGTTGGCGGGCAACGGCTTGGGCGTCCGCGCGCTGCTGCGTGCGCGCTTGCTCGGCATGGTGTTCGTCGTTCCGACGGCGTAACAAGAGGGCGAAATCGACCGGGTTGCGGAGCAGGGCGCGCAGGTAGTTGATCGGTGCCTTGGCGAGCTTCAGGTGGTCCCAGGTGGCTTCAACGACGTCGGAGAGGCGCTTTCCGTGCTCGCGCGCCTCGCGCATCAGTTTGAAGATCAAGAAATCAAAAAGACCCAGGGCGCGCAGGCGCTGAAGGTCCGCAGGCAACTGGCCCGGTTGTCTCTTTTGAATAATAGAAGGGCTTAGATCCTTATATATTCCACCGTCTGCCACATTGGCAGACGGTATAGACAAAGAAGGCTGGGCCAATGCGAGCGCGGTTGAAAAGGGCGCCCGGACGGTTTCGTTCTCGTGCACGGGGGAGCTCTCAATGAGGCCGAGGAGAGCTGCGGCATGCTCGGTGAGATGAAGGTAGGCGCGACCAAACAGGCCGGCATCGACATAGCGGGCCTGCGGACGTCGCTCGATAAGTCCGGCGACCTCGAGATCGTCAAGGCTGCGATAGAACGTCCGCATGGACTGCAGCGCGCGGCCGGAGAGGAGCTCACGGCGTGCGAAGATGGCGCCGAACGGTTTAGCTGCGTCGACGGTTCGCGCGAGGGCGGAGAGGACGGCGCGGGCGCGCGGTGGAATCTGTTCGATGTGCGCGGCGCGAAATGCCGCCCGGAAGATGATCCAAGGCAGGTTCGTCGAGTCACAGCGAAAAGCCGTGAGGGCAGCCGAATCTCCGGGGTGTGTTTCACCCTCGCTAGCAACGAAGCGTTGCGCGATAGACAT